>NZ_JCALDH010000007.1:0-275454 GCF_059812765.1 Mycobacterium sp. NGS39 | reverse complement strand
CATCGCTTTTCCAGTGATATGAAAGAACCACAACGGCGCCGCGCTTACGCCGTGAAATGTTAAGGGCACGAGGGCTTTTCCGGATCGCCTCGACTTGTTCGTCGGTATCGCTTGGTGTGGAGATCGCAACTTCGATCACGTGAGCGTCAAACATCATTGGTTCCTAACACTCAAGACGCGTGAGACTACTTCAACCCAGGTCGCCCGTAACTCGCCAAGCCAGGTGGTACTGGCGATTTCAGGTCACCACGTATGCGCCGCTATTCCTGACCGGCGTGTCGCAACTCGGCACGATCTAAGGCGCGCATCAGGAGACTCGCAAACGCCAGCATCTCCATCGCCTCCTGCTCGTCGGTCTCCAGGTTGCCACCGTGACCGCGCGGATTCCGCAAGCCCAAAGAAGCACCCATGAAAAGGAACTTGAAGCCCTCTGCCTCGTCCTGCTTCTGCTGGCCTTGTGAGCGTAGCGACGTGATGTCGAGTTTGGGATTCTGCTCGCTGAAAATTGATGCCATCAAAGGCTTGCCACTCAGTTCGCTGCCCGTGAGTGATTTCACGCGGTCCTCAACGGCCTTGAACGCGTTGAACACCGCGTCGTCATAGTGCCCGTCCGAGAACTGTCCGCCGCTTGCCTCAGAGATTGAGTCGTGCATCCCAGGAATGTTGACGCGCTTCGGCTGGCGCAAGGGTTTTGCGCTGACAACCTCGTACTCGCATACCGTGTGATCGAGGTTTGAGGTCATGCGCATGCCGCCCGGTGCCTGCATCACGTCATGCTTGACGATCTTCATTGTGCGCGGCTTGCCGTTCGGAAGTTGGTACTGAACGACGTCACCAACCTCGATGTCGGCGTCCACCTTGAGGTAGAGCTTCCCATTCCCGTGATCGTCGGCGTGGATTTCTGCCGTCGTCACGTTGCCCTTCTCATCGACGCGCGTGCGCGTCATCGGCGCTCTACCGATGTCCATCCGAAATCACGGTCTCCGTCGTTGGGCATCGCGGATCGACACCCCTGTGCGTCCAAGGTTCCACCAAACACCGACGAATACCGGCGCGCCACGCCGATGCAAATGCTGAGAAACCGCTAAGCTGTGTTGTATAGGCGTTCTGGTGTGACATCTGGTGCAGTTGAGGTTAGACGACTAGATGGGCCAAGACCGCTGCTGCAAGAGCTTCACGACATCAGTCATGAGATGAAAGCCCGTGATCGTCGGATACAGCACCCGGCTCAGGTCGCTCGTGAGCTTCATGATGAACATGCCGGGGTCCGATGTCTCATAAGCCTCTTGCTCGGACATCCCAAGAATGGCCCAGGGCCTTCCATGGGCGAACCCTGAGCAAATCTGCCACGGCAACAACGGATCGGCGCTCGGTGAGTGCTTCTCGGCATACTTCACCACTATGCTGCTGCGGTAACCGTTGTGGACATCTGTTGTCGAGATTCCGCGCGGCGTGGCGACCGCATCGAGTTTGGCGAGCTTCGCGTTGCGCGTCGATTCGTCGGCCAGCCCAAGCGGTTCCAAGGCGATCAGCTGTTCGTGGAAATTCCGCGCATGCCAACGAAGAGTGTGCTCGATTCGATCGTTTCGCAGCGTTGGGTGAAGGATCCAGAACGCCGCCGCGAGATTCTCCAACGATCCGCGCAAAAGGCTGTAGACCGCTGAGGCGTGCAACAGCTGCAAATCGAGAACAAGCGACTTCGCGGCGTGCAAATGGTCGACTCCGCTGACGAGGCACAAACGAGCGGCGTGTGAGACGCAATACGGGTTGCTCTTAGCATCATCGCCCGACAGGGACGAGCCGGCGCTGACGGGGAAGTCGTCAGGGTCTTGAATCCGTTCGGTCATCCGGTCGATCAGCGGTGCCATCTCCAACCACTTCGCCGCTACCTGCTCTTCGGATAGCTCTTCGACTGCATCGCCGGTTTCGCGCATTTCTTCATCGTCCCTGCAAGCGCCGACATCTCGACTGCGCGGATGGGTGGGCGTGTCGTACCGCACCGCCTTGGCCCGTTAATTGGGCGCATGCGCTCAGCCCGCGCGCGGTGCTGTCAGGCGTCGGCTAGCTCCGCAATCCCGGCTGCAATCCCGGCGAGTGCGGCGCGGCGGATCGCATCGGCGTCTTCTAGCGCCTCGGGGTGCTCGATTAGCCACGCGACCATGAGGTCGTCGTAGGCGCGTTCGAACTCATCCGCGTAGTCCAGCGCCCCGCCGCACTCCGTCATCCTGTCCATCTCAACCCTCCGTACAAATTGTCTCGCCTTCGCCCGTACGTTCGACTTTGCTGCGGGCGGTTCTTCGGTTACGCATTCCTTACGCAACCCTGAGAGGGCTAACCCTGACAGGGCAGTGCAGTTCAACGTAGCCGCGAAGGTCGAAACATGCGATTTATCAGCGCAATTGGTGTGAACACGGGTTGTAAACGTCGCGGTCACGACAGCCCGCCGTCCGTTCTTGAAATCCGCCCAGTGTCGGTTCGAGTCCGACTGGGGGCACCAAGCAAATCTGCCGGTGAGGCAAGGACTAAGCGGCGATGAGGGGCGTGGAAGCACGGCCCCGGCGGGACGCCGAGTCCACACGGCGTCCACACCCCAGCGTCATGCCACGTGGTCCAGCAGCCAACCCCCGGCTATCGCGCTGACCGAAGGGAAGCACATCACGCTGAGGCTTCCTGGTGTGGACGTTACGGCGCTAGATGTATGAGCTATTCAGCGATCGTCGCCCGTTGAACAGCAGATATACCGAACGTCATTGACACTCGAAGGCTCTGGTCATACATTCCTAAGAGATATGTCCGTACCCGAGCCTGTCGGGCCCCAACGGAAGTTGAGACGTCGATGAACGCGCACAGCGCCGCCCCCAGCGTCTTCGAAGCTGGCCTCCCCAGGATCAACTACAGCCTCACCGCCACACCGAGAGATCTGCTCGATGATCTGCGAAGTGCGCAATCGCGCGCGCCCATTGCCATTGGCCCCCTCGGCCCGGAAATCCTGTCCTACGAGTTGGCTCGGGATATCCTGCGCGACAATAGGTTTCGACTCCCGCCCGGTATCACTCTGGCGGCGCAGGGCATTACGTCAGGCCCGTTGTACGACAAGATGGCGAGCAGCCTCCTGGGCCTTGACGGCGCACCGCATGTCCGGTTACGCAAATTGGTTTCCAAGGCATTCACTCCCCGCGCGACGTCCCGCCTCACCGACACGATCCACGAGGTGGTGAATGGGCTGATCGATCGGGTGATCGACGCCGGACGCTGCGATGTCGTGACCGACATCGCGCGTCGCTACCCGACTCCGATCATGTGCGCGCTGATCGGCGCGCCTCGCGAGGATTGGCAGCTGTTCGCGGATTGGACTGAGGAGATCTTCAAAGCTCTCAACTTCCAGCCGGATGCCACCTTCGATGAAGCTGCGATCATGCGCGCATGGAGTGAACTCGACGCCTACGTCGACGACATGGTCGCCGCCCGTCGAAACAACCTCACCGATGATCTGCTCTCCGAACTCATCCGCGCCGAAAGCGACGGCGATCGGCTGAGTCTCGATGAACTCCGCATGCTGGTGGCCGGCTTCTTGATGGCGGGAACGGACACCACGCGAAACCAACTGGCGGCGTCGGTGCAGGTGCTCTGCGAGCATCCAGACCAATGGGCGAAGCTGCGCGACCATCCAGAACTCGCGATGCAGGCGGTGGAGGAGAGCATGCGCCACTCGCCGGCAGCCTGTATCGTGCCGCGGGTCGCCGTCGAGGATGCTGAGTTCGGTGGCTACATGTTCCCGGTCGGTACGTTCGTGCTCGCAAACACCTTTGCAGCCAACCGAGATCCGGCGATCTATGACGACGCTGACCGCTTCGACATCGCGCGCAAGGACGTACCCCCGATTCTGACCTTCGGCGGCGGCGCTCACTACTGCCTAGGGGCGAATCTGGCGCGCCGGGAATTGGCGGAAGCACTTGTAATCTTGACACGACGTCTCCGTGCACCTCATCGCGTGGGTGCGGCCCCGTGGAAATCTGTGTTGGGAATGACCGGCCCGACAACACTTCCCATCGAGTTCGACGTCGAAATGCTTGTGACGGCGGATGCGTAGTCGCGGCTGGGCGGGGTCCACACCGGCCTCGGACGAGGAGGCGATCGCCCGAATTCTGGATGCGGTGGACGAAGTGGTCGCCGAACGCGGATCGGCGATGCGCCTTGCCGACGTCGCCCGCAAGCTCGGTGTCACTCGCCAGACGGTGTACCGCTATTTCCCGAATGCTGACGCGCTACTGATTGCAAGCTCGATGCGTGCGGTCAACGGGTTCATCGACCAAGTTGTCGACCACGTCAGCGGACTCAACGACCCGGTCACTGCCATCGTCGAAAGTGTGTCGTTCGGAATCGAGAACCTCGCCGGCGATCCACAGCTGGAGAATCTGCTGACCCGGCGCCGGGAGGGCGAAGCCGTCACCTCGCTGACGTCCGACACAGCGATCAGCTTCTGCCTGTCGGTCTTTCACCGCTTCGATGTCGACTGGCGACTGCACGGTTTCGACACAACCGCGCTGCGTGACCTTGCCGAAATGACCTTGCGCACAGTGCAATCCATGCTGACCGATCCCGGGCTGCCCCCGCGGGAAGGAATCGAACTGCGCCGCTTCCTTGCGCGATGGCTCGGCCCAGCGATCCTCTATCCACGGATAGCGTCGCTCTCGATCCACGAACGATCGCATCATCGGACTGGCGCATCCCAGTAGAAGACAGAACCTCGCCGTTGTAAGCGTTGTCCCATGAGAGGTTGAGGCTTCGCGTACCCCGCCGTCGACGGAAATCAACCGTTCGCTTGGTCGCCGGAAGCGGCTGGTCCTTTTTTTGGACCCGCCCAGTGTCGGTTCGAGTCCGACTGGAGGCACGACGCAGGCCGGGACACCAATGAACTTTCTCAAAAGGCCGTAGCACCCCGTTAACACCGATGTCGTACCATCCGCCCGGCAGAGTGCCGATGGCGATGGTGGTGCTCCGACGTCCGCGGGCGGGTTGGATCATGAGCAGTTGGGTGGTGCGGTGGTGGCAGCAGAGCGACCACTACGACTGGCTCAGTGGCTATGTCAGTTCGCGCGGCATGGACCGGTTATGGCGAACGATGATGGCGGCGACGATAGCGTCGCTGGCTGTGCTGCCGGCCGCAGCCTGCTACAGCTCCGCGGCACCTGGTGATTTCTGGCCGGCACGTGCCTGCTCAGTGATCATCGTCGTGACATGCGCAGTGCTGGCGCTGTTGTGGTTGTGGCGCTGGCCCACCTGTCGGCAATCCATCTTCTTCGTCCTGGTCGCCGAGGTCGGTATCGCGGTTTCGTGTCTCGTGCAGGCCGAGCCTTGGGCCGGTGTGCTGGGGTGTAGCGCGTTCGCCTTACTGGCCGGCTACATCGCGTTCTTCCACACCGCTCCCTACATGGTTCTCAACTTCGTGATCGCGACGCTCACCGCCCTGCTGCTCCTCGACCAGGTAGCGCACCGCTCCGGAGCCTTACTGGCCGGCTGCGCTTTGGCGCTGATTCTGATGCTGAACACGGTCATACCTTTTGCGGTGCAGTCGATGGTGCATGCGCTCAGCGTCGACCTGCACCGCTCCAGCCGCGACGGATTGACGGGCCTTTTGACGCGGCGGGCCTTCCACGCCGCGGTGCAAACTCTGCTCGCTCAGCACGGCGACTCCGGATTCTTGGCAGTGGCATGATCGACCTCGACAACTTCAAGCAGCTCAACGACAGCCAAGGCCACGCCGCCGGCGACGCAGCCTTGATCGAAGTCGGCAATGCGTTGCGCGCAAACTGTCGGGCGACTGCGGCGATCGGGCGCGTCGGTGGTGAAGAATTCCTCATCGCCGACACCCTCACCGCCGGCGAGTTCCTCGAAGCGCTCGAACAGCTCCGGCATGCGATCGCCATCAGTCCGCACCCGGTCACGGCAAGCATCGGCTGTGCCAGCGCATCACTGGAACAGCTGACCGACGGCGGCAACCGCCAGTTCGTCGAGGCCTTGATCGCGGCCGCAGACGCCGCCATGTATGACGCTAAACGCGCGGGTGGAAATCAGACCAGAATCGCCAAAACCGCCCAGCCCGCAGTTGATTGAGCCAGGCCTCGCTCATCGCCAGACGCGGGCTGACAAGAGCAAAGGCAGCCACAACAACGTTGTCGCCCTAGGGCTTTCAGCGCATCAACCCACCGAGAGACCCGAGCAACCGGCCCAGCCCGAATGTCCCGGCCGAACGTGCGTCGGCCCACCCATGCCGGTTGAGCCCCGTCGCCGCGGCATCGGACCGGCCTCCCAGGGAGCCGAACGGGTTAGCCGTCGTCGTCGGTGCCCCCGAGTTCACGTTCACCGTCGTCCGCTGCACCCGAGCCGAAAGCGGTGTCCCCGGTGATGTGAATCGTTTGGCGATGGTGTTCGGCGCGACCCGGTTGCCGTGCGTCATCGTGTCCGCCGCTACAGGAATGTGCGGCGGCGTCGGCACGGACGGGCGCGTGTCTGCGTTTGCCACGCCCATCCCGAGGGCGGCGGCCGGCAGGCCGAGACTGCCGACAACGATTGCTTTAGCGACGAATTTCTTGACTTCCATCGCCATCTCCTCCTCCTGGCGCGATTCATGGGTTTACCCGAGAGCCGGTGACCTGAATCGTCAACCCCGTTCTACGACATTTCCCTCGCCGCTTCTGTCAATTCGCGGAGATCCCGAGTGATACGTGACCTTGTTGCCGAAGCCAGACGCACTGATGGTCTCGACGCCGTCGACGGTGACGACGTTCTGCACCCCTGAAACCGTCACTTGCCCGCAGTGGCCCCGAATCACGACGGTGTTCGAAAATCCGCTGACGCTGACGAGGCTGTCGTTGCACTCGATTGTCTTGGTGACATTGCTTCCGGCCACGCTCACATTGCTGCCGGGCGGCGGAACCGGCGAAGCCGCCGTCGGTGCGGGAGCGAAGCCGGTCGACGCCCGCGGCTCACTCGTCGGGACGCTCGGGCGCGAGGTCGGTGGGCTGGCGGTCGGGCGCCCATTGGACAACACATGTGCGCCGAAGCCGGCCACACCCGCCGCCAGCGCTACCAAACCGATGACAAGCACTACCGCCACCAGCCACCACGCACCCGCGTTCACCGCCCGCGGAGCCGACGGCATCGGACCGCCGTAGATGAGCGGCCCACCTGCGGGCTCAAAACTCGCTGCGCCCGACGAAGCCCCCAGTTCAGATGCGCGCGCCTGCGCCGCTAAGGGTCGCTCCAACTCCCGAATGCGCGCCTCGGGATCACCGTCGGGCTCCATTGCCCGATGGTCCCACGGTCCGCGTTGGCCACGGGCATGTCGCGACAAATAGCTGACGCAAAAAGAGGTGCGCCGTCATCGGCGAGAAAAAGCGGCGGTGCGGAGGCAACGTTCACCTCCGCACCGCACCCCGACCGGCTGCCAGCTAACGCTCGACGCGATTTACGTCGAGCATTTCGAAATCTGAATGGCGCCACCGCCATTTCTGCCGAGCGCATTGCTCTCAGCAGCCGCCAGAGTTCCGCCGAAACCGCCGTACCAACTGTTGGCAGAGGTGGCGAGCGCCGCGCAACCGTTCACCGCCCACGCGGCGATGCGACAGTCGGTGCCGCCGTACTGAATGCAGTAACCCATCGCGACGTCCTCGGCCTGCGCACGGGTAGACGCGTTGTTTCCCCAGCCGAAGGCGCCGGTGGCCGGGGAGTAGGCAATTGCGACGTAGGTGTCGGCTTGCGCGCTGGCCGGCGCGACGCTGAGGGCTCCCAGCACTGCGGCGGTGGCAGCGCCGCCGGCGGCTAATGCCGTGAGGCGCTTGATCGACATTCTGGCTCCTTCGGACGGTTCATGAATTCCGGCTTTCCGGGGTGAAGTGACTGTAATCCAGGGCCCGTGAAATCGCTGTGAGAATCATGAAAGTCGTCAACAGTTAACCCCGGACCGACTTCAAAGGAGGCCTTGATCGGCCGTCGTCAGTAAATGACATCAGGGTTATTCCAAGGGCGTCACTTGCCGGAAATGCATTGACCGCGCAGTGTGCTCAGGGCCTCCCGCGACCACCGGCGGCGGCCAAGGCTTGTTACTGTGTCGGATCGCAGCGGCATGATGACTCGAGCGCCGGGTGGCGCGGTGCCGGGGCGCCAGGAGTTCCAACACCATGCTGAAGGTTGTCGCGAAGATCTGCATCGCGCTGTCGCTGCTGCTGTGCGCGGGGGCATACCCGGTCTTCGCAAGCACGGATCCGCCGGAAACCCTTGAGTTGGCGCAGAACTGGAGCCTCTCGCCGGCGGGCGGCCTTCCGCCGGGCCCGGCAGTCTCGCGTGCCGACTACCGCGACTCCGCGTGGTACCGAATTCGGCACATGCCAGCGACTGTGCTGGAAATTCTTCGCGAGAACGGCGTTTATCCCGACCTGTACGTCGGCAAAAATCTTCGGGACAAAGTGCCGCAAGATCTGTACAAGCAAGATTGGTGGTATAGAACCACTTTCACCGCGCCCGCGGGCCGCACAACCTATTTGCTCGATTTCCCGGGAATCAACTATCGCGGCGAAGTGTGGCTGAACGGCCATCTCGTCGCCGACAGCAAGCAAATTGTCGGCATGTATGTCGAACACCAGTTGAACGTGACGCCGTGGATTGCGCCAGGACAACCCAACACGCTCGCGGTGAAGGTCACCCCCGAACGCGCGCTGCAAGACGTCGACGGCGTCGAACTGGCCGATAGCTGGAACGACTGGATCAACTGGGACTACCTCGGTTATCAGGGGCCGGGAAAGAATGCGCTGCACGGCAACTCGTTCGTGTCCGACCGCAACGCCGGCATCTTCAAGCCCGTCTACCTGAAAGCGACCGGCGTCGTGGGGCTCGGTCCTGCGCTCGTCAACAGTCAACTTCCGTTGCCCCGCACCGACTCTGCGCAGCTGACCATCCGCGCGAATGTGCACAACTACTCGACGCAGCAGACCCGCGGTGTTCTGCGCGCGATCATCACGCGCGCCGGCAAGCGTGCGATCCGTGTGGACAAGACGGTCATGCTTTCCCCCGGCGAAGACCGCGAAGTGACGCTGTCGCCCGACGAATTCGAGCAGCTGCGCGTCGACAAGCCGGACCTGTGGTGGCCCTACACCATAGGCCAACCCAACCTGTATGACCTCAAGGTGGAATTCCGGGTCAACAACCAGCTCAGCGACACCCACACACAGCGGTTCGGCATCCGCACCGTGACGCAGGACCGCGACACCCGGTTCTCCGACAACGGCGGCGACTTCTATCTGAAAGTCAACGGCAAGAACTTCTTGGTGCGCGGCGCCGCGTACACCCCCGACCTTCTCTACCGGTATGACCCCGACCGCGAGACCGCGGTGCTGCGCTACGCGAAAGACCTGGGCCTCAACATGCTGCGGCTGGAGGGCAAATTCTCCAGCGAGCACCTGGTCGAGAAGGCCGACGAACTAGGCATTCCGCTGATGTTCGGCTGGATGTGCTGCAACCAGTGGGAAAAATGGGAGCAGTGGGACGCCGAAGATCACCGCGTCGCCATGGACAGCCTGCGCTCGCAGATTCTGACGCTGCACAACCACGCCTCCGCGTTCGTGTGGGCCAACGGCAGCGACGGCCTGCCACCCCCGCCGATCCTCGCCGAATACCGCAAGATCCTGACTGATCTGCACTGGCAGAACGCGGTCGTCGACACGGTGTCGTCGTTGGCTCGCGACGGCAACGGCGTACCCACCTGGGACGGCATCGACATGGCCGGGCCGTACAGCTGGCGGCCGCCGACGTACTGGTTCAGCGGACGCTACGGCGCCACATGGGGATCCTCGGCCGAACAGGGCAACAACGAACACATCCCGCCGTTTGCGAGCCTGAAGAAGTTCATCCCGCCCGACAAGCTGTGGCCGATCAACGACACGTGGTACTTCCACGCCGGAGCCCAGCCCAGCAACGCGACGTTGGCCAACATTCAGCGTGCCGTCAACCGGCGCTACGGTCCGTCGACGAGCGCCGAAATGTTCGCCGCCAAAGCACAATTGGCGCATTACGAAGCGACCCGCGCCCAGTTCGAGACCTTCGCCGCCGACGGCTGGGCCACCCACAAGATGACGATCTACTGGATGCTCAACAGTCATTGGCCGTCGTTCTACGGCAACCTGTTCGACTACTACCTGCGGCCCGGCGGCGCCTACTACGGCGCCAAGAAGGGCCTGCGGCCGCTGTCGGTGGTGTTCGACTCCTACGCGACCGGCGACCACACTTCAGCCAACGTCACGGTCGTCAACCAGACCCAGACCTACCAGAAGAACCTCGATGTGCGGGTTCGCGTCTACGACCTCCAGGGACGCGTGCGCACAGACCGCACAACGAATGACATCAGCGTGATGTCGGGCGAATCGGTCAGGGCGATGACGCTGCCGCGGGGACCGGCCGACTCGCCGGTCTACTTCGTTCGCTGTGAATTGCTGGACAGCACGGGCAAGGTGATCGCCGAGAACGTCTACTGGCAGTCGCAGCAGCGCGACGACCTCGGCGTGCCGGAGAACGATTCCGCGTTCGACCTCGCCCAGGCCAGCTGGGCGGACATGACGGCGCTGAACTACATGACGCGGGTTCCGCTCGACGTGTCAGCCCAGCACGTGGGCGCCGACGGCGGTGACGGCGTCGCGATCCGGCTGCACAACCCGACGACGTCGATCGCGTTCTTCGAGCGGGCGGAGATCTTGCCGACGCGCGACGGCGACGAGATCCTGCCCATCCAATACGACGACAATTACGTGACCGTGTTCCCCGGCGAGACGGTCGAGATCCGCGGTGTCGTGCCGACGCCCGGAACCGCAGGGACCTGGGTCAGGGTCACCGGCTACAACACACCTGCCGTCAGCGTGCCAATCCGGTAGAAGTCGTTGGCGCTGAAGCGGGATTGCGCGCGCTGGTTTGAATGCCTGCCCTTCGGGAACTCAGAACCCGACGGCGGGACCTGCATCGTGTGTGCGGGTAGAACCGGCCCCGCCGGTCACCCAAGAACGTACAGCCAAACGAGGAGGATGCATGGCTGAGAACAGTGGACCGGAAGAAGGCATCAAGGGTGTCGTCGAAGGCGTCAAGGGCAAGGCCAAGGAGGCTGTCGGGACCGTGACCGGCCGCGACGACCTCACCGAAGAGGGGCAGGCCCAGCAGGACAAGGCCGACGCTCAGCGTGATGCCGCCCGCAAGGAGGCAGAGGCTGAGTCGGCGCGCGGCGGCGCCAAGGCTGCCGAAGAGCGCCAGAAGGAAAACCAGTAGAAGCCCATCCCACACGGGCCCGGTTCATTGAGAACCGGGCCCGTTCCTATTGGCCGAACGGCGTGCGCAGCACATAGCGGCTGGTGGGCACGGTGTCGATGTTCTCGTTCGCGCCGAACGCCGACGTGCTGGCGATCATCCGGCCCATCCGGTCGGCCAAATCGGCGTCGTCGGCAGCCCCGAAGAAGGCGTGCAGATCGCTGACCGCCTCGATCGGGAACAGCTCCTCGACGATCCCGTCGACGGGAGGGGCCTCCGGCGTCAACGCCCGCCACACGACGTTCTGCGTGTAGCCGAACGTCGCCTGCGTCTCGATGGCGACGCTCGTGTGGTGAAGCTGCCAGCGCAGCAGCCACGTTTCGCGGTCGAGCTGAGGCGGCCGGCGCAACACCGCGATGTTCGCCAAACCTGTTGTGCGCTGGCCTGATTCGCTGCTGGGCGGCGCCAACGGCACGGATTCCGTGACGAGGTACGCGGCCACGCCGTCGCAGTGCTCGGACAGCAGCGCGATTGCGTCTGCCACCTGCGTGCCATACGACTGCTGGACCCACATGCTCACGACGGCCACCACGGGCGGATCCAGCGTCGTCAGCGTCATCAACGAGCCACGCACGGCGTCATCGCGCACGTTCACGGCAAGCCCGGCAACACCGAGCGCCAGGATTTTCTCGGCCACCGGCCCGCGCAGATGCGTGCACCACATCTCGTCACGCTCCGCGTCGCGCAAGAGGGCGATCACCTTCTCCACCCGAGTCAACTTAGCCGCTGGCGTCGTGTGATTTGCCCCTCATTCACCTTGTCGATACTAAGAATTCGTTACACGACACCGTTGCCCGCGCAACGACGACGTGGTTGCCGAGCACCGCAGTTTCGCAGGCAGACCCGCCCGAGTCGGTAACCGGTGAGCCGCCGACGAGGTTCGCTTGACAGTTTCTTAAGCACACTCTGAGAAGGGCACATCGGCCCTCGAGCGCGGGTCGTTCGTTTCTCGTTTACCGCGATTTCAGATGGCTAGACTCAACGAGGATGTGCGCCGCACGGCGCAGTGAGACGAAAAGTCCGGAGCCGGCACCACGATTGCCGGCGGAGGTTTTGATGATTATGGCCAATTCATTGCTGCTGCATGCTGCCGACATTCGGCCGGTCAGCCGCGCGCGTCTACTCACGGCAATCGCGGTGGGCCGCGGTCCGATCGGCGACCTTGCCGTCGACCGCGACGGCGTCACGATCGTCGCCGCCAACGCAGGCGACAACAGTGTGTCGTTGCTCGACGGCTACGCCCTGCGCGCGCAGGCCACTGTGCCGGTCGGCGGCGAGCCCCTCGCGGTCGCAGTCACCGGTGGCCGCGCATTCGTCGCGGCGTCCGCGCCCACGTACGACTACGTGTCCGCCATCGACACCCACTCCGCGAGCCGACTCGCCAGCCTGCCGCTGACGCTGCAGGTGGCCAAGATCGCCGCACGGCCCAACGGTGGCCACCTCGTCGTCGGCGGTGCCGGCGACGACACCGTCGACCTCGCATTCGTCGACGTCGCGTCCGGCTATGTCGACACGGTCGCGATCGCGGATCCGGACAGCACCATCGACGCGCTGCGGATCTCGCCGAACGGCCGGTTCGTGTACGTCGGCACCTCCGACACGTCGCGGTCCCGCCTGAGCGTGGTCGACGCCACGACTGCGCGCGTGGTGGCCACTGTGCCGACGGTGTCGCCCATCCGGGATGCCGTGGTCCGCGGCGACGGGCGGGTGGCATACGTGCTGGGCTCCGACCCGGAATACGGCGGCCTGGTGGAGGTCATCGACATGACGACCGGCAAGCCCGTGGCCACGGCCTGGCTCGGCGGACATCCCATGCAGGTGGCCCTCAGCGCCGACGCGGCCCGCGTCTATGTCGTGTACCGAGACGCGGTGGCCGTGGTGTGTGCCAAGACCCACGAGGTCGTCGACACCATCGGTGTCGGCGCACAGCCGTCCTGTGTGGCGACGAGCCCGGACGGGCGACTGTACGTCGCCGACTACTTGGGTCGCGTCAGCGTGTTCGACGCGGCCACGCCGGCCCACTCCGACGATGTGCTCGACGTGGAGACCGTCGCGATGCACGACGTGCGCGAGCTGCAGCCGGCCGGCGTCTGAGCCGGCGTCAGTAGCGGATCAGGCCGCGCAGGTTCACTCCGCTGAGCATGTCGTCGTAGCCCTGATTGATGTCTTCGAGCGTGTACTCGCGGGTGACCAGTTCGTCGAGCTTGAGCTGGCCGTTGTCATACAGCGACAGCAGCCGGTAGATGTCGCTGCGCGGGTTCGACGACCCGAACAACGACCCGCGCACCTGCTTTTCGTAGCTCGTCAGGTCGAACAGCGACATCGTCGCGGTGAACTCCGTCGGATGCCCGATCGCGGTGACCACCACACGACCCCGCTTGCCCACCAAACTCAGCGCCTGCGCCAGGTAGGACCCTTCGGCGACGTCGGTGGTGATGATGCAGACGTCAGCCATCTCGCCCTGGGTGAGGCTGTTGACCAGCGGCCAGGCCTCGTCGACCGACGAGGCGACGTGGTTGGCGCCGAACTCCCGTGACCGCTCGCGCTTATAGGCGACGGGATCCAGGGCGACGATGTGCTGCGCCCCGGCGATGCGTGCGCCCTGCACCGCGTTGATGCCGACCCCGCCGACGCCCATTACGACGACGGTGTCGCCCGCGCGGACTTCACCGGTGCGCACCGCGCTGCCCCACCCGGTGGTCACGCCACAGCCCAGCAGCGCGGCCTTGTCCAGCGCGACCTCCTGGTCGAGCTTGATCACCGACGCGGTGGGCACCACGGTGTACTCCGAGAACGTCCCGAGCACGCAGAACTGGCCGACGTCGTGGCCGCGCGCGTGGAACCGGTACGTGCCGTCGAGCTGGGGACCGGACAGGATCGTCGCGCCCAGCTCGCACATGTTGCTCATGCCGCGGGCACAGGGCTTACAGCGGCCGCACGCCGGGATGAAGCTGAAGACCACGTGGTCGCCTTCGGCGATGTCCGCGACACCGGGGCCCACTTCCACGACCTCGCCGGCGCCCTCGTGCCCGCCGATCAGCGGGAACGCCATGGGCAAGTCGCCGGTCACCAGATGATGGTCGGAGTGGCACAACCCGCTGGCGGTCATCTTCACCAGCACCTCGGCCTGTTTGGGCGCATCGAGGTCGATCTCTTCGACCTCCCACTTCTGGTTCCGTCCCCACAACACCGCGGCCTTGGTCTTCATGCATCCGCCCTTCCCTAGTGGTTCGGCTCGATTATTGGCCTGCCACCCCGGTGCGCGGGCCAAGATGGGAAGTAAGACGGCGAAGAGCAAGCACAGGGGGTGGCAGTGGAAAGCACCATGCAGGACTTCCCGCTCACGATCACCATGCTGTTGCGGCACGGCACCGGCTGGCATGCCGAGCGCAAGGTGATCACCGCGACCGACGACGGCTACCGCGAGGCCAGCTACGGCACTGTCGGTGAGCGCGTCGCGCAGCTGGCACACGGGCTGCGCGAGCTGGGCATCACCGGTGACGAACGGGTCGCGACGTTCATGTGGAACAACCAGGAACACCTGGAGACCTACTTGGCGGCGCCCTGCATGGGTGCGGTGCTGCATACCCTGAACATCAGGCTGCCCGCCGACCAGCTCGCCTACATCGCCGAGGAGGCGCAGGACAGGGTTGTGGTGGCCGACCTGTCGCTGGCGCCGCTGCTGGCCGCTTTGCTGCCGAAGATGTCGACTGTGCACACCGTGGTGGCGGTCGGAGATGGCGACCTGGACGCGCTCACCGAGTCCGGAAAGACGGTGATCCGCTACGACGACCTGCTGGCCGACCAGCCGACCACCTACGACTGGCCTGACGTAGACGAAAAGTCCGCTGCCGCAATGTGTTACACCAGCGGCACCACCGGCAACCCGAAAGGCGTTGTCTACAGCCACCGCTCGGCATTCCTGCAGTCGATGGCGATTTGTGCCGGCTTTGCGATCAACGAGGACGACCGCGTCCTGCCGATCGTGCCGATGTTTCACGCCAATGCGTGGGGCAAACCGTACGCGGCGCTGATGGCGGGCGCCAGCCTGCTGATGCCGGACCGCTTCCTGCAGGCAGAGCGTCTGGTGAAGATGGTGCACGAGCATCGGGCCACGGTCGCTGCCGCGGTACCCACGATCTGGAACGACGTGCTGAAGTACCTGAATTCGCATCCGGAGTACGACATCTCGTCGCTGCGGGTGGTGCCGTGCGGAGGCTCGGCAGTGCCGCTGGCGATGATGAAGGAGTTCCAGCACAAGCACGGCGTCGAGATCCGCCAAGCCTGGGGGATGACCGAGACCTCGCCGCTGGCGTCCATTGCCCGGCCGCCCGGCGACGTCAGCGAAGAAGAACATTGGGCGTTGCGCAACACCGCGGGCCGGCCGATGTGCGGCGTCGAAGCGCGCATCGTCGACGACGACGGCAATGTGCTGCCCAATGACGGAAAAGCCGTGGGCGAGGTGGAAGTTCGCGGACCGTGGGTGACGGGCTCGTACTACCTGAATGCCGACGAGTCGAAGTTCCATGACGGGTGGCTGCGCACCGGCGACGTCGGCCGCATCGACGGTCGGGGTTTCATCACGCTCACCGACCGTTCCAAGGACGTGATCAAGTCCGGCGGCGAGTGGATTTCGTCGGTCGAGTTGGAGAACCACCTGATGGGCCACCCCGGCGTGTTCGAGGCCGCCGTGGTCGCCGTGCCCGACGAGCGCTGGCAGGAACGCCCACTGGCCGCGGTCGTCGTCGACAAGGGCGCCGACGTCACTGCCCACGAATTGCGTAAGTTCTTGAGCGACAAGGTCGCTCGGTGGTGGCTGCCCGAGCGCTGGACTTTCGTCGACGAGATTCCCAAGACCAGCGTCGGCAAGTTCGACAAGAAGCTGATCCGGGCGCGGTACGCAGATCAGCAGTACGACATCGTCGAGTGCCACCACTGATCGGAGAAGCCGTGTTGTACAGCACGATGCAAGATATTCCGCTGACGCTGACGTCCGTGCTGCGGCACGGCACCACGATCCACGGCGACCGGGTGGTCATCACCGCGACCGAAGACGGCTACCGCCAGATCAGCTATCGCGAATTGGGCGTGCGGGTCGCGAAACTGGCCCACGGCTTGCGTGCGCTGGGGGTGCGGCCCAGCGACCGCGTCGCCACGTTCATGTGGAACAATCAGGAACACCTCGAGGCGTACTTCGCCATCCCGTGCATGGGTGCGGTGTTGCACACGCTGAACATCCGGCTCTCTGACGACCAGATCGAGTTCATCGCCTACGACGCCGAAGACACCGTGGTGCTTGCCGACACGTCGCTGGCCAAGCAACTGGCAGCGGTGCTGCCGAAGATGGAGACCGTGCGCGCGGTGGTGGCCGTCGGCGACGGCGACACCGCGGTGCTGGAAACGGCGGGCAAGGACGTCATCCGCTACGACGAGCTGCTCGCCGCCCAGCCCGGCGACTTCGACTGGCCGGACATTGACGAACGGGCTGCTGCCGCAATGTGTTACACCAGCGGCACCACCGGCCACCCGAAAGGCGTGGTGTACGGGCACCGGTCGACATATCTGCACAGCACGTCGGTGTGCAGCACCAACGGAATGGCCTTGGCCGAAGGGGACCGGGCGCTGCCGGTGGTGCCGATGTTCCACGCCAATGCCTGGGGCATCCCGCACGCCGCGCTGATGGCAGGCGCCGACCTGCTGCTGCCTGACCGCTATGCGCACGCACCCCGGTTGGTCGAGATGATCGAGAAATGTCGTCCGACGGTGGCCGCCGCGGTGCCGACCATCTGGAACGACATCCTGCACTGCCTGGAACACGACCCAGCGCACGACATTTCGTCGTTGCGGCTGATCCTGTGCGGAGGCTCGGCGGTGCCGGAATCGCTGATGCGCGCCTACGACGAGAAGTTCGGCATCACGCTGATGCAGTTGTGGGGAATGACCGAGACGTCGCCGGTCGCGTCGATGGCGTGGCCGCCGCGCGGGGTGGACGGTGACGCGGCGTGGCAGTTGCGGGCGACGCAAGGCCGGCCGCTGTTCGGGGTCGAAATGCGCATCGTCGACGACGACGGCAACGTGCTGCCCAACGACGGAAAGTCGGTGGGGGAGCTGGAGGTTCGCGGGCCGTGGATCACCGGCAGCTATTACCGGAACCGCGACGCCGAAAAGTTCGCCGACGGATGGCTGCGCACCGGCGACGTCGGGCGCATCGACGCGCTGGGCTATGTCACGCTGACCGACCGCGCCAAGGACGTGATCAAGTCCGGCGGCGAGTGGATCTCCTCGGTGGAGCTGGAGAACCACCTAATGGGCCATCCCGACGTGCTGGAGGCGGCGGTGGTAGGCGTGCCCGACGAGCGCTGGCAAGAGCGGCCGCTGGCTGCGGTGGTGCTGAAGGAGAACGCAACCGTCACTGCTCCGCAGCTGCGGGATTATCTGCGCGACAAGGTTGTCCGGTGGTGGCTGCCGGAACGCTGGGCCTTCGTCGACGAGGTGCCGCGCACCAGCGTCGGCAAGTTCGACAAGAAGGTGATCCGCGCCCGCTACGCCGACGACGCCTACGACGTCGTCGAATGCGCTGACTGACCCACCGCGCCAGCAGACACCAAATCGCATCGCGCAGCGCCTTCTCATGCGATTCAGCGTCTGCTCGGCGGAAGTCAGGGCTCGACTCGGTAGCCACGGCAATCGCCCGTCAGTCATGATGTTTAGGTGGCCTCACAATCCGGACGGGGGACGCTGTGACGAAGACCGAGCGGCTGGCACTGGTACTCGCCGGCGGCGGCATCGCCGGAATCGCTTGGGAAACAGGCTTTTTGCTCGGCGTGCAGGACGTAGCGCCAGCTGCCGCCCGGCGCCTGCTCGACGCGGAGCTTCTCCTCGGCACGTCGGCGGGTTCGGCAGTTGCAGCGCAGATTTCCAGCGGCACGCCGTTGCAGAGCCTCTACGACCGCCAGCTCGAACCGGCGACGCATGAGATCGCACCCCACATCGACGTCGACGAACTGATCGAGCTGTTCGAGCATGCCAACGATGCGAGTGTCTCGACCCGCGAACGCTTGAAATGGATTGGCGTGCAGGCGCTTTCGGCAAAGACGGTCACTGAAGAGGCGCGTCGTGCCGTGATCGAGCATCGGCTGCCGTCCCACGATTGGCCGGAGCGTCGGCTCGAGGTCACG
This sequence comes from Mycobacterium sp. NGS39, assembly GCF_059812765.1. NCBI lineage: Bacteria > Bacillati > Actinomycetota > Actinomycetes > Mycobacteriales > Mycobacteriaceae > Mycobacterium > Mycobacterium sp. NGS39. The sequence goes on along the minus strand of NZ_JCALDH010000007.1, from coordinate 256,933 downwards.
GCAATCGACGTCGGCACCGGCGAGCGCGTGCTGTTCGACCGAAACAGCGGTGTGTCTCTGGTCGACGCCGTCGCGGCCAGCTGCGCAGTGCCGGTGGTGTGGCCGGCGGTGACGATCGGGCAGCGGCGATTCATGGACGGCGGCATCGGCAGCAGCGCCAACGTGGACGCGGTCACCGGCGCCGACGCGGTGGTGATGCTGTCACCCAGTCCGGAACCGGGGTTTTCGCCGTTCGGGCGGAGTCTGGCCGACGAGCTGGCCGAATTCCCCGGCCGGGCGCTGGGCATCTTCGCCGACGAGGCGTCGGTCGCAGCGTTCGGGCGCAATCCGCTGGACCCGGACTGCCGCGCGCCCTCTGCGGTCGCCGGCCGAGAGCAAGGACGGCGCGACGCCGCGAAGGTTGCCGCGTTCCTCGACGCCGCTGGTTGACGCGGCTGTCCCGCGTTTGTGCCCATCCCCTGGGGGTACCTCTCTATCTTGCTTGTTTTACGAAAGAAGAGAGGTGCAGCGATGGCGACATCTCCTGCCGGCGGCGCCACCGGTCGGGCTGACCGCTGGGCGACGGTTCAAGGCGCCGCGCTCGTCGTCGGCGCGGTGTTTCTGCTAGTGGGCGTCTTGGGCTTTATTCCGGGCGTCACCGACTACGACGGCGGAATGAAAGTGGCCGGTCACCAGTCGGGTGCGATGCTTCTGCATCTCTTCCACGTCTCGGTGCTGCACAACATCGTCCACCTACTCTTCGGCGTGGCGGGGCTGTTGATGGCGCGCACGTTTAACGGAGCGCGGACGTTTCTGATCGCCGGCGGCCTCATCTATTTGGTGCTGTGGATCTACGGGCTTCTGATCAATCAGCACAGCGCCGCCAACTTCATCCCCGTCAACACCGCCGACAACTGGCTGCACTTCGCTTTGGGTGTCGGCATGGTCCTTCTCGGGCTGCTCCTGGGCCGCACCACAGGGAACCGGGCGAGCGCTCCCGGCCCGACCGGAACGGGAGTCTGATCCAGCGCAGAGGGTCAGTCGCCGGACTCAGCGGGTGAGTCTTCGGCTGCGTCGTCGATCGAATCACCCTGCGACTCAAACGAATCCAGCGCCTGGCCGGCGAGTGTGCGTCCCACGTCAATCACATCTGCGGCGCGATGGAAATCCAGACTGCGCGACGACGTGCGCGGCACCTCGATGAGGATGTCAGGTGGATACGCGGCGAGCTGATGACGGGCCAGCGCCGCCTGCATGACATCGATCGTGCGGTTCATCACCTCGAAACTGCCCAGTTTGGGCACCATCGCCGACGCGGTGGCCACGTCGTCGGATTCCGGGTCGGCCTCGGCCAGCTGCTCCTCCGCCTCGTCCTCTGCGGTCGAGCCGAACCGGCCGAGCACCGAACGCGCGGCCGGAGTTTCCAGGAGCGCCGACGTGCTGCGCACCAACCGGGTGAACCATTCCGCTGCCGCACTGGGCTCCTCTGAGCGGCGGTAGCGCTCACTGCCGATGTCGTCGCCGTTGAGACTCACCGCGATCGTCACGTCGGCGTTCGCGCCCGCCAGTGGCCCGACCGGCAGTGGGTCCAGGATGCCGCCGTCGGCAAGGACCCGACCGTCGGCGACGTACGGCGCGATCATCCCCGGTATCGCGATCGACGCGCGAATCGCCACATCGAGCGGACCGCGTTGCAGCCACAGCGATTTACCGGTGAGCAAGTCCGTGGTGACAGCGGTATAGGGGATCGGCAGCTTCTCGATGTCCGCCTCGCCGACCAGGTCGCGAACCACGTCGAGGACCTTCTCGGCGCGGAAGAACCCGGGACCGCGCCAGGCCGGGTCGAGCAGCCGCAGCACACCGCTCTGGCTCAGCGTCTTGGCCCAGTCCGTGAATTCGTCCAAGGCGCCGGCCACATGCAGACCGCCGACCAGCGCGCCCATGGACGAGCCTGCGACACCGACGATCTCGTAGCCGCGCTCCAGCAGCTCGGCGATCACCCCGATGTGGGCGTAGCCGCGCGCGCCGCCGCTTCCGAGTGCCAGCGCTACGCGCTTGCCGTCCATCTGGCCATTGTGCGCGCGCTCAGTCACAGCCGGCGTCCGCGGCCGCCTTCGCCGCCACGATCACCCCGGCCTGGCGTTCCGGGGTCAGCTTGGTCCACGGGGTGTTCCACGTGCCCTTCTCGCCGGTGGCCGATGCCTGCACCATCGCCAGGTACGGCTCGATCTGGGCGTGTGGGTCGCCGGGCTTGTCCTTCATCCATTCCCGCGCCCAGTGGCAGGCCTGGTAGTACTCCTCTTCGGTGGAGCTCGCTGGCACGTTCACGGCGGTCGTCACGCCGGCCGGTGAGACCTCCACCTGCGCCGGCGCGGTCGACGGCGCGGCCTGCGGGGCGGAGGTCGGCTTGGCCTGATCTGTCGGTTTCTCCGACGTCGAGCAGCCGGCCAGCAGCGTCACGACCCCGACACCGGCCAACAGCACACCCTGAAAGCAGCGCGCAGCAGTCATGTGTGCCAGACTATTGGCCGTGATGGGACTCATCGGCACTCGGGAGTGTTGTCGGGCCTGACTGCCCGCCCCGATTCGTCCACCCATCCTTCGGAGTCTCATTCCCATGTCTTTGGCTCTCCGCGCGAGCGGCTCGTCGTCGCCCGCCCGCCCCGCCGCGTTGCGTCCGTCGACCATTCCGGCGGTGCCCGGTCCCACCAGGCTGCGGCTGCCCGATCTTCTGCACATCACCGACCGCGACGCCGACCACGTTCTCAGCGGCGACTACGACCACCTGTTCCCGCGCCACGGCATTCCGGAGGACGAACGGTGGTTCACCCGGCTGCGCAGTGACGACGAACTCGACGTCTGGCTGATCAGCTGGGTGCCGGGTGAATCCACCGAATTACACGACCATTGCGGCTCGCTGGGCGCACTCACCTTGCTCAGCGGTGCATTGAACGAAACCCGTTGGGCCGGTGAGACATTGCGCCGACGACGGCTGGTCGCCGGTGACCAGGCAGCGTTCCCGCTGGGATGGGTGCACGACGTCACCTGGGCCCCGTCGGACCATGCGCCGACGCTCAGCGTGCACGCGTATTCGCCGCCGCTCACCGCAATGTCCTACTACGACGTCACCGAGCACAACACGTTGCGGCGGGTCCGCACTCAACTCACCGACACTCCGGAGGGACAGTGAGCCGCATCGACGACGTCCTCTTCGCCGCCCGGCAGCGGCTGCAGCGGTTGGCTGCGCCGGATGTGCCCAATGCGGTCCGCCGCGGAGCGGTGCTCGTGGACATCCGCCCGCAGGCCCAGCGCGAGCGTGAGGGCAGGGTGCCGTCCGCGCTCGTCGTCGAGCGCAACGTGCTGGAGTGGCGCTGCGACTCCACCAGTGACGCACGGCTGCCGCACGCGGTCGACGAGGACGTCGAGTGGGTGGTGGTGTGCTCGGAGGGCTACACCTCGAGCCTCGCGGCCGCCGCGCTGCAAGACCTCGGCCTGCACCGCGCCACCGACGTCGTCGGCGGCTACTGGGCGCTTCGCGAGTCCGGCGCTCTGGTCGCGTTGAGGTCTGCTACTCGGGCGCTTTCACCACTTCGCGCAGGCGCCCGGTCTTCTCCGGCGTCCATCCGGGCGGCTGCAGCACTGCGGCCCACGCATTGACCACGTCTTTGACGTAGCGGTGCCCGTGCCCGTCGGGCACGTCCACGGCGACCGCCATATCGGCCGACACCTGCAGGAACGTCACCACCGGGAACCAGAACATGTCCTGCGGCCGGTCGTAGCCCGGCGGTTCCCTCAGCCAGTCCGGTTCGGAGAACAGCAGATCCGGATTCCACCATGTGATCGGGTCGGATGCGTGCTGCAGGTACACGATTCGCGGATTGCCCCACGGTTGGGCCGGACGAGCGAGGTTGTCGGACTGGGCGGCGAAGCGCACGTTGTAGCCCTGCTCGTAGATGGGCAGCCACTCGGGCGAACCGGGATCGCGGTTGGCGGTGGCCTCCTGCCACATCGTGTTGTTGAACGTTGGCCCGGAGAACAGCGCCCCGTCGGTGCGGGCCACGATGTTGTTGACCGACAGGAACGGCGCCTCTCCGCCGAAGGAGCCCAGGCTTTCCCCGAACACGACGAGCTTGGGCCGTTGGCCTTCCGGTAGCGCCCGCACCCGTGCCGCCACCGCCTCGAACAGCGCCTGCCCGGCATGCCGAGCGTTCTCCTTGTCGACCAGAAACGACAGCCAGCTCGGCAAGAACGAGTACTGCATCGACACGATCGCGGTGTCGCCGTTGAACATGTACTCGAGCGCGTCGGCCTCGGCCGCGTTGATCCAGCCGGTCCCGGTGGTCGTCGCGACGGCGACGACCTTGCGCTTGAGGCCACCTGTGCGGTCCAGCTCGCGTGCTGCGAGCTCCGCGGCGGCCTCGATGCCGTCGGCGGATTCCAGTCCGGCGTACGCGCGGATCGGTTCGGTGGCCGGTGCGCCGTTGAACTTCGACAGCTGTTCCACGGTCGGGGCGCCGTCGACGAAGATGCGGCCCTGGTTGCCCAGCGAGGCCCAGCTCACCAGCGAACCGGGTCCGCCCGAGCGCAGCGGGCTGGTGGGCGGCGGGCTGTCGGGATCCTGCTCGTTGTTGACCGCTTCGAAGGTGTTGTTCATCGTGCTCATCGCGAACCGCAAGACCACGCCGTTGAGGATCGCGACGAACAGTGCGACGACCAACAGCACTGCGACCACTGCCGAAACCCGCGGCGGCGCAACACGATTGAGTTGCCGGACCAGCAAGCGGATGAAACGCCCGATCAGCTGGCCGATTTCGACGAGCACGAACAGCGTGACGATGGCCAGGACTGCGGCCAGCGGATAGTCATGCCACTTTAGCCGGGGCACGCCGATGAGACCGCGGACGTGGTCCTGCCACACGTGAAACCAGACGACCATCGCCAGCGTGCCGACCATCCCGACCGCCACCAGCACGAACCACGCGGCGCGCGGCGGCTTGGGGCTGCTGTCCCGCGACATCATGAACCGCGCCAACCAGACCGCAAACACGCCGACGGCATACCCGGTGGCACCGGCAGCGCCGCTCACGAGTCCCTGGAACAGCGGTCCGCGCGGCAGCAGCGACGGCGTCATCGACAGCCACAGGAACACCAGCCCGACAGCCGTTCCGGTGAACGTGTAATGCCGGACCCACCAATCGGGCTTTGCGGCAGTCTTTTCGGACGGCTCTTCGGCGGGCGCCTCGGGTGTTTCCTCGGACGCCTCGGTGTCGGTCATGCCCCCATCTTCAGCGATGGGTGAAGTTGGGGGCGCGTTTCTCGACAAACGCCGCCATGCCCTCGCTTTGGTCGTCGGTGGCGAACGCGGCGTGGAAAAGCCGCCGCTCGTACAGAAGTCCCTCGGAGAGCGGCGTTTCGAACCCCCGGTTGACGGCTTCTTTGGCCATCCGCGCGGCCGACAACGACATCTGCGCGATGGTGGTCGCCACCGACATCGCTTCGCGCTGCAGGTCATCGGCCGGCACCACCCGTGACACCAGCCCACTGCGTTCCGCCTCCGCGGCATCCATGTTGCGTCCGGTCAGAATGAGGTCCATCGCTTTGGCCTTGCCGATCGCGCGGGTGAGCCGCTGGGAGCCGCCCATGCCCGGCAGCACACCGAGTTTGATCTCGGGCTGGCCGAATTTCGCGGTGTCCGCGGCGATCAGCAGATCACACATCATCGCCAGTTCGCAGCCGCCACCCAGTGCATAGCCGGCCACGGCAGCGATCGTCGGTGTGCGCACGGCCGCGAACTTGCCCCAGGCGGCGAAGTAGTCGGAAGCGAACACCTCGGCGAACGACAGCTCTGCCATCTCCTTGATGTCCGCCCCGGCGGCGAACGCTTTGGCGGATCCGGTGAGCACGATGGCGCCGACGCCCGGGTCGTTGTCGAATTCTGCTGCGGCCGTAGTGACTTCGGCCATCACCTGGCCGTTGAGGGCGTTGAGCGCCTCCGGGCGGTTCAGCGTGATCGTGGCAACGCGGTCCTGGCGGTCGACGAGGATGGTCTGGTAGGTCATCGGCTTTCAGCTTTCGTTCTCGAACGACAGGTCGTTGTCGACGGGGGCGAAGAACGCCTCGACGTCTTCGGCGCTGACCTCCGCCAGGGAGGCCGGCGACCACTTGGGGTTGCGATCTTTGTCGATGACCTGCGCGCGGATGCCCTCGATCAGGTCGTGTGAACGAAGCGTCGCGCACGACACCCGATACTCTTGGCGCAGAACGTCTTCAAGCGTTTGCAGGTCCGCCGCGCGGCGCACCGCCTCCCGGGCCACCGAGACGGCGGTGGGAGAGCGGGTGGCGATCAGGTTGGCGGCGTCGTTGGCCGGGCCGGCGTCGTGTCCGCGCAGCGCGGCGACGATGTCGGTCACGGTGTCGCCCGCGAAGCATTCGTCGATCCAGTTCCGTTGCACCGCAAGCTCACTGGGCGGCGGTGCGACGGCGTGACGCTTCACCGCGGCGTCCACTCCGTCGTCGACGACGGTCTTGACGAAGTCGTCGAGCGCAGTGTGTGGGACGTAGTGATCGGCGAAGCCCATCGCGATCGCGTCGGACCCGGAGAACGGTGCGCCGGTGAGCGCGGCGTGCAGGCCCAGCCGACCCGGCGTGCGCGCGAGGTAGTAGGTGCCACCGACGTCGGGGACGAAACCGATGCCCACTTCGGGCATCGCGATCTTCGACGTGTCCGTCACCACCCTGGTGTTGCCGTGCACGGAGATCCCGACGCCGCCGCCCATCACGATGCCGTCCATCAGCACGATGTAGGGCTTGGGATAGCGGGCGATGTAGGCGTTGAGGAGGTATTCGTCGTGCCAGAACTGCCGAGCCTCGGCGCCGCCGTCGTTGTGCACGCTGTGGTAGATCGCGACGATGTCGCCGCCCGCGCACAGCCCCCGGTCGCCGGCGCCGCTGACCACCACCGCCCGCACGTCGTCGTCGTCAGCCCACTCGCGCAACTTCTGATGCATGGTCGTGACCATGGAGTGGGTCAGCGAGTTGATCGCCTTGGGCCGGTTCAGCGTGAGGAAGCGGACACCGTCTTGGGCGCTGGTCACGATCTCGTCGGCAGAGCGGTCACCCGTCACGGGAAAGCAATCTAGATCGTCTCCCCTGGTGGCGCGGCCCCGGGTAAGGTTTGCCTGGGAAGAGGCCGGGAACTGATGACGAGGTGTCAATCGTTGGACGTTTGTTCTCGGTACACATTTAGGAGAGGAACCGACGGTGCGGGAGACCAGCAACCCGGTATTTCGATCGCTGCCTAGGCAGCAAGGCGGATACGCGCAGTTCGGGCCCGGCTACGCCGCCGGAGCGCAGCAGGTTTATCAGGGCTATCAAACCGAGCCTTACGTGCAGCAGGGCGTTTCGCGCCCGCTGACTGTCGACGACGTCGTCACCAAGACCGGCATCACGCTTGGCGTGTTGTCGCTGGTCGCGGTGGTGTCGTACTACCTGGTGGGTGTGAACCCGGCCTTGGCTGGACTGTTCACCATGGTGGGCGCACTCGGCGGCCTGGTTCTGGTTCTTGTCGCCACGCTCGCCCGCAAGCAGGACAACCCGGCGATCGTGCTGAGCTACGCGGCGCTCGAGGGCTTGTTCCTCGGTGCGGTCTCGTGGGTGTTCGGCAACTTCGTCGTCTCGGGCGTGAGCGCCGGGACGTTGATCACGCAAGCCGTCCTAGGCACTCTGGGTGTCTTCGCCGGCATGCTCGTCGTCTATAAGACCGGCGCCATCCGCGTCACCCCGAAGCTCACCCGGATGGTCGTGGCCGGCCTGTTCGGTGTGCTTGTGCTGATGCTCGGCAACCTGGTGCTGTCGCTGTTTGGCGTCAACGGAGGCGCAGGCATGGGGCTGCGCAGCGGTGGCGCACTGGCGATCGTGTTCTCGTTGGTCTGCATCGCGCTGGCGGCGTTCATGTTCTTGATCGACTTCGATGCCGCCGATCAGATGATCCGCGCCGGGGCACCGGAGAAGGCCGCATGGGGCATCGCCCTGGGGCTGACGGTCACGCTGGTGTGGCTGTACCTGGAGATCCTGCAGCTGCTCAGCTACTTCTACCGCGACTGATTTCCTGCACGGAAGGGCCGGCACTACGGTGCCGGCCCTTCGTCGTCTGCAGGGTTCCTCGCCGAGCCTGCGCACAGATCGCGATTCGTCCACAGATCGCGATCTGTGCGCAGTTTCGGAGGCCGGCGTTGCGCAAGAGTTGGCCTATGGCAGCGGGGGGCCGACCGTTTCGAGGTAGCGAAGCCATTGAGAGCGGGCGGGTGCGCAAGCACGAGCTCAGGTCTCGCTATCGCGCGGTCTTCCCCGACGTCTACGTCGCGAAGGATGCGGCGCTGACTTTGCACCAGCGTGCAGTCGCTGCCTGGTTGTGGTCTCACCGGCGTGGCATTGTCGCCGGGCTCACCGCGTCCGCGCTGCACGGCTCGAAGTGGATAGCCGACGCGGAGCCCGTCGAGTTGATCTGGAATAACGCCCGTCGTCCGCACGGCTTGCGCACTTACGACATGCGCCTCGGTGCAGGCGAATACAGCACACTGAGGGGCCTTCCCGTGACGACGCCCGAGCGCACCGCGTTCGACTTGGGCAGGCGCGGACGGCTCGATGAAGCCATTGCTCGACTCGACGCACTGGGCAACGCAACGGGTTTCAAGGCCGACGACGTTCTTCGCGTTGCGGAGAAGCATCCAGGAGTTCGAGGCATTCGACAACTGCGCGCCGCGCTCGAACTTTACGACGCGGGAGCGGCATCACCGAAGGAGACGTGGCTGCGGCTCTTGGTCATACGAGCTGGATATCCGCGGCCGCGAACACAGATCCCGGTGTGGGATCCGCTCGAGCGCCGCTGGTACTACCTCGACATGGGTTGGGAAGCGCCGCAGATCGCATTGGAGTACGAGGGCGATCAGCACCGGACCGATCCTGTGCAGTGGGTCAAGGATGTCCGGCGATACGAGCGACTGCCCGACCTCGGCTGGAAAGCAATCCGAGTCGTCGCACGGGAATCACCACCGAGCATCCTCGATCGCTTGGAAAGGGCGTGGAAGGCCCGCGTCAACCGCATCGAGACTGCGCACAGATCGTGAATTCGGTCGCGAACGCGATCTGTACGCAGGCTCGGCGCGAAGTCAGGACAGCCGTTCGATGACCATCGCCATGCCCTGGCCGCCGCCGACGCACATGGTCTCCAGGCCGAACGTCTTGTCGTAGGTCTGCAAGTTGTTCAGCAGCGTCGCGGTGATGCGCGCACCGGTCATCCCGAACGGATGCCCGAGCGCAATCGCTCCGCCCGAGACGTTCAGCTTGTCCTCGTCGATGCCGAGTTCGCGCGCCGAGCCCAGCACTTGGACCGCGAACGCCTCGTTGATCTCGAACAGGTCGATGTCGCCGATCGACATGCCCGCATTCGCCAGCGCTTTACGCGTCGCCTCGATCGGGCCGAGCCCCATGATCTCCGGCGAAAGCCCCGAAACGCCGGTCGCCACAATCCGCGCCAGCGGGGTCAGCCCCAATTCGCGGGCCTTCTCGTCGGACACGATCACCACCGCAGCCGCGCCGTCGTTCAGCGGGCACGCATTGCCCGCGGTCACGGTCCCGTTCGGCCTGAACACTGGCTTGAGCTGGCTGACCTTCTCGTAGGTGGTGCCGGGCCGTGGGCCGTCGTCGGTGCTGACCACCGACCCGTCGGGCAGTGTCACCGGCACGATCTCACGCTCGAAGAACCCGTTGGCGATCGCCTGCTCTGCGCGGTTCTGCGACCGCACACCCCAGTGGTCCTGGTCTTCCCGGCTGATACCGGTAAGCAGCGCAACGTTTTCCGCGGTTTGGCCCATCGCGATGTAGACGTCGGGTAGGACGCCGTCCTCGCGTGGATCGTGCCAGGAGTCGGCGCCTGCAGCGGCTTGGGCGGTGCGCTCTTCGGCCTCGGCAAACAGCGGGTTGTGGGTGTCCGGCCAACCGTCCGACGTGCCCTTCGGAAACCGCGACACCGTCTCGACTCCCGCCGACACGAAGGCGCTGCCCTCACCGGCCTTGATCGCGTGAAACGCCATGCGGGTGGTCTGCAGCGACGACGAACAGTAGCGGTTCACCGTGGTGCCAGGCAGGAAGTCGTAGCCCAGCTGGACCGCCACCGCGCGGCCGATGTTGAAGCCGGCTTCACCGGCGGGCTGGCCGCACCCCATGATCAGGTCGTCGAGGTCACGCGGGTCGAGCGCGGGCACCTTTTCCAGGGCGGCGCGCACCATCTGCGCGGCAAGGTCGTCGGGACGCATGTCGACAAGCGATCCCTTGGCAGCGCGGCCGATGGGGGAGCGCGCGGTCGAGACGATGACGGCTTCGGGCATGACGCCTCCTGAGGTCAGAGTTACCCCGAACCTAGTCCGCGTCAGTTCGCAGGCACCACGACGGGTGCCCGAACCCCAGTCGTGTGCCGGACAATCCGCGCGAGGCGGCGCAGTCTGTTGCGGAACGTCCTGGCTTCGGCCGCTTGCGACACCCACGGCAGCTCAGGCACCGGCCCGCCGGTCCACTCGCCCAACGCATTGCACAGGGCGGGGAAAAGCTGTTTGGCCGCCAACGCATAACCTGCCGCGGACGGGTGGTACATGTCCTCGGAGAACAACAACTCGGGAGCTTGCAGGAACTCCGGTGCCAGCAGGTCGGCCAGTGGCACCGGAACTCCTCCGGCGTTGCGCACCGCGGCGGCCTGCGCCCGCGCCAGCCGCAATCCCCGGGTCCGGGCGGCCCAGCGGAGCGGTTGCGGAATCGCGGTGATCACCCCGAAGTCAGGACAGGTGCCGACGACCACGACGGCGCCGCTGTCCCGCAAACGCTTGACCGCCGCGCCGAGACGACGCGCCGACGGGCCGACCCCATTGAGCGCGGTGATGTCGTTGGCGCCGATCATGATGACCGCGGCGTCCGGCGGCGGTCCCGCCACGAACATCGCGTCGACTTGACCGGACAGCCCTTTCGACGTTGCACCCGAAATTGCCTTGGTGCTCAAGCGAATTCGCTTGCCGGTCTCTTCCGCCAGACCGCGGGCCAGAAGTACTCCGGGAACCTCGTCGGCGCAGTGGCAGCCGAAACCCGTTGCGGTCGAATCCCCGAAGACCATCAGGTGCAAGTCGAACGGCACATCTCGCGACCAGCGGTCGACGGGACCGCCTCCGGGGGAGTAGACGCCGTCGGCGCGCGGAGGCGGTTCCCAGATCCGCGGGATCACGCTGCGCGCTTGATCTGCTTGCCCGTTCAAGAAGTTTCGCGCGCCCACATAGGCGCCGCCGGATGATGCGATGACACCGATGGCCGCCAATGCGATGGTTGACCGCCGCGGAGCGCGCATGTGCACGAGCCGAGTTTACGTGGCGCACCCTCATCGACACGCAGGTGAAACTCGGTGCGATCACGGAGAAATACGAATCCGATATCAAAACACCTCAGCCGATCGTTGAACACGCTGAAGGTGTCAAGCTAAGTTACCGGGAACTGACGGCGTGACCCGTGGGGTACCGGCCTACAACGGCGTAGGAGTGTGAAATGACCGCACCAAGCAAGGTCTCGGGGTCGCCCTGCGCACACATCGGCGCAGCTCGCGCGCTGAAATCCCGTCGCTACCCAGTCAGCGACGGCGCGCCCGTCGAGGTCGTCGAAGACGGTCCCAGCATCGCCGGGCGGCTGGCTTGGCTGGGCGCCCGGCTAACAATTCGTCCGACGCTGACAGTTGGCAGCCACGTACCGTTTCTGCCGTGGCCATGGGGGCTGATCGACTTTGCGGCGCGGGCCTTACTGCCCATCCCCGGCACTGTGCGGGCAACCGTGAAGCTGCCGCAGTGCACCGCGCAACTGGTCCGCGCCAAGGGTGTGCTGCCCGCCGATGGCAAGCGGCGCGTGGTCTTGTACATGCACGGCGGCGCGTTCCTCACCTGCGGAGTGAACACGCACGGCCGGCTGACGACGATGATCTCGCACTACGCCGACGCGCCCGTGCTGGTGCTGAATTACCGGATGATTCCCAAGCATTCGATCGGCCAGGCCATCGACGACTGCTACGACGGCTATCAGTGGCTGCGTGACCTCGGGTACGGGCCGGATCAGATTGTCCTGGCAGGAGATTCGGCTGGTGGCTACCTGGCTCTGGCGCTCGCCGAACGATTGCTTGCAGACGGCGAAGAACCGGCCGCAATGGTATCGCTGTCGCCGCTGATGCAGCTGGAGACCGAGGCCAAGAAACAGCACGCGAACATCCGCACCGATGCGATGTTCCCGCCCAAGGCTTTTGACGCACTGCTCGATCTGATCGCGATGGCAGCGTCTCGACGCGTGGTCGACGGCGAGCCCGAAGATGTCTACGAGCCAGTGGATCACATCGAGCCGGGCTTGCCGCGCACATTGATTCATGTTTCGGGTTCCGAAGTTCTGCTGTACGACGCACGGCTGGCTGCGCGGCGGCTGGCCGCTGCCGGGGTGCCGGTCGAGGTGCGGGTGTGGCCGGGGCAGATGCACGTGTTCCAGCTGTGCGCGCCGCTGGTTCCCGAAGCTGTGCGGTCGCTGCGGCAGATCGGCGGCTACATCCGCGAAGCCACCGACTAGCCTGGTTCGGTCCGCGCGACAAGCGCCGGACCGCGGCTGCGATCATGGACCCATGCGGATTGCGCAGCACATCGGCGAACTGATCGGCAACACGCCTCTGGTCGAGTTGCACTCGGTCGTGCCTGAGGGCGCCGGCCGGGTTGTGGCGAAGGTGGAATACCTCAATCCCGGCGGCAGCGTTAAGGACCGCATCGCCGTCAAGATGATCGACGCTGCCGAAGCGAGTGGTGAATTGCGTCCTGGCGGAACGATTGTCGAGCCGACGTCGGGTAACACCGGCGTCGGGCTGGCGCTGATCGCCCAGCAGCGCGGCTACAAATGCATCTTCGTCTGCCCGGACAAGGTCAGCGAAGACAAACAGAACGTGCTGCGCGCCTACGGTGCCGAGGTGGTGGTCTGCCCGACGGCCGTACCGCCCGGCCATCCCGACAGCTACTACAGCGTCTCGGACAGACTGGTCGACGAGATCGACGGTGCGTGGAAGCCGGACCAGTATTCGAACCCCAACGGGCCGGCCAGCCATTACGAGACGACCGGACCAGAAGTGTGGGCCGACACCGACGGCGCCGTCACGCATTTCGTCGCCGGCGTGGGCACCGGCGGCACGATCACCGGCGCCGGCCGATACCTCAAGGACGTCTCGGCTGACAGACCGCAAGGACCGGTGCGCGTCATCGGTGCCGACCCGGAAGGCTCGGTGTATTCCGGCGGAAGCGGTCGCCCGTACCTGGTCGAGGGCGTGGGCGAAGACTTCTGGCCCGCCGCGTACGACCCGACTGTTCCCGACGAGATCATCGCGGTGTCCGACGCGGATTCGTTCGAGATGACTCGGCGGCTGGCCCGCGAGGAAGCGCTGCTCGTCGGTGGGTCATGCGGCATGGCCGTGGTCGCTGCGGTGAGGGTTGCTGAGCGGGCCGGGCCGGATGCGTTGGTCGTGGTGCTGTTGCCCGACGGCGGCCGCGGCTATCTGTCCAAGATCTTCAACGACGACTGGATGTCGTCGTACGGGTTCTTGCGCACCCGCCTCGATGGCTCGGTGGCGCAGCCGACCGTCGGAGATGTGTTGCGCGGCAAGTCAGGTGCGCTGCCTGACCTGGTGCACACCCATCCGTCGGAGACGATCCGCGATGCGATCGGCATTCTGCGTGAATACGGTGTGTCACAGATGCCGGTCGTCGGAGCCGAACCGCCGGTAATGGCAGGTGAAGTCGCGGGCAGCGTGTCGGAACGCGAACTGCTGTCGGCGGTGTTCGAGGGCCGCGCCAAACTCGCCGACGCGGTCGCCCAGCACATGAGCCCACCGATGCCGATGATCGGCACAGGCGAACTGGTCGGAACCGCCGCCAAAATGCTGCGCGAGTGCGACGCGCTCATGGTGGTCGAAGAGGGAAAGCCGGTCGGCGTCATCACCCGTCAGGATTTGCTCGGATTCCTGTCGGGCGCTGCGGCACGCAGCTAGCGGCGCAACGTTTTGGCCGTTTCTTCGCTTATACGGTTCTCCAACATCTTCTCGGGTATGGTGAGCACCGCTTCACCCGGCTACTTCACCTGAGTGGGAAGGCACCATGACCGACCAGCCGCCAGGAAGTTATCCGCCACCACCGCCCGGGGGCTACCCGCCGCCACCGCCACCTTCCGGGGGTGGGTATCCGCCACCCCAGTCGGGCTATCCGGGCACTGCGCCGGCCGCTGGTACCAACGGCCTGGCGATCGCGTCGCTGGTCTGCTCGGTTCTGGGCGTTTTCTGCATCGGTGTCCTGTCCATCGTCGGCATCGTCCTCGGCATCGTCGCGCTGAACCAGGTCAAGCAGACCGGCCAACAAGGGCGAGGACTTGCGCTAGCCGGCATCATCGTGGGCGCCGTCTCGCTGATCATCGGCATCATCGTCGCCGTCGCCTTCTACTTCCCGAGCTGAGTCAGCGGCCGATATCCCTAGGCGCACTGGTCAATTCGATCAAAGAGGAATCATGACCGAGCAACCACCCGGCGAGTATCCGCCGCCGCCTCCGCCGTCTTCCGGTGGCTATCCGCCACCGGGCCAGCCGCAAAGTGGTGGCTATCCACCACCCCCAGGTGGCTATCCGCCACCGCCACAGCAGGGCTATCCACCGCCACCGCAAGGTGGTTACCCGCCGCCTCCGCCGCCCGGTGGCTATCCACCGCCCGCTGCGGGCTACCCGCCTGCCGGCGGCCCCGGCTACAGCGGCTACGGGGCAGGGCAGGGTTTCGACTTCGGCGAAGCGTTCTCGTGGGCGTGGAACAAGTTCAGCAAGAACGCCGGCCCGCTCGTCGTCGCAACGCTCATCTACGGCGTCATCGAATTGGTGGTTCTCGGCATCCTGATCGGGTTGATGATCGCGTTGTCACCGGGAGCCGATTACACGTCGTCGGATTCCGGGTTCAGCTACTCCTGGAGTGCTTTCAGCGCCACCGGCTTCCTGATGAACATCGTCGTCTCGTTCATCTTGATGCTCGTCGCGTATACGATCCAATCCGCCTACATCAGCGGCCTTCTCGAGCTCGCGGACGGGCATCACGTGACAGTGGGAACCTTCTTCCGGCCGCGCAACGTCGGCAATGTGGTCGTAGCGGCGCTGATCGTCAGCGCGATCGTGTCCGTCGGCAACGCGCTGTGCTACCTCCCCGGCCTGATCGCGAGCTTCTTGCTCATGTTCACGATCATCGCGGTGCTCGATCGCAACCTCTCGCCAGTCGAGGCGATCAAGAACAGTTTCGACACGGTGAAGAGCAATGTCGGTAATGCGTTGCTTGTCTGGCTTGTCGCCGGCGTCATCACGGCCGTCGGCGCATTGCTGTGCGGTGTCGGTTTGCTGGTGGCGGCGCCATTGGCAAGCCTGCTGCTGGTGTTCACCTACCGCAAGCTCACCGGCAATCAGGTAGCGCCGATCACCCCGTAGCGACCGGTCATCGCCGAGCAACTACCGAAACGCGCTGACCCCGGTCAGCGCTTCGCCGATCACCAGTTGATGCACCTCGGAGGTGCCCTCGTACGTCAACACCGACTCCAGGTTGTTGGCGTGCCGGATCACTGGATACTCCAGCGTTATCCCGTTGGCGCCCAACAGAGTTCGGCACTGGCGTGCGATTTCGATCGCTTCTCGGACGTTGTTGAGTTTGCCGACGCTGATCTGCTCCGGCCGGATCTTGCCCGCGTCTTTGAGACCGCCGAGATGCAGCGCAAGCAGCTGCGCCTTGCCCAACTCCACCGCCATGTCCGCTAGCTTGGCCTGCGTCAGCTGGTAGGCCGACAGCGGCTTGTCGAACACCTCCCTGGTGGTGACGTAGTTCAGCGTCGCTTCCAGACAGTCGCGGGCCGCCCCGACCGCGCCGAACACAATCCCGAACCGCGCCTCCGACAGGCATGCCAGCGGACCCGACAAGCCGCGCGCCTCAGGCAATTTGGCCTCCGCGGGCAGCCGCATGTCGTCGAAAGACAACTCCGACGTCACCGATGCTCGCAGCGAGAGCTTGTGCGTCATGGTGCGTGCCGAAAAGCCGGGTGTGTCCGTCGGAACCACGAATCCCGCGATGCCCTCCTCGGTCCTGGCCCACACGATCGCGACGTCCGCGACAGTGCCGTTGGTGATCCACATCTTGGAGCCGTTGAGAATCCAGTCGCTGCCGTCACGGCGCGCAGTGGTCCGCATGCCGGCGGGATTGGACCCGAAGTCCGGCTCGGTCAGCCCGAAACAACCGATCGCGTCGCCGGTGGCCATCGACGGCAGCCACCGCTCGCGCTGCTCCTCTGAACCGTGCCGGTAGATCGCGAACATTGCCAGCGACCCCTGCACCGACACCAGGCTGCGCAGCCCGCTGTCGACCGCTTCCAATTCCTGACACACCAGCCCGTAAGCGGTGGCGGTGGACCCTCCGCAGCCGTAGCCCTTCAGATGCATGCCGAGCAGCCCCAGCTTGCCGAAGTCGGCGGCCAACTCACGCACCGGGACCTCGCCGGCTTCGAACCAGTCGGCGATGTGCGGGCGCAGTCGCTCTTCGCCGAACCGGCGGACGGTGTTGCGCAACTCGATGTCCTCCGGCGACAGCAGCGAGTCGACGTCGAGGAGGTCGTCAATCCTGGCGGTACCCATGCGCTATGTGTACACCGCCCACACCGCACTGCGGCCAAGCGCACCCCCGAGCGCAGGCGGACGTAGGCCTTTGCGATCGGGTTCGACCGTCTGCTACGGCCTAGATATCGATGACGACTTTGCCGTGCACATGCCGGCTGGCTTGAAGCTCGACCGCGTCGCGGATCCGCTCCATGGGGAAGCTGGCCGCGATGGGCACTCGAACTCGGCCCGCTGCGACAAGACGAGCAATCTCCTCGACTGCGCCGGGAGCGGCGTTGGCGCCAGTGGCCCACGTAATGCCGTCGACCTGTGCGGCGATGGTGGTGATCCGCTCGTCGGGCACACCGAGTTCCCGGGCCGCCTGAACTGTCTCGGTTCCATACAGGTCGATAGCGGCGGTGACGCCGGCGGGAGCCAGCGCGCGGACCCGCTCAACTAGGCCGTCGCCGTAGGCGACGGGCTCGGCTCCGAGGGCGCGTAGGGCGTCGGCCGACGAGGGCGATCCAGTCCCAATCACTCGCGCGCCCGCGATTCGCGCGAGCTGGACGACGAACACACCGACTCCGCCTCCCGCGCCGCCGATGAGTAGCGTGTCGCCCGGACCGGGATTGACCACGGCGAGAGCGGCGGCGGCCGTGGACCCCGCGATGGCGAGGGTGGCGGCGGTGCGGTCGTCGACGCCGTCGGGAGTGTGGTGTGCATCGCCGCCTGCCGAGACGGTTCCGCCGACATCGATGACCACGTAGTCGGCAACCGCGCGGGACAGGGCGCCGCCGAACACCCGGTCACCGACCGCGAAGCCGGTTACACCCTCGCCGACCTGGTCAACGACGCCAGCGTAGTCAGTGCCGAATCCGCACGGCAGGCTCAAACCGAATCGGGCGGCGGTGTCTGCATCAGAGGTAATGATCCAGTCCATGGGATTCAGTCCGGCGCTCTTGACTCGCACGCGGATCTGCCCCGCGCTGGCGTTCGGTGCTGGCTCTTGGCGGAGGGTCAGCACCTCGGGGCCGCCGAACGACTCGACGCGGACTACCCGGCCGGTGGACACCGGCGTGTCGACGCCCTGTTCCTGAATGCTCACTGGTCTCTCCTTCGGTGGGATGAGTGCAGCGAAAGTGGACTATGCTCCGCTTGTACAACTCACCTTAACATAAAACGGAGCGCGATCCACTTTGGACGACTCGGAGGATCGTCGGCCGCGAGCGGACGCGACTCGCAACCGCGCCCAACTTCTCGAGGCGGCGACGCGCGTGTTCGCCTCCTCGGACATCGAGCCGTCGATGCGCGCAATCGCGCGCGAAGCCGGGGTCGGTATCGCCACCCTCTACCGGCACTTTCCGACCCGCGAATCGTTGGTCGACGCGGTTTACCGCGATCAGGTCGCGCGGCTCACTACGGGCGCGCAAGAACTGCTCGCGCAGCTTCCCCCGCCGGCGGCGATGCGGCGCTGGATGGACCTGTTCGGTGACTGGATCGCGACGAAGAACGGCATGCTCGACACGCTGTCCGCGATGATCGAAGCCGGCGAGATCGCCCACGCCCAAACCCGGACCCAATTGCTCGCGGCCATCGACGACATCCTCGAAGCCGGTCGCGTGACGGGCGAACTCCGTGCCGATGTCAGCGCCGAGGACGTCGCCGCGGGCCTCATCGGGATCTTCACCATGGCGAAGCCGCCCGACCACGACGCCCGGGCGAGCCGCCTGTTGAACATCTTCATGGACGGCCTCCGCTCCAGATCTTCCGCCGACCCGCTGTAATCGCGGGGCCTTCAGGGACGTGATCTGCCGAAGTGGTCGGGGCTTCGCGCTGTCGGGGCCGCGGGTCCCCATAGGCTTGTGGCTCATGAGCGAGCAGCGCAGGGGTCTGGCCACGCGGGTCATCCACGCCGGTTACCGGCCCGATCCGGCGACCGGCGCCGTCAACGCCCCTATCTACGCCAGCTCGACGTTCGCCCAGGACGGTGTCGGCGGCCTCCGCGGCGGCTTCGAATACTCACGCACGGGCAACCCCACTCGCGCCGCGCTGGAAACCGCGCTGGCGGCAGTCGACGAGGCGACGTTCGGCCGAGCCTTCAGTTCCGGCATGGCGGCCACCGATTGTGCGCTGCGTGCGATGCTGCGTCCGGGCGATCACGTCGTGATCCCCAACGACGCGTACGGCGGAACGTTCCGGCTCATCGACAAGGTGTTCACGCTGTGGGGTCTGACGTATACCGCAGTGCCGCAGTCCGATCTGGACGCGGTGCGCGACGCGATCACCGACGCCACCAGGCTGATTCTGGTCGAGACGCCGACGAATCCGCTGATGTCGATCGCCGACATCGCCGCAATCGCCGAACTGGCCCATGAGCACTCGGCAAAAGTCTTGGTCGACAACACTTTTGCTTCGCCCGCATTGCAGCGTCCGCTCACCCTGGGCGCGGACGTGGTACTGCATTCCACCACCAAGTACATCGGCGGGCACTCCGACGTGGTCGGCGGTGCGCTGCTGACCAACGACGAGGAACTGGACACCGCGTTTGGGTTCCTGCAGAACGGAGCAGGCGCGGTGCCGGGTCCGTTCGACGCATACCTGACCCTTCGGGGGCTCAAAACGCTCGTGGTTCGAATGCAGCGGCACACCGAAAACGCCACGCGGGTAGCCGAATTCCTCGCCGACCATCCCGCGGTCAGCGTCGCGTTGTATCCGGGCCTGCCCAGTCATCCAGGCCACGACGTCGCCGCGCGCCAGATGAGCGGATTCGGCGGCATGCTGTCTGTGCGGCTGCGCGGCGGTCGCCAGGCAGCACTTGAATTGTGTTCTCGCACAGAGGTATTCATTCTCGCTGAGTCGCTCGGCGGTGTGGAGTCGCTCATCGAGCATCCCGGCGCGATGACGCATGCCTCGGCAGCCGGGTCGCTGCTGGAAGTTCCCGACGACCTGGTCCGGCTGTCTGTCGGCATCGAAGACGTCGCCGACCTGATCGGCGATCTTGAGCAGGCGCTAGGTTAACGCAGGCCGCAGCGCCGACGTCGTCACCGCGAGGTTCACCTGCGGCAGGCCCGGCACACCCGATTCGTCGACCCAGCATCCCGCCGCGATGTCGCCGGCACGGGCCTGCACCCAGCGCCGGCCCCGGTCGTTGAGGCTCAGCAGGGCGCCCAGGCCGTCCGTGACGTGCAACAGCGAGATGATCGCCGCAGTCGCCGGAGTGGGCGCGCGCATGTCGAACAGCACGGAAAGCAGCTGCGCCCGGGCGTGGTCGACACGAGACCGGTCAGCTATCGGCCACAGCCGAGAACGGTTGCGCTGCCGGTGAATTGGCCGGACGTAGCCGCGGCCTTGCAGCGTGGTCAACAATGCCGGCTCGACGCCGCGGCGCAGCTTGCCCACCGCGGTCTGCGGTTTCAGCGGCCGGCGCTGCAGGCGCCGCACCGCCGGATCAAGGATCGGGTCGCCAAGGTCCGGCCCCGCGAGCAATAGCAGCCTTCCCGGCGGGATCGGTTCGCCGTCGACGGACGGGCGGATCCTGCACGCGTACGCCAGATCCAGCAGCACCGCGGCGGCCAGCAGCTTCTCGCGGCGCTCTCGTGCCAGCGCCGGCCGATTGGTCGCGTTGTCGAGCAGCAGCAGCAAAAGGTCTTCGGCGATGTGCGCCATGGGCGGGACTCTAACCGCCCGGGAATCCCTTACTCGTGGTACGGCTCGGCGCTGAGCAGCTCTACAGTGGCCGTCTTCCCACTGGGAAGCTGGTAGCTGCATTTGTCGCCGACCTTCTTGTCGATCAGCGCGGCGCCCAGCGGCGAGTTCGGCGAATACACCTCGAGCTTTCCGTCGGTGATGCCTTCCTGACGGGTGCCGATGAGGAACTCCTCTTCGTCGCCGTCGTCATAGCGCACTTTGACCACCGAGCCCGGCAGCGCCACGCCCGACTGCTTGGGCGCCTCACCGACCTTGGCGTTGCTGAGCAACTCCTGCAGCTGACGAATGCGCGCCTCCTGCTGGCCCTGCTCCTCACGCGCGGCGTGATAGCCGCCGTTCTCGCGCAGGTCGCCCTCTTCGCGCCGATCGTTGATCTCGGCGGCGATGACCGGGCGGTTGGCGATCAACTGGTCGAGTTCCGCCTTGAGGCGGTCGTACGCCTCCTGGGTCAACCAGGTCACCTGGGTATCGGTCATCTTGTCGCGCTCCTTGCTCCTCGTGCCGCGAATGCTCGCGGCAGCGGTTCACCGCCTCACTGCCGGGAGCATGCGGACACCCCGCGTGTATTGCCGTTTTGGCGGACTCGTAATCAGCGCAAATGCAGCAATACACGGTCCCAGCAGGAACCGTGTATTCATCGAGGGTACCACCGCGTCGTCACCGGCAATTCAGCGTTCGGCAATATTCGGGCCGGCCGCTCAGGGCGCCACCAGATAGCCGGGCACGTCGTAGCCGCAGCCGTACACGTCGCCCATCACCGGTGGCCGACTGGTCTTGACCACGGTGGTCACCTGCACTGCAGCTGATGTCGACGGCGGCACCAGGACCTCGCGCCGGCCCGTCTCGCTGCCGTCTTTGGATTTGGCGCGCACGATGCAGACGGCCGGTCGCGACGGGTCGTCGCGGGTGAGGTTGACGGTCACCTCCACGGTCTGGTCGTCGATCAGCCGGTAGCCGCCAAGCGTGCCCTCGATGTCGCTGCGGCCGAGCCGGTGGTAACCGACCAGGGCGACCGTGACACCTATTGCGAGGACCGCCAGAGTCAGGCCGACGATGATCCAACGACGGGCGCGCCGTGGGGTTCGCCCGTACCGGGTGGACGGACGCTCGGTCATGTTTGGGTGCCCATCGGTCGAGGGGAGACAGTAGGACTGGAACTATAGGAACCGTCAAGACAGCGAAGGACCAGGGTAGAGCAGACGTGAGTGGATTTCGGTTGATGGCCGTGCATGCGCACCCGGACGACGAGTCCAGCAAGGGCGCGGCCACGACGGCGCGCTATGCCGCGGAAGGCAACCGCGTGCTGGTGGTCACGCTGACCGGCGGCGAGCGCGGCAGCATTCTCAACCCCGCGATGGATCTCCCCGAAGTCAAGGCGCGGATGGCCGAGATCCGGCGCGACGAGATGGCCAAGGCTGCCGAGATCCTAGGCGTCGAACACCGTTGGCTCGGCTTCGTCGACTCCGGACTGCCCGAAGGCGACCCGCCGCCGCCCCTGCCGGAAGGCTGTTTCGCGCTCGTCCCGCTCGAGGTGCCCACCGAGGCGCTGGTGCGCGTCATCCGCGAGTTCAAGCCCCACGTGATGACCACCTACGACGAGAACGGCGGCTATCCGCACCCGGATCACATTCGCTGCCACCAGGTTTCCGTCGCAGCGTTCGAAGCCGCGGGTGACCCGGACCGGTTTCCCGACGCCGGCGAGCCGTGGGAAGTGAAGAAGCTCTACTACAACCACGGGTTCCTGAGGAAGCGGATGCAATTGCTTCAAGACGAATTCGCCAAGCACGGTCAGAAGGGTCCGTTCGAAAAGTGGCTCAAGCATTGGGATCCCGAGCACGACGTGTTCGCCCACCGCGTCACCACCCGCATCGAATGCTCGAAGTACTTCAGTCAGCGTGACGACGCGTTGCGGGCACATGCCACCCAGATCGACCCCAACGGCGACTTCTTCGCCGCGCCCATCGAATGGCAGCAACGGCTTTGGCCCACAGAGGAATTCGAGCTCGCTCGATCCAGGGTGCCGGTGGAATTGCCGGAGACCGACTTGTTCGCCGGAATCGAGCCCGAATCATGACCGGCATGGCCGTCGCGGCGCTGGTGCTGCTCGCCGACGACGCGCCGCGCAACACCGGTCCGGATTTCGGTAAGGCGAGCCCGGTCGGCCTGCTGATCGTCGTGCTGTTGTTGATCGGCACGTTCGCCTTGATTTGGTCGATGAACCGGCATTTGAAGCGGCTTCCGTCGCGATTCGACGGCGAGGAACCCGGATCCGAAGAGGCAGACGCCGCCGACGCCGACGCGGACAGCGCTGACAGTGCTGACAGTAAGGACTCGCGCCGTGAGCCCGGCGGCTAACACTCTCGCGCAGGCCACGAGTCCCTATCTGCGTCAGCACGCCGACAATCCGGTGCACTGGCAGCAGTGGACGCCGGACGCGCTCGCCGAAGCCGCCGAACGGGACGTGCCGATCCTGCTGTCGATCGGTTACGCCGCCTGTCACTGGTGCCACGTGATGGCGCACGAGTCGTTCGAGGACGACGAGGTGGCGGCCGTGATGAACGCCAACTTCGTCTGCGTGAAGGTGGACCGGGAGGAGCGCCCCGACCTCGACGCGGTGTACATGAACGCCACGGTGGCGCTGACCGGGCAGGGCGGCTGGCCGATGACGTGCTTCCTGACTCCCGACGGCCGGCCGTTCTTCTGCGGCACCTACTACCCGAAACCCCAGTTCCTGCAGCTGCTTTCGGCGGTGACCAACACCTGGCGCACACGCCGCGATGAAGTCGAACAGGCCGGCGACCAGATTGCCGTCGAACTGCGCCGCATGTCGTCGGGACTGCCGGGCGGCGGACCGGAAGTCACGCCGGCGCTGTGCGACGGCGCGGTGCAGGCGATCTTGGCCGACGAGGACGTGGCGCGCGGCGGGTTCGGCGGCGCGCCCAAGTTTCCGCCGTCGGCGCTGCTGGAAGCGCTGCTTCGGACCTACGAACGCACGGGCGGCCCTGCGCCGCTGGCGGCGGTTCAGCGCACGGCGACCGCGATGGCCCGTGGCGGCATCTACGACCAGCTGGCCGGGGGCTTCGCCCGCTACAGCGTCGACGCGTCGTGGGTGGTGCCGCACTTCGAGAAAATGCTGTACGACAACGCGCTGTTGTTACGGGCCTACGCGCATTGGGCGCGACGCACCGGTGACCCGCTTGCCCGCCGGGTCGCAGTCGAGACCGCGCGTTTCCTCCTCGACGCGCTCGAGACCGGAGGGATGTTCGCGTCATCGTTGGACGCCGACGCCGCGGGCCGGGAGGGCTCCACCTATGTCTGGACGCCAGCCGAGTTGCGCGAGGTATTGGGTAACGACGACGGAGCTTGGGCCGCAACAGTTTTCGCGGTCACGCCGGAGGGCACATTCGAGCACGGCAGCTCGGTGCTGCAACTTCCGCAGGATCCCGACGACGACGACCGGTTCGCCCGCGTCCGTGCCACACTGCTGGCTGCGCGGCAGCGCCGCGTGCAGCCCGACCGCGACGACAAGGTGGTCACCGCCTGGAACGGCATGGCGATCACCGCGCTGGCCGAGGCGGGTGTCGCGCTGCGTCGGCCGGAGCTGATCGACGCAGCCGCGCGGTGCGCGGATTCGCTGCTGATCCTGCATCTGGTCAACGGGCGGCTGCGGCGTGCCAGCCTCGGCGGTGTGGTGGGGGACAGCCCCGCGATCCTGGAGGACTACGGAGCGCTGGCCACCGGTCTACTGAATCTGCACCAGATCACCGGCGAAGCGTCGTGGCTGATGGCCGCCACCGACTTGCTTGACACCGCGCTGGCCCAGTACGCCGACCCGGACAGCCCCGGCCGGTGGTTCGACACGGCAGCCGACGCCGAGCAGCTGGTGGCCCGCCCCTCAGATCCGGCCGACGGCGCCACCCCCTCCGGCGCGGCGCTGATCACCGAGGCGCTGCTGACCGCGGGCTACCTTGCTCCCGACGGCGACCGGTACCGGCAGGCCGCCGAGCAGACACTGGCCGCACACGCCCTGCTGATCGAGCGGGCACCCCGCGCAGCCGGGCACTGGCTCGCCGTCGCCGAGGCGGCAGTCCGTGGGCCGCTGCAGATCGCAGTGGCATGCGAGTCTTCGTCGTCGCAGCTGCTGGCACAGGCGCGCGTGCTGGCACCCGGCGGCGCGATCGTCGTCGGCGGGCCACCCGATTCGTCGGAACTGCTCGCGGGCCGTGGCCGGGTCGACGGCGCCGATGCCGCCTACGTGTGCCGCGGGCCGGTCTGCGACTTGCCGGTCACCAGCGCCGAACAGCTGGCGTCGGCGCTGGGCGTGCCCGTGTAGCCTGCGGCTCATGCCGAGTGACCCCGCCGCGACTGTGAACCGCTATCTCGACGTACTCGCCAAGGGCAGCGCCGACGACGTCGTCGCACTCTATGCGCAGGACGCCACAATCGAGGACCCGGTCGGCTCCGAGCTGCGTCGCGGGCACGCGGCCATTCGCGAGTTCTATGCCGCGATCGAGAACCTCGGCAAGCAAGCCGAATTGGTGGCGCTGAAGGTCGGGCCCAACGAGGCCGCGTTCCTGTGGCGGCTGACCGTCGATATGGGCGACAACCGGACCCGCGTCGAGCCGATCAGCGTGATGACGTTCGACGGCGACTCCAAGATCACGTCGATGCGGGCGTTCTGGTCGTCAGACGACCTCGCCCTCCTCTAGTCCCCTACTGCCGCGAGGGTGCGTGTCTGTACACCGACACGCCGCCTGACGCGTACCGCAGCGCACGCTCGCGCCGATCGGCAGTGCGTCAAAAGACCGCGAACCACATCGCGATGTAGTGGCAGATCGCCGCCACCGCGGTGCACGCGTGGAAGAACTCGTGGTGGCCGAACGTGGTGGGCCACGGATCGGGCCACTTCAACCCGTACAGCACGCCGCCGACGCTGTACAGCGCACCGCCGACCGCCAGCAGCACCGTCGCCGCCACCCCGGCGCCTTCCGTGATCGGCCCGATGAACCACACCGCCACCCAGCCGAGCACCAGATACAGCGGCACGCCGACCCATCGGGGCGCCGACGGCCACAACATCTTGAGCGCCACCCCAGCCAGCGCTCCACCCCAGACGATCCAGAACAACACCATCCCGCTGTGCTGCGGCAGTGCGAGCAGCGCGAACGGCGTGTAGCTGCCCGCGATAAAGACGAAAATCATCGAGTGGTCGGCGCGCTTCATCCACTTGCACGCGGTCGCGGATTTCCAGTCGACGCGGTGATAGGCGCCGCTGACCGCGAACATCGCGACGATCGTGAACGTGTAGATCAGCGTGGCCAGCCCGGCGCGCGTCGATTCGACCGCCCATGACACCGACACCAGCGCGGCGCCCGCGATGAGCGCGACCACCGCGGCGTACACGTGGATCCACCCGCGCGCCCGCGGCTTGTTGAGGAACTGGGCGACCCCGTCGACGACGGCTTCGGGGAAGTCTTCCGCGTCAGGCGCCCGCGGGGTCGTCGAGGTGGGGGTGTCTCGGGTGGTTTCGAGGGCCATGTCACCTCCGTTGTTGCTCTTCGCGCGAGCGCTCATCGGCCGTGGTTGCTCTTCGCGCGAGCGCTCATCGGCCGTGGTTGCTCTTCGCGCGAGCGCTCATCGGCCGTGGTTGCTCTTCGCGCGAGCGCTCATCGGCTGTTGTGTGCTTCTCGCGCAAGCGCTCATCGGTCGTTTGTTGCTCTTCGCGCAAGCGCTCATCGGCCACAGTTTCACGACAGAATCTTCACTTCGTCACAGTAGTCTGGCTTTCCGTGGAGATTATTCCGCCGCGCCTCAAGGATCCGCTCTACCGGCTCTACGAGATGCGTCTGCGGCAGGGGCTGGAACGGTCAAAATCCGAGCTCCCCCGCCACATTGCGGTCCTCTGCGACGGCAACCGGCGCTGGGCCCGTGAGCTTGGTTACAACGACGTCAGCTACGGCTATCGCGTGGGCGCGGCGAAGATCGCCGAGATGCTGCGGTGGTGCGCCGACGCCGGCATCGAGATGGCCACGGTGTATCTGTTGTCGACCGAGAACCTGCAGCGCGATCGCGACGAACTCAACGCGCTGATCGAAATCATCACCGATGTCGTCGAGGAGATCTGCGCGCCGGCGTACCGCTGGAGCGTCCAGACCGTCGGCGACCTCGAGCTGATCGGAGAAGAGCCGGCCCGGCGGCTGCGCGAAGCCGTCGAGTCGACGACGACGGCACCCGCCGGAACCTTCCACGTCAACGTCGCAGTCGCCTACGGCGGCCGCCAGGAGATCGCCGACGCCGTGCGCGCACTGCTGTCCAAGGAGCTCGCCAACGGCGCAACGCCCGAGCAGATGATCGAGGCCGTGACTGTCGACGCGATATCGGAAAACCTCTACACCTCCGGCCAGCCCGACCCCGACCTCGTTATCCGCACCAGCGGAGAACAGCGACTGTCCGGTTTTCTGCTGTGGCAGAGCGCGTATTCGGAGATGTGGTTCACCGAGGCGTATTGGCCGGCGTTCCGGCGGGTGGACTTTCTGCGCGCGCTGCGCGACTACAGCGCTCGGCACCGCCGATACGGCATGTAGAGCCTTCTGCTCTTCGCCCACGCGGCTCATCGCGTGGGACACTTTGAGCCATGGCTGCCCTGTCGGCGCTGGTGTTCACGCTGAGTTGGTGGCTGGGCCTGTATCTGCTGGCCCGCGACCCGCGTAAGCCGGTCCTGGTCCTCGCCGCGCTCGGGCTGACGAGTTTCGCGGCTGTGGTGGCGCTCGACGCGGTTCGGGTCGTCAGCACGACGCACGCCGAGACGCTGAGCCGCGTCGAGATCTACCTCGTCGCGGTGCCCGCCGTCGCGTGGTTCGCGGTACTTGTGGAGCTGTCGCGGCCGTGCGACAGCTGGCGCAGCCGCGCGAGGGAGATCCTGGTGATTGCGGTCGTGGCCACCGGTGTGCTGGCGGGCGCGGTGGTGGCCGGCAGCGTCGACGGGCCCCTGCGCGCCGGCCACTGGATGATGTTCGCCGTGATCTCGGTGTCGACGCTCGGCGCAATGCTGGTCGCGGTCCTGCGCCGGAGGCAACCGGGCCCGGTCGCGGGTTTCGTGATCGTCGCGACGCTGTTCTTCGCGCTCGGCAACGCAATCCTGATCATTCCGCTGGGATTAATGCCCAGCTGGCTGGCGCTGGCGTCGACGGGGTTCGACGTGGCGCTGCTCGGAGTTGCGGTCGCGCTGTGGGACGCGTTCGACGAAGGCCAGGCGCTGCGCGCGGACATGCTGCGGTCGTTCGCAGCGACGGTCGTGGTGGCCACGCTGTTCGGCGGGCAGGCGCTGATCGGGGTGGCCGTCGTCGCCGACGGCTCCGGCCGGACCGCGCTGACCGTGCTGTTGTTCACCAGCCTGGCGGTCGCGATCGGCATCCACGTGTTCGCCGACCCCCTCGCCGGGATTCTGGACCGGCTGGCGTTCTGGCGCTCACCGACCCTGCGGGCCGACCGGGCCACGCTTCGCAGCACCGAGGCCGCGCTGCCGTTGCGCAAGGCCAGCCCACTCGACGACCTCGACGACGAGACGTTCGTGCGCTTGACCCGCCGCGCACTCGGCCACTACGGCGACCTGTCCAAGCTCGTGGCCAGCCCGCTGACCGCGCTGCCGGAGATCGACGAGCGGCTGGCCCGTCGCGGCGCGCCCGACCAGCCGCTGGAACGGGCCAACGAATTGAAGGCCCTGCTCGCCGACAGCATCGCCCGGCTCAAGCCCCGCGACGGCGGCGACTTCGGCACCACCGACGAATGGCGGTACTACAACGCGCTGTATTTCCCCTACGTCGTGGGGGTGCGGGCCTACGCGCAGAACGCCACCGCCGCAGGGCTGGACCCGGTAGCGCGGCGGGCGTGGCAGTGGTTCGTCACCGAGGTACCGCAGCGGTCGCTGCACAACTGGCAGAACGCGGCGGCGCGATTGATCGCGGCCGACCTGCGTGGCCGCATCCCGGTCGGCCAGAACAGCGAGGCACCTCAACCGGTGCGGTGACCGCGCTGCCCTTCCTGGTCGAGGTAGTCCTCGGCGAGCTTTCCGACGTGGGCGGGCAGCTGTCCCGCCGCCACATCGGCGAGGCTGGTCTGCTCGAGCACCGAACGCATGCTGGCCCGCAATGCGCGCCACACGTCCGTCAATGCGGTGGTGGCTCCGGAATACGGCAGATCTCCCAGCCCTGTGTCGTGGACGCTGGCCAGCGGGCCATCGATCGAGCGCAGCACGTCGGCGATGCTGATCTCGGCAGCCGGCCGCGCGAGCTCGTAGCCGCCGTCGCGGCCGCGGCGGCTTCGGACCAAGCGGTCGGTGCGAAGGTCGGACAGGATGTCGACCAGAAACTGCGCGGGAATGCCCTGGGCGTGCGCCAACTCCTCGGTCTTGAGCAGCACGCCTTCGTCGACGGTCGCCAACTCGACCATGGCCCGCACCGCGTACTCCGCCTTGGCCGACATCCGCATACGCCGATTGTCTCAGCTGACCGCGGCCAGCACCGCGTCGGCCAACTCCGGTCGACAGACGACGATGTCCGGCAGCAGCGGATCGGGCCGGTTGTACTCGAGCGCAGAGCCGTCGATGCGCGACGCGTGCAGGCCGGCCGCGCGCGCGACCGCCACCGGGGCGGCGTTGTCCCACTCGTACTGGCCGCCGGCGTGGACATACACGTCCGCGACGCCTTGCGCGATCGCCGCCACCTTGGCTCCGGCCGAACCCATTTCGACCAGCGTGCCGCCGAGACGGTCCCGCACGTCGAGCGCGATCGCAGGCGGGCGGGTGCGCGACACCACGATCCGCGGAGCCGACGGGGCGGGCGGCGGCGTGGGTACGTGCGGTGTGGCGAGCGTAATCCCTTGTGCGGGAAGGGCAACCGCTCCGGCCACCAGGTCGCCCGAGTGCCACAGCGCTACGTGCACCGCCCAGTCGGTGCGGCCTAATTCGGAGAACTCGCGGGTGCCGTCCAGCGGGTCGACAACCCACACCCGGTCGGCCGACAGCCGCGCGGGGTCGTCGACACCCTCTTCCGACAGCACCGCATCGCCGGGCCGCTCGGCGGCCAGCGCCGCCATCAAGAAATCGTGGGATCGCTTGTCGCCAGCGGCTTTTCGCTCAGCGGTGGACGCACCGGCGAATTCTTCGCGCACGGCAAGCAGCAGCCGGCCCGCCTCGGTGGCCAACCGAGCCGCCACGTCATGGTCCGTCATTGCTGCGACTCGACCAGTGCGATGATCTCCTGCGCCAATTCGTCGAGGGTGCGATCGGGCGTCAGGCGCAGATCCGGGTTCTTCGGCGGCTGGTACGGGCTGTCGATACCGGTGAAGTGGGTGATTTCGCCGGCACGCGCTTTCGCGTAAAGGCCTTTGGGATCTCGCCTCTCGCACTCGGCCAGCGGGGTATCGCAGAACACTTCGTAGAACGGTACACCGGCTTCCTCGTGGATGCGCCGGGCCATCGCCCGGTGCTCGGCCAGCGGGCTGATCGCCGGCACCAGCACCACCTGTCCGCAGTCGGCGAGCAGCGTCGCGACGTGCGCGAGCCGGCGTAGGTTCTCGGCACGGTCGGCCATCGAGAACCCGAGATCGGCGTTCAGGCCGTGGCGCAGGTTGTCGCCGTCGAGCACGTAGGCCGGGCGCCCCGATTCCAGCAACCGGCGCTCGGCCAGCATGGCCGCCGAGGACTTGCCTGAGCCGGACAGCCCGGTGAACCACACCGTGACTCCGCGTGACAGCCGATCTGCCGCGCTCACAAGGGATTTGTGCCTGACCGTGTTGGGGCTCGACGCGCGCACGGCGGCGTCACGGGCCGACATGTCGCGCAGCACCATACCGGCGGCCACGGTGCCGTTGGTGGCCTGGTCGATGAGGATGAATGAGCCGGTGTTCGAGTTGCGCGTGTACTCGTCGAGCATCAGTGGAACCTGAGTGCGAACGGTGATCCGGCCGAGTTCGTTGAGCTTCAACGCCGTTGCCCTCTTGTCGCGGTGCAAAGTGTTGACGTCGAGCCGGTAGTGCAGCGCGGTGACGATCGCGCGGGTGGTCCGGGTGGTCTGCTTGATGACGTACTCGCGGCCGGGCTCCAGCGCCGAGTCGTCGGCCATCCAGCACACGGTCGCGTCGAATTCCTGTGTCACCCGCGGCTGGTTGTTGGTGCGCGCGATCAAGTCTCCGCGGGAGATGTCGATGTCGTCGGCAAGCGTGATCGAGACCGCCATCGGCGGAAACGCTTCTGTCACAGGGCCGGTCGGCGAGTCGATCGCGGTGATGCGGGTGGTCTTGCCACTCGGCAGTACGACCACGTCGTCGCCAACCTGCATCACGCCGCTGGCGACGGTGCCGGCATAGCTGCGGTGGTCGCGGTGCTCGAGGGTCTGCGGCCGGATCACGTACTGGACCGGGAACCTGACGTCGACGAGGTTGCGGTCGCCGGCGATGTACACCTCTTCCAGGTGTGACAGCAGCGCAGGGCCCTCGTACCACGGCGCCTTGTCCGACTTGCTGACGACGTTGTCGCCGTGCAGCGCCGACATCGGGATCGTCGTTACGTCGTGCACGTCGAGGCGCGCGGCGAATGTGTGGAACTCGTCGCGGATCTTCTCGAATCGCTCTCGGTCCCAGTCGATCAGATCCATCTTGTTGACGGCCAGCACGATGTGCTGCACGCCGAGCAGCGACGCCAGAAAGGCGTGCCGGCGTGACTGCTCGAGCAGCCCGTGCCGCGCATCGACGAGCACGATCACCAGCTGCGCCGTCGACGTGCCGGTGACCATGTTGCGGGTGTACTGGATGTGGCCCGGCGTGTCGGCGATGATGAATTTCCGCTTGGCCGTGGCGAAGTAGCGATACGCGACGTCGATCGTGATGCCCTGCTCGCGTTCTGAGCGCAGGCCGTCGGTCACCAGCGCGAGGTCGGTGTAGTCGTTGCCCCGTTCCTTGGACGTCCGCTCGACGGCCTCCAACTGGTCTTCCATCACGGCCTTGGAGTCGTACAGCAGCCGGCCGATCAGCGTGGACTTGCCGTCGTCGACCGACCCGGCGGTGGCGATGCGCAACAACGTGGTCATCAGAAGTACCCCTCCCGCTTGCGGTCTTCCATGCCGGCCTCGGAGATGCGGTCGTCGGCGCGGGTGGCGCCCCGCTCGGTCAGCCGCGTGACTGCGGTTTCGGCGATGATCTCGTCGACGGTGGCTGCGGTGGATTCCACGCAGCCGGTACAGGTCACGTCGCCGACGGTCCTGAACCGCACGCTGGTTTCGAAGACCTCTTCGTCGGGCCGGGGCTGCATGAAGCGGTGCACCGCAAGCAGCATGCCGTCGCGGACGAACACCGGCCTGCGATGGGCGTAGTAGATCGAGGGCAGCGTGATGTCTTCGGCACCGATGTAGGACCAGATGTCGTACTCGGTCCAGTTCGACAGCGGGAACACCCGTATGTGCTCACCCTTGCGGTGCCGGCCGTTGTAGAGGTTCCACAGTTCGGGCCGCTGGGCTTTCGGATTCCACTGTCCGAACTCGTCGCGGAACGAGAACACCCGCTCCTTGGCGCGGGCCTTCTCCTCGTCGCGACGGGCGCCGCCGAATGCCGCGTCGAACTTGTTCTCGCGGATTGCGCGCAGCAGCGTCACGGTTTGCAGCGGGTTTCGCGAGGGCCCGGTCTCGACGACGCGGCCAGCGTCGATGTCGTCTTGCACGGAGGCCACCACCAGCCGGATGCCGTGGGTGGCGACCAGTTGGTCGCGGGTGGCGATCACCTCGTCGAAGTTGTGCCCGGTGTCGACGTGCATCACTGGGAACGGCAGCCGTGCGGGCCGAAAAGCCTTGAGCGCCAAGTGAAGCATCACGATCGAGTCCTTGCCGCCGGAGAACAGCAGCACCGGCCGTTCGAACTCGGCAGCGACCTCGCGGATGATGTGGATCGCCTCGGCCTCCAGAGATCTCAGGTGGCTGAGCTCATAGTGGCCCGCTTCGAGCAATGAAGCCATCGCGGCATCTCCCGGGTTAATCTGGTAAAGCTAGCCAAGATAGTAATTTATGGAACCAGACGGCGAGCGGCGCTGTCAATATCGCGATCTCTTGCGCGAACGTGAGCTCACCGCTGCGACACGCCGGAGCGGTCCGCAATCAGCTCACGCTGGGAGAGATCAGTCGGCGCCGTCAGGCGCTGAGATGTTTGACCCGCGACCACAGGCCGTGCCGCGGTGACGGGTCCGTCCGCGAGGCGATGATCGCCCGCACCGTGCGCCGGCAGCGGCCGCACTGAGAACCGGCGCCACAGGCCGCCGCCACCTGGCGCGACGTCGACGCGCCGCTGTCGACGGCGTCGCGCACCGCCTCGGTGGTGACGCCCAGACACAGGCAGACGTACATCGTCGTGCGCGCTTCCCGTCGATGCGAGTAGGTAAGGCTACGTTAACGCACGCCGAACGGGTCCGTCCACCTTACCGAAAGACTTACGGTTACAGTCAGAACCCGAGTCCCTCGTCCGGATGGAGGCAGATGCCCGACAACAACACCCAACGCGCTGCGCTGGTCATCGGCGGAGCCTCAGGCATCGGGTGGGCGGTCGCGAAAGGCTTGGCGGGGAACGGCTATCGCGTCACGGTCGCCGACCTCGACGCCGACGGCGCGACCGCCCGCGCCGACGAACTCGGCGCACCACACACGAGTGCCGCCGTCGACGTCACCGACGAAGACTCGGTGGCCACGCTGTTCGAGCGCACGGGGCCGCTCGACGTCGTCGTCAACACCGCCGGCATCGGGGGAGTCGGCCGCATCACCGAACTGCCGGTCGAGCAGTTCCGGTCGGTGGTCGACGTCTGCCTGATCGGTGGCTTCCTAGTGATCAAGCACGCCGGCCGTCATCTGCGCGACGGCGGGTCGCTGGTGTCGCTGACGTCGTTGAACGCGCGGCTCGCCGCTCCTGGCATGAGCGCGTATTGCGCGGCCAAGGCGGGTCTGGCGATGCTGACCCAGGTGGCCGCACTGGAATTGGCGCCGCGTGGGATACGGGTCAACGCAGTCTCGCCTGGCTTCGTGGACACCCCGCTGACCGAAGGGGTGAAGCTGGTGCCCGGCACGCTCGAGGAGTACGTCGAGAACACTCCGCTCGGTCGCATCGGCACTCCGCAGGACGTGGCCGACGCCGTGCTGTTCATGGTGTCAGACAAGGCCTCGTGGCTGACCGGCGAGGTGATGGACCTCAACGGCGGCGCGCATCTGAAGCGCTACCCAGATGTGTTGGCGCACTTGGACAAGATGATGTCGGCCGCGTCGGGGCCACAGTGACGGGCTTTCGCGGCAAGCAGGCCATCGTCACGGGCGGCGGCTCGGGGATCGGCGCCGCCCTGACGCGGGCCTTGGTGGCGGCCGGTGCCGACGTGCTCTGCACCGACATCGACGCGCAAGCGGCCGAGCGCACAGTGTCAGAGGCGACGGGTCCGGGCAGCGCGATCTCCGCGCGCCTAGACGTCACCGACGCCGCCGCGGTACAGGCTGCCGTCGACGACGTCGTCGCGCGCACCGGCCGGCTCGACCTGATGTTCAACAACGCCGGCATCGTCTGGGGCGGCGATACCGAACTGCTCACGCTCGATCAATGGAACGCGATCATCGACGTCAACATCCGCGGCGTCGTGCACGGGGTCGCGGCGGCGTATCCGGTGATGATCCGGCAAGGACAGGGCACGATCGTCAACACCGCGTCGATGGCCGGCCTGGTGCCGGCGGCCCGGCTCACCAGTTATGCGATGACGAAGCACGCCGTGGTCGGCCTGTCCATGGCGCTGCGTTCAGAAGCCGCTGCGCACGGTGTCGACGTCCTCGTGATCTGTCCCGGAGCGGTGGAGACGCCGATCCTCGACAAAGGGGCCGTCGGAGACTTCGAAGGCCGCAACTTCTTTCTCACGGGCACCGGCAGGACGACTGGTTACGATCCCGACCGGTTGGCGCGCGACGTGCTGCGTGGTATCGAGCGGAAGAAAGGCATTGTCGTGGTTCCCAAACTCGCTTATGCCGGTTGGCTTTTCGTGCGGCTGTCGCCCGCGCTGATGCAGCGCGCATCGCTGCGCATGATCGCGAAGCGGCGGCGGTCACGGTGAGTGTTCCGATCCCGCAACGGCCCACCGATGTCACCGCCGCGTGGCTGTCGGCGGCGCTGAGCGCCGGGGGGCAGGCGGTGCAGGCGCGCGACGTCGACGTCGCTGCGGTGGGCACCGGCCAGACCGGTGCGACGTACCGCGTGGCCGCCACCTACACCGCCAACCCTGCCGGTCTCCCTGAGAGCTTCGTGATCAAGCTGCCGGTGCAGGACGGGGCCGTGCGGGGCGGCGTCACGCTCGGTTATCTCAGCGAGGTCGCGTTCTACGCCCGGGTGGCCGACAAGATGGGGGTGCCGACGCCGAAGTGCTTCTACTCCGACATCGCCAACGAGGGCGCGGAGTTCGTGCTTTTGCTCGAAGACATGTCGCCTGCGGTCCAAGGTGACCAGATCGCCGGGGCGACGGCCGACGAGGCGCGGCTGGCGGTGACCGCACTGGCCGGTCTGCACGGGCCGAGTTGGTGTGACCCGGCGTGGTTGAGCATGGCCGAGGTGGCGATGCCGATGCCGGGTGACGAGCAGGCAATCAAAGGCCTGGGCGACATCGCGAAGATGGCTGTGGACATGACGCTGGACAAGCTCGGTGCGCACCTCGATCCGGCGGACCGCGAAACAGCTACGGCCGCAATGAATTTCGTGACGCCGTGGTTGATGGCGGAGCCTGGCAGGTACTCGCTGATGCACGGCGACTACCGGCTGGACAACCTGCTGTTCGATCCCGACCGCAGCCGCGTCACGGTCGTCGACTGGCAGACCCTCGGCGTCGGACTGCCCGCGCGGGACCTGTCCTATTTCACCGCGACCAGCCTGGTGCCCGAACTGCGGGCGCAGATCGAGCAGCAGCTCGTCGACGCGTACCACCACGCACTTGTGAGCTACGGAGTCAGCGGTTACGACCGCGAAACCTGTTGGCGTGATTACCGATTGGGCATGCTGCAGGCCCCGCTGCTGACATGTCTGGGCTGCGCGTTCGCCAGCAACACAGAGCGAGGCAACGCGATGATGGTGGTGATGCTGCAGCGCGGTTGTCAGGCCATCCGTGAGCTCGAGACGCTGGAACTGCTCGATCGGATCGCGGCTCACGGTGCCACGTAGAGCGCTGCCACATCACCCGGCCTGACCTTCATCGCGGCGTTGCGCGGTAGCTCGTCGACGATCGCTACCGCCACCGGTACGTGGTGGCTGGGCAGCTCCGCGCGCACCCGGTCTTTGAGCTCGGCTTCCGGCGGTGCGGAGGTGCCTGGCCTGAGTTCGACTGCGGCGAACGGCACTTGGCCAAGCCGTCGGTCCGGCACGCCGACGACGCAGGCGTCACGGACAGCGGGATGGTTCAGCAGCACCCGGCGCACGGTCTCGGGCAGGATCTTGAACCCGCCGCGGATGATCGCGCCGTCGCCGCGGCCGTGGATCGTCACGAAGCCGTCGGCGTCGATCGACGCCAGGTCGGTGGTGTGGATCCAGTCCGGCCCGATCGCGTCGATGCGGGCCTCCAGGAATCCCTGCTCGTCCACGCCGAGTTCATCGCCCGAGTCCGGGTCGACGATCCGGATCCGCACCCCGGGCAGGGGCTTGCCGACGCTGTCCCGCTTGCTGGCGCCGTACTGCCGGTACAGCTCGGGCGTCCACGCGCACGCCGACCCGGCGAATTCCGTTGCGCCGTAGGCCCATAGCAGCGGTATCCCGTATCGCTGTTCGAACTCGTCACGCAAGCTCGGTTCTAGCGGAGCCGAGCCGCCGGCGAGGTATTCCAGCGACGCCAGGTCCTGTCTCGCGACGTCCGCGTCGAGCAGCATTCTGATGATCGCCGGCTGCACCCCGTTGCGCCGGATGCGGTAGGTCTTGACGGCACGCACCCATTCGGTAACGGAGAACTTCTCCAGAAGTACCGTCCGCTTTCCGACGGACGGTCCGGTGAGCAGCTGGCATACCCCGATGCTGCCGAACGGCCAATACACCAGTTCGGGCGGATCGTCGGGCTGGGGATTCTGGCCGACGGTCATCGACAGCACCGTGTGATGCAGCACTTGGGTTTTCACCGGTATGCGTTTGGGCGGGCCGGTGGTGCCGCTGGTGAGAATATGGACGCCAGCTGCCGTCAGTGCCGGGTCGTACGCGACCGCGCCGCGCCGTGGCGTCGCCAACTCGACACCGTCGAGCGACATGACCACTGCCGCGGCGCCGGTCCGGGTAACCGCTTGCGCGACAGCATCACTCCAGTCGTCGCGATCCAGCACCACCGCAGGCAGGCGCAGCGATTCGATGTCCCGCGCGATTGATTGCGCGGACTGGTACGAGTAGATCATCACGACGGGCCGGCGTGCTGCGACGAAGCCGAGGATCGCTGCCGCGTGCGGAACGCGGTTGCGGACGACGACGCCCACGGGGTCGGCAGGCAGAACATGGGCCTTCGTCAAGGCAGAGTCGAGTGCGTCGATGTAACCGGTGAAGTGGTTGCCGGAGTACCACGTTCGCTCGAACTCGATGAATGGCCGCTCGCCGTAGCCGGCCAGCCGCTGCGCAAGCACTGCGGCGAAGTCGGCCGACGCGTCCGTCATTGCTGGCGCTGTGCAGCCCGAACGAGCCCGCCGCCGATGATCAAGCGCTGAATTTCACTGGTGCCCTCGTACAGCCGCAACAACCGGACGTCGCGGTAAATGCGTTCGACCGGCACTCCACGCATGTACCCGCTGCCGCCGTGGATCTGCACCGCGAGATCGGCCACTTTCCCTGCCATTTCGGTGCAGAACAGCTTCGCAGCCGACGGTGCGATCCTGCGGTCGGCATTGGTCAGCCACAGCCGAGCGGCGTCACGAACCAGAGCACGTCCGGCCATCACCGCGGTCTGCTGGTCGGCGAGCATGGCTTGCACCAACTGGAATTCACCGATCGGGGTGCCCCCTTGGGTGGCGGTGGCGGCGTAAGAAATCGACTCGTCGAGCGCTCGCTGCGCGGCTCCGACCGCCAGCGCCGCGATGTGGATGCGGCCACGCGCCAGCGACGTCAGCGCCGCACGATAGCCGATGTCCTCGCTGCCGCCCACCAGCGCGCTATCCGGAACGCGCACATCGGTGAAGTTGACGTCGGCGGTCCATGCGCCTTCCTGACCCATCTTGTCGTCCTTGGCGCCCACCTCGACGCCGTCAGCGTCGGCCGGCACCAAGAACACCGCGATCCCGGCGCCCTTGTCGTCGGCGGGGCGCGTACGGGCGAACACGACGAACAGCTGGGCCACCGGCGCGTTGGTGATGAACCGCTTCTGTCCGGAGATCACCCAATCGCTGCCGTCGCGAATCGCTTTGGTGCGCAACCCCGAGGGGTTCGAACCGGCGCCGGGTTCGGTCAATGCGAACGAGGCGACGACTTCGCCGGAGGCGATGCCTTCCAACCAGCGCGCCTTCTGCTCGTCGGTGCCGAAGCCGACCAGCACCTGGCCCGCGATGCCGTTGTTGGTGCCGAACATCGAACGCAGCGCCAGCGACGTGTACCCCAGCTCCATCGCCAGCTCGACGTCCTGCGCGATGTCGAGTCCCAGCCCACCCCACTCCTGCGGGATCGCGTAGCCGAACAGGCCCATCTTCTTCGCCTGGTCGCGAAGGTCGTCCGGGACACGGTTGTCGGCCATGATCTCTTGTTCCCGCGGCACGACGGCGGTGCGGACGAAGTCGCGGGTCTGCGCCAGGATGTCTTGGAAGTCCTCGTCGCTGATCGCGTCAGTGGTCACGGCTGCAGGCTCCTCTCGGCGCAGCGAGGTGGCAACAGCGCCGAATCATATATGAAATATGATGCTCGGCGACCAGTGGGGCGGAGCGAGGAGAGGTGGCACGAGTGGCGTTGCTGGACGGTCAAACTGCGGTCATCACGGGCGGCGCGCAGGGTCTGGGTTTCGCGATCGCGGAGCGATTTGTCGCCGAGGGCGCTCGGGTGGTCCTCGGGGACGTCAACCTCGACGCCACGGAATCGGCCACGGAGCGGCTGGGTGGCCATGGTGTCGCGGCCGCAGTGCAGTGTGACGTCACCCGAGCCGCCGACGTCGAAACCCTGGTGGCCGCGGCGGTGGAACGGTTCGGCGGGTTGGACATCATGGTGAACAACGCCGGGATCACCCGCGACGCGACCATGCGCAAGATGACCGAGGAGCAGTTCGACCAAGTCATCGCCGTACATCTGAAGGGCACCTGGAACGGTATGCGAAGTGCTGCGGCGATCATGCGGGAGAACAAGCGCGGCGCGATCGTGAACATGTCGTCGCTGTCGGGCAAGGTCGGCTTGGTGGGCCAGACCAACTATTCGGCCGCGAAGGCGGGCATCGTCGGGATGACGAAGGCCGCGGCCAAGGAGCTCGCTCACCTCGGTGTGCGGGTGAACGCGATCGCACCGGGCCTCATCCGGTCGGCGATGACAGAGGCCATGCCGCAACACATTTGGGATCAGAAGGTCGCCGAGGTGCCGATGGGCCGGGCCGGCGAGCCGCGTGAGGTCGCGACGGTCGCCCTGTTCCTGGCCAGCGATATGTCGTCGTACATGACCGGCACGGTGCTGGAAGTGACCGGCGGAAGGTTCATGTGATGCGCGAGGCTGTGATCTGTGAGCCAGTGCGGACGCCGATCGGCCGGTACGGCGGAATGTTCAAGTCGCTCAGCGCCGTTGAGCTCGCCGTCGCCGCATTGAAGGGTCTGCTCGAGCGCACCGCGATCGCGCCCGACGCCGTGCAGGACGTCATCCTGGGCCACTGCTATCCGAGCAGTGAGGCACCGGCGATCGGCCGAGTCGTTGCGCTGGACGCGGGTCTGCCGGTCACCGTGCCGGGCATGCAGATCGACCGCCGCTGCGGCTCGGGTCTGCAAGCGGTGATCCAAGCGTGCCTGCAAGTGGCCTGCGGCGACCACGACATCGTCGTTGCCGGTGGAGCCGAGAGCATGAGCAACGTCGCGTTCTATTCCACCGACATGCGCTGGGGTGGTGCGCGGACCGGAATCACCGTGCACGACGGGCTGGTTCGCGGCCGGACCACAGCCGGCGGACGCCACTACCCCGTGCCGGGAGGGATGCTCGAAACGGCTGAAAACCTGCGGCGCGAGTACGGCATCTCACGCGAGGAACAGGACGAGCTTGCGGTGGCCTCGCATCAGCGGGCGGTGGCCGCACAGAAGGACGGCATCTTCGCCGAGGAGATCATTCCTGTCGCGGTGCGAACCCGCAAAGGTGAGGAACTCGTCGACACCGACGAACATCCCCGCGCCGACACCTCCGTGGAAGCGTTGAGCAAACTCAAACCTGTTCTGCTGAAACAGGATTCAGAGGCCACCGTGACCGCCGGCAACAGCAGCGGCCAAAACGATGCCGCGTCGATGTGTGTGGTCACCACACCGCAGAAGGCTGACGAGTTGGGCCTCACGCCGCTGGTGCGGCTGGTGTCGTGGGGCGTCGCGGGTGTACCGCCGAACGTCATGGGCATCGGACCGGTGCCGGCCAGCGAGGTCGCACTGGCCAAAGCGGGTCTACAGCTGGCTGACATCGACCTCATCGAACTCAACGAAGCGTTCGCGGCACAGGCGTTGGCCGTGATGCGGGAATGGAAGTTCACCGCCGCCGATGGTGACCGAACAAATGTGCACGGCTCGGGGATCTCGCTCGGGCATCCGGTCGGCGCGACGGGCGGGCGGATGCTGGCCACGCTGGCGCGCGAAATGAACCGCCGCGCAGTTCGGTACGGGCTGGAAACCATGTGCATCGGCGGCGGCCAAGGCCTGGCGGCGATCTTCGAACGGTGTGAGAGGTGACGTTGCCGCTGGACGGTGTCACCGTCGTCGAAGTGTCGAGCTTCGTCGCGGCGCCGTTGTGCGGTGTGACGCTGGCGCAGCTGGGCGCTGAGGTGATTCGCGTGGATCCGATCGGCGGTGCGGCCGATTACCGCCGTTGGCCTCTCGCCGACAGCGGTACGTCGATCTACTGGACCGGCCTGAACAAGGGAAAGCGTTCGGCCGCAGTCGATTTGCGCAGCCCGGACGGCCAGGAGCTGGTGCAGCGGCTGATCGTCGAGGGCGACGGGATCGTCGTCACCAATGCCGCAGGCCTGGCCTGGTTGTCCTACAGCCGGCTCGCCGCCATGCGCGGTGACGTCATCTCCGTCCAGCTGCTCGGCCGCGGCGACGGCTCCACCGGCGTCGACTACACCGTCAACGCGGCGATCGGGTTCCCCTACGTCACCGGACCGGCAGAGCACGCCGCGCCGATCAACCACGTGCTGCCCGCCTGGGATGTCTGTTGCGGCCTGTACGCGGCGCTCGCGGTCACTGCGGCGGTGCGCCGGCGCGACCACAGCGGCGACGGCGCCGACGTCAGGCTCGCGCTCGAGGACGTCGCACTCGCTGTAGGGGGAACGCTGGGCTTCCTCACCGAGCCGCAGATCACCGGGACGCAGCGGCCGCGGCTGGGCAATGCGATCTACGGCCAGTACGGCCAGGACTTCACCAGCAGCGACGGCGCGTCATTCATGGTTGTGCTGTTGACGGCCAGACACTTTCGCGACCTGGTCGAGGTGACCGGCTCCGGGCCCGCAGTGTCGGCGGTGGCCGAGGCGCTCGGCGCGGACTTCACCTCGGAGGGCGACCGCTACCGTCACCGCGACGTGCTGTCGGGGTTGTTCAGGCCGTGGTTCGCCGAGCATCCGGCCGCCGACATCACCGCCGAATTGTCGGCCACCACGGTCTTGTTCGAGCGGTACCGCACATTCGCCGAGGTGGCTGCCGATGACCGGGTCATCAGCAACCCACTGTTCAGCCGCCTCGACCAGCCCGGCGTCGGCGAATACTTCGCGCCCGGCATGCCGGCGTCGTTCAACGGCACGCATCCGGCCACCGGGCCGGCCCCCGAGCTCGGCGCGCACACCGCCGACGTGCTCGCCGAGCGCCTCGGACTGAGTTCCGACGACATCACCAGACTCAAAGACACTGGAGTGATCGCATGACCAGACTTGCCCAGACGTTGGGCCTCACCGAGTTCCAGACCGAGATCATCGCGGCGGTAAGGCAATTCGTCGAGAAGGAGGTCATCCCGAACGCGCCGGAATTCGAGCGCACCGACACCTACCCGCAGGAGATCGTCGACCAGATGCGGGAGATGGGCCTGTTCGGGCTGATGATCCCGCAGGAGTACGGCGGGCTGGGCGAATCGTTGCTGACGTACGCGCTGTGCGTCGAAGAGCTGGCGCGTGGCTGGATGAGCATCTCGGGCGTGATCAACACCCACTTCATCGTCGCGTACATGTTGCGTCAGCACGGCACCGATGCGCAGAAGCAGCGCTTCCTGCCGCGCATGGCGACTGGTGAAGTGCGCGGCGCGTTCTCGATGTCCGAGCCGGAGCTCGGCAGTGATGTCGCGGCGATCCGCACGAGGGCCAGACGGAACCCCGACGGCAACTACACGATCGACGGCCAGAAGATGTGGCTGACCAACGGCGGCAGCTCGACGCTGGTCGCGGTGCTGGTGCGCACCGATGAAGGCGCGGACAAGCCGCACCGCAACCTGACCGCGTTCCTGGTCGAAAAGCCTGTCGGTTTCGGTGAAGTAGTGCCCGGGTTGGTGATCCCGGGCAAGATCGACAAGCTCGGCTACAAGGGCATCGACACCACGGAGCTGATCTTCGACGGCTACGCCGCGAGCGCCGACGACATCCTCGGCGGAACACCTGGCCGCGGATTCTTCCAGATGATGGACGGCATCGAGGTGGGCCGCGTCAACGTGTCCGCGCGGGCCTGCGGGGTCGGCCTGCGGGCGTTCGAACTGGCCATCCGGTATGCGCAGCAGCGCTCGACGTTCGGCAAGCCGATCGCCGAGCACCAGGCGATCGCGTTCCAGCTCGCGGAGATGGCGACGAAAGTCGAAGCGGCACATCTGATGATGGTGAACGCGGCGCGACTGAAGGACTCCGGCGAGCGCAACGACCTGGCGGCCGGCATGGCCAAATACCTGACGAGCGAATACTGCTCGGAGGTCACCCAGCAGAGCTTCCGCATCCACGGCGGCTACGGGTACTCCAAGGAGTACGAGATCGAGCGGCTGATGCGCGACGCGCCGTTCCTGCTCATCGGGGAGGGCACCAGCGAGATCCAGAAGCAGATCATCAGCAAGCGGCTGCTCGACGAATACCGGATATGAGTGCGCCAGATTTCGTTGCGCGTCCGCAGTTGTCGCGCGATGTCGCACGGTATGTCCGGCGGCGCATCTTTCAAGGCGGCTACCGCGCCGGCGAGTACGTCCGTTTGGAGCAGTTGGCTGCCGAGTTGGGGGTGAGCGTCACGCCGGTGCGCGAGGCGCTGCTGGAACTGCGTGCCGAGGGCCTGCTGGTGCAGCAGCCGCACCGCGGTTTCATGGTGGTGCCGGTGACCGGACGCGACATCGCCGACGTGGCAAGCCTTCAGGCGCACGTCGGAGGGGAACTGACGGCGCGGGCGGCTACCAACATCACCGACGAGCAATTGGTGGCGCTCAAAGACCTGCAAACTCGGCTGGAAGAAGCCTACGAACAGCAGGACCACGAGCGCGCCGTGCGGCTCAACCACGAATTCCACCGTGCGATCAACGTGGCGGCCGACTCCCCGAAGCTCGCACAGCTGATGGGCCACATCACCAGGTACGCCCCCGAAGCGGTGTTTCCCACCGTGGAAGGCTGGCCGGCCCAATCCGTCGATGACCACCGGCGCGTACTGGCCGCGCTCGAGCAGCGCGAACCGGAGCGGGCGCGCGCGGCGATGGCCGAGCACTTCATCGCCGGGGTGGCGCCGCTGCTGGAACACTTGATGGCGCACGGCGTGGTCAGCCCCTGATTCGTGCCGCCAGCAGGCGCCGCAGGGCAGCGACGTCGACCTTGCCGGTAGCCCCCCGGGGAATCGCCTCGTCGCTGTCGAGCAACACCCATACTGTCGGAATCTTGAAGGCACTCAACAGCTTTCGCGCAGCTGACCTCAGCTGGCCCACGTCTGTTGCCGTGGTGTCGCACACGACCACAGCACCGACCTCCTCACCACGCGGCCCGCTGACGTTCGTGACGAACGCCTTGCGCACCCCGGTGATCGACTGCAGCGCCTCCTGCACCTCGCTGGGGTAGACGCTGGCGCCGGAGACTTTGAACATGTCGTCGGACCGGCCGTGGTAGAACATGAACCCGTCGTCGTCGAGGTGGCCCAGATCGCCGGTGCCGTAATAGCCGTCGGCGGTGAAGACGTCCTCGCGGCTACGGCGGTAGATGCCACGCATCGTGTTCGGCCCGCGGATCTGGATCTCGCCGACAGTGCCGGCTGGCACCGGCGCACCTGTTCCGGGATCGACGACGCGGACCTGAACTCCCGCGAACGGCTTGCCGCAGCTGCCCCAGGCTGACCGGGGCATGTCGGTGTCGGCGCGGTAGCCGCAGTACGGCCCGAACGCCTCC
The DNA here is from genome assembly GCF_059812765.1 of Mycobacterium sp. NGS39. Classification (NCBI taxonomy): domain Bacteria; kingdom Bacillati; phylum Actinomycetota; class Actinomycetes; order Mycobacteriales; family Mycobacteriaceae; genus Mycobacterium; species Mycobacterium sp. NGS39. The sequence goes on along the minus strand of NZ_JCALDH010000007.1, from coordinate 212,997 downwards.
GTCATGCCGAACAGCTTCGCCCGCGCTCCCGGCCGGGCGCGCTGTGCGGGCGGCAGCAACGCTTCGAGGCTGCCGGGACGCAGCGACGAAAGGTCTGCGCCACGCGAAACCGCTTGTCGCGCAAGCGCTTCAGCCTGTTCGGGCCACCCGCGAAACAGCGTGACACGCTCTCGCTCGAGCAGCCGTAGTGTGCTGACCGGTTCAGGAATCGCCTCGGTGACCAGAGTCGCACCCGCACTCAGCGCGGACAGGATGCCACCGCCGAAGCCCCCGACCCAGAAGAACGGCATCGGCAGGTACAGCCGGGTGGTGGCATCAATGCAGCGGGCGTCGAGGCCGGATCGTACGGCGGCCAACGCGTTGCCGTGGGAGTGGATGACTCCCTTCGGCGGCCCGCTGCTGCCGGAGGTGAAGATCACCACCAACGGATCGCTGGGAGTCACCGCCGCCGTCAGCGCGTCGACGATCCGCATGGCCTCGTGTCCAGGAGTCGGCAGTCCGTCTGCGTCCCAAACACGTTGCAGCGCGGGCATTGTCGCATTGCCAGTCAGACACGACCCAATTTCCGTCCGCATCTCGTCGAGGTAGCGGTGACCGCGGAACTCCTCGACGCTGATCAATACCTGCACCGAAGCCGCTTTCAGCTGGGCGATCAGCTCCCGCGCCTGCAGCAGTGTGCTCAACGGCACCAGCACCGCACCGATGCGCGTCAACGCCACCGCGATCTGCACCCAGCGCACGCCGTTCGGCATGATCAGCCCTACCCGGGTGCCCTTGGCCACGCCTGCTTCGACGAACGCGGCAGCCATCTCGCGCGTCGTTGCTTGCAGTTCGGCATAGCTGATACGGGTCGTGGTATCGACCACCGCGGTGGCGCAGGGCGTTTCGGCCGCGCGGCTCCGCACCAGGGCGTCCAGGGTGTCGTCAGGCATCGAACATCTCAACGAGCCTTCGGGTGTCGACCTTGCCGCTGGCCAGCACCGGTAGCTCCGACGCGGGCACCGCGACGATCCGGGTAGGGATCTTGTACGGCGAAAGTTCGGCCTTCAACGCGTTGCGCAACGCCGGCGCGTCGAAGTCGTCGGGGTCGGCGACCACCATCACAGCCGCGACCGCCTGACCCCGCTGAGCATCGGGGATGCCGACCACATAGGCGGTGGCGCCGGTGAGTTCGGCGATGGCCTTTTCGACTTCGGCCGGAGCGACGTTTGCGCCGGACGTTTTGATCATCGCGCCGCGGCGGCCGACGAAGTAGTAGAAGCCTTCGTCGTCGACACGCACGAGGTCGCCGGTGTGGAACCAGCCGTCGCCGTCGAAGCAGTCCTCACGGCTGAGTTTGTAGTAGCGCTGCATCACATAGGGGCCGCGGATGCACAGCTCGCCCACCTCACCGGGCCGCACATCGACCGAGGACTCGGGATCTATGACCTTGACCTCGAAGCCGGGCGCGGGCTTACCGAACGAGCCGCGCCGATGCTCCGGCTGATCTGACTCATCCCCGCTGATCAGCACCACGCTGCCCGCCTCCGTCAGCCCCAGCATGTTGTGGCGCAGTTCGGGGTCGGCTGGACGCACGTCAGGCGCCATGATCGGGTACAGGTTGCCGCGCCGCATCGACGAGAGGTTGCGAGAGGGGAAGCTCGGATGCCGCGCCTGGTGCTGTACGGTAGCCGCGAATCCATTTGCCATCGTGGGCTTCTCGGCTTCGAGAAGATCGAGTGTCGCGCCGGCGTCGACGGCATTCGAGCACACCAGGGTCGAGCCGGCGACCAGCGTGGCCAGCAGCCCGAAGGCGAACCCGCCGATCCAGAAGAACGGCGAATTGCAGAACAACCGGTCGACTGCGGTCAGTCCGCGAATGCCGTTGAGGTTGCGTTGATGTCCCAGCAGTGCGGCGTGCGTATGCATGACGCCTTTCGGGCTGGCGGTCGAGCCGGAGGTGTAGACGATCGCCAGTGTGTCGCAGCCGTCGACGTCGCGCTCGGTCGCCGACAGCAGTGACTCGGCGACGGCGCCGGCAGACCGGATCAGGTGTTCGCAGGTGACGCCGACGTGCCGAAGCTGCGGTGCGGCGCCAAGGAAGAGTCTTCTGGCTGAATCGAACTCGATCTGCGGCACTACTTCGGATAGCCGCTGGCGGAAATCGTGGGCGCGGAATGACGCAGTGGCGAGCAGAATTTCGACGTCGCTGTGACGGAGCTGCTGGTGGATCTCAGGGCCAGTCGCCATGGTGGAGAACGGCACCACGACGGCGCCGATGCGCGCCGCGGCGAGCATGGCGACGACGAACGACACACCGTTCGGGTAGAGCAGCCCGACGTGGGTGCCCTTGCCGGCGCCGAGCGCGATCAGTCCGCGGGCTAGCTGAGCTGACCGTTGGTCTGCCTCTGCGTAGGTGATTCGCTCGTCGTCGCACACCAGGAGCAGGTGCTCGCCGCGGTCTCGTGATTGTGCGGCCAGCACCTGGCCGACGGTCACCGAACTATCGGACATGCTCGCTGGCGAAGTAGTGCCGAACCGCGCCGAGGTCGGGCTTGCCCGACGGAGTACGCGGGATCGCGTCGACGATCGCGACTGCGGTCGGAATCTCGTACGGCGCCAGGCGATCACGCAGAAATCCAATCAGATCGTCGATCTCGGCAATGCAACCGCGTCTCAGTTCCACCATGGCGACCGGTGTCTCGCCGAGACGCTCGTCGGGTCGTCCGACCACGGCAGCACTGTGCACTGCCGGGTGATGTTCCAAAGCAGCACGCACGACGTCGGGAATGATCTTGAAACCGCCGCGGATGATCGCCTGGTCTGCGCGGCCGAGGACCCACAGGAAGCCGTCGGAGTCGACGCGGGCGATGTCGGTGGTCCGGATCCACTCGGCGTCGGGTCCGAGCTGACCGGGTTTGACTTCCAACAGACCAGCCTCGCCCGCCGGCAGTGGCGTGCCCGCCTCGTCGACCACACGCAGTTGTGCACCGAGCATGGCCCGGCCGGCACTGCCCCGCTTGATGGGCCAGTATTCCTGATAGTCGGCGAGGGACCAGCCGGCCACGCCACCGCCCAATTCCGTTGCCGCATAGGAAGTGAGCACCGGGATGCCGAACTTCTCGGTGAACGCGTCGGCATCGTCGGCCGACAGCGGCGCGGTGCCGGAGGTGACAGCGCGAATACCGGCCAGATCGTCACGGGTGAGGTCGGAGTGCAGCACCGTTCGCAGCGCTGCGGGCACAAGTGACACGGTTGCGGGGCGATGTGTGCGCACGGCCTGGGCCCAGCGGTGCAACTCGAAACGCTCCAGCAGCACGAACGACCTCGCCTCGGTGACACATTGCAGCACCCGGAACACGCCGCCGATATGCACCAGAGGCGAGTTCACAATCGCCACCCGACGCTGCCGCCCGGTTACCGGGGCCGCCCCGATCACGCTGTGCGCGAGCATGTCGTAGGTGAGGTCGATTCGCTTCGGCGGCCCCGTTGTTCCGCTGGTCAGCATCCGCACCGCGACACCGGCACGCCGAGCATCGAACCCAACTGAAGAGCGTGAAGCCGCTACGCGCGGCACCTCGTCCACGGCGCCGATCGCCACTGTCGTGGCGTCGGTGGTGACCTTCGCCAAGTCGGCGGCTTCACCGACGAGCACCGGCACGGCAAGCTCGGCGACATCGGCTCTGAGTCTGTCGTCGCCGCGGGAGGGGTTGACCACGACCACGCACCCGCCGCTCGACAACACACCGAGCAAGGCCGCCACATGCGCCGGCCGGTTGCGCAGCATCATCCCGACCTGCATGCCGGCGTCGGCGAGATCAGCCAGCCGCCGAGCCGCGTCGCGAACGTCGCCCCACGAAACCCACTGTCCCTCGAACTCGATCGCGGGCGCCTGCGGATCGAGGTCGAGGACGTCGACGATGCGCCGGCTGAGCCGGTGCTCGCTCACCTGATCTCCGGTTCAGTCCGCGGTGGTGGCCCTTCGGCCAGCTCGGCCTGCCCGAGCGGGTTGCCGAGCCGGGTGTAGATCAGGCCCTGCTCCAGCGCCGCCCGGTACGGTTTGTCCAGCGACTCCCAGATCGCCTTGACGGTGCCCTGGGTCGCCGAGGGCGGCTTGGCAGCGATCTTCGCGGCGATCGCGTGGGCGCGCTCCCAAAGCTGTTCGGGCGCAACAACTTCTGAGACCAGACCGATCCGCAATGCGGTCTGCGCGCTGACGCGTTCGTCGTTGCCCATCAGCGCCATTCGCAATGTCTCGCCCAGGCCGACGCGCCGCATCAACCCGATCGGCTCCAGCGCACAAACCAGTCCGGCGCTCACATGCGAATCGAAAAACGTGGCAGCCGAAGAGCAGATGACGATGTCGGACTCGTTGACGAAGTAGAACGCGCCCGCCGTGCACATCCCTTGGACGGCGCATACCACCGGCTTCCACATCTTCTGCCATTTCGGACTCAGCGGTTCCCCGGGATCTTCGTGGTGCCAGACGCTGGCCGGCTGCCCATACGGCGTCTTGACGTCCAGCCCGGCACTGAACGCCCGCCCGCCCGCGGCGCGTAGCACCACCGCATTGACCGAGTCGTCGTGCTTGACCAGTTGCCACGCCTTGGCCATCTCCTCACACATCATCCGGTTGAACGCGTTCAACGACTGCGGACGGTTCAGCGTGATCGTCGCGACCCGATCGGTGGCGTCGACGTCGAGCAGGATGGTCTCGAAGGTCATCGGCACTGCCAATTGGGTTGGCGCTTGTCGACGAACGCCTTGGGCCCCTCGAGCGAGTCTTGGGTGTGCAGGTTGCGTTCGCGGAACGATTCGGCGAGCATCTCGGCCTCGTGCAGCGGAAGGTCAAGACCCTTCAGAATGGCCAGGCGGGTTCCCCGAACTGCCAGCGGCGCATTGGAATTCACGATGCCGGCGATCTCGTGAGCCCGTTCCAGCAGGCGGTCGTGCTCGACGATCTCGGAGATCATGCCGAGTTCCCAGGCCCGCTGGGCGCTCATCCGCTCGTGCTTGCCAGTCAACGCCATGCGCAGTGCGACCGACCGGGGCAGCACGCGGGCCAGCCGCACCATCTCTCGAGCGGCGACCAGCCCGATGCTGACGTGCGGGTCGAAGAATGTCGCCTTCTCCGATGCGATCACGATGTCGCCGGTGGTCACCCAGTCCAGGCCGGCGCCGCAGCATAGTCCGTTGATGGCAGCCAGCACCGGCTTGGCCATGGTCCGAAACGGTGGGGTGCCTTCCTGCGGGGCCTCCCACTGCTCGTAAGTGGACAGGTAGGGCCGCTCGTTGACCACCTTGCCGTCGCCCGGGATGGCCTTCACGTCCGCGCCGGTACAGAAGGCCCGGCCGGTGCCCGTGACGACCAACAGCCAGACGTCGTCGTCGTTTTCGGCTTCGTGATAGGCGGAGCGCAACTCTGTGATCATGTGTGGGCTCAGCGCGTTGAGCGCGTCGGGCCGGTTCAGAGTGATGGTGGCGGTGTGCCCGTCGACTTCGTATTTGATGGTGTCGAACAACGACATCGAGTTCCCTTCGGGTCAGCGGCCTTGGAAGTCCGGTTCGCGCCGTTGCCCAAACGCCGCCAGGCCCTCTTTGAAATCCGCGGTGCGGCAGGACAATTCGAGGTTGTACAACTCACGGGTCATCGCTTGGCTCAGCGTGGCGTGCTGGCTGTCCTGAATTGCTTGTTTCACCAGCCCGATGGCCACCGTCGGACCGCTGGCCAGGCGTGCCACCAGGTTGTCGGCGGCTGCGTCGAGTTCGGACTCGTCGACACAGCGATAGATCAATCCCCAGTTCTCGGCGTCGACGGCGGACACCTTGTCGCCGAGCAGCAGCATCTGTCTGGCCCGGGTCAGTCCCACCAGCCGGGGCAGCAGCCAGGTGGCTCCCGAATCGGGGGTGAATCCTCGTGCGACGAACGGTTCCCAGAAGACGGCGGTTGTGGCGGCGACGGTGAAGTCGGCGGCCAGCGCGAGGTTGCAGCCCAGGCCCACGGCATAGCCGCGCACACTGCAGACCACTGGCAACTGAATGCTGTAGACGAGTTCGACCACGCGGTGCGCAGTATGAGGGATGCGACGCACCAGATCGCCCGTGCGCGGCCGTCCGCCCTGGTTGGTGGCGACCCAGTCGGCGCCGGCGCAGAAGTCGGCGCCCTCGCCGGTGAGGTGGACCGCGCGCAGCGAATCGTCGGTGGCGGCCTGCGTCAGCGTGCCTACGAGCGTGTCGATCATGCTGCGACTCAGAGCATTACGGCTGGCCGGGCGGTGCAGCGTCACCCGCAACACCGCACCGTCGCGCTGCGCGGTCACCGAACCCTCGGAGCCGGTGCTCGCAGCGTCGTCAATCACCAGGGGGACCGCCCTTTCCATAGCGATACGGTTGCCCATACAGTAGGGTACTTCAGAACTATCCTGTAAAAGTTAGCAAGGAAAGGCCGTCAGTGGAATGGCCGACGACGATCGCCGGTTCGGCGAGCTGCCTTTGGCGCAGACGGTCGCCGCCGCGGCCGCCATCCGCCGGCTCACCGGGCTGCTGCTGTCGCTGGAGCATGACCACCCGACTGTGGAGGCCATGCTGAGCCAATTCGCGGCCTGGGAGCGCGAGCTCGAGTCAGCAGTCCCACCCGACAGCACACCGCGGCTCGGCTCCGACACCGCAGCGTCGAGCCGCGTCTACCTCGGCCATGCGTTCGACATCGGCGCATTCAACCCCTGTTTCCCCGAATACCGATTCGATGACCTCGACAGCCGGACCGCCTCGGGAACGGTGACGTTCCCGGTGGTGTACGAGGGGCCGCCGGGGCTGGTCCACGGCGGATTCCTCGCAGTCTTCTTCGATTGCGTTACCCAGCACCAGAATTGCGCCGCCGCGCTGTCGGGCCGCACCCGCTCACTCACGGTGACGTTCCGTCGGCCCACACCGATTCTCACCGAGTTGCGGTTCGACATCACCCGGTCGCAAGTCGAGGGCTCGGTCACGTCGACCGCCCGGCTGTTGCTCGACGACGAGGTGTTGTGCACCGGCGAGATCGCGGCGGTGGCGCTGCCACCCGAGAAGCTATCGGGATCACGGCTCGGCCGGCGGCGGGAGATGCGATGAGGCCAGCGCTGCAACGCATCCGCCAGCCGCGAGTGGCGGAGATCGTGGCGTCGCGGTTGCGCGACGACATCTTGTCGGGGCGCCTCAAGGAAGGCGACGTGCTGCCCTCGCAGGAGACGCTCTTCCACGAGTTCGGCGTCAGCCCGCCGGCGTTGCGGGAGGCCATCCACATCCTCGAATCCGACGGCTTGATCTCGGTGCGCCGCGGCAACGTGGGAGGTGCGGTCGTGCATCTGCCGTCCGCCGAGCGGACAGCGCACATGATCGGCATGGTGCTGCAGTCGCGCGCGGCCACCCCGGCCGATGTCAGCGAAGCTTTGTTGCATCTGGAGCCCATCTGCGCGGGAATGTGCGCGGCACGCGCTGACCGCATGACCGAAGTGGTGCCGCATCTTGAAGCTGAGATACACAGGCAAACAACCGAATTCGACGATGCCGCGCAGTTCGTCCCGAACGCCCGCAGCTTCCACGAAGCGATCGTCGCTCGATGCGGCAACGAGCCGATGATCCTGTTGATCGGTTCGCTGGCGCTCATCTGGTCTGCCCACGAGTCGGCGGTGTGGAGCGACGACGGGCATGGCGGGGCGCCCGCGGACGCGGCGGCGGCCCGCAGGACCAGGCGGGCAGCGCTGCGCGACCATCAGCTGCTGCTGGAGGCCATCCGCGACGGCAACCAGGCTCGGGCCATTCGCATCGCGCAGGCGCATCTGGCCGCAGCCCGGCGCACCACGCTCGCCTTCGGCAGCGACAAAACCATTGAAGCCAAACGGATCTCGGGCAATGGCCAGCCATAGCAGCGGGCAAGAGGAAGGAGTCCGGCGGATGACTTCATCGGACGACGATCGCGTCCTGTTCGACGTCGATCGGGACAAGCGCATCGCCACGATCACGCTGAACAACCCGAAGCAGCGCAATGCCTACGACGCCACGATGCGCGACGCGATGGCCCGCTGCCTGGACGCGGTCGCCGAGGACGACGACGTCACGGTGGTGATGCTGCGCGGCGCGGACGGAGTCTTCTCGGCCGGGGCGGACATGAACAACGCATACGGCTGGTACGGCCGAAGTTCCGAACCGGCCAAGGGCCGTCCCAGTCAGCGCCGCCGACTTGCCGTGGACCGCAAGTCTTTTGGCTTCTACCACAACCTGATGGGCTTCCCGAAGGTCACGGTGGGGGAGATCAGCGGCTGCGCGCTGGGCGGCGGCTTCGAAATGGCGCTGGTGACCGACATCTCGGTGATCGCCCGCGACACCAAGATCGGCATGCCGGCCACCCGCTTCCTCGGGCCCGCGCTCGGCAGCCTGCACATGTTCTTCCACCGCCTCGGCCCAGTGCTGGCGAGGCGTCTGCTGCTCACCGGCGACATCGTCGAGGCCGCCACTGTGGAACATCTCGGCGTCTTCACCGAGACCTGCGACGCGGAGCGCGTCGGGGTGCGCGCCCGGTACTGGGCCGAGAAGGCTGCGAAGATGCCGGCCGACGGGGTCGTGATCGCCAAGGAGGCGTTCCGGTTGGTCGAGCAGAGCCAGGCCTACCAGGGCGAGGAAGTGGCCAGCTACCTGTTCCACGCGTTCGGCACCAACCTGCAGTTCGCCCCGGGCGAGTTCAACTTCGTCAAGACCCGCGCCGAGGTGGGCACCAAGGAGGCGTTCCGCCGCCGCGACGAGTATTTCCACGTCCCCGAGCCGTGATCCGGACGGCGCCGCGCGCCGAGCGTGAGTCCACTGCGAAATTCCGGCCGAAATATCGCTACCACCTCACGCTCGGTGCTCGGCGTTGGCAGGCGCGAGGCCGGACCGACCCGCCGCTACAGTATCTGCTATTTTTGTAAAGTCTTTCCCACCGACCTCGAGGCCACACCATGCCCACACCCGTCATCGTCGGCGCCACCAGGACAGCGATCGGACGATCCTTCAAGGGAACGCTGACCAACACGCCGCCCGAAACGCTGATCACCACCGTGTTGCCTGAGGTGATTCGCCGGGCCGGCATCGAGCCCTCCGCGGTCGATGACGTCATCTTCGCCGAATCCCATTATGGCGGAGGCGATCTCGCACGATATGCGGCGGCGGCGTGCGGCATGGAGGACGTGCCGGGCCAGTCGGTGAACCGGCACTGCGCCGGTAGCCTCACCGCGATCGGCAACGCGGCGGCGGGAATCGGCTCGGGCATGGAGCGGGTGGTGGTGGCCGGCGGTGTGCAGTCGCTGTCGATGACGCCACTGATGAACCAGCGCATTCCCGGCCCCGAGCTGAAGTTCGAGGAACGGTGGCTGCCGCCCACGCATCCGGAAACGCCCGACGCGCCCGGGCGCGACATGTCGATCACGGTCGGGTGGAACACCGCCAGGGCGGTCGGCATCAGCCGCGAGGAAATGGACGCGTGGGCCGCGCGCTCGCATCAGCGGGCAATCGCAGCGATCGACGCGGGCAAGTTCGCCGACGAGATCGTGCCGCTCAAGGTGCAACTGCCCGACGGTTCGGTGGTGGATTTCAGCGTCGACGAGCACCCGCGCCGTGACACCACGGTCGAAAAGCTGGCCGCCCTCAAGCCGCTGCATCCGGAGATCGAGGGCTTCTCGATCACCGCGGGCAACAGCAGCGGCACCAACGACGCCGCGGCGGCCGTCGCGCTCGTCGACAAGGACTATGCCGACGCCGAGAAGCTGAGCGTGATGGCGACGGTCAAGGCGTGGGCGGCTTCGGCTGTGCCGCCGAAGGATACGGGACTCGGTGCCGTCAAGGTGATCGGCAAGGTGCTGCAACGAGCAGGATTGTCACCGGCCGACGTGGCGCTGTGGGAGATCAACGAAGCGTTCGCGTCGGTGCCGATCGCGGCATGTCGCGAGTACGGCCTCGACGAGGAGCGCGTGAACTTCTCGGGCAGCGGCTGCAGCCTCGGCCATCCGATCGCCGCCTCCGGTGCGCGGATGGTGACGACGCTGGTGTACGAACTTCAGCGGCGTGGCGGCGGTATCGGTGTCGCAGCGATGTGCGCGGGCGGCGGCCAGGGCGGCGCCGTGGTGATCGAGGTCTAGCGCTTCGCGGCTGCTTTGCGCGCGCGGCGCGGCGCGGCCTTGCGCGGCTTCTGGCCTTCTTCGATGAGTCGGCTGGCGTGGTCGAGGATGCAATTGAGTCCGTATTCGAAGTTCTTTTCGTCCGCCGCAGCCAGTCGGTGACCTTTGGCAGCCAGCCTGGCGATCAACGGTGTCGCCTCGGGATCAAGCGATTTCGGCTCGAAAGTCGGTTCGCCGTCGTCCAATTCGCGCGTCTTCTGCTGCAGTCGCTCGAGCACGACAGTGCCGCGGACATGCAGCGACACCGCCGAATAGGTGTCGAACGCGTCCTCCGGTGACAGGCCGGCGTCGACCAGAGTTTCGATCGCCTTCTCCATCTGCTCCACACCCAACTGCCGCGCCTTCGCGCTGAGCGCCCCCCGGATCAGAATCAGGTCGGTCAAGATCGGGCTGCTCAGAAACGTCTTGCGCATCATGCGGGCATGGTTGCGCAGCGACTCACGCCAATTGCCCGCCTCGACGTAAGGCGTCGAGAACGTGAACTTTCGCAGCGCCCGGTCCGTCATCGCGTTGAGGAGGTCGTCCTTCTTGCGGAAATACCAGTAGATGCTCGTGACACCGACGCCAAGATGCTTGCCCAGCAACGGCATACTGAGGTTGTCGATCGATACCTGGTCGGCGAGCTCGAAAGCGCCGTCGATGATGTCCTCGGGATTGATCGAACCGCGCTCGCGCCGCTGGCGCTTCTGCGCGGTTGCCTTTCCTGCCACGGTGGGCTACCTCCGTTCGATCTCCCGATTACTGTAACCCCTATAGTAAGCTTCCTCGTTACCGCCGCGTTGCACGCGTAGCGGGACGAAGGAAGGCTGCAGGGCCGTGGATCTCGGATTCGCAGACGCCACCGCCGTCGTCGTCGGCGGCGGCCGCGGGATGGGGCTGGCCACGGCGCGGTGCCTGGCCGACGACGGGTGCCGGGTCGCGCTGGTCGGCCGCACACCGAAGGTTCTCGATGAAGCGGCCGACGAACTGCGGCGCCGCGGCAGCCCCGACGCCGTCGGATTGGTCGCCGATGTCGGCGACGCCCACGCAGTGGAGCAGCTGTTCGCCGAGGTGAGCCGCCGCTGGGGCGGCGAACTCAATGTGCTGATCAACGTGGTCGGACCGAGCGCGGTCGGCACCTTCGAGGACTTGACCGACGAGCAGTGGCAGCAGGCCGTCGACGAGGGCGTGATGGGAATGGTGCACTGCGTGCGTGCGGCACTGCCGCTGCTGCGGCGTGCCGAGTGGGCGCGGATCGTCAACTTCTCGGCCCATTCGACCCAGCGGCAGAGCGTGATGCTGGCGGCCTACACGGCGGCCAAGGCGATGGTGAACAGCATCTCGAAGAACCTGTCGTTGCTGTTGGCCAAAGACGAGATTCTGGTCAACGTGGTATCGCCGGGCAGCATCGCGTCGGAGTCACTGGTCGGCTGGGCCGCGTCGGTCGGTGTGGACGGTAACGACCCGTATGCGTTGATGGACGCCATTGCCAGGCATTTCGGGCATCCGGCTCATCTGCGGCGAGCGGGACTCCCCGACGAAATCGGGCCTGTGGCAGCGTTTTTGGCGTCACGGCGCAACTCGTACATGACCGGCGCCAACGTCAACGTCGACGGCGGAAGCGATTTCACCTGACATGGCGACCGCACGAGAAGCTCGGGAATGGGCGCGCACCGCGCTGCGGGGTATCGGCGACTCGCTCTACACCCCGTTTTGCGGGCGTGACGGCGACGAGATCGACTGGGACGCCTATCGCGCGCTCGTGCGCTACTGCGTCGGCGATCTCGGTCACCCGATGCTGTGGGTGACCAGCGGCGTCGGCGAGTTCTGGTCGCTGACCCTTGCCGAACGAAAGCGATTGCTGGAGTTGGCAATCGAGCAGGCGCGTGCCGTCGACCCCGACGTCGTCGTCCAGTCGTGCACCGCCGCGCTGTCGGCGAAGGACTGCCTGGAGTTGACGCTGCACGCCCAGGAAGCCGGTGCGGACATCGTCTACATCCAGACGCCGATGATGGAGTTGCACGGCGGCGACGGCGTGTTGGCCTTCTTCCGCTACATCAGCGAACGCACCGACATCGCACTGGGAATGTTCAACTCGCCGTCGTCGGGATATGTGCTCAGCGCCGCCGAAAGCGCCCGCATCGTCGACGAGGTTCCCGCCGTGTGCGCGACGAAAGAGGGCGCCTTCCGGCCGGCGAACAGCCGGTTGCTGCACGAGTTGGCGCCCGAGTTGGTCATCTGGGAATGCGACACCACCGTGTACCGCGCGGGATGGCTGCGCGCCGGCATCGTCGGGCCCGCACAACTAGGAACTGTCGGCTATCTCCACGAGACACCGCAGCGGCGGATCCTGTCCCGCTACTGGGATCTGGTGTGGAACGACAAGCTCGTCGAGGCAATGGATTTCGCGGTCGAGTCGGGGCTGGATCAGTTTGGCCTCGACATGGGGTCGTGGTTCACCAGCTACCCCGGCCGCCCCGATTACTTCACGCACTGGGGTGCTGCGTTCAAGTACGCGGCCTCGCTGCTCGGGCTTCCCGTGGGGGACTACCCGCATTCCCGCCCGCCGCAGGTGCCGCTCCCAGAGGCGGGTAAGCGGCAGATCCGCGAGGCGTACACCCGCCTCGGTTTGATCGATCGGTGACCTGGTCAGACCGGTGCGGAAGGCGCTACCGATAGGTGTACAGTATGCGCATACATCAAGTTTGCGGGCGTCAGAGGAGGTCGGCTTGGACAGCGCCGACGATGTGGTGCGCTACCACGTGCGCGACAGCGGAGTCACAGTCCTGACGCTGAACCGGCCGGAGCGCATGAACGCGTGGGGCGGCGGACTGGCCAGTGCGTTCTGGACATGTCTGGACCGTGCTGACGCCGACGCGAATGTCCGCGCGATCGTGATCACCGGCGCTGGGCGCGCGTTCTGCGCGGGCGCCGACATGGGCGACCTCTCCAGCATCGGGGACGCCACCGTGGGCGACACCGATGTCAGTGCGCTGGTCGGGGAACGCCACCCGCATGCGGTCGCCATGCTGCGCAAGCCGGTCGTCGCGGCGATCAACGGGGCGTGCGCGGGCATCGGGCTGACCCAGGCGCTGATGTGCGACGTGCGGTTCGCCGCGGACGGCGCCAAGTTCACCACGTCGTTCTCGCGGCGGGGACTCATCGCCGAATACGGCATCTCGTGGATCCTGCCCCGGATCGTCGGCTGGGGAGCGGCGCTCGACTTGCTGCTGAGCGGTCGGGTCTTCTACGCCGAGGAGGCCGCCGCGCTGGGACTGGTCAAAGAAGTGGTGCCCGCCGACCACTTGCTGCCGCGGGCGATCGGTTACGCCGAGGACATCGCCGCCAATTGCGCCCCCAGTTCTCTGGCGGTGATCAAGCAGCAGGTGTACGCAGACACTATGCGCGACGTATCCGAGGCGAGCGCGGTGGCAGAGAAGCTCATGCACGAGTCGATGCTTCGCCCCGACTTCATCGAGGGCATCACCAGCTTCTTCGAGAAGCGGCCGCCGAACTTCCCGGCTCTGAGCGACTGAAAGGACTCTCACAATGACGCTGGACTACAAGGCCATCGACGTCGACAACCATTACTACGAGCCGCTGGATGCGTTCACCCGGCACTTGGACAAAAAGTTCAAACGGCGCGGCGTGCAGATGGTCAGCGACGGCAAGCACACGCTCGCGCTGATCGGCGACAAGGTCAATCGCTTCATCCCGAATCCGACGTTCGACCCGATCATCGTGCCGGGCTGCCTGGATTTGCTGTTCCGCGGGGAGATTCCCGAGGGCGTGGATCCGGCATCGCTGATGAAAGTGGAGCGGCTCTCGGAGCATCCGGAGTATCAGAACCGCGACGCCCGTGTTGCGGTGATGGACACTCAGGACCTCGAAACGGTGTTCATGTTGCCGACGTTCGCGTGCGGGGTCGAAGAAGCGCTCAAGCATGACATCGAGGCGACGATGGCGTCGGTGCACGCGTTCAACCTGTGGCTCGACGAAGATTGGGGGTTCGACCGGCCCGATCACCGAATCGTCGCCGCGCCGATCATCTCGCTGGCCGACCCCGAAAAGGCGCTCCAGGAGGTCGATTTCGTGCTGTCGCGAGGGGCGAAGATGGTGTTGGTGCGACCGGCGCCGGTGCCCGGTGTGGTCAAGCCGCGGTCGCTGGGTGACCCGCTCCACGATCCGGTGTGGGCGCAGCTGGCCGAGGCCGGGGTTCCGGTCGGGTTCCATCTCAGCGACAGCGGTTATTTGCAGATCGCCGGGATGTGGGGCGGCAAGTCGACGTTCGAGGCATTCGGCGGCTCGAATCCGCTTGACCAGGTGCTGGTCGACGATCGAGCGATTCACGACTCGATGGCCTCGATGATCGTGCATGGCGTCTTCACTCGTCATCCGAAGCTACGCGTGGCGAGCATCGAGAACGGGTCGTATTTCGTGTACCGGTTGATCAAACGCCTCAAGAAGGCGGCCAACAACCACCCGAAGCTGTTCCCGGAGGATCCGGTGGAGCAGCTGCGCAACAATGTGTGGATCGCCCCGTACTACGAAGACGACCTGACCCAGCTCGCCGAGGTCATCGGCGTCGACAAAATCCTGTTCGGGTCGGACTGGCCGCACGGTGAAGGGCTGGAATCGCCGCTGTCGTTCACCGCGGAGCTCAAGGGATTCAGTGAGCGTGATATTCGAAAGGTCATGCGTGACAATGCATTAGATCTTCTCGGCGTCAACGTGTCGTCCGCCGCCTAGTCGCACCGTAACGATGAGCGAGTGGACGCTGGGGGCGGTGCTGGACACCATCGCGCAAGCCGTTCCGGACCGTGTGATGACAGTCTGCGGCGAGCGGCGCAGCACGTACGCCGAATCGGCGGAGCGAACCCGTCGGCTGGCGAACTACCTCGCCGGCAGAGGACTTGGTGCGCACCGCGAACGCGACACACTCGAGCGTTGGGAGTGCGGCCAGGACCGGGTCGCGCTCGTCATGCACAACGACCTGTACCCCGACATGGTGATCGCCTGCCTCAAGGCGCGCACCGTGCCAGTGAACGTCAACCACTACTACACGCCTCGCGAAGTCGGAGAGCTGCTCGACTACGTCAAGCCGAGCGCAGTCGTCTACCACCGGTCGCTCGGCGCGAAGTTCGCCGATGTGCTTCCTTCCGGCGCCGTGCTGTTGTCGATCGACGACGGCAGCGCCATCCCAGAGCTACCTGGTGCCGTGACCCTGAAAGATGCGCTCGCGCAGGGCGATACCGACCGGGGCGTCTCGCCGTCACCCGACGACCTGATCATGATCTGCACCGGCGGCACCACCGGCCGTCCCAAGGGAGTGCTCTGGCGGCAGTGCGACATGTACGTGGTGTCGATGAACGGCGCGGCGCATGACTCGGTCGAGGAGATCCGTGCCAAGGTGCAGGCCGGCGGGGCGCCGTGGTTTGCGGTGTCGCCGTTGATGCACGCGGCCGGCATGTGGACCGCGTTCGCGGCGATCATGAACGGCATCCCGGTGATCCTCTACGACAACCGCGGCACGTTCGACCCGCGCAGCGTGCTGCAGACCGTCGAACGTGAGAAGGTCGGCCTGATGACGATGGTCGGTGACGCCTACGCCGGACCGTTGGTCGACGAGCTGCAGCGCAACGCCTACGACCTGTCCTCGCTGTACGCGATCGGCACCGGCGGCGCCGCGACCAATCCGAAGTACCAGCGCGCGCTGCTCGAGGCGATCCCGCAGATCACGTTGATCAACGGCTACGGCTCGTCGGAAACCGGAAACATGGCGTTCGGACATAGCCAGCGCGGGCATCGCAGCGACACGTTCCAGTTTCGCGACGGCGGCCTCGTGCTCTCCGACGACTACACTCGCTTCCTCGAGCCCGGTGATCCGGAGATCGGCTGGGTCGCGCGTACGGGCCGAATCCCTTTGGGCTACTTCGACGATGAGCAGGCCACCCGCGAAACGTTCCCTGAGGTCGACGGTGTGCGGGTGGTGATCTCCGGTGACCGGGCAAGCGTCGAGCCCGACGGCACGCTGCGTCTGTTCGGTCGCGACTCGCTGGTGGTCAACACCGGCGGCGAGAAGGTGTTCGTCGAGGAAGTCGAGGAGGTGCTGCGTGCGTGCCCCGGCGTCCACGACGCTCTGGTGGTCGGGCGGCCCAGTGACCGCTGGGGCGAGGAGTTGGTGGCCGTTGTCGCGCTGCGTGCCGACTGCGTCGAGGCCACCGATGCTTTTGCCGCGCACTGCGCGTCGTCGCTGGCGCGGTTCAAGGTTCCCAAACAGTTCGTCGTCGTCGACAAGGTGCGGCGACTCGGTAACGGTAAGGCCGACTACCGCTGGGCGAAAAGTGTTGCGCGACAACAGGCTCCGGTGGCATGACGCACAAAGTGATCGATTGTCTCGTGAACGTGCACTTCGGTGAAACCGAAGTCCAGCCCGCCTGGATGGTGAAGGTCCGCGACGACTACTTCAAGGGTCCGAAGTCCATGTTCGCCCCTGTCGAGTTGGCCGAACTCCTCGACGAGATGGACGAGCAGGGCGTGCGGAAGGCGATCCTGATGGACAACCTCGCGAAACCGTCGCTGACGGCGCGAAAGTTCGTGGAGGCCAAGCCGGATCGCTTCGCGCTGGCGATGGGCGGCGTCAACTTGCTGCGTCCGGTGCAGCCGCTGCGCGAGCTGACCGCCGTCGCCAGGGATATGCCGGTGGCGTACGCAGTGGTGGGGCCGAGCTTCTGGGGTGACGGCCAGTACCCACCCAGCGACGCGGTCTACTACCCGCTGTACGCGAAATGCGCCGAACTGGAGTTGCCGCTGTGCGTCAACACCGGCATCCCGGGCCCCCCGATCCCCGGCGAGGTGCAGAACCCGATCCACCTGGACCGGGTTTGCGTGCGCTTCCCCGAGCTGAAACTGTGCATGATCCACGGTGCGGATCCCTGGTGGGACATCGCGATTCGGCTGCTGATCAAGTACCGCAATCTGCGGCTGATGACGTCGGCGTGGTCACCGAAGCGGCTGCCGGAGACCCTGCTGCATTTCATGCGCACCCGAGGTTCCGACAAGGTGATCTTCGCCTCGGACTGGCCGGTGCTGCGCATGCGCCGGGTGGTGCCCGAAGCCCTGGCCCTCGAGCTGCCGGCCGACGTGCTGGACAACTACCTCTATCGCAACGCCCGAGAGTTCTTCTTCGGCGAGACCCAGGAGCAATGACGATGGACCGTTACGAGCTGCGCCGGCTGGACTACAGCCTGACCGACGACCATAAGGCGCTGCAGGAGGTGTATCGGCGGTTCTTCAAGACCCACTGCCCGATCGAAACCGTCCGCGCTGCCGAGGAATCGGGTTTCGACAAGAACCTGTGGGAGAGGCTGTGCGCGATGGGCGCGTCGACGATGGCGCTGCCGGAGTCGTACGGCGGAGACGGCGCGACGCTGGTCGATCTGACATTGGTCGCCGAGGAGATCGGCCGGTCGCTGGCGCCGGTGCCGTGGATCGACCACGTGTGCGCGGCCCGGCTGCTCGGCCGGCTGGGCGCGCTGGACGACCACGTGCTCAGCGGCAAGCAAGTGGCGGGACTCGACACCCGGCACGACGACACCGCCGGCGTGCGGCTGATCGGCACGGGCTCGATCGCCGACCACATCCTCGTCCGCGACGGTGAAGACGTCGTGCGCCTCACGTTCGACACCCGCCCGGCGCGCGTGGACAACATCGGCCGGCTGCCGATGGCGTGGGTCGACCCGTCCGCGGCCGACAGCCGCACGGTCGTTGCCACCGGTCCTGACGCGCTCGCGGAATATCAACGCGCACTAGACGAGTGGCGGCTGCTGACGGGCGCGGCGCTGGTGGGGCTCGTCGAGGAGACGATGACGATCGCAGCGGAGTTCGCCAAGACCCGCTACACGCTCGGTGTGCCGATCTCGACGCTGCAGGCAATCTCACATCCGCTGGCCAACATCGCGATCACGGTGCAGGCCGGGCGCAACCTGGCGCGGCGCGCGGCGTGGTTCCTCGACAATGAGCCCGACGAGCGGCCCGAGCTGGCGCCGTCGGTCTTCGTGTTCATGGCCGAAGAAGCGGCCAAGGCCGCGACGATGGCCGTGCACGTGCAGGGCGGCCTGGGTGTCTCGGCGGAGGCCGCCGCGAGCGCCTACTTGGTGCGGGCCCGCGGGTGGCCGCTGGCGGGCGGGGATCCGGGGGCCAGCGCAAAGTACGTCGCGCAGATCGTCGCGGCGCGAGAAAGCGGTCAGTGATGGACTTTTCGCTCGTCGAGCTGTCTGACGACGACAAGGCGTTCCTTCACGAGGTGCGCAGCTTCCTGCGCACGCACGTGACCGACGAGGTCCGGCGGCGCGACCGCGAGACCGGCGACAACTTCGACGAGGGCGTGCATCTCGCGCTCGGTGCCGCCGGGTATCTCGAGCGCGAATGGAAACCGGAGTCCGAGGGCGGGTTCTCCCGCGTGCGGCGGCGCATCTGGGAGCTGGAGAAGCGGCGTGCGCACGTGCCGTGGGTGACGTGGGGAACCACCGCGATGGTGGCGCGGTCGGTGGCGACGTTCGGCTCGCAGGAGCTGAAAGACGAAGTGCTGCCTGGCGTGTTCAGCGGTCACGTCCGGTTGTGCCTCGGCTACACCGAACCCGAGGGCGGTTCGGACATCGCGACGTGCAAGACGCGCGCGGTGCGCGACGGCGGCGCGGACGCGAGGAGCACAAATGGCGGGAGCTGGGTGATCAACGGGTCGAAGATGTTCACTACCGGCGCGCACAACTGCCAGTACGTCTTCCTGATCACCAATACCGACCCCGAAGCGCCAAAACACAAGAGCCTGACCATGTTTCTGGTGCCGTTGAACTCGCCGGGTATCGAGATCCAGGGCGTGCGCACCATCGACGGCGACCGGACGAACATCGTCTACTACAGCGACGTCCGGGTCGACGACAAGTATCGGCTGGGGGAGGTGAACGGCGGCTGGACCGTGCTGCGCGAGCCGCTCAACGTCGAGCACGGCGCCGTCGCCGCGGCCCCCGACGGGCTGGCCGACGTGTCGATCATGATGCATCAGGCCGGCTTCATGGCCGACGCCGCCGACAAGGCGGCGGCTAAGGCGAACGTCGCCGACGGGTCGGTGGCATATCGGTTGGGCCGCAGCGTCGCTCGAATGGAAGCCGCGCTGAGTGCGCCGAGCATTTTCGGCCGGGTCGCGCTGGCGCAGACCATGCGCGACATCTCGCCGGAGCTGATGGACATCCTCGGCGCGGCGTCGTCGCTGCCGTTCGGCACCGACGGAGCCGTCGACGATGGCGCGTCGGAATACATCTATAGGTTCGCGCCGCTGGTCGGCATCTACGGCGGCACGCTGGAAGTCTTCCGGAACATGATCGCCCAGCATGTTCTCGGTTTGGGCAAGCCCGCGTACGCGGCACCGGTGGCCCGTTAGCCTGAGCGTGCGCTGCGGTACGGCGCGTATCGGCGTGTCGCTGCGCTGACACGCACGCTTGCGCAAACGAGGCCTAGGCGATTGCGCCGGATTCCTTGAGCTCGGCGATGCGGTCCCAGTCCATGCCGAGCTCCATCAGCACCAGCTCGGTGTGCTCGGATGCCTGCGGTGCGCGGGTGGTCTGCAGCGGCTCGTGGTTGAACTGAACGGGTCCCCGCACGATTCGCAACGGCGGCCCGCCGTCGGCCGCCTCCACTTCGACCACCATGTCGTTGGCAAGGGCCTGCTCGTCGGTGGCCAGGTCGAGGAAGCTCTGAAACGGCGCCCACTGACCGCGCATGGTCTTCAGGTGTTCGCGCCAGTACTCGAACGGCTTGGCGGCGAACGCCTTCGCGATGAGTTCGCTTGCCGCGTCGGCGTTTTCCATCAGCGGCAGCACGTCGGAGAACCGGGGATCGTCCGCCGCCTCCGGAATGCCGAGGTGTTCGAACGTATCTCGGATGTAGCCGGTAGGGCTGACGATGCACAGGTTGATGGTTCCGCCGTCCGACGTCTGGTAGTTGCCCAGGAACGGGTTCACCGCCGAGCCGCCGCTGTGCGGCATCTCCGCGCGCATGGTCTCGCCGGTTTCCATGCCGTGCGTCACGCTGGCGCCCGCCGCCCACCACGCTGTGCTCAGCAGCGACACGTCCAGCTCGACGGCTTCTCCAGTGCGTTCGCGGTGCAGCAGTGCCGCCGATATGCCGCCGGCGATGGCCATGCCGCCGATCGAGTCGCCGAATGCCGGAATGCCCTGTGCGAGAAAGCCACCCAGCTCAGGCGGCGATAGGGCATGGCCGACGCCGCTGCGCGTCCAGAATGCGGTGCCGTCGTAGCCGCCGACGTCGCGTTCGGGGCCCTTGTCGCCGTAGGCGCTGCCGCGGGCGTAGATGATGTTCGGGTTGACCGCGCGGATGTGCTCGATGTCGAATTTGTTCTTCCGGCGCGCCGCGGGCAGGTAGTTGGTCAAGAACACATCTGAGGTTCGGGCGAGTTCGTAGAGCACCTCCTGGCCGCCGGGCGTGGACACGTCGATCCCGACGCTGCGCTTGCCGCGGTTGGGGTGCTCGATCAGCGGGTGCCGGTCCGGGTTGAGTTGATGGCCGCCCATGTTCACAAAGCCGCGCTGGGTGTCGCCACGGACCGGATGCTCGACCTTGATGACGTCTGCACCCCAGTCGGCGAGAATGGCCCCGGCCGCCGGTACGAACGTGAACTGAGCGACCTCCAGGACGCGGACGCCCTCCATGACCTTGACCACGTGAACCTCCTGTGGCGACGAGGCTAGCGCACGACGTCGAACGTCACCGGCAGCGCGGTGGGCGAGCGGAACGGATTGCCGCGGATATGCGGATCGCCGTCGGTGAGCAGGGTGATGTCGGTCAGCCGGTCGAGCAGGCACTCCATCGCGACGCGGGTTTCCAGCCGCGCCAAATGCAAACCCAGACAGGTGTGTTCACCCGCGGCAAACGAGATGTGCGGGATGGGTTTGCGGAAGATGTCGAACTCCTCAGACCGCTCCCAGCGGCGTTCGTCGCGGTTCGCCGAGCCGATGCACACGTCGATCATGGCGCCGGCGGGAATCTCGACACCGTCGAGCTCCGTGTCCTCGGTGGCGAAACGTTGCACGGACGTCAGCGGCGTTTCGTAGCGCAGGTTTTCTTCGATCGCCTTGCCCAGCAACGTGCGGTCGGATTGCACCGCGGCGAACTGCTCCGGCCGGGTAAGCAGGTTGTAGAGCAGATTGCCCGACGAGCGGTACGTCGTTTCCAGGCCCGCCGGCAGTAGTAGCCGCAGAAACGAGTAGATCGCTTCGTCGCTGAGCTTCTCGCCGTCGATCTCGGCAGCGACGAGGTCGCCGATGATGTCGTCCGTCGGTGTCCGCTTGCGCTTGTCGATTTGCTGCAGGAAGTAGTCCTTGAGGGCTGCCGACGCCTCGAATGCCCGCTTGTAGTCGACGTTGTAGCTGATCAATTGGATTGCGCGGCGCCGGAAGTCGGGCAGGTCGGCTTCAGGCAGGCCTAGCAGCCGCGTGATCACGCGCGTCGGGAACTCGAACGTGAAGTTGCGGACAAGGTCCGCTTCACCGGCGTCGGCGAATTCGTCGACCAATTCCTGACAGACCGGTCGGACGATTTCGGGCTCCCACCGCGCCAGCGATTTGGTCTTGAACGCGGCCGAGACCAGGCTGCGGTGGTCGCGGTGTTGCTTGCCCTGCATCGCGAGAATGGTCTTGCCCATGAACAGCCCGATCGACGTGTCGTAGCCGGCCGAGCTGAACACCCGGCCGTCCCGCAGCACGGTGTTGACCGCGTCGAACGACAACGCCGAGAAAATATGCCGGGGTCTCATCGACTCGGGCAGCCTGGAGTAGTCGACGACGGGCCCCGCGAAGACGCCGCGGCGACGCCGCCATTCGGCGAAGAACGGATAGGGATCACGCTTCCACTCAGCGGCCCGGTCGGCCGGCAGGATCTCCGGGGCGTGCGTTTCCACAGCTGGTCTCCAGCGTTCGGTGTCGTGCGGTCGGCAAGCGCTGCCGCAGGTACGTACTGTAAATGTTACAGTATCAGGCCACAGGAGGAGGTGGGTGCCGAGATGGTTGACGTGGCGATCATCGGGGTCGGGTTGCATCCGTTCGGGCGGTTCGGGGCCAAGACTGCGATGCAGATGGGAGCTGACGCGATCTTCGCCGCGGTCGACGACGCCGGGGTGCAGTGGCGCGACATCCAGTTCGGTGTGGGCGGCAGCTGGACCGTTGCGAACCCGGACGCGATCGTCGGGCTGGTGGGCCTCACCGGCATCCCGTTCACCGACGTGTTCAACGCGTGTGCGACAGCGGCCAGTGCGGCGAAGGCGTGTGCTGACGGTATCCGGTTGGGCGACTACGACATCGGCATCGCCGTCGGCATGGACAAGCATCCGCGCGGCGCGTTCACCGAAGATCCGGCGCTTGTCGGCATGCCGAGCTGGTACGCCCAGAACGGGCAATACCTCACCACCAAGTTCTTCGGCATGAAGGCCAACCGCTATCTGCACGAGCACGGCATCTCGCAGCGGACGTTGGCGCGGGTGGCGGCCAAGAACTTCCGCAATGGCGCGCTGAACCCGAATGCGTTTCGGCGCAAGCCGATTCCCGAGGATGAGATTTTGAACTCGCCGATGCTGAACTATCCGTTGACGCAGTACATGTTCTGCGCGCCCGACGAAGGAGCGGCGGCCGTGGTCATGTGCCGCGCCGACATCGCGCACCGCTACACCTCGACGCCGGTGTATCTGCGGGCCGTCGAAGTACGCACCCGCCGCTACGGCGCTTACGAAGTGAACACGACCTTCGCCCCGGTCGAGGAGGATGCGTCACCGACGGTGTATGCGGCGCGGGCGGCCTTCGAGAAGGCCGGCGTGGACCCGGGCGACGTCGACGTGATCCAGCTGCAGGACACCGACGCCGGTGCAGAGATCATCCACATGGCCGAGTGCGGGTTCTGCGTGGACGGCGAGCAGGAGAGGCTCTTGGCCGACGGCGCAACCGAAATCGGTGGTGCGATGCCGGTCAACACCGACGGCGGGCTGATCGCCAACGGCGAGCCGATCGGCGCGTCGGGGCTGCGGCAGCTCCATGAACTGGTGCGCCAGCTACGCGGGCAGGCGGGCGAGCGCCAGGTGCCCGGCGAGCCGCGGGTCGGCTTCGCGCAGCTGTACGGCGCACCGGGAACCGCCGCCGCGACGATCGTCTCCCGGTGATTTCGGTGCGTTTTCCGGCGCTGACCGCCGTTTAACGCACCGAAATCGCTTGTTCGCGGGCCCAGCGGTAGTCGGCCTTACCGGCAGGGCTGCGTTCGATGACCGGACGGAACACCACGGCCTTCGGAAGCTTGTAGCGGGCAATGGATTTCGCTGCGTGCGCGATCAGCTCGTCCTCCTCGACGCTTGCCCCGTCGGCAAGCGCGACGATCGCCACCACCTCTTGGCCCCAGCGTTCGCTCGGCCGCCCGGCAACGACGACGTCGGCGACCGCCGGATGTGATGCGATCGAAAGCTCCACCTCCTCGGCGAAGATCTTCTCGCCGCCGGAGTTGATGGTCACCGAATCGCGGCCCAGCAGTTCGATGGCGCCGCTGTGGAGGTGGCGTGCCCGGTCGCCTGGCACCGCGTAGCGTACGCCGTCGATCACCGGGAAGGTGGCCGCGGTTTTGGCCGCATCGCCCTTGTAGCCAAGCGGGACATAGCCTCTCTGCGCCAGCCAGCCGATGCCGTCATGTCCCGGCGACAGGATGGCGCTCAAATCTTCGGCGGCGACGCACGTGTCCGGCCCGGGGTTGAACGTTCCGGTCGACACCGCACCGGTCAGCGACATGTGATGCATCTGCGCGCCGGTCTCCGAAGAGCCCACGCCGTCCACCACCACCGCGTGGGGGAGCGCTTCGATCAGCCGTTCCTTGACCGAGGGCGTCAGCATCGCGCCGCCGTTGGCCACCACGGCCAGCGACGACACGTCGGCCACACCCTTTTCGATCGCAGCCAGAAGCGGCCGCGCGATCGCGTCGCCCACCACGGTCACCACCGCCACTTTTTCCCGCTCGATGGTGCGGACCACCTCATCGGCGTCCAGCCGGTCGACCGTCGACGCGAACACCAGCGACTGTCCCGTCGTGATCGCCGTCATGACACCCCACTGCGCGGCGCCGTGCATCAGCGGCGGCAGGATCATGATCTTGGTACCCGGGTTTTCCGCTGCGCGCGAGGCGATTTCGTCGTAAGAGGTCATCACCTCGCCGGTGACCAGATTGCGGCCGCCGAACGACGTCACGAAGATGTCGTGCTGGCGCCACAGCACACCCTTGGGCATCCCCGTGGTGCCGCCGGTGTACAGCACGTACAGGTCGTCCGGCGACGGCTCGACGGGCGGCGGCTCTGGTGAGCTCGATGCGATCACGGTCCCGTAATCCACTGCGCCGTCGAGCAATTCGTTGCCGGAGCCGTCGGCGATCTGGATGAGCACCTTCAGGTTCGGCAGGTCGGGCAGCACTTCGGCGACCCGCGGCGCGAACGCGGCGTGGTAGATCAACGCGGTAGCGCCGGCATCGGCCAGCAGGTACTGCAGTTCGGCCTTGACGTAGCGGTAGTTCACGTTGAACGGGGCCACCCGCGCCCGCCACGCGCCGAGCATCGCCTCGACATACTCGTTGCCGTTGTAGGCGTAGATGCCGACGAGGTCCTGGCCCACCTCGTGGCCGGCCAACGCGGACCGCTCGGTGTGACAGCCCAGGCCGCGCGAGTGCAGGTAGGACGCGAGCCGCGTCGACCGGTCGACGATCTGCGCATACGTGTACTGCTTGTCGCCCTGGGTGATCAGCGGCCGGTCGCCGATCACGGCTGCGACGGCGTCGGCGACCGCGGGCACGGTGAAGCTCACGATGTCGTCCATGCTCGGAGTAGATCATCCGTGGTGGTGATGGTCGCGAGCAGGGACAGGGTGTAGTCGATGACGGCAGTCCCGTACTCGGCGGGAAACCCGGCGACCGCGTCGCGTGGCAGCACCACCCGGTACGCCGCGTTGACCGCGTCCATCACCAGGTTCGGGATCGCGATGTTGAGCGAGACGCCGACGCCGACGATCGTCGACACCCCGAGATTGCGCAGGATCGCGTCGAGGTCCGTGCCGCCCATCGGGCCGACGCCATGCCAGCGGTGCAGCACGATGTCCGTCGGCTCGGGCCCTAGTTCGGGCAGCAGGGTCGCGCCGTCACTGCCGGGCGCAATGTCGACACTGCCGCGGCCGGCTGCGAAGATCTTCGCGTTGCGGTTGGACCCGCGCCCGTCGGGGCGTCGCTGTACCAGGCAGTGCACCACCTGCACGCCGGCGGCGCGCGCGGCCGGCAACAGCCGCACAATGTTTGGCAGCGCCTCGCGGCGAGCCTCCTCCGCGAGCACCGCCAGACCGGCGTTGGGTCCCATCACCGCGCCTTGGCACTCCTGTGTGACGACGGCGGTGTGCTCGGCGGCGACCAGATCGGCGAGCGGCACCGTCATGCCGGGGTCTCGTAGAACTGCGTGGCCCACTTACGCAGTGCCATATAGGGTTTCGCGTCGGTCTTCGACAGCGGTGGGCGCTCGATGTACTCCTGGTAGCGCCAGATGTCCAGGTCCTCCCAGACCGTGCGCAAGAACTGCTTCTCCACCTGCTCCCGAACCGCGGCGGGCGGAACGTCGGAGCGCTCACCGGGGAGCTTCGGCCACCAGATCGAGTAGAACATCGTCGACAAGCCGTCGTCGACCGGAGTGACCGCGAAAATCAGCCGGTGGTTCGACGAGCCCTCGAACGCGCTGATCGCTCCGCCGAGCCCGAACATGTGGCTGTGGATGCGCAACGCCATGGTGTCGGGGTCGTCGGCGCGGGCGTCGGGCCAGCCGGTGAGGAATTGCCACTCGTGGTCGACGATGCGCCAGTCCAGGCACACCGGCGTCACCGTCGCCTTGTGCACGTAGCGGAAATGCGCGCTGTCCGGTCCGTTCTCAGCGACGATCTGCGGATGCACCGGCTCGTTCTCGGTGCGGCGCGAAAACTCCGGATACGGCCGGTAGTACGCGGACGGGTCAGTCTCGAATTGTGGAAACGACGTGAAGATGTCCGGCATCTGCCACTGCGGCTCCTTGCCTTGCGGCTGGTGCCAGACGAACACGCAGTCGTACTGCTCTATCACGGGGTACACGCGCAGCTTCAGCGCACGGTTGGGCCGGTCTGGCTGGTAGGGGATGTAGCGGTTGGTGCCGTCGGGACCCCAGCGCCAGCCGTGAAACGGACACTCGACGCAGTCGCCGACGACTTTGCCGCCGTGGCCGATGTGGGCCCCGAGGTGACGGCAGTGCGCCTGCAGCACATGCAGTTCGCCGGACTGGTCGCGGTAGGCCACCAAGTCGTCGCCGAAGTAATGCAGCGGCCGGACCTCGCCGACGGGAAATTCCGCTGACCAGCCGATCATGAACCAGCCGGTGACCTTCCAGGTGAACGGAACCTTCACGCGAATCCCTCCGCTCAATCGATACCGAAGAGGTTACAGTATCGACATCGGGCAGCCACGGTCGTCGACCCACATTGAGAGGAGCGAGGTGGCGGGGAACAAGAAACTCGTCATCGGTGCGAGCGGATTCGTCGGTTCGCATGTCACCCGGCAGCTCGTGGATCGCGGTGACGACGTGCGTGTGCTGGTCCGCAAAACCAGTAATACTCAGGGCATTTCGGACCTCGACGTCGAATACCGCTACGGCGACATCTTCGACGACGACGCGCTGCGCGCAGCGATGACCGGCTGCGACGTGGTCTTCTATTGCGTGGTGGACACCCGGGCGTGGCTGCGCGACCCCGCGCCGCTGTTCAAAACCAATGTCGAGGGTCTGCGGCACGTGCTCGACGCCGCGGTCGACGCGAACCTCGAGCGGTTCGTGTTCACCAGCACGATCGGCACCATAGGCATCAGCGACAGCGGGCTTGCCGACGAGGACACACCGTTCAACTGGTACGACAAGGGTGGTGGCTACATCCAGTCGCGCGTACAGGCCGAGAACCTGGTGCTCGAATACGCGCGCAAGCGAGGCTTGCCCGCAGTGGTGCTGAACGTGTCCAACACCTACGGCCCGCGTGACTGGGCGCCTACCCCGCACGGGGGTCTGGTCGCGGCGGTCGCGGCCGGCAAGATGCCGGTCTACGTCAAGGGGCTGTCGTACGAGGTGGTCGGCATCGAGGATGCCGCGGCCGCGCTGGTGCTGGCCGCCGCCAACGGCCGGGTCGGCGAGCGCTACATCATCTCCGAGCGGTTCATGTCCTGGCGCGACATCTTCAACACCGCCGCCGACGCGGTCGGCGCACCGCGGCCGAAGTTCGGTGTGCCGTTCTGGGCGTTTCCCGTGGCCGGGTTCGTCGGCGAGGTTGCGTCGCGGGTGCTGCGTCGTGATGTGCCGATCAACCGCGTCAGCGCACGGCTGGCCCACATCATGTCGCCGATGGACCACAGCAAGGCCGTGCGCGAACTCGGCTGGAAACCGCGGCCCACGCCTGAGGCGATTGCTGCGGCCGCACGCTTTTACCAGGAGCGCCGCCGACAGCGTGCCGCCGCTCAGCGAACGTGACGATTCACCGCGGCACCATGGTCGAGTTCGGTGCCACCCAGTCTGTCGAGACGAACCGGTGCCGGATCAGCCACTGGTCACCCACCGGCTCCAGTCTGTCGCGGTAGCGGCCGTAGTGGTCCAGGCCGATGTCGGTGACGACCGTGAAGTACGACGCGACTCGGGCGTGCTCCGTGGTGAGCTCGACGAACCGGACGTTCGTGAGATTGTGCCGGACAATGCGTGCCGATGACGTTATGCCGCTGAGAAATTCGACGATTGCGGCGCGCCCGCACAGCGGCTCCTCGCCCCGCAGCTGCAATTCGCCGTCCTCACAGAACGTTTCGGCCATGTCGTGCAGCCGCCCCGAATCACCCGACCAGTTGTAACCGGCGAGAGTGTCCCGGATGCGTTCGCGCGCCGCCAGCTCCCACCACTCCACGTCAGGCCTCGTCTGCGCTGAACATGTAGGAGCCCACGGTCGTCAGACGGTCGTCGGCGCCTTCGTCGTGCATGACCACCCGAACCGCGACGGTGCCGTCGGCGCCGGGGAAGGCCTCACCGTCGACGCGGAACGGTCCGGCCTTGCCTCGTGCCACGAACATCACATGCGACGAAATACCCTGCAGGAGCGGCGTTCCGACAGCATCGGCGGCAAGTTCCAGCGCCGCTGTTTCCAAGATCACGAACTGCGGGCCGATATGGAGCGCAGCGTCGGGCGAAGCGACCCTGTCCTCCAGTTCGGGAAGTGTCCACCGGCCGTCGGCGCAGCGGTGACCGCCGAAAACCTGCCACAGCGGCGGCAATTCAGCCGAGTCGGTCACCTCGATCGGCTCGACCGTCATCTTCTTCAGACCGTCCGGAGGTGTGCCGATGCTGATGCCCTGGCCCTGGGTCAGCGCCAGCACGCGCTGCGGATTGTCGGCGTCGACGATCTTCGACCGGCTGTATCCCATCTGCCGGCCTCGCTTGAGCTCCTCGGAGACGATCTCGATGCGGCGCACGTCGCGGCCGGCATCGAGTACCTGGCAGGAGTGGATGACCGGGTTGGGCACCGCCTCGAGGTCCGACATGTGGCCGCCCTCGGGCGAGGCGATACCCAGCACCGCAAGCAGCAGCCCGCCCGTCGCGTTGCGCATGTCGCGGCGCAGCGTGACGGTGTTGTCGACCGGCCCGAGGTCCATCTGCGAGTACCTGCGGCCGATGTAGCGGTAGCTCAACAGCCCGCCCCAGCGCCGCCGCAGCTCGGCCGCGTACGCCTCCGGCTGATCGACCAGTTCACGAATGTCGCGTGGCATTCGACCTCCTAACGCCCATATATGATGACCCTTCCGCTCACCCGCGGCTGCACGCCGGCGCGCCGGAGGTTTTCGAATGACGCAACTGGACACCGGGAGTGCTCGCGTCCTCGACGAGCTCGGCTACTACCTGCTGGCCGGCGCCGGCGGGGAAGGCCCTGCGACTTTGACCGAGGAGGCCCGCCGCGGCGAAGAGTTGGGGTTCGGCACGGCGTTCATCTCCGAGCGTTGGAACGTCAAGGAGGCGTTGTCGCTTGTGGGCGCGGCGTGTGCAGTCACCAGCCGGATGCAAATCGCCACGGCCGCAACCAATCACAACACCCGCCATCCGCTGATCACCGGATCGTGGGCCACCACCATGCACCGGCTCTCCGGTGGCCGGTTCACGCTCGGCATCGGCCGGGGCATCGCCGCGATCTACGGGGCATTCGGCATTCCCGCGGTCACCACAGCGCAGATGGAGGACTTCGCCAACGTGATGCGCCGGCTCTGGCATGGGGAGGTGATTTTCAATCACGACGGGCCGATGGGCAAGTATCCGATCTTGTTCCTCGATCCCGATTTCCGCGAGGACATCCGGCTCGCGATCGTCGCATTCGGACCGGCCACGCTGGCGTTGGGTGGTCGGGCTTTCGACGACGTCATCCTGCACACGTACTTCACGCCCGAAACGCTGCAACGCTGCGTCAAGACCGTCAAGGACGCCGCCGAGAAGGCAGGCCGCGATCCGGCCAGCGTGCGGGTGTGGTCGTGTTTGGCGACCGTCGGCGATCACCTTCCCGAGGAGCTGCGGCTGAAGAAGACCGTCGCCCGGCTCGCCACCTACCTGCAGGGCTACGGCGATCTTCTGGTGAAGACCAACGGCTGGGATCCTGCTGTGCTGCAACAGTTTCTGCAGGATCCCGTGGTGACGTCGATCGCCGGCGGAATCGACCACAAGGCCACCCCGGAACAGATCGAGCACATCGCGACGCTGATCCCCGACGAATGGCTGCAGGTGTCGGCCACCGGGTCGGCGCAGCAGTGCGTCGAGCGGGTGCGCGAAGAATTCGACTACGGCGCCGACTGTGTGATCATGCACGGCGCCACACCCGACGAACTGGCGCCGATCGTCGAGGCGTACCGCCAGCCGGCCTAGCGCCGGCTGGCCAGACCCGCACCGACTTCGAGGTCTTTCAGCGCCGGCTCGATGGCGTCGGCCATGTCGTCGATGTCGCGGGCGATCTCCGGGGTGGTGACGAATCCGAAGTCCATCGCGCCGCGGTACGAGAAGCAGGTGATGTTGAGGCCGATGTCGAGAACCAGTGGTCCGACCGGCATCAGCCGCTCCAGCATTGCCCCGGACAAATAGAGCGGAAAGTCCGGTCCGGGCACGTTGGAGATCACGACGTTCACCGGCGCCAAGGACCGACCGATTCCGCTCGCGGTGTACGCGCGCGCGGCCAGCGACAGCAGCCCGGGCGGCGTCGTCTCTGTCAGGCCCATAATCTGATGTGCGGTCAACGCCTTCGCCATCTCTTTGGCGCCTTGTGAATTGGCGTAGATGGCCCGGATCCGTTCGGCGGGGTCGGCGATATCGGTGGCGAGCGAGATCGTCATCGTGCTGACCTTGGTGCCGATGTCATTGTTCCCATCGGGACGGGTGGACACCGGAATCTGGGTCACCAGCGACTTGTCGGGAAGCTCGCCGCGGTCGTCGAGGTAGCGGCGCATCGCACCGGACACCAACGCGAGCACCACGTCGTTGACCTTCACGCCGTAGGCGTCCTTGACCGCCTTCACCCGATCCAGCGGCACGCTGGCCCCGGTGACGCGCCGGTGCGGTGAGATCGGCGCGTTGAATCGTGTTGTCGGAGCGTCGAAGTAGCGCGGCGGCTTGTTCGCGATGCCCCGAACGGCCAGCTGCTGGCGCACGGTCTGCTCCAGCAGCCGCGCGATGCGGTAGGGGGTCTTGACGCCGACATTGACCAGCCCGCCCAGGGCGCGCATCTCCGGCCGGGGCATTCGCACCCCGACCAGTGACCGGTCCACGTCGAGCGCGGGTGGGCGCGGCTCGGGCGTGACGTCCAGCAAGATCTCGCTGAGCCCCGCGCCCGACACCCCGTCGATCACGGCATGGTGCATCTTGGTGACGATTGCGGCGCGGCCGTTCTCGAGACCCTCGATGAACCACAGCTCCCACAGCGGCTTGGAGCGGTCCAGCTTGTAGGACATCAATCGGCCCACGAGTTCGTTGAACTCCCGCCGCCCACCGGGCGAGGGGACCGCGATGTGGCGGATGTGGAAGTCGATGTCGAGATCGTGGTCTTCGACGAACCACGGGCGGTCCAGCCCGAGCGGCGCGCCGGCCACGCGCCAACGCAGCTGCGGAAGTTCGGGCAGCCGCGCGGCGATCAGCTTGCGCACCGACTCGAAGCTGAAATCCGGTGCGTCCGACGGGTCGCAGATCGCCGAAGCGCCCACATGCATGTGCCACGACGGGGACTCGGCGAACCAGAACGCTGCATCTGCACTCGACAACCGGTTCATGCTGTGACCTTACGCAGCTTCTGCCCGATCAGGTGGCCGGTCGGCGCATCAGCGCGTAATAGATTGCACTGATGGATGTCGCCTCGATCGTCAAGGAAGTCAGCGGCGTGGTCCCGCGTGCGATCGCCGGACTGGACACCTCCGACTGGTCACCCTCGCCGCGCGGTATTCGCCAGCTGGCGGAGGTGGTGCTGGATCAGGCGGCGCTGACCGGCATGTCACTGCTCAGCGGACTCCCGGAGCCGCCGGTTCGGTCGAGCGGATACAGCGCTGTGGCACAGGAGCTTTCGTCGCTCGACGTCGCCACGGCGCACGGCGAGCCGCCACCATTGCGGGTGAGCGCAGTGCGCCGGCAGAGGATCGGGCGGCTGTCGTACGAGAAACTGACCTTCGAGCACAAACCGGTACTGCCGCCGTCGCTGCGCGCAGAAGGCCTTGGCGAACCGGCGATCGCGGGCATGTACCTGTGCCGCCACACCGACGGTCCGCGACCGTGGGTGGTGTGGGTGCACGGCGCCGGCCAGGGCCAGCCCGTCGACCTGTTCTTCTCCCGCGCCGGGCGTCTGCACCAGCTCGGGTTCAACGTCGCGTTGCCGGTGCAGCCCGGACACGGATTTCGCCGCACTGCCGCCCCGGCCTACCCCGCCCGGGAGGCGCTGGCCAACGTCGCCGGCATGATGCGGGCGGTATCGGAGGTCCGCGCGATCGTGCGATGGCTCAGACCGCAGGCCAAATCGATTGCGGTGTTCGGTGTTTCGATGGGGAGCCCGGTGGCCGCGCTGGTGTCGCAGCTCGAGCCGCTCGACGCGGTCGCGGTATACACGCCGATTCTGGGACTCAACGCGATGATCGCACATCACCTGGCCCGCGGTGGCCCGTCGAGCGAGCGTTTCCGCCCGCTGCTGCAGTCCGACGAAGCTCGAGCGCTGGCGTCCGTGGTCGACCCTCTGGCCGTCGAACCCACGCCGCCACCGCACCGGCGGCTCGTCGTCGGCGCCTGGAATGACCAGATGGCGCTGCGCGAACCAGCGATCGCATTACATCAGCGGTGGCGGGGACGGCTGTACTGGTACGACGGCAGCCACGTGGGACACATCTTCTCTCGCCGGATTCAGGCGGTCACCGAGAAGTTTCTCGCCGAGGCGCTCACGGCGTAATCACCGTGCGGCTCACCGGTTCTGCGGCGGCCTGGCGGCTGTAGATCCCCCGCTGCAGGGCGGTGAGAAGCGCGTTGCGAGTCTCGCGCGGGTCGATGAGCTCGTCGAAACCCATGTGTGTTGCCGACCGGTACGACGCCTGCAGCTCGGCCTCCCGCAGCGCGGCCGCGACGTCTTGCTCGGCGTGCGACGCGCGGCTCAGCGCAGCGGCGCTCATCGCACCCATCGTGGCGCCCGGGTACGCGAACGTGGCCAGCTGGTCGTCGAAACCGAGCAGCGACATCACCATCGACCCGAACCCGTACGCCTTACGCAACGTTACGTGCAGCTTCAATGTGGTGGCTGCTGTTTGCGCAGCGAACATCCTTGCGCCGCTTCGTAATACGCCGCTGCGCTCGGATTGGCTGCCCGGCAGCATTCCCGGATTGTCGGCGAGGAAGACGATCGGCAGGTGGAACGAATCGGCTACGGTGATGAAATGCGCTGCCTTGTCGGCGGCGTCGGCGTCGATCGACCCGGCGAGCACCTTGGGCTGATTGGCCACCACCGCAACCGGGTGTCCGCCCAGATGCGCGAGCGCGCAGATGATCGCCCGTCCGAAAAGCGGTTGCACCTCGAACCAGTCTGAGCGGTCGAACACGACGTCGAGCACGTCACGGATGTCGTAGACCCGGCGGTTGTCGCGGGACACGATATCGAGCAGCTCTGGCGTTTCCCGCGGCCCGCTGGTGTCAAAGGCTTGCGACGGTGGATACGACCACGCGCTCGACGGGAAGTACGACAGGTAGCGGCGGATGTCGTCGAGCACCGCCGCGTCGTCGTCGGCGACATTGTGGATGACGCCACTGGCCAGCGCGACGTTCGGGCCGCCCAGTTCCTCTTTTGAAATGTCCTCTCCGGTGGACTCTTTCACCACTGGCGGGCCGGCGGTGAAGATCGCGCCCTGGCGGCTCATGATCGTGAAGTCGCACACCGGGGCCACCAGCGCGCCGTGCCCGGCCGACGCGCCGAGCACCGCCGCGACCGTCGGCACCTTGCCCGAGCACTTCGCCTGGGCCAGCAGGTCGGTAGGTGAGCGTCCGTAGTGGCCGCCGGGCCGAAAGCCCGCGCCTTCTAGCAGCATGACGAGCGGAATCTTGTTGCGCAGCGCCAACTCTGCGAGCCGGTAGCGCTTCGAATTGCTGCCCGGCGCGATGGTGCCGGCCAACGTGGTGAAGTCCTCTGCGCCGATCATCACCGGCCGTCCGTCGACACAGCCGGAACCGGCGACGATTCCGTCGGCTGCGACGTCGCCGCCGACGAGCGTGCCGAACTCGGCGAAACTGCCCTCGTCGAGGAGATGGTCCACCCTCGCCCGGGCGTCGAGCTTGCCTTGGCCGCGGTGCTTGGCCAGCCGCTCCTCACCGCCCATCGCCCGCGCATGCCGACGGCGGCGGTCGAGGTCGTCGAGCGTCTCCTGCCAGCCGTGCGCGTTCGTCATGCCTCTCCTTCACCCGCGTCGGGCACCGGCGCCGCGTTGTACCGAATGGCTTACTGTATCTCGCATGACTGCCGGGACCGCGCCGCGCCTCAAGATCGACCGGGGTCTCCCGAGCCAACTCGACCGCGTCGCCGCCGCGGCGTCCGAGACTGAACGGCACGGCTACGACGGGTGCTGGTCGGCGGAAATCAACCACGACCCGTTCCTGCCGCTGGCGCTGGCTGCCGAGCACACCTGTCGCGTAGAGCTGGGCACCAGCATCGCAGTGGCATTCGCACGCAACCCGATGACCGTCGCGAACATCGGCTGGGATCTCCAGGCCTATTCGCACGGCAGGTTCATCCTCGGGCTGGGCTCACAGATCAAGCCGCACATCGAAAAACGCTTCAGCATGCCGTGGAGCCGGCCGGTGGCGCGCATGCGGGAATTCATCGTCGCCCTGCGGGCCATCTGGTCGAGCTGGCGAGACGGCACACCGCTGCGGTTCGACGGCGACTTCTACACCCACAAGCTGATGACGCCGATGTTCGTGCCGGAGCCGATGGCGCACGCGTTCCCCAAGGTGTTCGTTGCGGCGGTCGGCGAGGCGATGACCGAGATGTGCGGGGAGGTCGCCGACGGCATGATCGGGCACGCGTTCACCACCAAGCGCTACCTCGACGAGGTGACGATCCCGACGCTGCTGCGCGGCATCGAACGCTCCGGACGCAGCCGCACAGACGTCGAATTGATGTCCCCGGTGTTCGTCGTCACCGGCGAATCAGACGCCGACATCGCCGCCGCTGCGGCCGCGACGCGCAAGCAGATCGCGTTCTACGGGTCCACGCCGGCCTACCGCAAAGTGCTCGACCTGCACGGCTGGGGCGAGCTGCACGACGAGCTTCACCGGCTGTCGCTTCGTGGCGAGTGGGACGCGATGGGATCGCTGATCGACGACGACATCCTCGACGCGTTCGCCGTCGTCGCGCCGATCGACGGGCTGGCGGCCCAACTGCGCAGCCGCTGCGACGGGGTGATCGACCGCGTGCTGATCGGCCTGCCGAAGACCCTCCCCGAGGCCAAAGCCGTCGAGGTCCTCAGCGAAGTACGCACACCGACAAGGAGTTTGCATGGCTGACAGCACTCCGCGGCCGCCCGAGGGCGACTGGCTGGGAACGCCGTTCCTATCGTTTCGGCGGGAGGGGCCGTTCGCGGTCGTCACGATCGACCGCCCCGAGGCGCGCAACGCGCTGACCCCGGCGATGTACTTCGGCATCCGTTATGCGGTGGGGCGGGTCAACGCAGACCCCGAACTGGCCGGGCTGCTGATCACCGGCACCGGCGACGTGTTCGCCCCGGGCGGCGACATGGGCGGCGGCGGCGCCGACGACTGGATCACGTTCGGCGCGGCGCTGCAGATGGACATCACCCCGTTCGACTCGCTGCGCACGTCGGTCAAGCCCGTGGTGTCAGCGGTCAACGGCCTGTGTCAGGGCGGCGGACTGCAGATCGCGTTGTGCAGCGACGTAGCGGTGGTCAGCGAGCGGGCGACATTTCGCGTGCCGGAGTTGTTCCGTGGCTACGCCGACACCTACTACAGCCAGATGCTGGCGCGTCTGATCGGTCCCGTGCGCACCCGGGATCTGATGTTCACCGGCCGGGTGCTGACCGCCCAGGAGGCGTTGGACTGGGGCATGGTCGCCCGGGTGGTGGCGCACGACGACTTGTCGACGACGGCCCGCGAGGTGCTGACGCAGTGCTGCCGCACCGCACCGGGTGCCCGCGCGGTGATCAAGTCCAGCCTCGATTCCTACCTCGGCCTCTACGACCGGATCGGGATGACCACCAGCCTGTCCTCTCCGGAGGCGGTGGAGGGGGTTCGGGCGTTCAAAGAGCGTCGCTCACCGGACTGGGTGCACCCGGATCTGCGCACCGGCGGGCGTCTCTGACCCGACTGGCAGTGTTTGGCAGTGCGGGGCGTGGGCCTGGCAGTGGCTGCTGAGCAGCATCGGAGGTGTTCGAACCCACCAGCTGCAAGGAGCACCGATGACCGCCATCACCACCCGCCCACTGTCCGCCTCCACCGACGCGCTGCTGCGGTTCGCGCTGCGCGCCGACGCGACGCTCACCGGGCTGGCCGGCCTGGCCGTCGCGGCGTTCGCCAACCCGCTGTCGGCGGTCAGCGGCCTGTCGCCCACGACCGAGTACCTGCTCGGCGCAGCATTCGTGTTCTACGGCGTCGCGGTGTACTCCCTGGCCGCGCTGCCGTCGTTGCGCGGCGCGGGGATCGGCGTCTGCCTCGCCAACGTCGTGTGCACGCTGGCCACCCTGGCGGTCGTGCTGACCGACGCCGCGCCGCTGACCGAGGCCGGGATGGCCTTGGCCCTGGCGACGAGCATCTACACCGCGTTCTTCGCCTACCTGCAGTACCTCGGGGTGCGCCGTCTTCGGGCGTGACTCCGCCATAGCCGGTGCGGGGCCTCGCGGGTGGTACGTCAGCGAGCCGCCCCGCACCGGCGCCTGCGCGGTCAGAGCTTGCGCAGCCTCAGCCGGTTGATCGAGTGGTCGGCGTCCTTGCGCAGCACCAGCGTCGCGCGTGGGCGGGTGGGCAGGATGTTCTCGATCAGGTTCGGCCTGTTGATCGATCGCCAGATCTCCCGAGCCGCTGCGACGGCCTGCTGGTCGTTGAGCGCGGCGTAGTGGTGAAAGTGCGACGCCGGGTCGGCGAACGCGGTCGAGCGCATGGTCAGGAACCGCGAGATGTACCACTGTTCGATGTCCTCGATCCGGGCGTCGACGTAGATCGAGAAGTCGAACAGGTCAGACACCATCAGCGTGGGCCCCGTCTGCAGCACGTTGAGGCCCTCGAGAATGAGGATGTCCGGATGACGCACGGCGTGCATCTGGCCGGGAACGATGTCATAGAGCAGGTGCGAATACACCGGTGCGCACACCTTGTCGGCGCCCGACTTGACCGCCGTGACGAACCGCAGCAGCGCCCTGCGGTCGTAGCTTTCCGGAAAACCCTTGCGGTGCATCAGGTTTCGCCGATTCAGTTCGGCGTTGGGATAGAGGAACCCGTCTGTGGTCACCAGGTCGACGCGCGGGTGGTGCTCCCAGCGGGCCAGCAGCGCCTGCAGCACGCGCGCGGTGGTGGACTTGCCGACGGCCACGCTGCCGGCCACGCCGATCACGAACGGCACCGGCCGCTCGCGCTGGCGTTGCTCGCCGAGGAACTCCGCGGTCGCGGCGAACAGCCCCTGCCGCGCGGCGACCTGCAAGTGGATCAACCGGGCCAGCGGCAGGTACACCTCGGCCACCTCGTTGAGGTCGAGCTGCTCGCCCAGGCCGCGCAGCCGGAACAGCTCCTCCTCGGTGAGCGGCAGCGGCGTCGACTTGCGAAGTTCGCGCCATTGAGCCCGGTCGAACTCGACATACGGGCTTGGCTCGCTTGGCCGCGCCATGGCCTCATCCTTGCAAGGGGCCGTCGCCGGCTCCACCGGGGCCTCTAGATTGTGGTCAGTGGACCTCGACGCTGACATCTTCATCCGTGAATACCTCTTGCTGGGCCTGCGGTTCGACCGGATAGAGACCGGCTACGTCGACGCCTTCACCGGCGACCCGGCACTGCGCAGGATCGTGGACAACGAGCCGCCCCCGGAGCCGTCGCAGCTGGCGCGGCGCGCCGACGAGCTGCTGGGCCTGATCCCCGCAACTCTGGAACCCGAGCGGGCCGACTTCGTGGCCGCCCACCTGCGTGCGCTGGCCTGCGCCGGCCGCAAGTACGCCGGCGAGCCCGTCGGCTTCGTCGACGAAGTGCGCGCCTACTTCGACGTGTCGATCGCTAAGGGCGACCCCGACCGGTACCGCGAGGCCCATGCGCGGCTGGACGAAGCGCTGGGCGGCAGTGGTCCGCTCGCCGACCGCATGCAGGCCTACCGCAGCGCCGACGAGATCCCGCCGCAGCGGCTGCGCGAGTGCATCGACGCCTTCTCCAGCGCGCTGCGCGACCGGGTCCGGGCGGTCTTTCCGCTGCCGGCCGGCGAGGTCGTCGAGTACGAAGTCGTCACCGACAAGCCGTGGTCGGGTTTCAACTACTACCTGGGTGACTACCGCTCGCGGGTTGCGGTCAACGCCGACCTCAAGCAGCAGATGGCAAACCTGCCGCGGCTGGTGGCCCACGAGTCCTATCCCGGTCACCACACCGAGCACTGCCGCAAGGAGGCCGGGCTGGTGAAGGGCCGCGGCCAGCAGGAGCAGACGATCTTCCTGGTCAACACCCCGCAGTGCCTGATGGCCGAAGGCCTCGCCGACCTGGCGCTGTACGCGGCCGTCGGCCCCGGATGGGGCACCTGGGCGGCTGAGATCTACGCAGACCTGGGCCTGCGGTTCGACGGGCCGCGCGCCGAGGCGATTTCCGACGCGGCGGCCGAGTTGATCTCGGTGCGCCAGGATGCGGCGCTGATGCTGCACGACGAACACCGCGACGCCGACGACGTGGCCGCATACCTGCAGCGGTGGCTGCTGGTGGACGATGTGCGAGCGCGCCAGATGTTGCGGTTCTTGTCGTCGCCACTGTGGCGGGCCTACATCAGCACCTACGTCGAGGGATACCGACTGCTGCGCGGCTGGCTGGACGCCAGGCCGGCGGGCGTGGGCCTCGTCGAGCGGTTCACGCGGCTGCTCGACGAGCCGCTGATTCCGTCAGCGCTGCGCTGACTTGCGGACCCGCGAGGCTGGGCAGCAGCGGGCGATAGGCTGGCTGGCGTGACAGCTGACTCCGCCACCACAGCCCCCGACTACGTCGAGACCGCGACTGCGGCGTTTCGAGCCGCTCTCGAGGTGATGGAGTCCGTCGAACCCCGCATCGCCGCCGCGACCCGCAAAGAGCTTGCCGATCAACGGGATTCGCTGAAGCTGATTGCCAGCGAGAACTACGCCTCCCCGGCGGTGCTGCTGGCCATGGGCAACTGGCTGTCCGACAAGTACGCCGAGGGCACTATCGGGCACCGGTTCTATGCGGGCTGCCAGAACGTCGACACCGTGGAGTCGGTGGCCGCCGAGCACGCCCGCGAACTGTTCGGCGCGCCCTACGCCTATGTGCAGCCGCACTCCGGCATCGACGCGAACCTGGTGGCGTACTGGGCGATCCTGGCCACCCGCGTCGAGGCGCCGGGCCTGGCGGACCTGGGCGCCAAGCACGTCAACGACCTGTCGGAGGCGGATTGGGAGCAGCTGCGTGCGAAGCTGGGCAATCAGCGACTGCTCGGGATGTCGCTGGATGCCGGCGGCCATCTGACCCACGGCTTCCGGCCCAACATCTCCGGAAAGATGTTTCACCAGCGCAGCTACGGCACCGATCCGCAGACGGGACTGCTGGACTACGACGCGGTTGCAGCCGCCGCGCGCGAATTCAAGCCGCTGATCCTGGTCGCCGGTTACTCGGCGTATCCGCGCCGGATCGACTTCGCCAAGATGCGCGAGATCGCCGACGAGGTCGGCGCGACGCTGATGGTCGACATGGCGCACTTCGCCGGGCTGGTGGCGGGCAAGGTGTTCACCGGCGACGAGAACCCGGTGCCGCACGCGCACGTGACGACGACGACCACGCACAAGTCCCTGCGCGGTCCGCGCGGCGGCCTGGTGCTGGCCGCACCTGAGTACTCCGACGCGGTGGACAAGGGCTGCCCGATGGTGCTGGGCGGGCCGCTGTCACATGTCATGGCCGCCAAAGCGATTGCGCTGGCCGAAGCCCGCCAGCCCGCGTTCGCCGACTACGCGCAGCGGGTCGCCGACAACGCCAAGGCGCTGGCCGACGGCTTCCTGCGGCGTGGCGCCCGGCTGGTCACCGGGGGCACCGACAACCACATCGTGCTGCTGGACGTCACTTCCTTCGGGCTGACCGGGCGGCAGGCTGAGTCGGCGCTGCTGGACTCCGGCGTCGTCACCAACCGCAATGCGATCCCCGCCGACCCGAACGGCGCCTGGTACACCAGCGGCATTCGCTTCGGCACCCCGGCCCTGACCACCCGCGGCTTCGGCGCCGACGAGTTCGACCGGGTCGCCGAGCTGGTGGTCGACGTGCTGACCAACACCTCCGCGCAGGGGTCGTCGAAGGCGAAGTACACGCTGGCCGACGGCACCGCCGCCCGCGTGCACGCCGCTGCGGCCGAGTTGCTGGCCGCCAATCCGCTCTATCCGGGATTGACGCTGTAGACCAACTCGTGATACGGCGCGCGGCGCCGGAATTTTACGATTCCCACAGACTTGGGTTACTGTAACCGCATGGCACAGAAACCTGTCATGACGCCATTCATGGCGGCGCTGGAACCCGTTGTCGGAGAGAACTATCGCCGGCACATCGACACCGCCGTGCCGTGGTACGCACATGATTTCGTGCCGTTCGACCGTGGCGAGAACTTCGCGTTCCTCGGCGGACGTGACTGGGATCCGTCGCAGGCGACGCTGCCCAGGCCGATCACCGATGCACTGGAGATTTTCCTGGTCACCAAGGACAACCTGTCCGGCTATCACCGCGAGTTCGTCGAGCACTTCATCCTCGAGGACTGGTGGGGCATGTGGATCGGCCGGTGGACCGCCGAAGAGACTTTGCACCAGATCGCGTTGCGTGAGTACCTGATCGTCACGCGGGAGATCGACCCGGTGGCCAACGAAGCGGTGCGTGTGCAGCACGTGATGAAGGGCTACCGTGCCGACCACTTCAGCCGTATCGAGACGCTGGTTTTCATGGCGCTGCGTGAGCGTCAGCACGCGGTGTTCTGCCGGCGGCTGGCCGAGCGTATCGAGGACCCGACGCTGCGCGGCCTGATCGAGCGGATCGCCGGCGACGAGGAGCGTCACCTGCTGTTCTTCGAGAACCTGGTGCGCGAATGCCTGCGGATGGAACCCGACGAGACGGTTGCCGCGGTCGCCGCGCGGGCGGCCGAACTACAGGTCGTCGGCGCCGACATCGATGCTTACAAGGACAAGGTCGCCGCGGTCGCCGAAGCCGGCATCTACGACGAGAACCTGATGCGCCAAGGCATTGCCGAATCGATCGCGTCGTGGGGTCTGACCGACCGGGCAGAGCTCGCCGATTTCGTTCGCTGAGCGGTACGGCGGGCAGCGGCTGAGCCGCACCGGCGCGCCTGCGAGGCGGTGACGCAGCGGCGGGGGTAGCGTCGCCTCTGATGGCTAGCGACACGCTCTGCTATCCGGGCGGCCCCCGGCCCTACGATGCCGACCCGCGGGGCCGCGCGGGCTCCAGGAGCTCTACGTGACCGAAGCGCCATCGCCTCTGCGGACCTACGTGCTCGACACCTCGGTGCTGCTGTCCGACCCGTGGGCGACCACCCGGTTCGCCGAACACGAAGTGGTGGTTCCGTTGGTGGTGATCAGTGAGCTCGAGGCCAAGCGCCACCATCACGAGCTGGGCTGGTTCGCCCGGCAGGCGCTGCGGCTGTTCGACGATCTGCGACTGGAGTACGGGCGGCTGGATCAGCCGATTCCCGTTGGGACACAAGGCGGCACGCTTCACGTCGAACTCAACCACAGCGACCCGGCAGTGCTGCCCGCCGGTTTTCGCACCGACACCAACGACGCGCGCATCCTGACCTGTGCGGCCAACCTTGCTGCCGAGGGCAAGCGAGTCACGTTGGTGAGCAAGGACATTCCGCTTCGC
This sequence comes from Mycobacterium sp. NGS39, assembly GCF_059812765.1. NCBI lineage: Bacteria > Bacillati > Actinomycetota > Actinomycetes > Mycobacteriales > Mycobacteriaceae > Mycobacterium > Mycobacterium sp. NGS39. Next base: position 171,144 of record NZ_JCALDH010000007.1, on the reverse strand, counting down.
GTCAAGGCCGGCGCGGTTGGCCTGCGCGCCGACGAGTACCACGCCCAGGACGTGATCGTGTCAGGCTGGACCGGCATGGCCGAACTCGACGCGTCCGTGGCCGACATCAACGCGCTGTTCGCCGACGGCGAGATCGACCTGCAGGCGGCCCGAGATCTGCCGTGCCACACCGGGATTCGGTTGCTCGGCGGTGCCTCGCATGCACTAGGGCGCGTCAATGCCGGCAAGCGGGTGCAGCTGGTGCGCGGCGACCGTGAGGTGTTCGGGTTGCGCGGCCGCTCCGCCGAGCAGCGGGTGGCGCTGGATCTTCTGCTCGACGAATCCGTGGGCATCGTGTCGCTGGGCGGCAAGGCAGGCACCGGGAAGTCGGCGCTGGCACTGTGTGCGGGCCTGGAGGCCGTGCTCGAGCGGCGCACGCATCGCAAGGTCGTGGTGTTCCGGCCGCTGTACGCGGTCGGCGGCCAGGATCTGGGCTATCTGCCGGGCAGCGAGAGCGACAAGATGGGCCCCTGGGCGCAGGCGGTCTTCGACACTTTGGAGGGCCTGGCCAGTCCCGCGGTGCTCGACGAGGTGCTGTCGCGGGGAATGCTCGAAGTGCTGCCGCTGACCCACATTCGGGGCCGGTCGCTGCACGACTCGTTCGTGATCGTCGACGAGGCACAGTCGTTGGAACGCAACGTGCTGCTGACTGTGCTGTCACGGCTGGGCGCGGGCTCGCGCGTGGTGCTCACTCACGACGTCGCCCAGCGCGACAACTTGCGGGTGGGCCGCCACGACGGCGTCGCGGCCGTCATCGAAAAACTCAAGGGCCATCCGCTGTTTGCCCACATCACGCTGGTGCGCAGCGAACGGTCGCCGATCGCGGCGCTGGTCACCGAAATGCTCGAGGAGATCAGCCCCGGCGCGTTGCCGTAGCGGCGCTGCTAGCTTCGGCCGGTAAGCTGCCCCGCGTGCCGAGACGACCCGCCAGCCGCGTCAAGCCGTACTGGCTGACGCTGTGCGCAGCGGCTGGGGCAGTGGCGGTGTTGGTGATCGGCAGCGTGACCGGCCACGTGAGGCTGACCAGCGCCGACGACGTCGATTGTTCGAAGGTCAAGTGCGTGGCGCTGACGTTCGACGACGGACCGAGCCCGTACACCGACCGGCTGCTGCAGATCCTGAAGGACAACGACGCGAAGGCGACGTTCTTCCTGATCGGCAACAAAGTGGCGGCCAACCCCGCGGGCGTCAAGCGGATCGTCGACGCCGGCATGGAAGTGGGCAGCCATACCTGGGAACACCCCAACATGACGACCATCCCGCCCGACGCGATCGGCCCGCAACTGTCGAAGGCCAGCGACGCGATCGCCGCGGCGACCGGTCAGCGGCCTAAGCTCTGGCGGCCCGCCGGCGGATTGACCAACGACGCCGTGAACCAGGTGGCCGCCCAGCAGGGGCTGGCGGCGATCCTGTGGGACGTGATTCCGTTCGACTGGATGAACGACTCCAACACCGCGGCAACGCGGTACATGCTGATGACCCAGATCAGGCCAGGTGCGGTGGTGTTGTTCCACGACACCTACTCGAGCACAGTCGACTTGGTGTACCAATTTCTTCCGGTGCTGGAGGCCAACGGCTACCACATGGTCACGGTGAGCCAGCTGCTGGGCCCGAGAACGCCGGGCAGCGTCTACGGCGGACGGGAGAACGGGCCGCCCGCCAACGATCTTCACGACATCCCGGCCGCGGAGATCCCGGCGCTGCCGAATACGCCGTCGCCCAAGCCGATGCCGAACTTCCCGATCACCGACCTGCCGGACCAGAACCCGGGCGGCCCAACCCAGTGATTTCGGTGCGCTTTCCGGCGCGCAGCGCACGTTAGCGCACCGAAATCACTCCTTGACCTTGGCCATTGCGAGGACGTCGAGCCGCCTGTCCAGCTCTTCCTCGGAGAGCTTGTCGCCGATCAACCCACGGTCGATGACCGCTTGGCGAATCGTCTTGTGCTCCTTGAGCGCTTCTTTCGCCACGGCGGCCGCCTCTTCGTAGCCGATCGCGGAGTTCAGCGGCGTCACGATCGACGGCGACGACTCGGCCAGCGTGCGCAGCCGCTCCTCATTGGCGACGAGCCCGTCGATGCAACGCGCTGCGAACAGCCGCGATGCGTTCGCCAGCAGCTTGAGCGACTCCAGCACATTGCGCGCCATCATCGGGATGTACACGTTCAGCTCGAACGCGCCGTTGGCGCCGCCCCAGGCGATTGCCGCGTCGTTGCCCACCACCTGCGCGGCCACCTGCGTAACCGCCTCGGGGATAACAGGATTCACCTTGCCCGGCATGATCGAGCTGCCTGGCTGCAGATCGGGCAGCTGAATTTCGGCCAAGCCGGTCAACGGGCCCGACCCCATCCATCGGATGTCGTTGGCGATCTTCGTCAGCGACACTGCGATGGTGCGCAGCGCACCTGAGATTTCGACGAGCCCGTCGCGTGCGGCCTGCGCCTCGAAAGGATTGACCGCCCTGCGCAATTCGGCCAAACCCGTCTGCTCCCGTAGCACTTCGACAACCTTCTCGCCGAAGCCGTCCGGTGCGTTCAGTCCGGTGCCGACGGCGGTGCCGCCGATCGCCAGTTCACCGAGCCGCGGCAGCGCGGCGCGCACCCGCTCGATGCCGGCTTCGATCTGGCGGGCATATCCGCTGAACTCCTGCCCAAGCGTCACCGGCACCGCATCCATCAGGTGCGTGCGTCCCGACTTGACCACCGTGCGCCACTGGCGCGACTTGTTCGCCAGCGACTCGTGCAGCACCTCGAGCGCTGGAATGAGTTGTCGCACAGCGGCTTCCGTGGCCGCGATGTGCGTGGCGGTGGGGAAGGTGTCGTTCGACGACTGCGACATGTTGACGTCGTCGTTGGGGTGGACGGTGACGCCGTTGCGGGCGGCGATGCTTGCGATCACCTCGTTGGTGTTCATGTTGGAGCTGGTGCCCGAACCGGTCTGGAAGACGTCGATGGGGAACTGGTCGTCGTGCTGGCCGTCGGCGATCTCTGCGGCCGCGGCGATGATCGCGTCGGCCTTTTCCGCGGCGAGCAGCCCGAGGTCCTTATTCACCTGGGCGCATGCGCCTTTGAGCAGGCCGAGGGCGCGGATCTGGGCGCGCTCCAGGCCGCGGCCGGAGATCGGGAAGTTCTCCACCGCGCGCTGGGTCTGCGCGCGCCACAGCGCATCCTTGGGCACCCGAACTTCGCCCATGGTGTCGTGCTCGATGCGGTATTCGTCCGCGTCAGTTGCCTTTTCGACGGCAGCGTCGGTCATGAAGTTCCTTACTCGTGTGTTGTTAGGGCAGCGGCTGAATGGCGTTGGTGTCGCCGGTGAAGTCGATCGCCGAGTATTCGTTGAGTTTCGACAGCCGGTGATAAGCCTCGATCATTCGCACGGTGCCCGACTTACTACGCATGACGATCGACTGCGTGGTGCAGCCGCCGCCGTAGAAGTGGACGCCCTTGAGCAAATCACCGTCGGTGACGCCGGTGGCGCAGAAGAAGACGTTGTCACCGGACACCAGCTCGGCGGTGTCGAGCACACGTTCGAGGTCGTGGCCCTTGTCGATGGCCTTCTGGCGTTCCTCGTCGTCCTTCGGCCACAGCTTCGCCTGGATGGCGCCCCCCATGCAGCGGATGGCGGCGGCGGCGATGATGCCTTCGGGAGTGCCGCCGATGCCCGCCAGCATGTCGGTGCTGGTGTTGGGGCGGCATGCCGAGATCGCACCGGCCACGTCGCCATCGGAGATGAGCCGGCACCGCGCGCCCGCGGCACGCACGTCGGCGATCAACTGCGCATGGCGCGGCCGGTCCAGGATGCACACCGTCATATCCGAGACCGACATGTTCTTGGCCTTCGCCACCCGCCGCACGTTTTCTCCGATCGGCGCGGTGATGTCGATGACGTCTGCCGCTTCCGGTCCGACGGCGATCTTCTCCATGTAGTACACCGCCGACGGGTCGAACATCGTGCCACGCTCCGACACCGCCAACACCGAGATCGCGTTTGCCAGGCCCTTGCTCATCAGCGTGGTGCCGTCGATGGGGTCGACCGCGAAGTCCACTTCCGGGCCCCAACCATTGCCGACGTGCTCGCCGTTGTAGAGCATGGGCGCGTTGTCCTTCTCGCCCTCTCCGATCACCACGATGCCGCGCATCGAGACGGAGTTGACCAGTTCACGCATCGCGTCGACAGCTGCACCGTCGCCGCGCTCCTTGTCACCGCGACCTACCCAGCGGCCTGCCGCCATGGCGCCCGCCTCGGTGACCCGGACGAGCTCCAATGCCAGATTTCGGTCAGGAGCTTCTCGTCGGCGAGATTCCGTCATGGCGCGATTGTCCCAGAAAGGGGTGGGCTGACGGGAGCTGGGATACTGGCGACGTGAGCAGTCCGCAGGGGCCGGTGCCCAGGCCGTCGAAGCCCAGACTGCTCCAGGACGGCCGCGACATGTTCTGGTCGCTGGCGCCGCTGGTGGTGGCCTGCATCGTGCTCGCCGGGCTGGTCGGGATGTGTTCGTTTCAGCCGCGCGGCCCGAAGAGCGGTCCGGCACCGTCCTTCGACGCCGCCGCCGAGGTGCGTGCGGACGCCGCCCAGCTCGGTTTTCCGATCCGCCTGCCGCGCCTGCCCGACGGCTGGCACGCGAATTCCGGACGCCGCGACAGCATCGACGACGGCCGCACCGACCCGGTGACCGGCCGCAAGGAGCGGGCGGTGCTCTCGACGGTCGGGTATCTGGCGCCCAGCGGCATGTACCTCAGCCTGACGCAGAGCAACGCCGACGAGCAGCAGCTTGTCGAGAAGATCAGCGCCGCGCAGTCGCTGGAGGAAGCGATGTACCCGACGGGTGCTCAGAACGTCGACGGCGTCAGTTGGGTGGTTTACGACGACCCGAAAAGCGACAAGCAGCTGTGGACCACACGCCTGGCCGGACCCGGCGGTGCGGCGCAAATCGCGATTGCAGGCGGCGCACCTGCTGACGAATTTCGTACGCTGGCCGCGGCCACGCAGTCACAACCGCCGCTCCCCGCGCGATAGGAGACCCATGACCGCACCGGAAGCTGACCTGACAGGTTGGACCGCAGCTCCGTTCACGGCCGAGGGCATCACCCATGACGTGTACCGCAAAGGGGACGGTCCCGGCGTGGTGCTGATCCCGGAGATTCCCGGGCTGACCCCGCAAGTGCTGGCACTGGGAAATCATGTGGTGGACAACGGCTTTACGGTCGCATCACCGTCGTTGTTCGGGGAGCCGGGCCGCCCGATCAGCCTCGCTTACGTGGTGCCGACGATGGCGCGGGCCTGCGTGGCGCGGGAGTTCATGGCGTTCGCCACCAACGCCGAGCGGCCGGTGGCGCGCTACCTGCGGGCGCTGGCGCGCGACCTCAACGAGCGCACCCCAGGCAAGGGCGTCGGCGTGATCGGCATGTGCTTCACCGGCGGCTTCGCCTTGGCGGCAGCCGTCGACGACAGCGTGCTGGCTCCCGTGCTCAGCCAGCCGTCGGTGCCGATCGCGCTCACGCCGGCGCAGCGCCGCAATCCCGGGCTGTCGGAGCGGGAGTTGCAGCGGGTCGTGCAGCGGGCCACCGACGAAGGCTTGTGCGCCATGGGATTGCGGTTCACCGGCGACCCCGCAGTGCCGGCCGAGCGGTTCGAGACGCTCAAGCAACGGCTCGGTGATGCGTTCGAGGTGATCGAGATCGACTCGTCACCGGGTAACGAGCACGGCTTCGGCCGGATGGCGCATTCGGTGCTCACAGATCAGGTTCGAGAGCGGGACGGCCACCCAGCGTACGAGGCCCGCAAGCGCGTCGTCGCATTCCTCAAGGAACGGCTGTCTGCTCAATAGCCCTGCGGCGCAACGGCCATCGGCGCTTCGGCCGGTCATCGTCCGCTGCGGTTTCCAGCGGAACGCCCTTGTACACGGCGAGATAGACGCTGATCGTCGTCACGATCACGATCATCAGCACGGGGCCGATCACGATGCCCCAGAAGCCGAACATCGCAATGCCCGAGAACACCGCGAGCAACATAAGCGCGGGATCAAGGCGCGCAGCCCGCGGCACGAGAATCGGTCGCAGGAAGTTGTCGATGTTGGTCACTACCAGCAGGTGCCACAGCACGACGAATATGCCGCCAAAAATGTTGCCGAACAACGCCATTCCGATGCCGAACGGGATTGTCACGATGCCGCCGCCGAGCGGGATGATCGACAGTGCGGTCAGCAGGATCGCGAAGATAAAGAATCCGTCGTGAAAGCCGGCGATGTAGATCGACAACGCCCCGGCCACACCTTGGCACGCCGCGACCACGAACTGACCTCTGACCGTTCCGCGCACCATCGCGCCCATCTTGGCCAGGTACAGGTCGGTGACCTCCTCGCCAAGGGGATTGAGTCGCCGGATCAACGTGATCAGCCTGTCGCGCTTGGTCAGTAGCGAGACGAACACGTACAAGAAGATGATTGCCGACGTGACGGCGCCGACGACGCTGCCTGCCGCGGTCTGCAGGAACTCGAGCAGCCACTGACCGGCGTGCTGCGAGAGCGTCGTCATCCATTTCCGCAACGACTCCTGCGTGACGGTGACGTCGACGAACGGCAGCTTCTCCAGCAGCCTGTTGACACCCCGCAGAATCCTGTCGCCGAGTGAGCTCAGATCAGTGGCCGCCAGCCAGTTCGCGACGCTTTTGACCATGTGCGTGATCTGGACCGTGGCGAGCAAGACGAACAGTGCCGCCGGTATGACGACCGCCAACAGCGCGGCCAACAGCGTGATCGCGGCAGAAAGTCCGGCGCTGAACCGTTTGTTGAGCCACGTGAACAACGGGGTGAACAGGTAGGCGCCGACCGCCGCGACGACGACGAGAATGAAGTAGCTCCGCAGGAAATATGCGCCGAACGCCAGCGCGATCACGGTGACGACGGCCAGCGCTCGCTTCTGGCTCTCGGTGAAGTCCATCGTGTGAACGTTAGCCAGCCGTGTCGGTCATCGCGCTGGCGTTGACGATGTAGCCCCGGCGCGAGGGTGCGCCGTGGTACACCCTGCCCGGCGTGCGCTGTACAGACACGCACGCTCGCGGGGAGCGAGGGGAGGGGTGGGCTAGACCTTGGCTGGTTGCTTGCCTTGCGCTTTGATCTCGTTGTACAGCTCGATGTAGTACGGCAGGCACTCCTGCATCGCTTCTTCGGTGGTGTACAGCGGCTCGTAGCCGAGCTCGCGTCGAGCTTTCTCCACCGAGAAGTAGTTGTCGAGGTAAAGCCGTTCCACCGCAAGGGGTTCCAGCGGCGGTGCCGGCAGGTTGAACTTGAAATGCAGCTGCTGCCACACCGTCATGACGAAGTGCACCAGGCGGCCGGAGATGCGAAACCTTGGCCAGTGCTCACCGCAGGCCTCGACGACCGGGCGGGCGAACTCGAACATGTTTACGGGATCGTCGTCGTTGATGAAGTACGCCTGACCGGGCGCGGTCCCGCCCGGAACCAGGTGCTGCGCCGCAAGGATGAAGCCGTGCACCAGGTTCGCGATGTACGAATTGTCAAGGCGCGCTTTCTTACTGCCGATCAGCACTTTGACCTGGCCGGTGACGACGCGCTCGAACACCTTGCGGAACATCGTCTGGTCGCCGCGGCCCCAGATACCGCTCGGCCGGATGGAACACGTCAGCAGCCCGTCGACGCCGTTCTGCGACAGCACGAACTTCTCGGCTTCCACTTTGGTCTCGGTGTAGAGGTCGGCGAATCGATCCGTGTACGGCAGAGTTTCGTCGCCGCCGGAGATCGCCTTGCCGCCGATGACGACGCTGTTGCTCGCGGTGTACACGAAGCGCTTCACCCCGGCTTTCTGCGCCGCATGTACAAGGTTCTTGGTGCCCTCGACGTTCACGGCGAAGCTGCGACGCCGGTACTCCTCGGTGACCGACTTTCCACCCATCAGCTCGATCAGCGCCGCCGTGTGAAAGATCGTGTCCACACCGTCCACCGCGGCGGCCACCGCGTCGGGGTCGCAGATGTCGCCGACCACCGTCTCGAGGCCGGGACGGCCGCTAAGCGGCGACGGCACGCGGTCGAACGCGCGTACCTGGTACCCGCGGTCGAGCAGTGTGGCCACCAGATTGCAGCCGACGAACCCGGAGCCGCCGGTGACCAGCACCTTGCCCAGATCGGTCGTCAGTGAAGCGTCACGCATGCCGGAAGCATAACTGAAACCTGTTCCAATTTCGAGAACTGTTTGCGAATGAAACTAGTTAGCCGACGTCGTCGCCGTCGCGCCCGGCCAGCGCATCCTCTACTCTTTTGCGGGCTCCGGCTAAGTGTTCCTCACAGCGTTTGGCCAGCTCCTCGCCTCTTTCCCAGAGCTTCAGCGACGTATCCAGATCGAGTCCGCCCTGCTCCAGCACGCGGACTACTTCCATCAGCTCGTCGCGGGCTTCTTCGTAGCCGAGTTCACTAATGGGTCTAGGCGCCGGTGCCGACGAGGGGTCCGTCATGACTGCTCTTCACCCGAACTGACGGCGCCGAATGCGCCGTCGGATACGCGTATTCGCAGCTGCGTACCGGCCGGCGCCTGCGCGGCCGAGCGCACCACCACCGGTGCAGCGCCCTCTGGGATCGCCTGCACCACCGCGTAGCCACGGGCAAGTGTCGCTGCCGGCCCCAGCGTGCCGAGGCGCGCCGACAGATGGCCGATCCGGTCGGTCTCCGCAGCGACCAGACGCTTGACGTCGCGTCGTGCCGCGCTGCGTGCCCGCTCGATCTCCTCGCTTCGGGCGGTCAGCATCTGCAGCGGCGCGGCCAGCACGGGCCGCGACCTCAACTGATGGACCAGTCGCTCTTCTCGGCTCACCCAGTGCCGCAGGGCGCGTGCACTGCGACGGCACAGGTCGTCGAGAAGCGCCCGCTCGGCGGCCATATCCGGCACGATTCGCTTGGCCGCGTCGGTGGGCGTGGCCGCGCGCACGTCGGCAACCAGATCGCAGATCGGATTGTCGGGCTCGTGGCCCACCGCGCTGACTACCGGCGTGGTGCATGCCGCGATCACCCGGCACAGCGTCTCGTCGGAGAACGGCAGCAGGTCTTCGACGCTGCCACCACCGCGGGCGAGCACGATCACGTCGACGTCCGGATGCGCGTCCAACTCACGCAACGCGTCGACAATCTGCGGCACCGCGTTCGGTCCCTGGACCGCGACGTTGCGCAGTTCGAACCGCACCGCCGGCCACCGGGTCGAGGCAACGGTCATCACGTCGCGTTGGGCGGCGCTGGCCCGTCCGGTGATCAGCCCTACCGCCGTCGGCAAGAACGGAATCGGCCGCTTGAGCCGGACGTCGAACAGCCCTTCGGCGTCCAGCAGCCGTCGCAGCCGCTCGATCCGGGCCAGCAGCTCGCCGATACCTACCGCGCGAATCTCGCTGAGCCGCAAAGAGAATGAGCCGCGACCGGTGTAGAACGTCGGCTTGCCGCAGACGACCACCTGCGTACCTTCAGCCAGCCGGACCGGTGCTGCGAGCACAAGGTCGCGCGGGCAGGTGACCGTCAGCGACATGTCCGCGGCCGGATCGCGCAGCACCATGAACACGGTTTTGGAATCGGGCCGGATGTTGATCTCGGTGAGCTGACCTTCGACCCAGACCATTCCGAGCCGGTCGATCCATTTGGCCACCCGGGTGGCGACGGCCCGCACCGGCCAGGGGTGCTCCGCTGAGTTCGGCGGCGCAGGAGCGGTCACTTGGCGGACGCGCGGGTGATCCTGTTGGCCAGCAGGGTCTGGAACGGTGCCCTGGCCTTGGTGGCTTCCTCGTAGGCCAGCAGCGCGTCGAGTTCATTGACGGACAGCGATTGCAGCCGGGCCCGAAGCTGCGCCAGCGTGAGGTCGTCGTAGCCGAGTTCGACGGCGATCTCCGGCGGATCTGTGGCGGCCGCCGTCGCGTCGTCGGCGTTCGTCGTCGTCTCCGCCGGCGGCGGGTCAGCCGAGTACAGCGCGAACCGGCCTTCGGCCCGCCGGTCGCGCTCGCTGCTCAGCGGGGTGACCTGTGCGGTGTCCTCGAGGTCCTCGTCGAAGGTGGCCCACTCCGGCTGCTCGTCTTTCGGCGGAAACAGCGTGTCGAGCGTCTCGTCGCCTTTGATCACCATGTCGGCGATGTTCTGCTGAACGCGCATGAACAAATGCGCGGCCTGGCTTACCAGCGTCATCGGGTACATCAGCAGCGTGTGCGGAAACTTGCGCGTCTCCTCGACGACAGTGGCTGCGGCACCGACCAGCAGCCGAACCCCATATGGTGCATTGGCCATGTGGTCCAGCCTGCCCTAACGCTGGCGCATGTCAAAGCTTGCCCCGGCGTTTGGCGCGCAGGTGCCGCCGGACCGTACCCTGGCTCTATGCCGCCGACCGTCAACATGGGGATTCCTGGCGCCGCCAGCGGTGTGGCGCAGCGACCCACCGGCAAGCGAGTGCTGCTGGCAGAGCCGCGCGGCTACTGCGCGGGTGTGGACCGCGCCGTCGAAACCGTCGAGCGGGCGCTGGAGAAGCACGGGGCGCCGGTGTATGTGCGCCATGAGATCGTGCACAACCGGCACGTCGTCGACACGCTGGCCAAGGCGGGCGCGGTGTTCGTCAAGGAGACCGACGAGGTGCCCGAGGGCGCCATCGTGGTGTTCTCCGCTCACGGCGTCGCGCCGACGGTGCACCAGTCGGCCGCCGAGCGCAAACTTCAGGTGATCGACGCTACCTGCCCGCTGGTCACCAAGGTGCACAACGAGGCCAAGCGGTTCGCCCGCGACGACTACGACATCTTGCTGATCGGCCACGAAGGCCACGAGGAAGTGGTCGGCACCGCCGGGGAGGCGCCCGAGCATGTGCAGCTGGTCGACGGCCCCGACGCCGTCGACGACGTGACCGTCCGCGACGAGAACAAGGTCGTGTGGCTGTCACAGACCACGCTGTCGGTCGACGAGACGATGGAAACCGTGCACCGGCTTCGCGAGCGTTTCCCTAAGCTGCAGGACCCGCCCAGCGACGACATCTGCTACGCCACCCAGAACCGGCAGGTCGCTGTCAAGGCGATGGCTCCGGAGTGCGAGCTGGTGATCGTCGTCGGTTCGCGCAACTCGTCGAACTCGGTGCGGCTGGTCGAGGTGGCGCTAGGTGCGGGCGCCGACGCGGCATACCTGGTCGACTACGCCGACGACATCGATCCGGCATGGCTCGACGGCGTCACCACGGTGGGCGTCACGTCGGGGGCTTCGGTGCCCGAGGTGCTGGTTCGCGGCGTGCTGGAGCGGCTGGCCGGCTATGGCTACGACGTGGTGCAGCCGGTGACCACCGCCAACGAGACGCTGGTGTTTGCGCTGCCGCGTGAAATCCGCCCGTCGCGGGCGTGATTGTCAAGCGCTGCAAGCGCTTCAGATGTCGTACTCCCAGGTCTCGGCTTCCCACGACCGCGAGCGCGGGCGCACGGGCTGGTCTTCCCGAGCTTCGGCGTCCGCGGGGCTGCTGCGGTAGCGGACCCGAGAGATCGGGTGGTGGGTGCCATTGGTGACCGCGGAGTTGACCGGGGATCCGTTGCCGCCAGGACGCCGGCGTGGCGGCACTTCGAACGGCTCGAACGGGTCGGAGGAGTCGTACCGGCTGCGACGTTCGTGGGGTGCTCGGCGTTCGTAGGGTTCGCGGCGCTCGTAGGGATTGCGGCGTTCGTAGGGCTCGCGCCGCTCGTACGGGTTGCGTGCGGAGCGGGCGGAAGCCGATCGGCGACGGGGCAGGTCGACGGGCTCGTCGGGTTGCCGCCCCGCGTCGGTGCGGCTTCGGCGTCGCCGCGGCTGCACGTCGTCCTCGTCGAGCGGCGGTCGTGTCCGTCGTGACCGGGTGGTTTCCCCGCGCTTTGCGGCTTTGGCGCGCTGCGCCGAACGCGTGGTCTTGGGCCGGTCGACCGCGTGGCGACGTTTCCGGGCCGGCTCCTTGTCCTTCTGCTCCTCCTGCGCCGGTTCGTTGCCCGTGCGGGAGAACAGCCCAGCGATCTTGTCGGCGATGTCTGTCACCCGTACCGCCTTGGCCGGTTCCGCCTCGGACGCGCGGTTGCCGAGGAACCAGCGCGCCAGCCCGATCAGCAGCACCGCGCCGGAGGTGAACAACATCAGCGGAAACCGCTCGATCAGCGGATAGGCGCAGTTGATGACCACATCTTTGAGGCCGCTCAGCTTGCCGCCGTGGAACAGGAAGTAGGCGCCGGGCACGCTGACGAACAGGATCATCGGCGGCTGCACGACGGCGGTGAACAACCCGGACTGCCGAACCGCCAGCACTGCCGCGACGCAGCCGACCGCATACAGCGCAGCGAACACGTGAGTCAGCTCATTGCCGCCGCCGGCGTCGAACGCGAAGCCGATGGCGGTGGCGATGACGGCGATCGCCACGGCACCCCACCACGGCACACCCGGCACATTCGGGTGCACGGAGCGGCGCTGCGCACTCACCACCGAAGCGTCCCGCTGTGCAGACACAGGTAGACCGTACCGGTTGAACCGCAAAGTCCGCTGTCAAGCACGGCTGGGTGCGCATGTCGCAAATGCCTAGACTGTGGACCCTGTGAGTCTGAACCTGGGAATCGTCGGCCTGCCCAACGTCGGCAAATCGACGTTGTTCAATGCCCTGACACGCAACGACGTGCTGGCCGCGAACTACCCCTTCGCCACGATCGAGCCCAACGAAGGCGTGGTAGCGCTGCCCGACCCGCGGCTGGAGAAGTTGGCCGAGATGTTCGGATCCGCGCGAATCGTGCCGGCGCCGGTGACGTTCGTCGACATCGCGGGCCTGGTCAGGGGCGCGTCCGAAGGCGCCGGTCTGGGCAACAAGTTCCTGGCCAATATCCGCGAGTGCGACGCGATCTGCCAGGTGGTGCGAGTGTTCGCCGACGACGACGTCGCCCACGTCTCCGGTGAGGTGAATCCGGCGTCGGACATCGAGGTCGTCGAGACGGAGCTGATTCTGGCGGATCTTCAGACGCTGGAGCGTGCTCTGCCGCGTCTGGAGAAGGAGGCCCGTACCCACAAGGACCGGCGCCCCGTGCTCGAGGCGGCGCAGGCCGCCGAGAAGGTGTTGAACGAAGCAACGACGTTGTTCGCCGCGGGTGTGGACACGTCGCTGCTGCGTGAGCTGAATTTGTTGACGACGAAGCCGTTCCTCTACGTCTTCAACGCCGACGAGGCGGTGCTGACCGATTCTGCGCGGCAGGCCGCACTGCGGGAATTGGTGGCGCCGGCCGACGCGGTGTTTTTGGACGCCAAGATCGAGGCCGAGCTGTTGGAGCTCGACGACGAGTCGGCCGCCGAGCTGTTGGAGTCGATCGGCCAAACCGAACGTGGCCTGGATGCGTTGGCGCGAGCGGGCTTTCATACGTTGCGTCTGCAGACGTTCTTGACCGCCGGCCCAAAAGAGGCGCGGGCGTGGGTGATCCACCAAGGCGATACCGCTCCCAAGGCCGCGGGCGTGATCCATTCCGACTTCGAGAAGGGCTTCATCAAAGCGGAGGTGGTGTCATACGACGACCTGGTGGCTGCCGGGTCGATGGCGGCGGCCCGCGCCGCGGGCAAGGTCCGGATGGAGGGCAAGGACTACGTGATGGCCGACGGCGACGTGGTGGAGTTCCGGTTCGGAGCAGCATCTACAACCAAGAGGTAGGTTGACGGCTTCGTCGAAAGCTTCGCTTGACCGGCGCTGATACTACGATCAGTAGTAGTGCGTCTTGGAGGAGGACGACGATGCGGTGGCGCGGAGTCAGCCATGTCGAGTTCGCGGTGCTGGACTACGACGCATCGATCGAGTTCTACGACGGGTTGTTCGGTTGGCTCGGGTACAGCAGCTTCTCGTCGATGAACATGGAATATCAGTCGATCTATTACATGACGCGCTACGTCAACCCGCACAGCTACGTCGGCATCCAACCGGCCCGCAGCGGAGAAAGACTGGCGCACAGCGAGCAGGCGGTCGGGATCAACCACATCGCACTGTGGGCACGCAGCAGAAGAGAAGTCGACCGCTTCCATCGCGACTTTCTTCTCAAGCGCGACCTTCCCGTCACAGACGCACCGAAGGCGTACCCGCAGTACTGGCCCGGCTACTATGCGGTGTTTTTCGACGACCCGATCAACGGGATCCATTGGGAGCTGGCGTGGGTACCGAAAGTCCCTAGCCCCCGCGAAGTCTGGTCGTCCTATCGAGCACTTCGTAACTTCGCCGGCAGTCGGCCAGATCTGGCGAGCACGGTGCCTGGGGTCGTCTTGCAGGCAAGGCGAACCCTGCCGTCCCGCGAATCGGCAGCAGGCCCAGATCTCGGAATGCAACATAGCGGGTAATGCGGTGGAGTTCCGGTTCATCGCGTAGCAAGTTGAGAGGCTCGGGCGTGCGCGGTGGTTCGCTCAGCATGACCTCAGATAGCCGTCCAATAGCCTCATGAGTTCGGCAACGCGGGTGGTACCTGCCGGCGCCGGTGGGTAGCGGCGCAGAACGTCGATCAGGACGGGCGATGCACGTGTGGCCGCTCGCTTGATGTGGGCGATTACGAGCCGTCGGTCACCAGCGGTGAGTTCGGCCGCGACCGCGGCATGGGCAGCCGAGCGAAGGATGTGACCAACCTGATCAGCCTTGGCAAACGGATGTAGGTAAGCGGCTGCTGCCGCGTCGCCTGCCGCGTACGCGGCATGCTTCGCCGGCTCCGTACCGGCGCCTTTGGCTGCTCGGTGAGCATCGAGAGCAGTGACCCGCTGCAGGTTGCTTCGCTTGGCGCCCTTGGCGAATGCCCACGCGGCATCAACGGCCGATCGGGGCCGTGCATCGAGTGGGTTGACCTCTTCGAAGACGTGCAAGACGTCCTCGGCATTTTGGACCGCGAACCGAGCGACTTCGCGCAACTCGGACATTCCGAGATGGAAGTACTCAGGCGTGGGAGCCACCTGCCAATTGTCGACGACACTGTGACGCGTTTCGACGGTGCAGTAGTGGAGTTCCGTTCAACGTGTAGGGCACTGCTGGCGCACCATCCGTTCGCTGCACCAACGCTTCGGCCTCGTGGTCGTGCAAACCGACATGCATCATTGATGCACACGGAGGTGCCGGATGCGGACGACGGTGACGATCGACGATGCGTTGCTCGCGAAAGCGGCAGAGCTCACGGGTGTGTCGGACAATGTGGCACTGCTCCGGCAGGGCTTGCAGACGTTGATCAGAGTCGAGAGCGGTCGTCGCCTGGCGGCCCTTGGCGCCACGGACCCGCAGGCCCAAGCCGCTCCCCGGCGGAGAGCGTCTGTCGATGATCCTCGTTGACACGTCGACATGGATTGACCACCTGCATGCCGCGGAGCCACCCCCTTGGTCATCGGGAATTGGCGTTGGGTTCGATCAAGAAGCGCCGCGGCGTGCTGGGGTTGTTGCTGTCCAACCTCCGCCAGTTCTCGACGGCCGCACATGCTGAGGTGCTTCACCTGGTCGAGCAGTCGCACCTAACGATTCGATCACTATGCGGACAGGCGAGCCTAAGAAAATGCGGCGAATTCTTAGAACATAAATGATGGCTCATCGAAATTCGGACATATTTGAGGCCCAGATCACGCGGAAACGGCGTAACGCTCGCTCTCAGTGAACAAGTGGCCGCTAGCAGCGCGTTTGCCTCCGTTTCCCTTCGGTTACCTTAGATTTCGGGCGGGGAAATCTGCGACCCATTCGCGATGTGAAGGAAATGATGATGAAAGTAAGTGGTAAAACCGTGCGCCGCGGAGTGGTCGGCGCTTGTGCCGGAAGCCTGCTTGGGGGGCTCGCCGCCGCGACCATCGCAGCGCCGACGGCGACTGCTGCGCCCGACCAGTGCAGCGCCAGCCAGGTAGCTGGCACCGTGAGTTCAGTGACCGGTTCGGCGCGTCAGTACCTCGACACTCATCCTGGTGCCAACCAGGTGGTGACGGCTGCGTTCAACCAGCCGCGCCCGGAGGCCGAGTCCAATCTGCGTGCGTACTTCACGGCTCACCCGCAGGAGTACTACGACTTGCGCGGCATCCTGGCGCCGATCGGTGACACGCAGCGCCAGTGCAACGTGTCGGTGTTGCCGCCGGATCTGGCGTCGGCGTACAACCAGTTCATGGCTGGCTAATTCGGCAGCTGACGGCCCGTCGCGACTCTCGTCGCGGCGGGCCGTTGTGCGTCCGGGGACCGGTACGAGTTCTCCATCAGCATGCGGATGGCGTGGACCCGCTCCTGATATGCCTGCTCGTGCGCGACCACCGCTCGGGCGTACTGCATATTCATGGTGGATTGCTCCTCCCGTCTGCCGCGTTCACATGTAGGACCGCGCAGGCGCTCGGAAGTGGACACTTTTTCGCGCAGGAACGCGTGATCTCTTGCAGAATGCAGCACCCCGCTTGGCGGATCCTGGGGTGGCATGCGTCCCGCAACCCGTTCCCTGACGGGCCTCGATGGCTTACCGTGTCGTGAGTGGAGTCACAGCAACTAGATGCCAGCGAGCTCGTGCCCGTCGAGGCCCTACGTTCAGGCGACCCGATCACCGACATTCACGGTGGGGGAGAGCACTACAAGGTTCTGGAATCGAAGTGCGTCTGCGACGGCTGCGTCGTACTCGAGCTGGAATCCAAGGCCGACGATCGATTCCGAGTGATCGAGAAATCGTTTCCCAGCGGCTACCAAGTCGGCAGGTCACACCTGCGTCATTGGTGACGCCCTATACCGCGGTGAGCCGCGGCTCTGTGGGCACCTCCACGGGATCGATGCGGTCGTTGACCGTCGCCAACGTGACATCCACCCGCTCCGCGGCGCGGTCGCACATGCCCCGCAGCCGCTGACTGGCGGCACCCACGTCATCAGAGGCGACGCGCAGATACGCGGTGACGTTCACGCGCAGCCGGTCGACGGCAAGAGCCAGCCGTTGACGCAGCCGGTCGTCGACCTCGACTGTGACATAACCGAACCGGATCCTCATGGCGCTGCTCCCCTCGCAGTGTTTGGTGTCAACGGTAGTGGAACCGGCGTCGTCGTGAGCGATACGGTTCACCGGGAAAGGGGCCAGCATGATCTTCATCGTCGTGAAGTTCGAGACAAAGCCGGAATGGACGGAACGTTGGCCGGAGCTTGTCGCACCGTTCACCGAGGCGACCCGCGCTGAAGAGGGCAACCTCTGGTTCGAGTGGTCGCGCAGCCTCGAGAACCCGGCCGAGTACGTTCTCGTCGAGGCGTTCCGGGATGACGACGCCGGCGCGGCGCACGTCAACAGCGAGCACTTCAAAGCCGCGCAGCGCGATCTGCCTCAGGCCCTGGTGTCCACCCCCAGGGTGATCAGTCAGACCGTCGACGCCACGGGGTGGTCGCGGTTGGCGGAGATCACGGTCGACTAGTCGATGGTCACCGCGATCTCGTCGCCAAGCCGGTAGCCGTCGGCAAGCGGCAGCCTATCCCCGCTCCAAAATGAGCCTGGGTCAAACCAATTCGAGTCCTTGTGCGTCGACAACAGTCCCATCTCCTCGTAGGTGATCGCCACTGTCTCTGCGCAGTAGGCGGTTTCCAGGCCGGCTTGCCGTTGCCTTGCCTTCTTACTTTCAGCGGCGCCACGAAATTTTCTGCCCGCCAACGGAATTCCGAGGATGACGTCGGTCGGCTTCGGTGTCCGGCCGCGGAACCAGCGCGCCGTCAATCGCATCGTGCTCGGAAACGGTGTGCCGTCCATCCGGGCGATCACCCGCAGCAGCCGGTCCTCCTGCTCTCGAGTCGGCGGCGGCGTGAGCTGCCGCAGCCAGCACTTTTGTCCGTAACGCCGCATCCACTGCTCGACCGCCTCGCGCGCGTCGTTGAGTTGAACGCCTCGCTGCTGCTGGCCGGTCCACATGTCGGTGAGCTTGTTGCCCAGTTCGGCGTGCCACATCAGCGGCGGTAGATCGTCGATCGCGACCGTCATTCCGACGTGGTTCACCGGGCTGTTGGTCATCGACTGGATGGCTCGGTCTTGCCCGGACCGCCCGCGGAACAGCCAGATGTCGCCGGTCCTCGTTTCTTCCAGAGCTCGCTCGAGCGACACGGTGTGCTCGTCCACGGTCGCAGCATAAGCTGAGCGCAATGCGCAAGTGGGTGAAGTGGATCGGTCTGGCGGCGGTCGCCGGGGTGGCGGCCGGCGGGGTGCTGGTGGCTCGGGATCAGCGGCGCCGTAACGCCTATACCCCCGACGAAATTCGCGCGCGACTGCATCAACGGCTCGCGGAATCCGACGGCGGCGAGTCCCCGTGAGGGCGCCGTACTACGAGAGTCGCTTCATCCGTGCGAACCATCCCTCTGCCGCACAGGCGCTCTGGTTGCGGGAGACGTTGCTGCTGACAAGCAGTGGCGCCGAAAGCGCGGACGTCTGGGTGATGGTCTTCGACCCGGACGGATCGGGGAATTGCGCAGTGAAGCAGCCGTATCCGATCGAGGAGGTGTCGATTCAGGCCGATCCATGGGCCGTACGGATCGGCGACACGTTCCTCGACGACGACGGCGCTCGTGGCGCGATTGCCGGTCCGCGCAGCGCATCCTGGGATTTGCGAATCACAGGCGGCGGGGAGCCGGTGAAACTGTTGACAGAACGCCAGTATTCGGCGCGCTTCCCGTCCGCGAAGACATCAGTCCGCGCCCCGTTGGCGCGTTTCGACGGGCATGTCACAGTCGACGATCTGCGCATCGATCTGAACGGCTGGACGGGCAGTGTCAACCACAATTGGGGCCGGCGCCACACGCCCGCATATGCGTACGGCCAGGTGTGCGGTTTCGACACCGCGCCGTCGTCGTCGTTCGAAATCGCCACTGCCCGTGCAGGACTCGGCCCGGTGACCCTGCCGCCGACAACCCTGCTGGTGTTGCGGCATGACGGGCGCGAGCTCGCTGTCCGGTCGCTTGTGGCAGCGCGGCGCACAACAGGTGAATACCGGCCGTTCGCGTGGCGGTTCTCGGCCCGAGTCGACGACGTGGTGCTGCAGGGGTCCATCACCGCCGAGCCGCGGGATGTGATCGGACTCAACTACATGGACACGAACGAAAAGACGAAGTACTGCTACAACTCTGCGGTCTCGACGTGCCGGCTACGAGTCGGCTCTGCCGAACTCGTCGCCGCCCGGCGGGCCATGTTCGAGATCCTGACCGACGCCCGGCTGGACACCGTGCCGCTGCTGGCTTAGTGAGTCACCATGCCGCCGTCGGCAAGCAGCACCTGGCCAGTGATGTAACTTCCGGCGTCTGAGGTGAGAAGCAGTGCAGGCCCGACCATTTCATCTGGATCGGCGAGGCGCCTCAGCAGCGTCTCGTTGGCCGTCGCGTCGATGAACTCCTGCGGGTTGTTACGCATCATCTGCGTGTCCACTGGCCCGG
This sequence comes from Mycobacterium sp. NGS39, assembly GCF_059812765.1. Lineage (NCBI taxonomy): Bacteria > Bacillati > Actinomycetota > Actinomycetes > Mycobacteriales > Mycobacteriaceae > Mycobacterium > Mycobacterium sp. NGS39. Next base: position 151,745 of record NZ_JCALDH010000007.1, on the reverse strand, counting down.
GGGCCAGCGCATTGACCCGGATCCCCTGCCGCGCAAAAGCTGCCGCCATCGACCGAGTCAGTGCGAGCCATCGCCGCCTTCCCGGCCGCATAAAGCGGCATGTTGCCCGAAAAGAGGAATGCAGCCGGCGAAATCAGATTGACGATCGCCGCGTGTTCGCTATGCGCCAGATGAGGAAGTGCCTCCTGCACCAGAAACAGCGGACCGGTGACATTGACGGATAGGGATTTGTGCCATGCCTCCGGGGTGATCTCGCCGAACTGCTGCAGCAAAGACGTCGCAGCGTTGTTGACGAGTATGTCGATGCCGCCGAATGCGCTTACAGCCTGCTGGACAAGGCTTTTCACGTGATCGAGGTCACCCATGTGCGCGGCGACGGCTGCGACCCGTCCCGGTGCGTCTACTTCCAACGCCTGGCGGGCATCTTCGCAGCGTTGCGCGGACCGGCCGGTGATGACGACGTTCGCGCCTGCGGCAAGGTGGCCCTGTGCGAGCGAAGCCTATTCCGCGGGTTCCGCCGGTGATGATCGCAGTGCGGCCGGTCAGATCGAACAGGTCACGCAGTTCGTCGGCGTTCATGACATGTCTTTCGATGGTTTACCTACAGCATCGGAGAACGTATGGCCTGTGGCGGCCAAAACGTGAGTCGCCGCAAGAATTTGGGTACGGTTTTCCAGCTCGATGGCGGCTTCGACGTTGGCGGCGTCTTGGTTGGCGCGGAACACCTGCTTGGTCATTTCCAGTCCGAACGGGCTGAAGGACAACAAGGTGTCGGCGATCTCGCGTGCGCGACTCAGTAAGTGCTCGTCGTCGACCACTTCGGACACGAGACCGATGCGCTCGGCCTCTTCGCCATCGACTTTCTTTGCGGTGAAGAGTCATTTCGGCCGCGCGGGTGGTGCCGATGAGCTTGGGCAGCGTGTAGCTGACACCGATGTCGCAGCCGGACAGGCCGAGCTTGATGAACTGGGTGCAGAACATCGCGCTGCGCGCGGCGATGCGGAAGTCGCACGCGGCGGCGATGCCGAGGCCACCTCCAACGGCAGCACCGTTGACGGCGGCGATCACGGGCTGGGGAATGCCCATCACTTTAGGCACCAATGAGGCGAATTCTTGCGTACGCATGCCGGCCGCAGGGCCGGTTCTCGTTGCCGCGGTCGGTGCGACGGCGGGCTGCGACAGGTCCAGGCCGGAGCAGAAGCCGCGGCCGGCGCCGGTCAGTATCACCACCCTGGTGTCGGATTCGGCGAGGCCGTCGAGCGTGGCGTGCAGTTGCGACACCATCTCCATGCTGAGTGCGTTGAGACGATCGGGATTGTTGAGCGTGACGACGGCGAGGTCCGGCGTCGGTTGGTCGGTCAGGACGAGGTTCACATTCGTAATCTAGAGGCGCCGAGCGTTCGGGCTAGCGGCGCGCTCAATAAGCCGGTCGTCGGTTCTTGTCAAGGTCGGTTGCTTTATTTGTGGATGGGTCCGGTTGTTGTGGATAAGTCGGCGTGAAACGTATTGGCGGGCAATGCTTGTCAGTGGGTGTCTCTAGATTCGGGGTATGAATTCGATCGCGTTCGAGGCGGCGGTGGCCGTCTATGACGCCGTGGATGCCGCGCTGGAGGCCATCACCGCGCTCGACCGCGACGGCTTGTCCACCGCCGAGCGGGTGGCGCTGTTGGAGCGTCACGAACGCTGGCGCCGACGCCTGCCGGCCCTCGAGCGTGAACTGCTCGCCGAGCTGACCCACGCCTCGTCCGGCGAACTCGGCGGGCGCCTGCCCAAGTGCTGGCCGACCGGCTGCGGATCTATCGGCGCGAGGCGGCGCGCCGCATCGACGACGCGGTCGACCTCGCACCGCGGAGCGCGCTGACCGGTGAACCGCTGCCGCCGAAGCTGGCGGCGACCGCGGCCGCCCAGAGCGCCGGAACCATCAGCGCCGAGCATGTGAAGATCATCCGGACGTTTCTGGCGCAGCTGCCGTGCTCGATCGACGAACCCACCCGCGCCACAGCCGAAGCGCGACTGGCCGCCATCGCCACCCGCCATCGCCCTGACGAACTGCAACGCGCCGCCGACCACTACACCGACGTGCTCAACCCCGACGGCGACTACTCCGACGAGCACCGCGCCCGCCGCCGCGCCATCACTATTTCGCCGCAAGCCCCCGATGGCATGTCCAAAATCACCGGCTGGCTCGACCCGCAGCTGCGCGCCGGCCTGGACGCCGTGCTGGCCAAATGGGCGGCCCCCGGCGCCTGTAACCCCGCCGACCCCACTACGACCGTCGACGGCCAGCCCGCGGCAGAAGCGGTCAGCGCCGATGAGCGCAGCGCCGCCCAGCGCAACCACGACGCGCTCGCCGCGATGGTGCGCTCGACGTTGATGTCGGGTGAGTTGGGTTCGCATCAGGGCCTGCCGGTCACCATTACCGCCACCGTCGCGCTCGACGACCTCCAACGTCGAGCCGGCAAGGCCCACACCGGCTCAGGCAGCTGGCTGCCGGTCACCGACCTGATCCGCATGGCTGCCCACGCCTACCACTATCTACTCGTGTTCGACCAGGCCAGGCGGGTGCAGCTCTACAAGGGCCGCACCACCCGCCTGGGCACCCCCGAACAACGCCTGCTGCTCTACGCCTTAGAGCGCGGCTGCACCCACCCGGGCTGCGACGTACCGGCCTATTGGTGTCAAATCCACCACCTGCGCGACTGGGCCACCGGCGCCCCCTCGACATCGATAACCTGACCCTGTCCTGCGGACCCCACAACCGCGACGCCACCACCGGCTGGACCACCCGAAAACGCGCCGACGGCACCACCGAATGGATCCCACCCCCAGACCTCGATCACGGCCAGCCCCACACCAACACCTACTTCCACCCCGACCGCATGTTCGACGACGACGAAGACGACGAAAAAGATTGTGGCTGAGTGCTTTTCGTCAGCGGGTGACGAACTGCACGACCGCGTCGGTAAAAGCGTCGTTGTCGTCTCCCGCTGCGGTGTGACCGGCGTCGGAAAGTTCGACGAATTCAGCAGTAGGTACCTTTTCGAGGAAGTTTTTGACTCCCTCGACGCTGACCACGTCGGACAGCTTGCCGCGGATCAGCAGAATCGGAATGCGAAGGTCGATCGCCGCGCTTTCGAGTTTCTCGACACGCAGATGCGGATCGTCCTCCGGCTTGGTCAGCAGCTTCGGGTCCCAGTGCCAATACCAACGGCCGTTGCGTTGGCGCAGGTTCTTCTTCAAACCCTCCGGATTGCGCGGCCGCGTCCGGTGTGGCAGATATGCCGCGACCGCATCGGCAGCTTGCTCCAGGGAGTCGAAGCCGTGCACATGGCTGAACATGAAGTCGCGGATGCGGGCACTGCCGCTCTTCTCGAACCGCGGCACCACGTCGACGAGCACAAGCTTGCTCACCGTCGCCGGCCCGGCGGCATGGGCAGCAAGAATGCCGGTCAGCCCGCCCATGCTGGCGCCGATCAACGCGACGGGCCGGTCGATGGCGTCGATGACGCGCAGCACGTCGCCGCACAGCGTCTCGAGTGCGTAGTCGGCACCGGGCGCGCGATCACTGTCCCCATGTCCACGGGAATCCAGCGCGACGACATGAAAACCCTTGTCGGCCAACACCTGACCGGTGCTCTTCCAAGAGAATCGGTTCTGCCCGCCGCCGTGGAGCATCAGAATCGAGGGCCGCCCGTCAAAGGACGCGTTGTGGTTCCACTCGTCGGCGACCAGCGTCACGTCGTTGACGCCGCAGTAGGTCACCGTCTGAGGTGTGCTGCTCATCGGGTCACGGTAGCCGACCCAAGATCGACGGTCTCGTGGACGTCTGCCGCGATGAGTTTGGGTGACGGTGGCAGTCGATACCAGTGACCAGAGGAGGAGAACGCCATGCCGTCCATCACCCCGTGCCTGTGGTTCGACGACAACCTCGAGGAGGCCGCCCAGTTCTACACGTCCGTGTTCCCGAACTCCAGAATCGAGGGCTTCGACCGCTATACCGAGGCGGGTCCTGGTACTCCCGGCCAGGTGGCGTCCGGCACATTCGTGCTCGACGGCACCCGCTTCACCGGCCTCAACGGTGGGCCGGTCTTCTCCTTCACCGAGGCGGTGTCGTTCATGGTGCACTGCAGGAACCAGGAGGAGGTCGACTACTACTGGGACCGGCTCGTCGACGGTGGCCAGGAGTCGCAGTGCGGGTGGTTGAAAGACCGCTTCGGTTTGAGTTGGCAGATCGTGCCTGACCGGCTCTTCGAATTGGTCAACGATCCGGACCCGGCTCGCGCCACGGCCGCCACCAAGGCGATGCTCGGCATGCGCAAGATCGTGATCGCCGAATTGGAGGCTGCTGCCGCCGACGCCTGATCCGGCGGCCCCGTTAAGCTGCCGCCATGGGTGAGCCCGGCTGGGTCGAGGTCGACGCGCCGACGGTAACGCTGCGCGGGCTTGCGTGGAGTCCTCGCCAAGGGGCCGCTGACGCGCCAATTGCATTGTGCCTTCACGGTTTCCCCGACACCGCGCATGGCTGGCGCAAAATCGCGCCGAAGCTCACGGCGGCCGGCTGGCGGGTGGTCGCCCCGTTCATGCGGGGGTACGCACCATCGACGATCCCGTCCGACGGCAGCTACCACGTCGGCGCACTCATGGACGACGCGTTGCGTGTCCTCGACGCGTTAGGCCCGACCGGGCGTGACGTGGTCATCGGCCATGACTGGGGCGCGATCGCCGGCGTGGGACTGGCTGCGATGCCGGACAGCCCATTCGCCAAGGCCGTCGTCATGTCGGTGCCGCCGCCGGCATCGTTCCAGCCGCTCGGCCGCATTCCGCAGGCCGGGCGACTGGCCGCGCAGCTACCGCGTCAGCTGGCCCGCAGCTGGTACATCATGTATTTCCAGCTGCCGCTGCTTCCTGAGCGCTCGGCGTCTTGGGTGCCGCGTCGCCTGTGGCGGCAATGGTCGCCGGGCTATCGCGCCGAGGAAGACCTGCGCCATGTCGACGCGGCGATCGGCACCCCCGAGAGTTGGCGCGCCGCGCTGGGCCCCTACCGCGCCACCGTCCGCAACACCCGGCCACCGGAGCAGTACGCCGAGTTGCATCGGTACTGGCTCGAGGCGCCGACGCTGCCCACCCTCTACCTGCACGGTAGAGACGACGGCTGCGCTACCTCCGCGTATACCGAATGGGCGCAACGGATCTTGCCGCCAGGCAGCGCCGCACACGTCGTCGACGATGCCGGTCATTTCCTGCAACTCGAACAACCCGACATCGTGGCGGGCCGCATCGTCGACTTCATCGGTCCCGCTGAGAGCTAAGAGCCCTTCAGGCCTGGGTGCTGGCGAGCCACCAAGCCCACGATCAGTTCGCGCGGCGCAAAACGCGGAAGCAACGCGGCGGCCCGGTTCGCCACCCCCGGCACCACCACACCCTTGCCCGCCGCCAGGCCGTCGATGCCGGCGAGTGCCACCTCCTCGGCGGTCTTCCACATCACCCGCGGCAGCGCCGCCTCGGCCTCTTCGTCGGGAATTCCGGCGGCCTCCCCGAAGCCGGTCTTCACCGGCCCCGGGCACAACGTCGTCGCGCTCACCCCGGTGCCGCGCAGCTCGCCACGCAACGCGTCGGTGTAGGACAACACAAACGCGTTCGCCGCGCCGTACGACGCCTGACCGGGCACCGGAGCGAACGCGCCGGCCGACGCCACGTTCAGCACGGCACCCCGGCGCCGCTGCACCATGCCCGGCACGAACCGGCAACAGAGGTCGACGACCGCGGCCACATCGACCTCGACCACGTTGAGTTCCTTCTCCGCAACGGCTTTCGCGATCGGCCCCACCGTCGCCAACCCGGCGCTGTTGACCAGGATGTCGACCTTCAGGCCCAGCGCGGCGACCCGGTCCGGCAGCCCAGCTCGCTCGGTGCGATCCGACAGGTCGGCGGGCAGCGGATGCGCCGGTGTGTCCAGTTCGCCGGCGAGTGCCTCCAGCTCCGCGGCGCGCCGGGCCACCAAGACGACGCGATGTCCACGCCGCGACAGCTCGCGGGCGATCGCCTCACCGATTCCTGACGACGCGCCGGTGACCAGCGCGGCGCTGCGTTCTGCGGGTGCTGGAAGAGTCATTCGTATGACCGTAGCCCTGACCGCCACCGACGCGCAGGTCTACTGGATGTCGGCCAAAATTCCCAACGACCAGTTTCTGCTGTACGCGTTCGACGGCGAGCCAGCCGATCTGGAAACCGCCGTGGCGCAATCCATTCGGCGCGCCAACGGCTGTCCCGACCTGAGGCTGCGCGTCGACGACAGCTGCCGGCTGACATATCCCAGATGGGTCGCGGGCGACGTCACCGCCGAGCAGGTGGTGGTCCACGGCGCGGCCGTCAGCTGGCAGCACTGCCTGGACGCGGTTGCCGAACTGGGCCGCCACCAGCTCGACCCTCGCGACACCGCGTGGCGGCTGCACGTGTTTCGCCCGGTGCCGGGCGTGCCAGGTGCCTCGATGGCGTCGACGGTCGCGGTGGTCCAGATGGGTCACGCGCTGGGCGACGGCGTGCGCTCGTCTGCCCTTGCAGCCGTGCTGTTCGGGCGATCCTGCCACGCCGTGCCCCCCGTCACCCGACGGCGCCGAGGATGTCTGCTGACCCGCGCTCCCGCTGCCGCCCGCGCGCGACGCCAGCTTGACCGTGACACCGCCGCGGGCCTCGTCGCGCCGCCGCCACCACCGCGGCCCGCGTTGAGTGTCAACCGCAAGCCTGAAGGCACACCGGCGATCCGCACCTTCACCCGGCTCCGCGGTGAGTTGGCTCCTACCGTCACCAGCGCGGTCCTCTCGGCGGTGTCCGAGGCGCTCTCCGCCTACCTGCGTGACCGCGGCGAGGACCCGTCGACCCTGGGCGCCGAGGTGCCGATGGCCAAACCCGGCGTGCGCTACGCGAACAACCACTTCGGCAATGTCGGCGTCGGGCTGTACCCAGAGCTGCCGCGGGCCAGCCGCGCGACGAGGATCGCCGCAGACCTCGACGATCGTCGGCGCCGCGCCCGACATCCAGCGTTCGCCGCAGGCGACGCCGCGCTGGAAGCCGTTCCCGCCGTGTTGTTGCGCTGGGGCGTCGGCCAATTCGATGCGGACATCCGCTCGCCCGTCGTCGTCGGCAACACCGTGGTTTCCAGCGTCAACCGCGGCGCAGCCGACCTGACCTTCGGCGGGCGGCCTGTGCTGCTCACCGCCGGTTACCCGGCGTTGTCACCGATGATGAGCCTGACCCACGGGGTGCACGGCATCGGCGACACAATTGCGATCAGTATCCGCGCCGCCGGATTGGACCTCGACGAGTACGTGAACAGGCTGTCGATGGCATTGCCGCAACACTAGAACACGTTCTAAATTCTGCCTCATGGGATTTCTGAAACCGGAACTGCCCGTGGTCGACTTCGAGGAATGGAGCAAGGGCACCCGCAGCGAAAAGATCCGGCCGATGGCTCGGCACTGGGCCGAGGTGGGCTTCGGCACACCCGTCGCAATGCACCTGTTCTACGTGGTCAAGATCCTGCTGTACATTCTCGGCGGCTGGCTGTTCGCGCTGGCCACCAAGGGCATCGACGGGTTCACCAACGTGGGTGCGTGGTGGTCGGAGCCGATCGTCTTCCAGAAGGTCGTGCTCTACACGATGCTGTTCGAAGTGGTAGGACTGGGCTGCGGCTTCGGGCCGCTGAACAACCGCTTCTTCCCGCCGATGGGCTCGATCCTGTACTGGTTGCGGCCGAAGACCATTCGGCTGCCCCCCTGGCCCAATAGGGTGCCGTTCACCAAGGGCGATAGCCGCACACCGGTCGACGTGCTGCTCTACGCAGCGCTTCTGGTGATGCTGCTGTGGGCGCTGCTGTCCGACGGCACCGGCGGCGTGCCGGGACTGCTGCCGACATGGCAGATCGCCGTGATCCTCGGGCTTCTGGCCGTCGCGGGCCTGCGCGACAAGGTGATCTTTCTGGCCGCCCGCGGCGAGGTGTACGCAAGCTTCGCGGTGACCTTCCTGTTCGCGGGCGACGACATGATCGTCGCCTCCAAGCTCGTCTTCCTCGTGATCTGGATCGGCGCGGCGACCAGCAAGCTCAACAAGCACTTCCCGTTCGTGATCTCGACGATGATGTCGAACAACCCGCTGATCCGCGCCAAGTCGATGAAGCGCAGATTCTTCGAGCACTTCCCCGACGACCTGCGGCCGGGGCGGGTATCGCGGGTGATCGCACACGTGAGTACCGCGATCGAGATGCTGGTGCCCCTGGTGCTGTTCTTCTCCCACGGCGGCTGGCCGACGGCCATCGCAGCGTTCGTGATGGTGTGCTTCCACTTCGGCATCCTGTCTGCGATCCCGATGGGTGTGCCGCTGGAGTGGAACGTCTTCATGATCTTCGGGGTTCTCAGCCTGTTCGTCGCCCACGCCGACGTCGGTCTGGGCGACGTGAAAAACCCTGTCCCCGTTGCCCTTTTGTTCGTGGTGCTGGCCGCAACGGTGGCTCTGGGCAACCTGTTTCCGCGCAAGATCTCGTTCTTGCCCGGTATGCGCTACTACGCCGGCAACTGGGACACGTCGCTGTGGTGCCTCAAGCCGTCGGCGGCCGAGAAGATCGAACGCGGGCTGGTGGCGATCGCCAGCATGCCGCAGAAGCAGCTGGAGCGGTTCTACGGCAGCCCCGAGGCCGCGCAGATCCCGATCTACATGGGATATGCGTTCCGGGGCTTCAACACTCACGGCCGCGCATTGTTCACGCTCGCGCACCGGGCGATGGCCGGACAGAACGAGGACGACTACCTGATCACCGACGGTGAGCGCATCTGCAGCACCGCGATCGGCTGGAACTTCGGCGACGGCCACATGCACAACGAGCAGCTGATCGCGGCCATGCAAAAGCGATGCCACTTCGAACCCGGCGAGGTGCGGGTCGTACTGCTGGACGCCCAGCCCATTCACACGCAGACGCAGCGGTACCGGCTGGTCGACGCGGCCACCGGGGAGTTCGAACGGGGTTACGTCAGAGTCGCCGACATGGTCGTCCGACAGCCGTGGGATGACGACGTGCCCGTGCACGTCGACGAGTCCTCGACGGGGGCGTCGGCAAGCAGGAAGTGACCCCGCCGCAACCGCCTTCGCAGCCTGGTTGACAATCGACACACGTCAACTTTCGAAGGAGAAGCTCATGGCTGAAGCCGTCATCGTCGAAGCGGTACGGTCGCCGATCGGCAAGCGCAACGGCGGGTTGTCGGGTGTGCATCCCGCCGATTTGTCCGCGCAGGTCCTCAACGCGCTGGTTCAGCGCGCCGGGGTGGATCCCGAGATCGTCGACGACGTCATCTGGGGCTGTGTGATGCAGGCCGGCGAGCAGAGCATGGACATCGCGCGCACGTCGCTGCTCGCGGCAGGATGGCCGGAGAGCGTGACCGGCGTGACCGTGGACCGCCAGTGTGGGTCCAGCCAGCAGTCGATCCACTTCGCCGCGGCCGGTGTGGTTGCCGGGCACTACGACGTCGTGGTGGCCGGCGGCGTCGAGTCGATGTCGCGAGTCCCGATGGGCGCCTCTCTGGCCGGCGGCGGCAACCCGTTCCCGCAGGCGTTCATGGACCGCTACGGCGTGCACCCGAACCAGGGGATCGGCGCGGAGATGATTGCTCAACGGTGGGGCTTCGACCGCACCCAGCTCGACGAGTTCTCGCTCGGGTCGCACGAAAAGGCCGCTGCTGCACAGGATTCCGGCGCGTTCGACGACCAGATCACCCCGATCAAGGACCAGGACGGCAACCCCGTGCTCAAGGACGAGGGCATCAGGCGCGGCACCCCGATGGAGAAGATGGCGCAACTGAAGCCCGCGTTCAAAGAGGACGGCGTGATCCACGCCGGCAACTCGTCGCAGATCTCCGACGGCGCGGCCGCAGTGCTGATCACCACCGACGAGAAGGCGAAATCGTTGGGGCTCAAGCCTATTGCGAAGATCCACACCGCCGTCTTGGCCGGTGCCGACCCGGTGATCATGCTGACCGCGCCGATCCCCGCGACGCAGAAGGCGCTCAAGAAGTCCGGGCTGAGCATCAATGACATCGGCGTGTTCGAGGTCAACGAGGCGTTCGCGCCGGTTCCGCTGGCCTGGCTGCACGACATCGGTGCCGACGAGAAGAACCTCAACCCCAACGGCGGCGCGATCGCGCTGGGCCACCCGCTCGGCGGGTCGGGCGCCCGGATCATGACCACGATGGTTCATCACATGCGCGACAAGGGAATTCGCTACGGCCTGCAGACCATGTGCGAGGGCGGCGGCCAGGCCAACGCCACCATCGTGGAACTTCTGTGAGCGAGCCTGCGGCGCTCGTCGAGCGTCGCGGCAACGTCGAGGTGATCACGATCAACCGCCCCGAAGCCCGCAATGCGGTCAACGGGGCAGTGAGCACCGCGGTCGGAGATGCGCTGGAACACGCCGACAACGACCCCGACGTGTGGGCGGTGGTGATCACCGGCGCAGGGGACACGTCGTTCTGCGCCGGAGCGGACCTCAAGGCCATCGCCCGCCGCGAGAACCTGTACCACCCCGAGCACGGCGAATGGGGCTTCGCCGGCTACGTCCACCACGTCGTCGACAAGCCGACGATCGCGGCCGTCAACGGCACCGCCCTCGGCGGCGGCACCGAGATCGCGCTCGCCAGCGACCTGGTGGTGGCCGACGAGAGCGCGACATTCGGGCTGCCGGAGGTCAAACGGGGACTGGTCGCCGCGGCGGGCGGGGTGTTCCGGATCGTCGACCACCTGCCTCGCAAGGTGGCGTTGGAGATGTTGTTCACCGGCGACCCGATCTCGGCGGCCGACGCCGCGCGGTGGGGCATGGTCAACGAGGTCGTGCCGGACGGGACGGCTCTGGAGGCCGCGCTGGCGCTGGCGCAGCGCATCACCGTCAACGCGCCGCTGGCCGTTCAGGTGAGCAAGCGGGTGGCCTACGGCGTCGACGACGGCGTGATCACCGACGAAGAGCCGAAGTGGGCGCGGCTGTTCAACGAAGTCAGAACGCTGATGAAGTCGCAGGACGCCAAGGAGGGGCCGCTGGCGTTCGCCGAGAAGCGCCAGCCCGTGTGGAAGGGCAGGTAGCGCGCATGCCGTTGATCGTGGCCGTGCGAGGCCGCACCCCGCACATCCATCCCGAGGCCTGGGTCGCGCCGAACGCTTCGGTGATCGGCCAGGTGACGGTCTCCGCCCGCGCCAGCGTCTGGTACTCGGCGACGCTGCGTGCCGAGGCCGAACCGATCCACGTCGGCGCCGGCACCAACATCCAGGACGGCGTCACCGTCCACGTCGACTCCGAATATCCCGTGCACATCGGGACCGGTGTGAGCATCGGCCACAACGCGGTGGTCCACGGCTGTGAAGTGGCAGACCACGTGCTAGTCGGCATGGGCGCGATCATCATGAACGGCGCGGTGATCGGCACCTGCTCGCTGATCGCCGCCGGCGCACTGGTGCCGCAGGGCATGGTGGTTCCGCCACGGTCGCTGGTGACCGGGGTGCCCGGACGCGTGCGGCGCGAGCTCAGCGACGCCGAGGTGGCCACCAATCAGCAGAACGCAGCGGTCTACGAACGCCTCGCCGAGTTACACCGCGGAGCGTCTTAGAGCTTCTCCCGGAACGTCACCCAGACGTCCCCGGTGTCGTGCACGCCGACGGGCCGGCTCATCGCATCCAAGATCGCGTCGACCTCCTTGTGGTCCAGCTCGACGGGAGGCAGCCGGTCGCCGTTGTCGTCACGGACGTCGTACTCGAACACCAGCTCGGCGAGCGGGTGCAGCCAGTGCGACACCGTCACCTCCTTGCCGTCGCCGTTGCGGTACGTACCGGTCAAGAAAAAGCCGCCGGCACGCTGGAAGCGGCGATGGATCGCGGCCTGCAGATGAGCCAGGAAATGGTTGGTGAACTGAAGCGGCAGCTCGCGATCTCCGCTACGCAGCGTGGCCAATCTGACGTCTCCTTCCGTGGGCAACTCAGCACAGCACTACCCCACAGCCTAGGAAGACGGTGTCGCGGCCCGGCGAAATTGGGTAATCGCCTACGGTGACCAATGTGCGTGCTCTCGTCACCGGCGCCACCGGATATGTCGGATCGCGGCTCGTCGCGGCGCTACTGCGCGACGGCCACCAGGTCGTCGCAGCGAGCCGAAATCCGGCCTCGCTCAAGCGCTTCGGCTGGTATGACGACATCCAGCCGGTCGCCCTCGACGCGGGAAACCTCGACGCGACCCGGGCGGCGTTCGCCGATGCCGGGCCCGTCGACGTCGTCTACTACCTGGTGCACGGCATCGGCCAGCCGGGCTTTCGCGAAGCCGACAACCGTGCGGCGGCCAACCTCGCGACCGCTGCCAAAGAAGCCGGAGTGCGGCGCATCGTCTACCTCGGCGGATTCGTGCCCGACGACGACGACCTCTCCGAGCACCTGGCCAGTCGCGCCGAGGTGGCGGCGTCGCTGTCGGTCGACGGCGGTGCGGAGGTGGTCTGGCTCGGCGCGGCGATGATCATTGGGGCGGGGTCGACGTCGTTCGAGATGCTGCGGTACGTCGGCGACCGGTTCCTGCTCTTTCCGCTGCTGCCGTGGGCGGCCAATCCGATGGATCCGATCTCAATCCGCGACGTCCTGTACTACCTTGTCGCCGTGGCCGACTCCGACCGCGTGCCCGCGGGCGGCTACGACATCTGCGGGCCGGAGACAACGACGTACCGCGACCTTCTGTTCGACTACGCCCGCGCGACCGGCACCTGGCGGGCCGGGCTGCCGGTCCGCGGCATCGACACGGCTTTGGTGTCGCGGGTGACGGCGGTCGCGCTGCCGGTTCCCGGTGGTCTCGCCGCCGACCTCGTCGAGTCGCTCGACCACCCGATGACCGCCTCCGACCACCGGCTGAGCGACCTGGTGCCCGACCCCCCGGGTGGGCTGACCCCGATCGCGGACGCGATCGCCGCGTCAGTGGCCACCCGCACGCCCCGGCCCGTCAACGAGCTCGCCGACCCGCATCACCTGGCCGATACCGATCCCGACTGGGCCGGCGGCGACGTGCTCGCGCTGCAGCGGCTGGCCAGGGCGGTGACGCCGGCGGCCGCGCGGCCCGCGCTCGAACTGGTCAACCTGGTGCCCGGCCTCGTGGCCGGAGTGCTTCGCACGGGGCTGGACATTTTGGCCGAACTCACGCCGAACGGAAAATCTGCATGACGCAACAGGCGCCGGAAACCGCACGGCCCGGACTGCTGGGCGAAATCAAAGAGATCGCGACCACGGTCGCGGTTCCGTACCACGAGCCGCCCGCGGTGGTCGTTCGGCGGCGCATCGTCGTCGCGGTGTTCTTGGTGATCGGTGCCGTGGTGCTCGGGTTCTCGCTGAAACGACCCGCCGGCGACGACTCGTTCTATTGGTCGACGTTCCTGCTCGCCGGGGTGTGGTTCGCCGGCGCGTTGTTGTCGCGGCCGCTGCACCTCGGCTGCATCAAGTTCCGCGGCCGCAACCAGCGACCGGTCATCACCGGCACAGTGGTCGGACTGGCGTTGGGCGGTGCGTTTCTGCTCGGCGGTTTGGGCGCGCGCGAGATCCCGGCGGTCAACGACTACATCACCCGCGTCCTCGAGTTCGCCGACCGCGGCTCGCTGCCGCTGGTTCTGGTGCTCACACTGATCAACGGCATCGCCGAAGAATGCTTCTTCCGGGGGGCGCTGTACTCGGCGTTGGGCCGGTTCTATCCGGTGGTCTTCTCGACGCTGCTGTACATCGCCGCGACCCTGGCCAGTGGCAACCCGATGCTCGGCTTCGCCGCGGTCATCCTCGGCACGGTGTGCGCCCTTGCGCGCCGCGCGACCGGCGGAGTGCTGGCGCCCATCCTCATCCACTTCTGGTGGAGCGTGCTGATGGTGCTGGCGCTGCCGCCGATTTTCGGCCTTTCGGCAGGACGGTGACCGATTCATGACCTACGACGTGATCGTCCGCAACGGCCTGTGGTTCGACGGAACCGGCGCCGCGCCTTCGCTTCGCACCATCGGCGTGCGCGACGGCATCGTCGCGGATGTGTCCGCCGAGCCGCTGGACGACACCGGCTGCCCGGAGGTGATCGACGCGGCCGGCAAGTGGGTGGTCCCGGGGTTCATCGACGTGCACACCCACTACGACGCCGAGGTGCTTTTGGATCCCGGCTTGCGCGAGTCCGTGCGGCACGGCGTCACCACGGTGCTGCTGGGCAACTGCTCGCTGTCAACCGTCTACGCCGACGCGGCCGACGCGGCCGATTTGTTCAGCCGCGTGGAGGCGGTGCCGCGCCAGTACGTGCTCGATGCGTTGAACGCCAAGCAGACGTGGTCGACGCCCGCGGAGTACGTGCGGGCGCTCGACGATCTGCCGCTGGGGCCGAATGTCGCCTCGATGCTTGGTCATTCGGATCTGCGCACCTCGGTGCTCGGGCTGGGCCGCGCCACCACGGACAACGTCAGGCCCAGCGATGCCGAGCTGGACAAGATGGCTCAGTTGCTCGAGGAGGCTCTGGACGCCGGGCTTGTGGGCATGTCCGGAATGGATGCGCCGATCGACAAGCTCGACGGCGACCGGTACCGCTCGCGTGCGCTGCCGTCGACGTTCGCGACCTGGCGTGAACGCCGCCGGCTGATCGCGGTGTTGCGCAAGCGTGACCGCCTTCTGCAGAGCGCACCCAACGTCGAGAATCCGCTTTCCGGGCTGTTGTTCTTCGCCTCCAGCAGCCGAATGTTCCGCTGGCGCAACGGCGTTCGGATGAGTCTATTGGTATCGGCGGACGCCAAGTCGAACCCGGGCGCGGTGAGGGTGTTCGGACCGCTGACCCGGCTGCTCAACAAGCTGTTCGACGCGAGCATCCGGTTCCAGCACCTGCCGGTGCCGTTCGTGCTCTATTCCGACGGCATCGATCTGCCGGTGTTCGAAGAGTTCGGCGCGGGCACTGCCGCGTTGCACCTGCGGGATCAGTTGCAGCGCAACAGCTTACTGGCCGACACTGAATACCGCCGCCGCTTCCGTCGGGAATTCGACAAGGTCAAATTGGGACCGACGTTGTGGCATCGCGACTTTCACGATGCGGTCATCGTCGACTGCCCTGACGTCGGCTTGGTGGGCAAGAGCTTCGGGCAGATCGCCGACGAACGCGGTTTGCATCCGCTGGATGCATTCTTGGACGTGCTCGTCGAGAACGGCGAGCGCAACGTGCGGTGGACGACTGTGGTGGCCAACCACCGGCCTTCGCAGCTGGACAAGCTGGCCGTCGAGCCGACCGTGCACATGGGGTTCTCCGATGCCGGTGCGCATCTGCGCAACATGGCGTTCTACAACTTTCCGCTGCGGCTGCTCAAGCGTGTGCTGGACGCGCAGCACGCCGGAAAGCCGTTCATGACGGTCGAGCATGCGGTGCACCGGCTGACCGCCGAGGTCGCCGACTGGTTCGGACTGGACGCGGGCACTCTGCGCGAGGGCGACCGCGCGGATTTCGTCGTCATCGATCCGGCTGGGCTCGACGACTCCGTCGACGGCTACTACGAAGAGCAGGTGCCGTTCTACGGCGGGCTGAGCCGGATGGTCAACCGCAACGACGCCGCCATAGTGGCCACGGGGGTCGGCGGCGCGGTGGTCTACCGCAGCGGCGTGTTCCGCGACGGGTACGCCTCCACCTCCAAGTCGGGACGATTCCTGTCGGCGGGGGCCCGAGAGCCTGCCTTCACCTGAGGCGAGCGCGAGATCGCGATAGGCGATCGGCTACCGTCGGCGTCATGTCTGAGGTTTCCGGTCACGACCGAATCGACGACGTCGCGCCAGGCGACATCATCGCGCTCGACCTCGGCAAGGGTGAGCATCCGTACAAGGTGGTGTTCAAGGACGTCAACGACGGCGGGTACGTCGTCACGCTGGAAGGCGACGACGGTGAGACGTTCCAGGTGGACCTGACATCCGGCACGACGGTCAAGCGGTCGCTGGCGGCCAAGTGGGAATCGTCGCAGAGCCCGACGCCGCACTCGGACGTCGACGGCTCCTAGCGGTCCTTGAACGCGGGGGAGCGCCGCTGCTGGAATGCGGTTGTGCCCTCGATGAAGTCGTGCGACGTGATCAACACCGACTGACCTTGCTTCTCGCGTTCGAACGCCGCTTCGAGCTCGGTCAGTGTCGCGGCGTTGATGGCCTCTTTGGTCTTGCGGAACGCCACCGCAGGCCCGTTGACCAGGGTCGTGACGACCTTGTCCACCTCGGCGTCGAATTCGTCGGCGGGATAGACGGCGGTGACCAGACCCCAGTCCAACGCCTCGGGCGCGGAGATCCGTTCAGCCAGTAGTGCCATGCGCATCGCCCGTAGCCGGCCGGCCGCCGCGGCCACCAACGCAGACGAGCCACCGTCGGGCATCAAACCGATCTTGGTGAACGCGAGCATGAAAAACGCGTTCTCCGAAGCCAATACGATGTCGCAGCCGAACGCCAACGAGGTCGCGACGCCGGCCGCCGGGCCGTGCACCACCGCGACAGCCGGCTTCGGCAACCTGGTGATGGCCCGCACCGCGCGGTTCGCTTCGTCGATGATTTTCGTGGGAGAGCTTGCGCCACCGCCCTTTTGATCTTCCTCGCTGATGCCCGCCCCGGAACTGAACCCGCGGCCGGCTCCGCCGAGGCGCACCACCAGCACCCGGTCGTCGTCACCCGCCTGTTCCACCCAGTCGGCGATGCCGGACAGCATCGCCTCGGTGAGCGAGTTCAGGCTTTCTGGACGGTTCATCGTGATCGACAGCACGCCACCGGCGAGCTCGAGCGCGAGGCCGTTGACAGCTCGATAGGCCTCGGTGCTGGAATCGAGGGTCGTCATGGCTACACCTTATGGCTCTGTTAAGTTCGACCAACCAGTGGGTCGGTTCGGTCAGCGACCCAGGAAAGGAAACCGATCAGTGGAGATCAAAGACGCCGTAGCACTCGTCACCGGCGGTGCGTCAGGCCTCGGGCTCGCGACGGCCAAGGCGCTGCTCGACGAGGGTGCCCAGGTGGTGATCCTCGACCTGCCGACCAGCAAGGGCGAAGAGGTGGCCAAGGAACTGGGCGACCGTGCTCGATTCGCACCCGCCGACGTCACCGACGAGGCGGCGGTGACCAAGGCGCTCGACCTCGCCGAGTCGCTGGGCCCGGTGCGGATCAACGTGAACTGCGCGGGCATCGGCAGCGCGGTCAAGACGCTGAGCAAGAACGGCCCGTTTCCGTTGGACGTGTTCACCAAGACCGTCCACGTCAACCTCATCGGCACCTTCAACGTGCTGCGCCTCGCCGCCGAGCGCATCGCGAAGACCGAGCCCATCGGTCCGCCGGACAGCCCGGAGCGCGGCGTGATCGTCAACACCGCCTCCGTCGCGGCGTTCGAAGGGCAGATCGGCCAGGCCGCCTACTCGGCGTCGAAGGGCGGCGTGGTCGGAATGACCGTGCCGATCGCGCGTGATCTGGCCCGCGAGTTGATCCGGGTGTGCACGATCGCGCCGGGTCTGTTCAAGACGCCGCTGCTGGGCTCGCTGCCCGAGGAGGCGCAGAAGTCGCTGGGTGCGCAGGTTCCCCACCCGGCCCGCCTGGGCGATCCCTCCGAGTACGCCGCGTTGGCCGTGCACATCGTCAAGAACCCGATGCTCAATGGTGAGGTGATTCGCCTCGACGGTGCGATCCGGATGGCGCCGAGGTAGCAACGATGACGATCAAGACCAAGTTCACCGAGGCATTCGGGGTCGAGCACCCCATCGTCCAGGGCGGCATGCAGTGGGTTGGTCGCGCGGAACTCGTTGCCGCCGTGGCGAATTCGGGTGCACTGGGCTTCATCACCGCGTTGACGCAGCCCACGCCGGCGGATCTGGCCAACGAGATCGCCCGCTGCCGCGACCTGACCGACAAGCCGTTCGGGGTCAACCTGACGATTCTGCCGACGATCAATCCGCCGCCGTACGACGAGTACCGCAAGGTGATCGTCGACTCGGGCATCAAGATCGTCGAGACCGCGGGCTCCAACCCGGCGCCGCACCTGCCGATGTTCCACGACAACGGGATCAAGGTGCTGCACAAGTGCACGTCGGTGCGGCACGCGGTGAAGGCGCAGAGCCTGGGCGTGGACGGCATCAGCATCGACGGGTTCGAGTGCGCGGGGCACCCCGGCGAGGACGACATTCCAGGGCTGGTGCTCATTCCCGCGGCCGCCGACAAGATCGAGATTCCGATGATCGCGTCCGGTGGTTTCGCCGACGGCCGCGGCCTGGTGGCCGCGCTGGCGCTCGGCGCCGACGGCATCAACATGGGCTCGCGGTTCATGTGCACGGTGGAATCGGCGATCCATCAGAACGTCAAGGAAGCGATCGTCGCCGGCAGTGAGCTCGACACCGAGCTGATCTTTCGGCCGCTGCGCAATACTGCGCGGGTGGCCAGCAACGCGGTGTCGCGCGAGGTCGTGCGGATCCTCGACAATGGCGGACAGTTCGAGGACGTCAAGGATCTGGTCGCCGGCGTACGCGGGGTCAAGGTGTTCGAGAACGGCGACCTCGATGCGGGCATCTGGTCGGTGGGCACGGCGATGGGGCTGATCAACGACATCCCGACCGTCGGCGAGCTGGTGTCACGGATTGTGGCCGAGGCGAAAGAACTGATCAGCGGGCGACTGGCCGGGATGATCGGATCGGATGAAGACGAGAGGGTTCCGGCATAGCCGGCTAGGAAGTTTGAGCTGACAGTAAGGCCGGCGCCGAGCAAACTTTGGCGCCGGCCTTCGGTCAGACGGCGGGTGCCAGCGGGTGCCAGTCGTCGAGTTGCTCCGAGGTGTCGCCTTCTACCAAGAGATCTCCGTGGTAGAGGGCGTCGAAGTCAACCTTGATGACGTCGGCGCTGGTGTCATCGATCCACATGCCAGTGAGCGTATGGGTCACCTCTAAGAAGACTTTGAGTCACGTTTCGGAAAACAGTGGCAATTCTTACCGACGGGTAGGGTCGGCCGGTTTGCCGTTGACCGCCATCAGTTATCGCTGATAAGTTACCGCCGGTACGTAGGTGCTGGGCGGAAGGATGTAGCGTGCTCGCCGGAATCGCTCGATTGGCCATCGCCGCGCCGCGGCGCGTCATCGCCCTCGCACTCCTGGTCATGGTCGGCGCCGCGGTGTTCGGCATTCCCGTCACGAAGAGCCTGTCGGCCGGAGGTTTCCAGGACCCCACGTCGGAGTCGGCGCAGGCCGCGACCATGCTGTCACGCACCTTCGGCCAAGGCGACATGGAACTGGTCGTCAGCGTCACCTCCCCGGCGGGTGCCCAAAGCCCGCAGGCGCGCGCGGCCGGCCTCGACATCGCACGCCAGCTGCAGGAGTCGCCGTTCGTCGCGCAGGTGACCTCGGCGTGGACGTCGGGTCCTGCCGCGGCGCCCGCCTTGATCAGCAAGGATGGCAACACCGGGTTGATCGTCGCCGGCATCTCCGGCACCGAAAGCCAAGCCCAGCAGCGTGCCAAGGCCTTGGCCGCCCAAGTGGCCCATGACCGCGACGGCGTGACCGTCAAGGCTGGCGGCGAAGCCATGATCTACGTGCAGATCAACGGTCAGAGCGAAAAAGACCTGCTGCTGATGGAATCGATCGCGATCCCGCTCAGCTTCCTGGTGCTGGTGTGGGTGTTCGGCGGACTGCTCGCGGCCGCGCTGCCGTTGGCGGTCGGCGGCTTCGCGATCCTCGGCTCGATGGCCGTTCTTCACGCGATCACGTTCGCCACCGACGTTTCGATCTTCGCGCTGAACCTGACCGTCGCGATGGGACTCGCGCTGGCCATCGACTACACCCTGCTGATCATCAACCGCTACCGCGACGAGCTCGCCGACGGCCGTCCGCGCGACGAGGCGCTGATCCGGACGATGGCCACCGCCGGACGCACTGTGCTGTTCTCGGCGATGACGGTCGCGCTGTCGATGGTCGCGATGGTGTTGTTCCCGATGTACTTCCTGAAGTCGTTCGCGTACGCCGGCGTCGCGGTGGTGGCGTTCGCCGCGGCGGCCGCGATTGTGGTGACGCCGGCGGCTATCGCGCTGCTCGGCGAGCGGCTGGACTCGCTGGACGTGCGCAAGCTCGGCCGCCGGATCCTGGGGCGGCCGGAACCCGTCGCGAAGCCGGTGCAGCAGACGTTCTGGTACCGCTCGACGAAATTCGTTATGCGCCATGCCATTCCGGTAGGCGTCGCGATCATCGCGCTGCTGCTCGCGCTCGGTGCGCCGTTCCTGGGCGCCAAATGGGGCTTCCCCGACGATCGCGTGCTGCCGCAGTCGGCGTCGGCGCGCCAGATCGGCGACAGCCTGCGCAGCGACTTCGCGGTGGACAGTGCCACGAACGTGACCGCAGTGATCTCCGACATGTCGGGGGTCAGCCCACAAGAGCTCGGCCGCTACGCCGCCGAATTGTCGACGGTGCCGGACGTCTCGTCGGTCTCCACACCGGTCGGCACCTTCGTGCGTGGTGCGCCCGCCGGGCCGCCGTCCGCCGCCACCGGGATGAAGGACAACAGCGCGTTCATCACGATCGGTAGTACCGCGCCGCTGTTCACCGCGGCCTCGGAAACGCAGCTCGACCGGCTGCACGCCGTCACCGGCCCCGGCGGCCGCGACGTGCTGCTGACCGGTACCGCGCAGATCAACCGGGACAGCAGCCATGCGGTCACGTCTCGCATCCCAGCGGTGCTCGCCGTGATCGCGGTCATCACGTTCGTGCTGCTGTTCATGCTCACCGGCAGTGTGGTTCTACCGCTGAAAGCCTTGCTGCTCAACGTGTTGTCGCTGACCGCCGCGTTCGGTGCACTGGTGTGGATCTTCCAGGAGGGCCACCTCGGCGCGTTCGGCACCACACCCACCGGCACGCTCGTCGCCAACATGCCGGTGCTGCTGTTCTGCATCGCGTTCGGGCTGTCGATGGACTACGAGGTGTTCCTGATCTCGCGGATCCGAGAGTTCTGGCTGCAATCGCCGCAGACGCGCGCCGCGAACGACGAGAGCGTCGCACTCGGTCTCGCCCGCACCGGCCGCGTGGTCACCGCCGCGGCGCTGTTGATGTCGATTTCGTTCGCCGCGCTGATCGCAGCGCAGGTGGCGTTCATGCGGATGTTCGGCGTGGGTCTCACGTTGGCCGTACTGGTCGATGCGACGCTGGTGCGGATGCTGTTGGTCCCGGCGTTCATGCATGTGCTGGGCCGGGCGAACTGGTGGGCGCCTAAGCCGCTGGCGCGCCTGCACGCGCGGTTCGGGATCAGCGAAGCGCCCGCACCCGCGACGAGGGAGACGGAACCGCGTGTCCAGTCCCGCGCCTAGTTCCGACCGCAGGCGGCGAGCTCCGCGCGGCTTCGGTGACCAGTTGCGCGAGGAGATACTCGACGCTGCCACCGAGCTGCTGCTGAAAACCGGTCAGGCCAAAGCGGTTTCGATCCGTTCTGTGGCCCAGCGCGTCGGCGTCACGCCACCGTCGATCTACCTGCACTTCAAGGACAAGGACGCACTGCTCGACGCGGTGTGCGCACGGTATTTCGAGAAGCTCGACGAAGAGATGCAGCGCGCCGCGGTGGGCCAGACCACCACGATGGACGTGCTGCGCGCCCAGGGTCAGGCCTATGTGCGGTTCGCGTTGCAGACGCCGGAGTTGTACCGGATCGCCACGATGAGCGAGGGACGCCCCGGCAGCGACGTCGACCTCACCCTCAACAGCTCGGCGTTCACGCACATGCGCGCGACCGTGCAGGCGCTGATGGACCAGGGCACCTACGTCCAGGACGACGCGACGACGACAGCGCTGGAGATGTGGACCGCCGCGCACGGCGTCGCGGCGCTGCTGATCTCCAAACCGTATCTGCCGTGGGGTGACGTCGAGCAGTTCACCGACCGGGTGCTGCGTGCGGTGTGCTGCGGACAGATCGTCAGCGGGATAATCGGCTACGACGCCAGCCCGCAGGACGCCATCAACGCGATCATGAAAATCAAAGAGGCAGAACATGACTGACGAAGCCACCCGCGTCGACAACCCGTTGTTCGCCCGGATCTGGACGGTGCTGTCGCGCCATGAGCCGCCGAAACTGCGCGAGCTGCGTCGGCGAAACCTCGCCGGGCTCACCGGCCGGGTGCTGGAAGTGGGTGCCGGCACCGGCTCCAATTTCGTGCACTACCCGACCACGGTCGAGGAGGTGATCGCCGTGGAGCCCGAGCCGCGGCTCAACGCGATCGCCCGCCGAAGCGCCCACACGGCACCGGTGCCGATCACCGTCGTGGATTGCGCGATCGAAGACTTGACGTCGGGCGCGCCGTTCGACGCCGTGGTGTGCTCGCTGGTGCTGTGTTCGGTCGAAGATCCCGAAGCCGTACTGCGGCAACTGTTTTCGATGCTGCGGCCCGGTGGCGAGCTGCGCTATCTGGAACATGTGGCCAGCGGCGGTGTCCGCGGGCGGATGCAGCGGCTGGCCGACGCGACGATCTGGCCGCGGCTCGCCGGCAACTGCCACACGCACCGCGACACCGAGCGGGCGATTGCCGCCGCGGGCTTCGTGCCTCAGACGGCCCGGCGCGAGTGGACGCTTCCGGGATGGGTTCCGGTGCCGGTGTCCGAGCACGCGCTGGGCCGGGCGGTGCGGCCCGCGTAGGTGCTCAGCCGACCAGCTCCACGATGCGGTCGAGCAACGTCGGAAGCGCACGCGCGGCGGTATCGCGGACCGTGACGGTCGCGAAGTCCGACAGCGGCGTGGTGTCGGGGTTGACTTCAATGACGGGGATGCCCTGGGCCAGTGCAGCCGACGGCAAACCCGCTGCCGGGTAGACGATCCCGGATGTGCCCACCACGATCACCACGTCGGCGGCAGCAACGGCGTCGACGGCCTGCTGCCACGGCTCGTCGGGCAGTGGCTCGCCGAACCACACCACGCCAGGACGGATCCGGCCGCCGCAGTCGCACAGCGGTGGGTCCAGGGCGCCGACGGGTTCGGTCATCTGAGGCAGATCGCCGCGATACTCCTTGCCGCACTCCGAGCAGCGGAACTCGAACAGACTGCCGTGCAGGTGGGCGACCTGGCGGCTGCCCGCACGCTCGTGCAGGTTGTCGATGTTCTGGGTGACGACGTGCACGTCGGCGTGACGCTGCCAGTCGGCCACCGCGTAGTGGCCGGGGTTGGGCTCGACGGATCGCACGAGGTGGTAGCGCCACAAGTACCACGCCCACACCACGTCGGGCTGTCGCAGCCACGCGGCCGGGCTGGCGAGCTCTTCAGGGTCGAAGGTCTCCCACAGGCCGGTCTGGGCGTCGCGGAACGTCGCAACACCGCTTTCGGCCGACATCCCGGCGCCGCTGAGCACCGTTACACGCACGGAATCCACGGTAGCGGCAGGTCGCGCTATGTTGAGCAGGTGTCCGAGTTGGCCGACTGGGTCCGGCTGGACAGCACGGCGGGCACACCGCTGTTCGATCAGCTGAGGACCCAGATCATCGGCGGCATCCGGGACGGCCGGCTGGCCGCGGGCACCCGGCTGCCGACGGTGCGCGCCTTGGCGAGGCGGCTCGGGCTGGCGGTCAACACCGTGGCGCGGACCTACCGCGAACTCGAGCTGGCCGGGTTGGTCGAGACGCGCGGCAGGCACGGCACCTTCGTCTGCGGCGCCGATCCCGGCGAGGCGGCGATGGCAGCGGCGGCGCGGTCATTCGTCGACGCGGCGCGGGCGCTGGGCGTCGGCGAACAGGAGGCCCTGCGCTACGTGGAGACAGCGTTCCGGTCGCAGGGTTAGCCGAACTCGAGAAGCGTCAGCGTCGGCCGGAACGGATCGAACAGCGGGAATCGCTGCAGCGTCCACACCAGCACGTTGAACACGGGTCCGCGCCCGCGGGGCAAAGGCAAGTCGTGCACGGCCCGCACTCCCGGCACCGTGTTCACCAACTCGGCGATCTGCGCCACCGACAAGCTGAACGGCATCGGGGGCACCCGATAGCGCAGCGAGGTGCGAAAGCCGCGCCGGATCAGCGTGGTAGCCGAGTGCGGAGGCAGGTCGAACATCATCTGGCCACCGGGGAACCGGCGCGCGCACTCGTTGATCAGGCCCATCGCTTCGTCGGGCTGCAGGTACATCAGCAGACCCTCGGCGGTGATGAACACGCCCGGCGCGGGGTCCACGTCGTCCATCCAGGAAAAGTCCAGTGCCGACTGCGCGCGTTCGGTGATCCGCTCGGAGCGCGGCAGCAACCGTCGGCGCAACTCGATCATCGGCGGCAAATCAACAGTGAGCCAACGGAATTCGTGACCGATGCCAGACGCGTCGAGCCGCCAGAAGCTGGTTTGCAGACCTTCGGCGAGCGCGACGACAGTGGCCGACGGATGTGCGGCGAGATAGCGCCGGGCGTTGTTGTCGAAAGCCAGCGCGCGCACCGCGACGTCTTGGCGCGGGCCCATGCCGAACTTGGCGAAGTCGTAGTCGATGGAGTCCATCAGCTTGATCGCCATCGGGTCGTCGATGATCCGATCCGGCCTGCGGGCTTCGTTTGCGCGCGCCCGCAACGTCATCAGTGCCGTCTCGGAGACGCCGGTCAGCGCGGTCGCGTCGGCACGGTGGCCGTTCAGGGAGCTCATCGTCGCGCCAGTTTACCGGCGCAGCACCTTCTCGAGCGTGCGCAGGTTGCGGGTGGTGGTCGACGACTTGTAGCGCTTTTTGCCCATGGTCTTGCCTATCGCGCTGTCGAGTGTCTTCGACCGTGGCACTTGCCAATAGATCACGCCGTTGCCGCTTTCGATCCGCTCGCCGGGGCCGGGTGACAGCGCTGCCAGTTCGTCGAGCACGTCGGGATCGGAGACGAA
Organism: Mycobacterium sp. NGS39; assembly: GCF_059812765.1. Lineage (NCBI taxonomy): Bacteria > Bacillati > Actinomycetota > Actinomycetes > Mycobacteriales > Mycobacteriaceae > Mycobacterium > Mycobacterium sp. NGS39. Next base: position 126,893 of record NZ_JCALDH010000007.1, on the reverse strand, counting down.
CGTGACATACGAGTGGGTGTCGGCCACCTCGCGTTCGAAGGGATAGCTGTCGGAAATCTTTTGCAGGGTGTCGAGGTCATAGACCAAAACCCACGCGTCATAGCCGAACGTCTCGCGCAGCGCGGCCTCGGCTTTGGTGCGCACCGTGGTCGCCTCGGCTCTCGATTCCAGCAGGACGTTGCCGCTGGCCAAGATGGTCTGCACGTTGTCGAAGCCCGCGTCGGTGAGTGCCTTGGCCACGTCGGCCATCTTGAGGTTGACCCCGCCGACGTTCACGCCTCGCAAGAACGCGGCGTAGCGAGTCATTGGGTCATCGTAAGCGCGGCACTAGGACGTAGGCTCGCACTATGGCGCCCCAGGCTTTCGACGACAAGCTGCTCGCCGTGATCCGCGGAAACTCGCTGGGCGTGCTGGCCACCATCAAGCGCGACGGGCGGCCGCAGTTGTCGAATGTCTCCTACTACTTCGACCCGCGCACGGCGGTGATCGAGGTGTCGATCACCGAGCCGCGGGCCAAGACCCGCAATCTGCGCCGCGACCCGCGGGCGTCGATTCTGGTGAGCGCCGACGACGGATGGTCCTATGCGGTGGCCGAGGGGACCGCCGAACTGAGCCCGCCGGCTGCGGACCCGCACGACGACACGGTCGAGGGCTTGATTGCGTTGTACCGCAACATCGCCGGCGAGCATCCCGATTGGGACGACTACCGCAGGGCGATGGTCACCGACCGCCGAGTCCTGATGCGGCTGCCGATCTCGCACGTGTACGGCATGCCGCCCGGGATGCGTTAGCCGCGCTGGTTCTCGCGGCCCTGCAGCACGATCGCCGCCAGGCACAACGCCGCGAGCGCGGCGACCGCGACCGCGAATGCGATTCCGGCAGTGCGCAATCCCCAGGCTTCGGCGGCGAATCCCTCGCCGATCACCGGCAGCGAGATCGCGATGTAGGCGACGACGAAGTAGGTCGAACTCACCTCTGCGCGTCGATCCGGTGGCGTCTGCTCGGCCACAGCGGCCAACCCGCGGGTGAAACTGACGCCTTGTCCGGCGCCCGCCACCACGGCGCCGACAATCAGCAGCGGCAAGCTCGAAAACCCAAGGGCCGCAGCGATGATCAGCATCCCGACCGCCAACGTCGCGCAGCCGACAGCCACCGCGCGCTGGGGGTCGATCCGCCCGGACATCAATTGGGCGAGCGCGGACGCGGCGAAGATCGAGCAGACCACCCCGCCGGCGACCGCGTGGTTTTCGATGCCGATGATGCCTGCCACGAATGACGGCGACACGGCAGTGAACAGTCCCAGCACGGCGAAGCCGGCGAACCCTGCGGTTGCCGCGACGGCGAACGTCGCCCGGACATGAGGCGGCACCGCGAGCCGCTGAAGGCCGATGCGGCCTGAGCGCGGGCTGGTTTCGGGCGCGACGAGCACACCGGCGGCGGCGAGCGTCATCAGCCCAATGTGCACCACGAACGACAGCGCCAGCGGAGCGGGCGCGTACTGCACCAACAGGCCTGCCAGCAGCGGCCCCACGCCGAGGCCGCCGATGTTGGCGACGGTCGCGATCCCCGCGGCCCGGCCGCGCCAATGTTCGGGTGCCGCCTCGATGACGGCGGCAGTGGCGGTTCCGGTGGCCACCCCGGCCGACAGGCCCGAAAGCAACCGGCCCAGCAGCAGGTCGTCGACGCCGTTGGCGGCCAGGAATGCGACTGCACTACCGACCGCAAAAGCGATGGCTAACAACAACATCGGGCGCCTGCCCACCGCGTCGGACCAGCGGCCGAACAGCAGCAGCGCGGCAACCACCCCGCCGGCGTACGTCGCGAACACCACGGTGGTGGTCAGCACCGAAAAATGCATGCGCTCGGAGTACAGCGCATACATGGGCGTCGGCAGCGTGGTGCCGAGCATGAGCGCGGCGAACACGTACGCCAATAGTGGGAAGGCGAACGTGGTCCGCCGGCTGGTATTCAGCGCCTCGCGCTCCTGTCGTCCTGGGTCGGGGCTCTAGACTAGGCCGGTGCCGAAGCTGCAGTTGGTGGGTGATCCGGCCGCCGATGGGTTGCTCGACGACAACCCGATGGCGTTGCTGATTGGGATGCTGCTGGATCAGCAGGTGCCGATGGAGACCGCGTTCGCCGGGCCGAAGAAGATCGCCGAGCGCATCGGCGGCATCGACGCCCGCAAGATCGCCGACTACGACCCGGAGAAGTTCGCCGCGTTGTGCGCGGAATGGCCTGCGGTGCACCGGTTTCCGGGTTCGATGGCAAAGCGGATTCAGGCGCTGGCCCGCGAGATCGTCGACCGCTACGACGGTGACGCGGCCGCACTGTGGACGCAAGGCGACCCCGACGGCGCGGAAGTGTTACGCCGGCTCAGGGAGCTGCCGGGGTTCGGCGAGCAGAAGGCGCGGATCTTCCTGGCGTTGCTGGGCAAGCAGTACGGCGTCACGCCGAAGGGCTGGCGTGCGGCTGCGGGTGAGTACGGCAAGGCCGGCACCTACATGTCGATCGCGGACGTGGTCGACGCCGGCTCGCTGGAGAAAGTGCGGTCCTACAAGAAGCAGTTGAAGTCGGCAAAGAAGGGCTAGCTGAATGAAGACGCACATCAACTGTCCGTGCGGGGAAGCCATCACCGGCAAGGACGAGGACGACCTCGTCGAGAAGACTCAGGCGCACCTTGCCGAGGCGCATCCCGGTCTGGAATACGACCGCGACGCCATCCTTTTCATGGCGTACTGACGCGGGTTCGGCCTCCGGACGCGCGTTCGCGAGCGTGCACTCCCGCACACACAGCGTCGGCGTGTCGCCGCGCAAACACGCACCCTCGCGGGGGATGGGGGTTACGGCACGACCGTCGAGCCGATCGTCGGCAAGAACGTGCACTGCCGATCGACCGTGGTGACCTGGCCGAAGATCGTCGACATGATGCTGCCTGAGCCGGTGTCGGCGATCGCCACCAGCGTGGTCGGCCCGTTCGGGTTGATGTCGGGGTTCGGCTTGAGCGTCTCGGTGCCTGACTTGCCGGTCGTCAGGTTGACCCAGGTGACGTTCAGCGGAAGCTTCTGCTCGGCCGCGGGGCCCGGCGTGCCGACCGCAGTGAACACGTACGCGGTCTGACCCGCCTTCGGGCCGGGTTTCGGAATCGACGCCGGACCGGCCACCGAGATCGCGGTCGCGATCACGTTGCCGCCGTCGGCCAGGCAGCCGTTGCCGATCGACGGGTACATGAACTCCTGCGTCGGCGGGGCGTCAGGGCCGAACGCGGCGGGCGCCGGGCCGGGCGCTGGGGCAGGTGTTTCCGGAGCCGGAGCCGGTGCAGGCGCCGCGGCCGCGGGTGCAGGCATAGGAGCCGGGGCTGCGGCCGGAGCGGGCGCCGCGGGTGCCGTTGCGGTCAGGGCCCGGCCGGTGGGGTCGGGCGCGGCCCCGGGCGCCGGTGCGAGCGCATTTCCGGTGGCCGGCCCGACGACATGGGCCGGATCGATCCCGGTGGGCAGATGCGGCACGGTTCCGGGCTCGACACCAGCCGGGGGAACGTGCACCAGCGGGCTTCCGACCTGGGGTTTGTCGGAGGGCGAACTGGGCGCCGACGGAAGCAGTTGGTTGAGGTTGCCGGGCAGATTCACGTTGTTCGGCAGCTTGATCGAGAGGCCTTGCGGCGGCGGGCCGCCGGGACGGCCCGGCTGCTGCGCGAACTGGTTGACCGACGACGCGACCTGGCGGGAATCCGCCGGGGCGCCCGCGTTGCTGGCGAAAGCGGACGCGGCGTTCATCAGCATCGACGCGGCGCTGTCCGGGTTGGCCGCCGCCTGCTGAAGAACCGGGCTCAGCTGCTGGATCGCGGGCAGGCCCGGGGCCTGGGCGATGTCGATCGGGATCGGCGGCGGCAGCGGGTCGGCCGATGCCACCCCAGAGGTCGCCAGACCACTAATTGCCGCGGCCAGCGCGGCGATACCCGCGAACAGCTTCTGGGTGCAGGACACAGAACGTCTGTGGGTCTCGGTGGCAGGCATGCCTGCGAACGTATCCCGATACAGGAGTGACTCAAGTGACACGTGTGTCGTTTATGCGACCGTTACGCACCTGAGTGCCTTCGGTGATGTCGGGTCTGCCGGAAACCGGTCGCTAAAGTCGTGCCGGTAGAAACCATCACTTCTGCCCCGGCCCCCATGCGCGCCCGGTTGGCCACCACCGTCCCGCCGCTGCTGCTCCTGCTGAGCATCGCCGCGCGGCTGGCATGGACCTACCTCGCACCCAACGGCGCGAACTTCGTCGACCTGCACGTCTACGTCGGCGGCGCAGCCACGCTGGGCACCGGCCAGCCGCTCTTCGACTTCGTCTACGCCGACCAGACGCCGGATTTCCCGTTGCCGTTCACCTATCCGCCGTTTGCCGCCGTCGTCTTCTATTTACTGCACATGCTGCCGTTCGGATTTCTGTCGTTCGCCTGGACCGTCGGGATCATCGCGGCGCTCTACGGCGTGGTTCGCGTCAGTCAGCTGCTCATCGGGCGGGGCGGCCACCGCGCGGCGATGTGCTGGACCGCCGTCGCCATCTGGATCGAGCCGTTGCGCAGCACCCTGGACTACGGCCAGGTCAACGTGATCCTGGCGCTCGCGGTGTTGTACGCCGTCTACAGCAGGCGGTGGTGGTTGTCGGGGCTTCTGGTCGGACTGGCTGCCGGCATCAAGCTGACCCCGGCGATCAGCGGTCTTTACTTCCTCGGTGTAAAGCGTTGGGCCACTGCGGTTTTTTCGGGCATCGTGTTCGCCGGCACTGTCGTCGTCTCACTATTGGTGGTCGGCGAGCAGGCCCGCTACTACTTCACCCACCTGATCTTCAACGCCGACCGGGTGGGATCAGTGGCCACCTCTTTCAACCAGTCGTGGCGCGGCGCCATCAGCCGGATCCTGGGGCACGACGCCGGATACAGCCTTCCGGTGCTGGTGGCGATCGCCGTGACCGCGGTCTTGGCGGTGCTGGCGTGGCGCGCGATCGGCGCGGGCGATCCGCAGCAGCCGGACCGTCTCGGCGGAATCGTCGTTGTGGAACTGTTCGGCTTGCTGTTGTCGCCCATTTCCTGGACGCACCACTGGGTGTGGCTGGTGCCGACGATGATCTGGCTGATCCACGGCCAGCTGCGCGATCGCCGTGGGGCCCAAGTGCTGGGCTGGGGCTGGCTGGCGCTGACCATCATCGGCCCGCCGTGGCTACTGAGTTTCGCGCAGCCGACGATCTGGCAGACCGGTCGACCGTGGTACCTGGCGTGGGCCGGCCTGGTCTACGTCGCGGCCGCGGTCGCGACGCTGGCGTGGGTGGCCACTACTGGCCGACGATCTCGTCGATCTCTTTCGCCAGCGCCAGATCCTTCTCCGTGATCCCGCCCTCGGAGTGTGTCGAGAGCGCGAAAGTGACTGTGCGCCAACGGATGTCGATGTCGGGGTGATGGTCGGCGGCTTCGGCGCGCTCCGCGATGCGCCGGACCGCCTCGATGCCTGCAAGAAACGAGGGAAACTTCACGGAGCGGCGCAGCGTGTTGTCGACGCGTTCCCAGCCGGCGAGGTCGGACAGCGCGGCGTCCACTTCGTTGTCGGAGAGCACGGCCATACTGCGACCGTATACCGTTTGCGGCCATGGGGCAGACACTCGTCGTGGCGGGTGCGCTGATCGTCGACGGGGCTCTTCTGGTGGCACAGCGAGCCCGGCCGCCCGAGCTGGCCGGATGCTGGGAGTTGCCCGGCGGCAAGGCGGGTCCCGGCGAGACGGACGCCGCAGCGCTGGCCCGCGAGCTTGCGGAAGAACTGGGTATCGTGGTGTCCGTCGGCCCGCGGGTCGGCGACGACGTCGCACTCGGCGACACGATGACGCTGCGCGCTTACCGGGTTACGCAGACATGCGATCGCGCCGTACACGCACATGACCACCGCGCGTTGCGCTGGGTGCGCGCCGCCGAACTCGCCGAGCTGAATTGGGTGCCGGCCGACCGGGCGTGGATTGCCGAGCTGACGCGGTTGCTGTCAGCAGACATCACGACCCAGTAGCGCGGTCCCACACCAAGCCTGTGGACGCCTTGGTCGGGGCATCATGCAGGGGGCGCTGCAGAGCTGGGACTCGCCCGTGACCGTCGACCGGCTGGACCCGTTCGTCCAGCCGGACTTGTGTGTGGCGCGCCTGGCCGCCGACTGAGTTCGACGCCGGCGGTCGCGGCCTAGGGTCTGAAGTCATGGGCTTGCCCGACGAGGTGTACACGCGACTGCTGGCGCTGCGCACCGAGATGCGCCGCTTCGAGCGGTGGAGCGCCGAACAGGCGCAATCGGCCGGGCTCACGCCGATGCAGCACCAGTTGCTGCTCGCGATCCGCGGCCACGCGGACCGGCGCGGCCCGACCATCGGCGAGGTCGCCGAATACCTGCTGTTGCGTCCGCACAGCGCAAGCGAGTTGGTCAACCGTGCCGTCGCCGCAGGCCTCGTCGAGCGCGTTCGCGACAGCACTGACCAGCGGGTGATGCGGTTACAGCTCACCGAGGCGGGCGCGCAGCGCCTCGAGTCGCTGACGGCCATGCACGTCGAAGAACTGCAGCGGCTGGCCCTGCAGCTGCCCGAATCGTAAGCCCCTCAGCTTTGGTACCGCTGCTGGGGCAGGTGCATCCCATGCAGGGGATGCCACAGCGCAGGATGACGGAAGTGCAAGCAATCCTGTTGTGGCCGTTCGGTATTCGAGGACATCAGATGATTGCACACGCCGCACCGCACGACGTACAAGTCGCGCGCCATCCCGCGTAACCCAGCCCAGATCGCGGCGCTAGCACCGGTAATACGATATTTCTCAGCGCGGTCAGGTCGGCACGTGGCGGGGGCCACTTTCGCGGGGCTGCCACAATTTGCGGGTGGACTTCCGGAATGTCGCGATCGTCGCGCACGTCGACCACGGCAAGACAACCCTGGTCGACGCGATGCTGCGCCAGTCCGGCGCGCTGAGCCATCGCGGCGACGACGCGCTCGAGCGCGTCATGGACACCGGTGATCTCGAGCGCGAAAAAGGCATCACGATCCTGGCCAAGAACACCGCGGTGCACCGCCACCACAAAGACGGCAGCGTCACGGTCATCAACGTCATCGACACCCCGGGTCACGCCGACTTCGGCGGCGAGGTGGAGCGCGGCCTGTCCATGGTCGACGGCGTGCTGCTGCTCGTCGACGCGTCCGAGGGCCCGCTGCCGCAGACCCGCTTCGTGCTGCGCAAGGCGCTGGCCGCGCACCTGCCGGTGATCCTCGTCGTCAACAAGACCGACCGGCCCGACGCGCGCATCGCCGAGGTGGTCGACGCCAGCCACGACCTACTGCTCGACGTCGCCTCCGACCTCGACGACGAAGCGCAGAAGGCCGCCGAACATGCGCTCGGCCTGCCGACCCTGTACGCGTCGGGTCGTGCGGGCATCGCGAGCACGGTGGCGCCCGCCGACGGCAACGTGCCCGACGGAACCAACCTCGACCCGCTGTTCGACGTGCTGCTCGAGCACATTCCGCCGCCGTCCGGAGACCCCGACGCGCCGCTGCAGGCGCTGGTCACCAACCTCGACGCGTCGGCGTTTCTGGGTCGGCTGGCGTTGGTGCGCATCTACAACGGCCGGCTGCGCAAGGGCCAGACCGTCGCGTGGCTGCGCGAAGGCGGCGTCACGAGCGCCAAGATCACCGAGTTGCTCGCCACCGAGGGGATCGAGCGAAAACCCACCGAGGAAGCGCAAGCGGGAGACATCGTCGCGATCGCCGGCATCCCCGACATCATGATCGGCGACACGCTCGCCGACCCCGACGCGCCAAAAGCCCTGCCGCGCATCACCGTTGACGAGCCGGCCATCTCCGTGACGATCGGCACCAACACCTCGCCGCTGGCCGGAAAAGTGCCGGGGCACAAGCTGACCGCACGGATGGTGCGCGCCCGTCTCGACCAAGAGCTCGTCGGCAACGTGTCTATCCGGGTCGTCGACATCGGCCGCCCGGACGCGTGGGAGGTGCAGGGTCGCGGGGAGCTGGCGCTCGCGGTGCTCGTTGAACAGATGCGCCGCGAAGGCTTCGAGCTGACCGTCGGCAAGCCGCAGGTGGTGACCAAGACCATCGACGGGAAACTGCACGAGCCGTTCGAGGCGCTGACCATCGACTGCCCGGAGGAGTACGTCGGCGTGGTCACCCAGCTGATGGCCGCCCGCAAGGGCCGGATGGTCGAGATGGCCAACCACACCACCGGCTGGGTGCGCATGGAGTTCGTCGTCCCCAGCCGAGGGCTCATCGGGTTTCGCACCGACTTCTTGACCGAGACCCGCGGCACCGGAATCGCCAACGCGGTGTTCGACGGCTACCGGCTCTGGGCCGGGGAGATCAGGTCCCGGCACACCGGCTCGCTGGTGTCCGACCGGGCGGGCACCGTCACCCCGTTCGCGCTGCTGCAACTCGCCGACCGCGGAACGTTTTTCGTCGAACCCGGCCAAGACACTTACGAGGGCATGGTCGTGGGGGTGAACCCGCGCGCCGAGGACCTCGACGTCAACGTCACCCGCGAAAAGAAGCTGACGAACATGCGCAGCTCGACCGCGGACGTCATCGAGACGCTGGCCAAACCGATCGAACTGGATCTCGAGCAGGCCATGGAGTTCTGCGCAGCCGACGAGTGCGTGGAAGTGACGCCGGAAATCGTTCGGGTGCGCAAGGTCGAACTGGACGCCACGGCCCGCGCACGTGCGAAGGCGCGCGCGAAGGCAGCCAACCGCGGATAGCGGACCGTCGTCATTACCCTGTAGTGCGTGCCGGCCCCTTCGCTCCGCGTCGTCGTCGCTCTTGCCGGCGCACTCGCGATGCTCTCGGCCTGCACCGTCAGCCCGCCGCCTGCGCCGCAGAGTACGGACACGTCGCAGAATCCGGCGCCTCCGCCGGCGCGGGCCTTCCAGATCATCATGGGCATCGACTCGATCGGCGCGGGCTTCAACCCGCACCTGCTGTCAGACCAGTCGCCGGTGAGCGCCGCCGTCGCCGCGCTGGTGTTGCCCAGCGCGTTCCGGCCAGTGCCCGACCCCGCCACCAGCACCGGCTCGCGCTGGGAGATGGACACCACGCTGCTGCAATCAGCCGAGGTCACCAACACGAATCCGTTCACGGTCACCTACAAGATCCGGCCTGAGGCGCAGTGGACCGACAACGCGCCGATCGGTGCCGACGACTTCTGGTACCTCTGGCGCCAGATGGTCAGTCAGCCCGGGGTGGTCGATCCCGCCGGCTACAACCTGATCACGGCGGTGCAGTCGATCGACGGCGGAAAGCAAGCTGTGGTGACGTTCTCGTCGCCGTATCCGGCGTGGCGTGAACTGTTCAGCGACATCCTGCCGGCGCACATCGTCAAGGACGCTCCCGGCGGGTTCCCGGCCGGGCTCGCGCGGGCCATGCCGGTGACCGGCGGACAGTTCCGCGTGGAGAACATCGACCCGCAGCGCGACGAGATCCTGCTGGCCCGCAACGACAGGTTCTGGGCGGCGCAGGCGCTGCCGGACCACATCCTGCTGCGCCGCGCGGGCGCGCCGGCTGCGCTGGCCGACTCGATGCGCAACGGCGACACCCAGGTGGCCCAGGTACACGGCGGCGCCGCCGCGTTCGCGCAACTGTCCGCGATTCCAGGCGTGCGCACAGCTCGGATCATGACGCCGCGGACCATGCAGATGTCGCTGCGGGCGGTTGCACCCAAGCTCGCCGACCCGCGGGTGCGCAAAGCGATCCTCGGGCTGCTCGACGTGGACCTGCTGGCTGCCGTCGGCGCAGGCAGTGACAACACCGTCACGCTGGCGCAGGCGCAGGTGCGCTCGCCGTCGGATCCTGGTTACGTGCCGACTGCGCCCCCTGCGTTGAGTAAGGACGCCGCACTGAGCCTGCTGACCCAGGCCGGATACGACATCGACACCGACGCGCCCGCGCCGACGGCCTCGACTCCGCCGTCGGCCGGATCGCGTACCAACGAGCCGCCGCCGCCCGCCCCGGAGTCGACGCGCGGGCGGATCAGCAAGGACGCAGTGCCGCTGACGTTGGTGATCGGGGTGGCAGCCAACGACCCGACCTCCGTGGCGGTCGCCAACACGGCCGCCGATCAGCTGCGCAGTGCTGGAATCGCGGCGTCCGTGCAACCGCTGGACCCGCCGGTGCTCTACGGCGACGCGGTGCCCAACAACCGGGTCGACGCCGTCGTGGGCTGGCACCGGGCAGGCGGCGACCTGGCCACCGAACTGGCCTCACGCTACGGGTGCACGGCGCTGCCGGGGCCCGCGGCCAACGGCACCACCACCACGACGCCGCCCGCTGTCACCCCCGCATCCGGAACCGAGGGTGATCCGAGCGCTCCCATCCAGGTGCCCAACAACATCACCGGCCTGTGCGATCCGTCGCTTCAGCCGCGCATCGACGCAGCGTTGATGGGCCACGTCCCAATCGGCGAGGTGGTCAACTACGTCGAGCCCAGGCTGTGGGAGATGTCGACCGTGCTGCCGATCCTGCAGGACGCCACGATCGTGGCCGCCGGCCCGCGCGTCGAGAACGTCAGCTTGTCCGGCGCCGTGCCGGTGGGCATCGTCGGCGACGCGGGCCGCTGGGTGAAGATGCCGCAATAGGTCCCAGGTCTTCGATGTCTGACTCCGAACGTTCCGGCTCCGACACACCACGGCTGCTGTTCGTCCACGCCCATCCCGACGACGAGACGCTGACCACCGGCGCGACGATCGCCCATTACGCCAGCCGTGGCGCCGACGTGCGCGTGGTCACCTGCACGCTGGGCGAGGAGGGTGAGGTGATCGGCGAGCGCTACGCGCTGCTGGCCGTCGACCACGCCGACCAGCTGGGCGGCTACCGCATCGCCGAGCTGACGCGGGCGCTGGCGGCGCTGCGTGCCGGCGAGCCGACCTTCCTCGGCGGCGCGGGCCGGTGGCGCGACTCCGGGATGGCCGGTACACCGCCGCGACGCCGGCAGCGGTTCATCGACGCCGGGGACGCGGCGGTGGCCGAGCTGACGGCGCTGGTCGAGACGTTGCGGCCGCACGTCGTCGTCACCTACGACCCGGGCGGCGGATACGGCCACCCAGACCACGTCCACACCCATTCCGTGACCGCGGCGGCCCTCGCGCGCTCCGCTTGGGCGGTGCCGAAGTTCTACTGGACGGTGCTGTCGTCGTCGGCGGTCGACGCCGGCCTCACAGCGCTCGGCGACGTTCCCGACGGCTGGATCAAACCCGCGCCGGGCGACATCACGTTCGGGTTTCCCGACCACCAGATCGACGCGGTGGTCGACGCGAACGACCATCTGCCGGCGAAGATCTCGGCATTGCGCGCACACGCCACTCAGGTCAGCGTCGCACCCGACGGACGATCCTGTGCGCTGTCCAACAACGTGGCGCTGCCGATCAGCGGCCAAGAACACTACGTGCTGGCGGCGGGCACGGCCGGGCCGCGCGACGGCCGGGGCTGGGAAACCGACCTGCTGGCCGGGCTCGACCTTGGCTAGCCGCAGGCGCGCCGCGTAAGCTTCGACCACACCAGCGCCGCAAGGGAGGGACTGGCATGGACCCGGATCTGGATCCGCAACTGGAGTACTGGCAGTGGCATGCCGACAGCTTCCAGTGGGTGATCGGCTCGCTGGTGAGCGTTCTCGACAGCATCCCGACCTGACCGGTTCTCCCGCTGCCGCCGGCGTGCGTGGCCGGGCGGGTTCTGCCGTGCGCGCTGTCGTGCTGGCGCTGCTTGCGGTCGACGGCGTGATCTCCGCGGTGCTGGGCGCGATCTTTTTGCTCGTCTACGTCGGCAAGGTTCCGTTTCCCATCAGCGCGCTGGTCAGCGGACTCGTCAACGCGGTGCTGGTCTGGGCCGCTTCGCAATGGACGTCGTCGCGGGCCCTTGCGGCGCTGCCGCTGTGGACGTTTCTGTTGACGCTGGCAGTGATGACGTTCCCCGGCCCAGGCGGTGACGCATTCTTCGGCGGGCCGGGTTTCGGTCAGTGGGCGCCGGCGCTGCTGTTGATCCTCGGGGTCGTGCCGCCCGCGATCATGCTGCGACGCCGCGGACTACGCTGACATCCATGCCTCGCGCCCGGAAGATTTTGCATCCCACAGGAGTTACACCACCGTGGCGTTGACCCCCGGCGACGATCTCCCCGTGCTGCCCACACCCGTGGTGCCACCAAAACCGAATGCGTCGGCGTTGCGTCGCGTGTTGCGGCGCGCCCGCGACGGCGTGGCGCTCAACGTCGACGAGGCCGCTCTTGCGATGACGGCCCGCGGGGCGGACCTCGCCGACCTGTGTGCCAGCGCAGCCCGCGTTCGCGACGCCGGATTGCAGGCCGCCGGGCGGCTCGGGCCGTCGGGCCGGCTGCCGATCAGCTATTCGCGCAAGGTGTTCATCCCGGTGACGCACCTGTGCCGCGACCAGTGTCACTACTGCACGTTCGTGACCGTGCCGGGAAAGTTGCGGGCCGCGGGCATGGGCATGTACATGGAGCCCGACGAAATCGTCGACGTGGCCCGCCGCGGCGCCGAATTGGGTTGCAAAGAGGCGCTTTTCACGCTCGGTGACCGGCCCGAACAACGGTGGCCGGAGGCCCGGCAGTGGCTGACCGAGCGCGGCTACGACAGCACCTTGGACTACGTGCGGGCGATGGCGATCAGGGTGCTCGAGGACACCGGACTGCTGCCGCACCTGAACCCCGGCGTCATGTCGTGGGCGGAGATGTCGCGGCTCAAGCCGGTCGCGCCGTCGATGGGCATGATGCTGGAGACGACGTCGCGGCGGCTGTTCGAGACCAAAGGCCTGGCGCACTACGGCAGCCCGGACAAGGATCCGGCCATACGGCTGCGCACACTGACCGACGCGGGGCGGCTGTCGATTCCGTTTACCACCGGATTGCTGGTCGGCATCGGCGAGACGTTGGTGGAGCGGGCGGAGACGCTTTTCGCGATTCGCAACGCGCACAAGGAGTTCGGGCACGTCCAGGAAGTGATCGTGCAGAATTTCCGCGCCAAGCCGGCGACCGCGATGCGCGCGGTTCCCGACGCCGACATCGACGACTTCGTCGCGACAATCGCCGTTGCCCGGCTGATACTGGGCCCGAAGATGCGCATTCAGGCGCCACCGAACCTGGTGTCGCGCAACGAATGTCTGGCTCTTGTCGGTGCCGGCGTGGACGACTGGGGTGGGGTGTCGCCGTTGACCCCCGACCATGTGAACCCCGAGCGGCCGTGGCCGGCGCTCGACGAGCTGGCCGCGGTGACCGCCGAGGCGGGCTTCGAGCTGGTGCAGCGGCTCACCGCGCATCCGCCCTATGTGCTGGCCGGTGCGGCGTGGATCGACCCGCGGGTGCGCGGGCACGTCGCGGCGCTGGCCGACCCCGCGACTGGGTGGGCGCGCGACGTCAATCCGGTTGGGCGCCGGTGGCAGGAGCCCGACGCAGCGCTGCAGTCCAGCGGGCGGGTGGATCTCAATGCGGCGATCGACACCGAAGGCCGGTTGACGGAGGCCCGCAGCGACTTGGGCAGCGCGTTCGGCGACTGGGAGTCGGTGCGCCAGAAGGTCGCCGAGCTAGCGGCCCGCGCGCCGGAGCGGGTGGACGCCGACGTGCTGGCGGCCTTACGCTCAGCCGAGCGGGACCCGGCCGGCTGCACCGACGCGGAATATCTCGCGCTCGCAACGGCCGACGGCCCGGGGTTGGATGCCGTTGCGGCGTTTGCCAATTCGCTGCGGCGCGACGCCGTCGGCGACGACGTGACGTTCGTCGTCAACCGCAATATCAACTTCACCAACATCTGCTACACCGGCTGCCGGTTCTGCGCGTTCGCCCAACGCAAGGGTGACGCCGACGCCTACACGCTGTCCTACGACGAGGTGGGGGAGCGGGCGCACCAGGCGTATCTGGACGGTGCCACCGAGGTTTGCATGCAGGGCGGCATCGACCCGGAGTTGCCGGCCACTGGATACGCCGAACTGGTGCGTGCCGTCAAGGAGCGGGTGCCTGACATGCACGTGCACGCGTTCTCGCCGATGGAGATCGTCAACGGTGCAGCGAAAAGCGGTGAGAGCATTCGGGATTGGCTGATCGGCCTGCGCGAGGCCGGACTGGACACCATACCTGGCACAGCCGCTGAGATTCTCGACGACGAGGTCCGCTGGGTGCTCACCAAGGGGAAGCTGCCGACCTCGGCATGGATCGAGGTGGTGACGACAGCGCACGAGGTTGGGCTGCGGTCCAGCTCGACGATGATGTACGGCCACGTCGACACCCCCAAGCACTGGGTCGGGCACCTGCGGATCCTTCGTGACATCCAAGACCGCACAGGCGGTTTCACCGAGTTCGTGCCGCTGCCGTTCGTGCATCAGAACTCGCCGCTGTACCTGGCCGGTGGTGCCCGTCCCGGCCCGACCCACCGCGACAACAGGGCGGTGCACGCGTTGGCGCGGATCATGTTGCACGGCAGGATCTCTCATATCCAGACCAGCTGGGTCAAGCTGGGGGTCGAGCGCACGCAGGTGATGCTCAACGGCGGCGCGAACGACCTCGGCGGCACGCTGATGGAGGAGACGATTTCGCGGATGGCCGGCTCTGAATACGGCTCGGCCAAGACGGTGGCCGAGCTCGTCGAGATCGCGGCAGGCATCGGCCGGCCAGCACGCCAGCGGACAACGACGTACCTGCCGCTCGCCGCTTAGTTCCCCTTCGTGCCGCGAGCGTGCGTGTCTGCGCATCGACACGCCGGCACCTGCGTACCCGAGCGCACGTTCGCGCCGCGTCCGTTGTGCGCACTTGCGCATCCATCCACAGACTGGCCGTCGGTGTCCCTATGACGGACAACGCCGTTCGACGATGTGGTGATGCACGAAGATCTCATGCGGCTGTTCTCGGACCAGCAAGGGGTGGCGACCAGTGGACAGATCCTGCGGCTCGTCAGCCGAAGGACATTGGATCGGTTGCTGAATACCGGTGAGGTGGAACGCATTTGGACCGGCATCTACTGTCTGGGCGAACCTGATGACACCACTCGATTGCGCGGGCTGGACCTGTCGTGCGGCACCGTCGTTCCGGTCTGCATGACAACCGCCGCGGCGCTGTATGGCTTCGACGTCCGAAACGACGCTGATCTGCATGTGCTGAATCCGCCCGGGCACCAATTGCGTTGCGCAGACGGCCTTGTGGTGCATCGCCGCGACGGGGCGCCTCTTCGGATCGTCGACGGGCGCCCGGCCACGTCGCCAGCATGGACGGCTATTGAGGTGGCCCGCAGCCTGCGCCGCCCGTGAGCTCTGGCGACCCTCGACGCGGCGCTGCGCAGCGGCGCGTGCAGCCGTCCCGACCTATGGCGCGCGGCAATCGAGCAGGCCGGCCGTCGAGGCATCGTCGCGGTCCGTGATCTGCTGCCGCTCGCCGATGCTCGAGCCGAGTCGCCGATGGAAAGTGAAGCGCGGCTGGCCATGATCGACGGCGGCTTGCCGATCCCCGAGCTGCAGTACGAGATCGTCGACGCCAACGGCGAGCTGCGCCGAGTGGATTTCGCATGGCCTGAGCAACGGGTCGCGGTCGAGTACGAGGGGCTGGACTGGCACAGCGGCGCAGAGGCGATGCGCAGGGACCGCAGACGCCAGATTGCGCTGATGGACGTGGGCTGGGTGGTCATCGCGATCGTCTTCGACGACGTCAGGCATCGGTCGTGGGACTTCGTCGCGGCGATCGACCGACAGTTGCGTCGCACTCGTGCCGCCTGAGCGTGCGCTGGGGTGCGGTGCTGCTCGGCGTGTCGGCGCACAGACACGCACGCTCGCGGAATACGAGGCGGTCGCGGAACGAGGCGCACCCTCGCCAATACGAGGCGCCTGCGACAGCGCCAGTAGATGCAACGTCTAGTATCACGTACCAAGCAGCCCACGCCGAACATCGAGAAGAACTCTTGAGGAGAGCTCTGTGACGTACGTGATCGCCGAACCCTGCGTCGACGTCAAGGACAAGGCGTGCATCGAGGAATGTCCTGTCGACTGCATCTACGAGGGCGCCCGCATGCTCTACATCCACCCCGACGAGTGCGTGGACTGTGGTGCGTGCGAGCCGGTCTGCCCCGTGGAGGCCATCTACTACGAGGACGACGTGCCCGACCAGTGGTCGCAGTACACCCAGTACAACGCCGACTTCTTCGAGGAGCTCGGCTCCCCGGGCGGCGCGTCGAAGGTCGGCCTGACCGAGAACGATCCGCAGCCGGTCAAGGATCTGCCGCCGCAGGGCGAAAGCGCCTAGCCTGACCGACGCACGTCGCCCCATCGGCCGGCACAGGGTGTCGGCGGCACTGCCGGTGTTTCCGTGGGACACGCTCGCCGACGCGTGGGCGCAGGCCGCGGCGCATCCCGACGGCATCGTCGACCTGTCCGTCGGCACTCCGGTTGATCCCGTCGCGCCGGTGATCCGAGAAGCGCTGGCGGCGGCGAGCGCATCGCCGGGCTATCCGACCACGGCGGGCACCCCGGCGCTGCGCGAGGCGGCGGTCGCCGCGTTGGCCCGCCGATACGGGGTCGGCGGCCTCACACCTGACGCGGTGCTGCCGGTGATCGGCACCAAGGAGCTGATCGCCTGGTTGCCGACGCTGTTGGGCCTGGGTCCCGACGACCTCGTCGTCGTCCCCGAGCTCGCCTATCCCACCTACGAAGTCGGCGCTCAGCTGGCCGGCGCGCGGGTGGTGTTCGCCGACTCGCTGACGCAGCTGGGCCCGCAACGACCGGCGATGGTGTACCTCAACTCGCCGAGCAACCCCACCGGCCGGGTGCTCGGCGTCGACCACCTTCGCAAGGTGGTCGGGTGGGCCCGTCAGCGCGGGGCGCTGGTGGTGTCCGACGAGTGTTACCTCGGCCTGGGCTGGGACGCCGAGCCGGTGTCGGTGCTCGACGCCGCGGTGTCCGACGGCGACCACACCGGCCTGCTGGTCGCGCACTCGCTGTCGAAGACCAGCTCGCTGGCGGGCTATCGGGCCGGTTTCGTCGCCGGAGACCCGGCGGTGGTGGCCGAGCTGCTGGCCGTGCGCAAGCACGCCGGGATGATGATGCCCACACCCGTGCAGGCCGCGATGGTTGCGGCGTTGTCCGACGACGCGCACGAACAGCAGCAGCGCGACCGCTACGCCCGGCGCCGCGACGTGTTGCTGCCCGCGGTGCGTGCGGCGGGCCTGACCGTCGACCACTCAGAAGCCGGCCTGTACCTGTGGGCCACTCGCGGCGAGCCGTGCCGCGACACAGTGTCGTGGTTCGCGCACCGCGGCATCCTGGTTGCGCCGGGGGAGTTCTACGGTGCGCGCGGGCGCCAGCACGTGCGGATCGCGCTCACCGCGACCGACGAGCGGATCGCCGCCGCGGCCGACCGGCTCGCGGCATAGCACCCATGTCGCCGCACCGCGGGCTGAGGCAGACTCTCGCAGTGACCGTTGACAGTCGGCGGACGTGGCTCACCCGCAATGTGCGGGTGCTCGCACTGGTGTCGTTTCTGCAGGACGCCGCCAGCGAGCTGCTCTACCCACTGCTGCCCATTTATCTGACCGGCGTGCTCGGTGCGCCGCCCGGGGTGGTCGGTGCCGTCGAGGGCGCCGCCGAAGGCGCCGCGTCGTTGACCAAGATCGCTGCCGGGCCGCTAGGGGACCGGTTCGCGCGGCGACCGTTGATCGCCACCGGCTACGGCATGGCGGCGCTGGGCAAGGTGATCGTCGCTATGGCCGCCGCATGGCCGGGCGTACTGGCGGGCCGGGTGGTGGACCGGCTGGGCAAGGGCTTGCGCGGCGCGCCGCGCGACGCGCTGCTGGTCGACGGCATCGATCCGACCGCGCGCGGCCGCGTGTTCGGGTTCCACCGCACCATGGACACGGCCGGCGCGGTCGTCGGACCGCTGCTCGGGCTGGCCGGCTACGAGCTGCTGGATCACCAGATCGCTCCGGTGCTGTACCTGGCCGTCATCCCCGCGCTGCTTTCGGTGCTGATGGTGTTCTGGGTGCGCGAACGCGTGCACGTCCGAGCGGCGAGGCCGCCCGTGTTCGCCAACGTGCGGCAACTTCCCGGCCGCTACTGGAAGGTGACGGCCGCGCTGGTGGCGTTCAGTCTGGCCAACTTCCCCGACGCACTGCTGTTGTTGCGTCTCAACGACATCGGGTTCGGTGTGGCCGGCGTGGTACTGGCTTATGTCGGCTACAACGCGGTGTACGCGCTCGCCAGCTACCCGGCTGGCGCGCTAGCCGACAAGCTCACGCCGGCAACGGTTTTCGGCATCGGACTGGTGTTCTTCGCGATCGGTTACCTCGGGCTGGGGCTGACCACCGACGCGGTCCTGGCGTGGCTGCTGATCGCGGTGTACGGCGTATTCACCGCCTGCTACGACGGTGTCGGCAAAGCCTGGATTTCGACGCTGCTTCCCGGCGGGCTGCAGTCCAGCGGGCAGGGGGTCTTCCAGGGGCTCAACGGTTTCGCGATCCTGTTCGCCGGCCTCTGGGCCGGGCTGTCGTGGGGTGCGGCCGGACAGCTGCCGTTGTTGATATCCGGCGGCGTGGGAGCGCTCTCCGCGATCGCGTTACTGCTCGCCGCCGCGCGACGCCGACGCTGAGATCACGCCGGGAACGCCGCCACCGGCATCCATACGCTGCCCTCGCACGGGCCGCCGTAGATCTCCGTCATCCAGGTTCCGCGCAACGTGCCATCCGGCTGCGGTACGTAGTACGTCCACGACCGGGCCGGACTCCACACCTTGGGGACGCCGTCGTCGACTAAGCAATCCCATTGCCAGTCATAGACATTGGCCCATCGGCCGCCGTCCCAGGTGTAGCGCTCGGGCAGCGGGACGGTGGGGTTGGTGGGACGCGGCCCGTCGACCACGGTCGCCACGCACGACGACCTCGAGCACTGTGTGACAAACGTCAGCTGTCCGCTGAACGGAGGTTCGGCTTGTTTGGCCGCTCGGCTGTTGCCGGTCTTCTGGTCGGCGTAGCCGACGAGCGTGTATTTGCCGTTCCACGAAGGTGTTTGTGCGTCTGCCGGTGCCGGGCTCGAAGCGAGCACGACGAACAGGGCTGCGCCGAGCAACGCAGCCCATCTCCGCCAGAAGACACACATGATGGCCGAGTTTATGTGGCGTAACTGCCGATTCACGCCTCGCTACCGCGTCGTCGACGTCCCAGTTGGGTCACAATTCGACTACGCCACAGCGCATTTCGGTCGCCGCTAGGCCGTCGGTCGGTGCAGCAGGAACAGCGCGAACGCGGCGATCGACTGAGCGTCGACGATTTCTCCGGAGCGGATCATCGACACCACGTCCTCGTGGGAGAACCACGCGCTGCGCATGTCCTGCTCCTCATGCTCACGGTCGGCTTCGCCTTCGGTGATCCCGGTGGCCAGAAACACCCAGCCGCGTTGGCTGGACATGCCCGGTGCGACGTCGAGCTGGCCGAGCCGCTCGAACGACTCGGCCCGCAGCCCGGTTTCCTCGCTGAGCTCGCGGCGGGCGAGCTCGGTCGGTTCAGCCTCCGCTAGATCAGGTGCAGTGCCTTGGGGAAACTCCCAGCGCCGCGCGCCGACGGGGTAGCGGAACTGCTCGACCAAACGAAATCGCTTGCCGTCGTAGGGGATTACTAGAGCGTAAGTGGGTTTGTCGACCACCCCGTAGATGCCCACGCTGCCGTCCGGCCGGCGGATGTCGTCCTCTCGCACCACCATCCACGCACTGCGGTAGACCTCCCGGGAGCCGATGCGCTCGATCTGTGCCACGCCCGTCAGTATCGCGGGTTGCGGCGGGTAGCCTCGCTGGCGTGCTGCTGGCGTCGTTGAACACCGGTCCTGACGTCCACGACGCCGTGCGGATCGGCTCCCCCGAAGGACCCGTCGCGCTGAGCCGTAGCGACCTCGTCGGCGCCGCCACATCGGTGGCTGAACGGGTCGGCGGTGCGCACCGGGTCGCGGTGCTGGCCACCCCCACCGCGCAGACCGTGCTGGCCGTGACCGGGTGCCTGATCGCCGGGGTGCCGGTGGTGCCGGTGCCGGCTGACGTCGGCCACGCCGAACGGCGCCACATTCTCAGCGACTCCGGTGCACAGGCGTGGCTGGGCGAGGCGCCCCCGGGCGCGGAGGGGCTGCCGAACATCCCGGTGCGGCTGCATGCCCGCTCGTGGCACCGCTATCCGGAACCGTCGCCCGACGCCGCGGCGCTGATCATGTACACCTCGGGGACCACCGGACCGCCGAAGGGCGTCGTGTTGTCCCGCCGAGCGATCGCCGCGGACCTCGACGCGCTCGCCGAGGCGTGGCAGTGGACCGCCGACGACACGCTGGTGCACGGGTTGCCGCTGTTCCACGTCCACGGGCTGGTCCTCGGCCTGCTTGGTTCGCTACGGGTGGGCAACCGGTTCGTGCACACGGGCAAGCCGACTCCGGAGGCGTATGCGCAGGCTCGCGGCACGCTGTATTTCGGGGTTCCGACGGTGTGGTCGCGGATGGCCGCCGACCGGTCCGCCGCCGAGGCGCTGCGGCCGGCGCGGTTACTGGTGTCCGGCAGCGCGCCGCTGCCCGTGCCGGTGTTCGAAAGGCTCGCTTCGCTCACCGGCCATGAGCCGGTGGAGCGGTACGGCAGTACCGAATCGCTGATCACGCTGAGCACCCGCGCCGAGGGAGAGCGACGCCCGGGCTGGGTGGGTCTTCCACTGCGTGGGGTGACGACGCGGCTGGTCGACGACGACGAGGCGCCAGCCCCCCACGACGGGGAAACTGTGGCGCGCCTGCAGGTGCGCGGGCCGATGATGTTCGACGGTTACCTGGGCCGGCCCGACGCAACGGCTGCGGCGTTCACCGACGACGGCTGGTACCGCACCGGCGACGTCGCGGTGATCGATGCCGGCGGCATGCACCGCATCGTCGGGCGCGAGTCCACCGACCTGATCAAAAGCGGCGGCTACCGCATCGGGGCAGGCGAGGTAGAGACCGCATTGCTGGGCCATCCCGCTGTGGTTGAGGCCGCGGTGGTGGGTCTGTCCGACGACGACCTGGGCCAGCGCATCGTCGCATTCGTGGTCGGCGACGTCGACTCGGCAGAGTTGATTGACTATGTGGCACAACAGCTTTCAGTACACAAGCGGCCGCGTGAAGTCCGGCTGGTGGACGCGCTGCCCCGCAACGCGATGGGCAAGGTGTTGAAGAAGGAGCTCGCGACATGGGGTTGAGCTCTGCGCGAGCGTGCGCCGCGTGTCAGTCTCACCGGCGTGTCCCCGGCACGACACGCACGCTCGCGGTGGTCGAGGGAGCTAGTTGGCGTGCAGGGCGTCGTTGAGCGCGATGCCTTCGCGGTCGCGCGACACCACCTCGACCGCACCGGTCACCGAATTGCGCCGGAACAGCAAGTTGTTGGCGCCGGACAACTCTCGCGCCTTGACCGTGCCGCCGTCCGGCGTCGCGACCTTGGTACCGGCAGTCACGTACAGCCCCGCCTCCACCACGCAGTCGTCGCCAAGGGAAATCCCGAGCCCCGCGTTGGCGCCGAGCAGGCAGCGCTTGCCGATCGAAATCACTTGTGTCCCACCGCCGGACAATGTCCCCATGATCGACGCGCCACCGCCGATGTCGGATCCGTCGCCCACTACGACGCCTGCGGAGATGCGACCTTCCACCATCGACGCGCCCAGCGTGCCCGCGTTGAAATTGACGAAGCCCTCGTGCATGACGGTCGTGCCGGGCGCCAGGTGCGCGCCGAGGCGCACCCGGTCCGCGTCAGCGACCCGCACACCGGTGGGCAGCACGTAGTCGACCATGCGGGGAAACTTGTCGACGCCGTAGACGGTCACCGGGCCGCGCCGACGCAGCCGCGCCCGAACGGTGTCGAAACCCTCGACCGCACAGGGGCCGTGATTGGTCCACACCACATTGGTCAGCACGCCGAAGATGCCGTCGACGTTCGCCCCGTGCGGCTTGATCAGCCGGTGCGAGAGCAGATGCAGCCTCAGGTAGGCGTCATACGCGTCGGCGGGCGGGTCGGCCAGCGCGCCGATGACCGTGCGCACCAGCACGGTTTCGACGGCGCGGTCGTCGTCGCGTCCTGCCAGGCCGGCGAGGTCGGCAGGCACCTCGGCCACCGACAACCGCACTGTGCCGGCCGGGTCGTCCACGTCGAGTTCCGGTGCGGGAAACCAGACGTCGAGCACCGCCCCGTTGGCGGCGATGGTCGCCAAACCCACACCCGCAGCAGAAGTCACGAGGCTCAACGTTACTGTGTGGCACTCGCAGCCGAATCGCCCGGCTAGCCTGATCCTCGTGGGCCTGAACTTGCGTGGCGATCCGGTGACGCTGACCGCCGCGCTCGTCGACATCCCCAGCGAGTCAGGGCGCGAGGCCCGCATCGCCGACGAGGTCGAGGCCGCGCTGCGTGAGCAGACGAGCGGATTCGAAATCGTCCGTAACGGCAATGCGGTGCTGGCGCGCACGCAGCTAGGGCGGCCCACCCGGGTGCTGCTGGCCGGTCACCTCGACACCGTGCCGATCGCCGGCAATGTGCCCAGCCGCTTGACCGACGGGCAGTTGCACGGCTGCGGCACGGTCGACATGAAATCCGGCGACGCAGTGTTTTTGCACCTGGCCGCCACGCTGGTCGAGCCGGCTCGTGACCTGACACTGGTGTTCTACGACTGCGAGGAGATCGAAGCGGCAGCAAACGGTTTAGGCCGCATCGAACGCGACCTGCCTGACTGGCTGGCGGCCGACGTGGCGATCCTGGGCGAACCGTCCGGCGGCTACATCGAAGCGGGCTGCCAAGGCACGCTGCGCGTGGTCGTGACGGCCAACGGCACCCGAGCGCATTCGGCCCGACCGTGGATGGGCGACAACGCAATTCACAAACTCGGCGCGGTGCTGAACCGGCTCGCGGCATATCAGCCGCGACACGTCGACATCGACGGCTGCACCTACCGCGAAGGCCTGAGCGCCGTGCGCATCGACGGCGGCATTGCCGGAAACGTGATCCCCGACCAGGCGTCGGTGACCGTGAACTTCCGCTTCGCCCCGGACCGCGGCGTCGATCAGGCGCTGGCTCACGTTCATGAGGTGTTCGACGGGCTCGACGTGCGGATCGAGCAGACCGACGCAGCGGCGGGGGCGCTGCCCGGGTTGTCGCATCCGGCCGCGGCCGCGTTGGTGGCTGCTGCGGGCGGGCGGGTGCGCGCGAAGTTCGGCTGGACCGACGTGGCGCGGTTCGCGGCGCGCGGCATCCCGGCCGTCAACTACGGGCCCGGTGACCCAAGCCTGGCCCACCGCGCCGACGAACGCGTGCCCGTCGAGCAGATCACCGCGGCCGTCGAGATGCTGCGCGGCTACCTGAGCGCCTGACCCTGCCGCGCCGCGTCGGCGGCCACGGGCTCCAACCCGACGGCGGCCAACTCCTCGGCGACCTCTTTGAGCGCGGTCGCGTCACCGTCAGTCAGGGCTTGCGCGTGCGCCAGCGTGAGCCGTCCCAAAACGCAGTCGACCTCGCCGGCCAGCCGCTGGGCGCGGTAGATCGCCCTCGTGTCGCCCAGCCGCACCGAGTCCTGCAGCGCGCGCAGCGCGACCGCTGACTGCCCGCCACGCTCGGCGGCCTGCACCGCCTCGCGAGCCGCGTCGAGGGCCTCGGCCCTGTCGCCGCGAGCGAACTTCGTCCAGGCGCGGGCCAGCGCCAGTTCCGGCGTGAACAACGCCGACTTCATTCCGTGCCGCGACTCGGCGGCGCTCAGCGCCTTCGCCGCGCCTTTCTGGTCGCCCTGCTGGCCCAGAGCCTGCGCCAGCAGCATGAAGGCCAGCGGACCCCAGGAGTAGCCGGTCGGCGCCAGCGCGTTCGCGGCGACGTCGAGAACCTGGACAGCCGCACTGAATTCGCCCTGCGCGGTCGCGACGTACCCCACGAGCACCTCGCCGATCGCGCGGGCCGGCTGCTGGCCTTCGGCGGAGTCGGCGTAGCGCTGCGCCAGCGCCAGCGCCTCGTCGAGCCGGCCCGACATCAGCCGCGCCGTGATGCGGCCGAACCCGCTGGTGAACCGCAACAGCCCGGGCTGGCCGGCGGACACCGCCCGGGCCGCGAGCTCGTCGACCCGGCCGAACCGCCCGACTCGCGCCGACGACAACGCGGCCGCCGACGCCGCCCAGCCCACCGCCTGATCGTCGGCGTGCGGTGACGCCAGCACCTCGTCCGCGAGCCGCAACGCGCGCAGTGGGGTACCGGCATTCATCGCGAACGTGGCGGCGAGCGCGTCCAGCGTGATCCGCGCCCCCGGCGCCGACACCCGGTTGCGCACGGTCTGCAGGAACGCCGCGGCCTTGGTTGGCTCCGAGAGCATCCAGAACTGGTTGGCAGCCCGCGGCAACGCCCACGCCATCAGCTCGGTTTCCGACAGCTGCTGCGGGTCGACGGCGGCCAGCACTTCGTCGGCTTCTCGGCCCCGGCCCTGCCATGCCAGAGCTTGAGCGAGGACCAGCCGCGCGTCCAGCGACTCCGACTCTTGCAGTGCGGCCCGGGCAAGCCGCTCGCCGGCTTCCATGTCGCCGCGGCGCAACGCCTCGGCGGCCGCGGCCCCAGCGTCGGTCACCTGCTGCATGCTATGGAGGCTAGTTTGTCGGATGTGTCGGAGTCGGCGGAGTCGCGCGGTGAGTGGGCGGTTTGTGTGTACTGCGCGTCGGGCCCGCGCCACCCCGAGCTGTTGGCGCTGGCGGCCACAGTGGGCAAAGAGATCGCCGACCGCGGATGGACATTGGTGTCGGGCGGCGGCAATGTGTCGGCAATGGGCGCGCTGGCCGACGGAGCACGCGCGCACGGCGGCCGGACGGTCGGGGTGATTCCGAAGGCGCTGGTGCACAAGGAGATGGCCGACGTCGACGCCGACGAACTCGTCGTCACCGACACGATGCGTCAACGCAAGCAGGTGATGGAGGAGCGCTCCGACGCGTTCATCGCGCTACCCGGCGGCATCGGCACGCTCGAGGAGCTGTTCGAGACCTGGACCGCCGGCTACCTGGGCATGCACGACAAGCCCGTGGTGCTGCTCGACCCCGACGGCCACTACGACGGGCTGTGGGCCTGGCTCGAGGGACTGGTCGAGAAGGGATACGTACACCCGGGTGCGATGACGCGCATCGTGGTGGCCCGCGACGTGGACGGCGCACTAGCCGCCTGCGCCCCCGCTGACTAGGCTTTCCGCCAGTTTGCGCCCGGCCTGCAGAGGGAAGATGAACCGTTATGGCGGAAAAAGGCGAAGCGAAGGACAAATCAACCGTCGGCTTGCTTGACATAGCGACCCGGTTGCCCGGATTGATCATGGATGCCCCGGCCATCGTGCAAGGGGTGCTGACCGGGTTCATGGCCCGGCCCTCGGCGAAGACCTCGATCGGCAAGGTCTTCCAGGAACGCGCTGCCCGATACGGCGACAAAGCTTTCATCCGGTTCCAGGACGAGACCGTCACCTACCGCGAGGCGAACGAGACCGCCAACCGCTATGCGGCGGTGCTGGCGGCCCGCGGCGTCGGCCGCGGTGACGTCGTCGGGATCATGCTGAAGAACTCGCCGCGCGCGGTGCTGCTGATGCTGGCCGTGGTCAAGCTCGGCGCGATCGCGGGCATGCTCAACTACAACCAGCGCGGCAAGGTGCTCGCCCACAGCGTCGGGCTGCTGGACGCCAAGCTGCTGATCGGCGAGGACGAGCTGTTGGAGGCGGTGCAGGAGTCCGGCGCCGACACCAACGAGACGCTCTCGGTCACCGAGCTGGACCGGCTCGCCGCCGACGCGCCTGCCGACAACCCCGCCGTCACGTCGTCGATCCTGGCCAAGGACAAGGCGTTCTACATCTTCACCTCGGGCACCACCGGGATGCCGAAGGCCAGCGTGATGACGCACTACCGCTGGCTGCGCGCACTCGGCGGATTCGGCGGCATCGGCATGCGGCTGAACAGCAACGACACCCTGTACTGCTGCCTGCCGCTGTACCACAACAACGCGCTGACGGTCGCGGTGTCGTCGGTGCTGAGCGCCGGCGCGACGCTGGCGCTGGGCAAGTCGTTCTCGGCGTCGAAGTTCTGGGACGAGGTGATCCGCTACGACGCGACCGCGTTCGTCTACATCGGCGAGATCTGCGGCTATCTGCTCAACCAGCCGGAGAAGGACACCGACCGCAAGCACAAGGTGCGGGTGATCGCCGGAAACGGGCTGCGGCCGGGCATCTGGGACGAGTTCACCAAGCGGTTCAACATCCCGCGGGTCTGCGAGTTCTACTCGGCCAGCGAGGCGAACACCGCGTTCGTCAACGTCCTCAACATCCCCAAGAGCGCCGGCATCTGTCCGACGCCGGTGGCGTTCGTCGAGTACGACAACGAGACCGGCGACCCGGTGCGCGACGAGAACGGTCGGGTCAAGAAGGTCAAGAACGGCGAGCCGGGGCTGCTGCTCTCCAAGGTGAGCAACTTCCAGCCGTTCGACGGCTACACCGACAAAGAGGCCACGGAGAAGAAGCTGGTCCGCGACGCCTTCAAGAAAGGCGACGTCTGGTTCAACACCGGCGACCTGATGCGCGCGCAGGGCTTCGGGCATGCCGCGTTCGCCGACCGCCTCGGGGACACGTTCCGGTGGAAGGGCGAAAACGTCGCGACCACGGAGGTCGAGCACGCCGTCGCGCAAGACAGCAACGTCGAGGAAGTGACGGTCTACGGGGTCGAGGTCGAAGGCGCCGGCGGCAAGGCCGGAATGGCGGCGATCCAACTCAAGGAAGGCGCGGAGTTCGACGGCAAGGCGCTGGCCAAGACCGTCTACGAGAACCTGCCGCCCTACGCGATGCCGTTGTTCGTGCGTGTGGTCAAAGAGCTCGAGAAGACCTCGACGCAGAAGGTCAAGAAGGTCGACCTGGCCAAGCAGGGCTACGCCTCCGACGACATCGAAGACCCGATCTACGTGCTCAAGAGCCGCGAGGAAGGCTACGTCGAGTTCTACGACTCCTATCCGCAGGAAGTGAAGGACGGCAAGGTCCCCAAGAGCAAGTAGCCTCCGCTATTTCGGTGCGAAAACCGGCGCTGAGCGCCTGAAATCGCACCGAAATCGCGCGGGCGAGCGAGCCTGGCACCCTTGAGGGGTGCAAACGTTCTGCGGGCGCCCCGTTGCGCACGATCGGGCGCTGATCATGGCGATCGTCAATCGCACGCCCGACTCGTTCTACGACCGCGGCGCCACGTTCGCCGACGACGCCGCGAAGCAGGCCGTGCACCGCGCGATCGAGCAGGGCGCCGACGTGATCGACGTCGGCGGGGTCAAGGCCGGACCGGGCCGGGCGGTGGACGCCGACGAAGAGGTCGCCCGGGTGGTGCCGTTCATCGAATGGCTGCGTGGCGCCTACCCGCAGCAGCTGATCAGCGTCGACACCTGGCGCTCAGCGGTGGCCAAGCAGGCCTGCTCCGCAGGCGCCGACCTCATCAACGACACGTGGGCCGGGGCCGACCCGAACCTGCCCGACGTCGCCGCGGAGTTCGGCGCCGGTCTGGTGTGCTCGCACACCGGTGGCGCAGCGCCACGCACCCGCCCGTTTCGGGTCAGCTACGGCCACACCACCCGCGGAGTCGTCGACGAGGTGATCGCCGAAGTGAGCGCCGCAGCCGAGCGGGCGGCGCAAATCGGCGTGCCGCGCGACCGAATCCTCATCGACCCGACCCATGATTTCGGCAAGAACACCTTCCACGGGCTCGCTTTGTTGCGCCATGCGGAAGATCTTGTTAACACCGGGTGGCCAGTGCTCATGGCGCTGAGCAACAAGGACTTCATCGGGGAAACTTTGGGTGTGGGTCTGACTGAACGCCTGGAGGGCACGCTGGCCGCGACTGCACTAGCAGCGGCGGCCGGGGTGCGGATGTTTCGAGTGCACGAAGTCGGCGCCACTCGGCGCGTGCTGGAGATGGTCGCGGCGATCCAGGGTGTGCGCCCGCCGACGCGCACGGTGAGGGGACTGGCATGACGACTGCTCCGGAATTGACCGAGGTCACCACCGTCGACAAGTGGCTGGCCGAACGCAGCTGGAACCGGCCCAGCTGGACCGTGGCCGACTTGCAAGCCGCCAAGGCGGGCCGCACGGTCTCGGTGGTGCTGCCCGCGCTCGACGAGGAAGAGACCGTCGGCGGCGTCGTGGAGAGCATCGCGCCGATGCTCGGCGGGCTGGTCGACGAGCTGATCGTGCTGGACTCCGGCTCCACCGACGACACCGCGATCCGCGCCCTTGCGGCCGGCGCACGGGTGTTCAGCCGTGAGCAAGCGGTACCAGAGCTGCGGCCGCAGCCCGGCAAGGGTGAGGCGCTGTGGCGTTCCCTGGCTGTCGCCACCGGCGACATCGTCGCGTTCGTCGACTCCGACTTGATCGACCCCGATCCGATGTTCGTGCCGAATCTGATCGGACCGCTGCTGACCGCCGACGGCGTGCACCTGGTCAAGGGCTTCTACCGCCGCCCGCTGCGGGTCAGTGGCCGAGAAGACGCCAACGGCGGCGGCCGGGTCACCCAGCTGGTCGCCCGCCCGCTGCTGGCCGCGCTGCGGCCGGAGCTGTCCGCGGTGTTGCAGCCACTCGGCGGCGAGTACGCGGGCACCCGCGAACTGCTGACGTCGGTGCCTTTCGCGCCGGGCTACGGCGTCGAGATCGGCCTGCTCATCGACACCTACGACAAGCTCGGTCTCGATGCGATCGCGCAGGTGAACCTCGGTGTGCGGGCGCACCGCAACCGGCCGCTGACCGAACTTTCCGCGATGAGCCGGCAGGTGGTGGCCACGTTGCTGTCGCGCTGCGGCGTCAGCGACTCCGGGGTGGGGCTGACGCAGTTCTTCGCCGACGGTGCCGACCTCACCCCGCGCGTGTCGGAGGTGTCGCTGGCCGACCGCCCGCCGATGAACACGCTGCGGCCGTAGCGGTTGCGCCGATGGCAGGATCGGTGACGTGACGCTGATCCTGCTCTACCTGCTGGTACTGGTGCTCGTCGCCGGGCTGCTGTTCGTGATCGCCAGCGCGGTGTTCGGCCGCGGCGAGCCACTGCCGCCGCTGCCTCGGGCCACGACCGCCACCGCGCTGCCTGCATCCGGCATCACCGGCGACGACGTGGACGCGGTCAAGTTCACGCAGACCCTGCGCGGCTACAAGACCAGCGAGGTGGACTGGGTGCTCGACCGGCTCAGCCGCGAGATCGAGCTGCTGCGCGGGCAGGTCTCGGCGTTGCAGGCCGTCAATGGCAGCGATGAGCCTCTCGGGCGAAGAGCAGAAGGCAGCGATGAGCCTCTCGGGCGAAGAGCAGAAGGCAGTGATGAGCCTCTCGGGCGAAGAGCAGAAGGCAGCGATCCCGAGCCGACACGTGATTGACGACGGGCGCGTCCGCTGCCCGTGGGCGAACAGCGGCGGCGCGCACGCGACGATGTACCGCGACTACCACGACTACGAGTGGGGCCGCCCGCTTCATGGCCGCGACGCACTGTTCGAGCGAATGTCGTTGGAAGCGTTCCAAAGTGGCCTGTCCTGGCTGACGATCCTGCGCAAGCGGGAGAACTTCCGGCGGGCATTCTGCGGCTTCGCCGTCGAGAAGGTGGCGCGCTACACCGACCGCGACGTGGCGCGGCTGATGGCGGACACCGGAATCGTCCGCAACCGCGCGAAGATCGACGCGACGATCAGCAACGCACGCGCGGCCGCGGACCTGGACGTCGATCTGTCCGATTTGCTGTGGTCGTTCGCGCCGTCGGGTTCGCGGCCGCGGCCGGCCACGCCCGCCGATGTGGCGGCGCTTAGCCCGGAATCCACTGCGATGGCCAAGGAGTTGAAACGCCGCGGATTCAGGTTCGTCGGCCCCACCACGGCGTACGCGCTGATGCAATCCACCGGCATGGTGGACGACCACCTGCAGTCGTGTTGGGTGCCGCCTGCGGGGTCTTTGCACACCAACGCTCGCCGATAAGGAACAATGGGGGCGTGAACGTGCAGTCTGGAGGGAGCGCTCGATGGCCGCGATGAAGCCCCGGACCGGCGACGGTCCATTGGAAGCAACCAAGGAGGGGCGCGGCATCGTCATGCGAGTACCGCTGGAGGGCGGTGGCCGCCTCGTGGTCGAACTCACCCCCGAAGAGGCCGCCGCGCTGGGCGACGAATTGAAGGGCGTCACCAGCTAACTCACGCTGTTGCGCTCCTCGCGTGCGCGGCTCACGAGCTCACCTTGCGGTAGATCTGCAGCGTCTGTTCGGCGATGTGAGTCCACGAGAACTCGTCGATGCACCGTTGCCGGCCCGCCCGGCCGAACTGCTCCGCACGCGCGGGGTCGGCGACCAGTGAGTTGACGGCGTCGGCCAGTCCGACCTCGAAATCCGAAGGCGCGCCGGGGTCGTAGTGCACCAGCAACCCGGTCTGGCCGTCCGCCACCACTTCTGGGATTCCGCCCACGTCGGAGGCGACCACCGCCGTCGCGCATGCCATCGCCTCCAGATTGACGATCCCTAGCGGCTCGTACACCGACGGACATACGAAAACCGTTGCGGCGGAGAGTATTTCGCGAACCTTGCCGATCGGCAGCATCTCGCGCACCCAGAACACGCCGTGACGTGCCCGCGACAGGTTCTGCACGGCCTCGGTCACCTCGGCGGCGATCTCGGGCGTGTCGGGTGCGCCCGCGCACAACACCAGCTGCACGTCGTCGGCGAAGCGGTGCGCAGCCGCCAACAGATGCGCGACCCCTTTCTGGCGCGTGATGCGGCCGACGAACGCGACGATCGGCTTGCCGAGGTCCACACCCAAGTCCGCGAGCACCGATTCGCCGGGCGCGGGCGGGGCGGGGTGCCACACGTCGGTGTCGATCCCGTTGCGCACCACATGCACCCGGCTGGGGTCCAGCGCGGGATAGGTGGCCAGCACGTCGTCGCGCATGCCAGAACTCACCGCGATCACCGCGTCCGCCGCCTCGATCGCGGTGCGCTCCACCCACGACGACACCCGGTAACCGCCGCCGAGCTGCTCGGCCTTCCATGGCCGCCGCGGCTCGAGCGAATGCGCGGTGAGCACGTGGGGGATGCCGTAGAGCAGGGCAGCCACATGGCCGGCCAGCCCGGTGTACCAGGTGTGCGAGTGCACGACGGTGGCGTCGTACGCGGCGTTGGCCATCACCAAGTCCGCTGACAGCGTGGATAGGGCCGGATTTGCGCCGCGCAGTGCAGGATCGGGCTGGTGAACGAATGCGCCGTGCCGCGGAGCGCCCATGCAATGCACGTCGACGTCGCATAGTTTGCGCAGCTGCGCGACGAGCTCGGTGACGTGCACGCCGGCGCCGCCGTAGACCTCTGGCGGATACTCCCGAGTCATCATCGCCACCCGCATGATCTGAACGTAGTGCCGCTCGGCGGCCGATGTACAACGCCGTCCGCTCTGGCGTTTGGAGCCCCCTAAAAGGGGGGAATTCTGGTGGCACTCAACAGTGACCGATAGGTTTGTCCCATGAGGGAATTGCCACATGTGCTGGGCATTGTCCTCGCCGGTGGAGAAGGCAAGCGGCTGTATCCGTTGACCGCAGACAGGGCAAAACCGGCAGTTCCCTTCGGGGGCGCCTACCGGCTCATCGACTTCGTGTTGTCGAACCTGGTGAATGCCAGGTATCTACGGATCTGCGTACTCACGCAGTACAAGTCCCATTCCCTGGACCGGCACATCTCGCAGAATTGGCGGCTTTCCGGTCTGGCCGGCGAATACATCACGCCGGTGCCCGCGCAGCAGCGGCTGGGCCCGCGCTGGTACACCGGCAGCGCTGACGCGATCTACCAGTCGATGAACCTGATCTATGACGAGGACCCCGACTACATCGTGGTGTTCGGAGCCGACCACGTGTACCGGATGGACCCCGAGCAGATGCTGCACTTCCACATCGAAAGCGGAGCGGGCGCCACGGTGGCGGGCATCAGGGTTCCGCGGGCGGAGGCAACGGCGTTCGGCTGCATCGACTCTGACGAGTCGGGGCGCATTCGCAACTTCATCGAGAAGCCGGCCGACCCGCCCGGCACGCCCGACGATCCCGACCAGACGTTCGTGTCGATGGGCAACTACATCTTCACCACCAAGGTGCTCATCGACGCGGTGCGCGCCGACGCCGACGACGACACCTCCGATCACGACATGGGCGGCGACATCATCCCGCGGCTGGTGGCCGACGGGCGTGCGGCGGTGTACGACTTCGCCGACAACGAAGTGCCCGGCGCGACCGAGCGCGACCGCGGATATTGGCGCGACGTCGGCACGCTGGACGCGTTCTACGACGCGCACATGGACCTGGTGTCGGTGCACCCGATCTTCAACCTGTACAACAAGCGCTGGCCTATCCGCGGCGAGTCGGAGAACCTGGCGCCGGCGAAATTCGTCAACGGCGGCTCGGCGCAGGAGTCGGTGGTCGGCGCCGGCAGCATCGTGTCCGCGGCATCGGTGCGCAACTCCGTGCTGTCGTCCAACGTCGTGGTCGACGACGGCGCGATCGTCGAAGGCAGCGTGCTGATGCCCGGCGTGCGGGTGGGCCGCGGCGCGGTGGTGCGGCACGCGATCCTGGACAAGAACGTCGTCGTCGGGCCGGGCGAAATGGTGGGTGTCGACCTGGAACGCGACCGTGAACGCTTCGCGGTCAGTGCTGGCGGCGTGGTGGCCGTCGGCAAGGGCATCTGGATCTAGCTGGCTGTAGGCGCCGTCACCACACGTACGGCACCAGACGGTAACGGACGTCGTTGGTGTATTCGCGGTAGCCGGCGAGCCCCTGTTCCAGTGCCCGCTCCTCGTCGAAGATCCGCATGACGAGCATCGCGACGGCCGGCACGAGGGTCAGCAGTGCCCAGTAGGAGCCGAGCGCCAGCGGCATGCCTGCCGACATGATCAGCGCCCCGGCGTACATGGGGTGGCGGACGACGCGGTAGAGCCCTGTGCTGACCAGCTGTTGTCCGTCTTCGATGGTGATATTTGCTGCGGCATAAGCGTTTTGGATGACCACCAATTGCGACACCGAGAAACCCGTCGCGACCAGGACGTCACCGGCGATCACCGCCCACAACGGCACCGTCGACCAGCCGAACCGGTAGTCGAGCGCGCTGATCACGATGCTCGCCAGGCCCGAGACGAACACGCCCGTGACGGCGATCTTCTGGATTGTCCGGGTTTCGGCCGCAGGTCCGGCATGCATGCGGCGCTCCAACGCAGCCGGATTCGTCGCGAGCAGATAGATGGCCGGCACCACTGTGCATACCATGAACACGGCGATGAAAACCCATGCCTGCCAATACCGTAACGTCCCGGCGGGAATGAACAGCAGGGCGCCCAAGCCCACCAGTCCCAGCAGCGACGTGGTCGCGGCGCGAGCGGCAACCATCGTGCTCACACGCGTAAATCCCTGCGCCTGAAGGCAATTGCGCCGAGCACAGTCAGCACAAGATCGAGTACCAGCAGCCACACCAGCGGCGTCGCGGTGAAGGTACCGGTGCCCACGAGCGGGATCTGCCCGAACGGCTCGAGGTTCAGCAGCCACTGGGGGAACCCCGACAACGACCCGATCAGGTAGAGCGCGATGAACGCCACCAATACGCCCCAAGCCACCGGCGTGGAACGCGGAACAATCCCGAACAGTGCCACCGTGACGGCCGCCGACAGCCACACCGCAGGTATCTGCACGGCGGCGGTGCCCAGCACGAAGGACAACTTCGCGCCGATGTCGCCGGCCGCTGCGCCGTAGGTCACGCCGGCGACCAGGCCCGTGATCATCAGTGCAGCCGCCGACCCGAGCAGCGCAATGCCGAAATGGCTTGCCAGCCAACGTGTTCGGCTCACTGCACCGGCCAATAGGGTCTCAGCGCGGGTACTCGACTCCTCGTTGTGCAGCCGCAGGGTGAGCGAGATCGCGAACGCCGACGCCACCATTGCGAGCATGGTGAATGCGACCGCCATGAACGCCTGCTCGAGCGCTCCGCTGCCACCGAGGCGCGCCACGATCTCGCGCGCCGACGCACTGCCGAGCTCGTCGCCGATGCCGTGCACGACGCTGCCGACCACCAGCCCGTATAGGCCCAGTCCGATCGTCCACAACGCAACCGCGCCGCGGTCGAGCCGCCAGGCCAGACTCAACGGCCCGCGCAACCACGGCCGCGCCTCACCAGGGCCGGGCCGGTCGGCGATCAGGCCGGCGCCTACGTCGCGCCGGGACAGCAACCGGTAGGCGACGAGCAGCAGCACCGCGGTGGTGGCCAGGTGCAGTGTCAGTACCCAGAAGCGGTCGCCGGCATATGGCCGCACCTGCAGTGACCAGCCGAGCGGTGACAGCCATGACATCGCCGACGCTCCGGCATCGCCGACGGCGCGCAGTGTGAAAGCGGCTGCCAGCACGGCGAACGCAGCACCGCGCGTGAAGCGGGCACTCGGTGACAGCTGCGCGGCGACGCCGGCCACCGCAGTGAACACCAACCCGGAGCAGGCGAGTGCGAGCCCGAATGCCAGCGAACCGGTCGCCGGCACATCGGTGGTGAGCAGCCCGGCAAATCCCACGAGACCGGTCAGAATCGACGCACCCGAGGCCAGGATCAGGGCGGCGGTCAAACTCGCGTACCGGCCGACTGCTGTGGAGTCGATCAACTCCGTGCGGCCGTTCTCCTCGTCGCCCCGCGTGTGGCGGATCACTGTCAGGATGACGGCCACCGCGATCAGCGTGTGGAACATACCGGCCTTCCAAATCCCCACGGCGCCAAGGTTGTCCGCGTAAATTGCCCCGTAGAGCGCCCGCTGGGCGGGGCTGGCCATGATCGTTGCGGCGAACGCCGCTCGGTCTGCCTGACTGGGATAGACCGCCGCGATGCTGCCGACATACACGGTGGCCAACGGCACCGACAGCAGCAGCACCCACAGCGGCAGCACGATCCGGTCGCGGCGCAGGTACAACCGCAGCAGAGCACTGGTGCCAGAGAACAGCGAGCCGCTTGGCAGCTCGTGTGCAGGGTGCGGACGCTGCAGAGTCGCGGTGCTCATGCGCTCACCTTCTGCGCTTCGTCGTCGACGTTGTAGTGCCGCAAGAACAACTCTTCGAGCGTGGGCGGCTGACTGGTCAGACTGCGTACCCCGGCGTTGCCGAGCACCCTGACCAGCTCACCTAAAGCCTCGGCGTCGACCTGGGCTCGTATCGTGTTGCCGTCGACGGACACGTCTTCGACCCCGTCGATGCGGCTGATGTCGCCCGGGTCGCCGATCATCTCCGCCTTGATCGAGGTGCGGCTGAGGTGACGCATCGAGTCCAGCGTCCCGCTCTCCACGGTCTTGCCGGCGCGGATGATGGTCATCCGCTGGCAGAGCGCTTCTGTCTCCCCGAGGATGTGGCTGGACAGCAAAATCGTGGCGCCGCGCTCGCGCGCTTCGCGCACGCATTGCTGAAAGACGTTCTCCATCAACGGGTCCAGCCCACTGCTCGGCTCGTCGAGGAGAAGCAGTCGGGCGTTCGACGAGAACGCCGAAACCAGTGATACCTTCTGGCGGTTGCCTTTCGAGTAGGTGCGCGCCTTCTTGTGCGGGTCGAGCTCGAAGCGCTCGATGAGCTCGTCGCGGCGCTTGGCGTCGATGCCGCCGCGCATGCGGCCCAGCAGGTCGATGATCTCACCGCCGGTCAGCGAGGGCCACAGCGTGACATCGCCCGGCACATAAGCGATTTGGCGGTGCAGAGCGACCGCGTCGGTCCACGGGTCGCCGCCGAGCACACGCACCGTGCCGCCGTCGGCTCGCACCAGGCCCAGCAGGATCCGGATCGTCGTCGACTTGCCGGCGCCGTTGGGTCCCAGAAAGCCGTGGACTTCACCGTCGTGCACTGTCATCTCGAAGCCGTCGAGCGCGCGTACGGTGCCGAAGTTCTTGGTCAGCCCGTGGATCTCGATAGCCGTCATCCGACTTCTCCTTGCTTGTCCAGTTGTTCTCGTTGCGCCACGAACGCGTCGAACATCGTGGTGTCGGTCAAGAGCCCGTGCGAATAGACCTCCAGGGCCGGCAGGATCATTTCCTCGCCGTAGTCGTGCAACACCGCGGCCATGTCTGTCGGCTTGTCATGCATCTGCAGATACATCAGGAACGCGCCGCCACCGGTCATGGCAAGGAATTTCGCGCGGGCCTTCGGGTCACGGCTGGGCTTGATGGTGCCGGCTTGCACACCTTCTTCGATGTATTGCTCGGCGTTGTCGATCATCCGCTGCCAGAACGCCTTCGCGAGCGGGGTGCCGGACTGCAGGCTGCGCACCAGATACGCCATCATCGGCGCGTAGGACTCCATTTCGGCGACCTGCGCGAACCAGGTCGCGGGATCGGCCGACCGCAGCGACTCCGATTTCATGCTGCGGACCTCCTCGGCGATGTAGTCGTCGCAGGCCTTGCGCAGACCGTCTTTGGAGCCGAAGTGGTGGATCACCAGTGCAGCACTGACACCGGCCGCTTCGGCGATGGCGCGCAGGCTCATCTGAAAGCCGTGCTGGCCCCACTGCTCGATGGCTGCATCGCGGATTTTCGCCGCCGCGGTCAGGTCGGCTGAACGCATGTTCAGGATACTAAACGTGCGTTCAGTCCGCCGTCAAGGATGATCGGGCGTCGTCGCAATGTGGGGGAAACGCCCCACGGGCAGCACCCTCGGTGTCACGCTGTCAACACCAGGACGAAGTGGGGGTGAGATGGCCACACCATTGCAGGGGAGGGCGCCGCACACTGTGTCGGCGCTGCTACGGATGCTGAAGGTGAACCATGCGTCCGCCGAAAGCCAGGCGGCGGCACTGCGAAACTGGTTGCGCGCCAACGTAGCTGGGCCCGCGTTGCGTCTGAGCCTGCTGGCCAATGGCTACGGGGACATCTTCGACGAGGCCGTCGGTCGGCTGCCGCGTCACGCGCACCACGCGACCAAGTACTCGGCCTGACGAATTCAGTCCCGGGCGGCGATCAAGATGCCGTCGCCCAGCGGCACCAGCACGGGGGTCAGCCGCTCGTCTTCGGCGATCAGGCGCGCCGCCTCGCGCACCGCGGTCACCTCGGGGTCGGCTGCCTCGGGGTCGCCCGCGCGGCCGCCGAGTGCCGCGCGATGCACCACGATCGCGCCGCCGGACCGCAGCAACCGGACGCCCTCGGCAATGAACTGCGGCTGGTCGATCGGATCAGCGTCGACGAAGACGAGGTCGTACGACTCGTCGGCCAGCCGCTGCAGAACCTGTTGGCCCCGGCCCGCGATCACGCGGGTGCGTGACGGGGCGATGCCCGCCTCGTTGAACGCTTGCTTGGCCAGCCGCTGGTGCTCTGGCTCCACATCGATGGTGGTCAGCACGCCGTCGTCGGCCATGCCGCTCAACAACCACAACCCACTGACACCGGCACCGGTGCCCACCTCGGCGACCGCCTTGGCGCCCGACAGCCGCGCCAGCACGGAAAGCAGCGCACCCACCGCTGGGGTGACGGCGCCGGCGCCGGCGTCGACCGCGCGCTCTCTGGCGGCGGCGACAATCGGATCCTCCGAGATCGAGCCCTCGGCGTGTCCCAGGATTCCAAGCTGCGAGGCGACCATGCCCGCAGCGTAGAGCCAAAACCCGCCGGACCCGGGCAGGCGCGCCAGAGAACCGACACGCCCGGTTCTCGGCACCAATCTCGCCCGGATTCGCCCAGCCAGCGGCCCTCGGGACCGGCTTTCTCAGGGAAACTTCAGGTACCTCATATATCGGGCACACCGGCATGGGGAACGGTAGGCGGATGGCTCACCCAGGCTGGCTGTTCGGGAATAGCTCCGACGGCATCGACGTTGGCCGCTACGACGCATCATCGCCGGCGCCAGCCGGCAGCGACGAATTGCCGGCGCCCGCCGGCTCGGACCTGGAGGATCTCACGACCCGCACGCTAGCCCCGACCGTGGTGCCGCCTGCAAGCATGACGCATTTCGAGCGTTCCTTCGATTCCGGATGGGTGGAGGAACCCGACGAGCCCCAAGGCACCGCGGTGTTCGACGCCACCGGCGACAAGAGCACCATGCCGTCGTGGGACGAGCTGGTGCGCCAGCACGCCGACCGGGTGTACCGGCTGGCGTACCGGCTGTCCGGCAACCAGCACGACGCCGAAGACCTGACCCAGGAGACGTTCATCCGGGTGTTCCGTTCGCTGCAGAATTACCAGCCCGGAACCTTCGAGGGCTGGCTGCACCGCATCACCACCAACCTGTTCCTGGACATGGTGCGCCGGCGCGCGCGGATCCGGATGGAGGCGCTGCCGGAGGATTACGACCGCGTGCCCGCCGACGAGCCGAACCCGGAGCAGATCTACCACGACGCCCGGCTGGGGCCGGACCTGCAGGCCGCGCTCGATTCGCTGCCGCCGGAGTTCCGCGCCGCGGTGGTGTTGTGCGACATCGAAGGCCTGTCGTACGAGGAGATCGGCGCGACGCTGGGCGTCAAGTTGGGCACCGTGCGCAGCCGCATCCACCGGGGTCGCCAGGCGCTGCGCGACTACCTCGCCGCACACGGCAGCACCGAAGCCCCGGCCGCCGAATCTGTCTGAGCGCCGTGACCCGCGCTACATTCGAGGGTGCCACGTCCGCCAGAGGAGGGATCATGGCCGATCCAGGGCACGTGTTCAGGCGCGTGTTCTCAAGGCTGCCCTCGCCGTTCGCCTCGCAAAACGACGCGCCAGTCGGCCCCCGCCAATTCAGCTCTACCGAGCACCTGTCCACTGAGGCCATCGCCGCGTTCGTCGACGGGGAACTGCGGATGACGGCTCATCTGCGCGCCGCCAACCACCTGTCGCTGTGCCCGCAATGCGCGGCCGAGGTCGAAGGCCAGCGGCAGGCCCGCGCCGCGTTGCGTGACTCGCGGCCCATCCACGTGCCCACCTCGCTGCTGGGCGCGCTGGCGCAAATCCCGAACCTGTCCGAGGAACCCGAGGATGAGCCGGGCGGCACGGCCACCGACGAGTCAGGCATGCCGCGCGGTCGTCGTAAGCGCCGGTAGGGTGGACAGCACTTCACAGGCCATGAGCGCATCACGCGACGGACACCACAGTGCGATCAGCGCCCCGCCATGGCACGCCGTCCGCAGGCCCGAAAGAGGAGCCCGTTGAGCCCCGACAAGCACAACACCGACACCCCTGACGGCAGCCCGCCCCCCGGCTCGGGCGACGGCAACGTGTCCACCCGCCTGGCCCCCCGGCCGATCTCGCGGCCTCCGGTCGATCCTGCCGCCAGCCGCGCGTTCGGCCGCCCGGCCGGCGTCGCCGGCTCGTTCCTCGGCGCCGACAAGCATCGCGACCAAGGCGAATTCACCCCGCGCAACGCCCCGCCAGACCCGGTACTGGCCGAGGCGTTCGGCCGCCCCTACCCGGGTGTCGAGTCCCTGCAGCGCCACCCCGCCGACGCGGGTGCGCTCGACGGCGAGCGCGACGACGAGACCGATGCCGCCGAGGACCCGTGGCGCGACCCGGCCGCGCCGGCGTCGCTGACCGCGCCGGCGTTGCCGCAACCCCGACCGGTCGCGGCGAGCGGCGACACTGGCAAGCTCGGCGTGCGCGACGTGCTGTTCGGCGGCAAGGTGTCGTACCGCGCATTGGCGGTACTGGCGGGCATCGCGTTGGCGATCGCGTTCATCGGCGGCTGGGTGGGCCGCAAGACCGCCGAGGTGGTCGAGGCGTTCACCACGTCGAAGGTCACGCTGTCGACCAGCGGCAGCCAGCCGCCCGAGGGGCGGTTCGCGCAAGTGGCCGCCGCCGTGGCCGACTCCGTCGTCACCGTCGAGGCGCTCAGCGACCAAGAGGGGTCTCAGGGCTCCGGCGTGGTGGTCGACGGCCGCGGCTACATCGTCACCAACAATCACGTCATCTCGGAAGCGGCCACCAGCCCGAGCCAGTTCAAGATCACGGTGGTGTTCAACGACGGCAAGGAGGTGCCGGCCAACCTGGTCGGCCGTGACCCCAAGACGGACCTCGCGGTGCTGAAGGTCGACAACGTCAACAACCTGACCGTCGCCCAGTTCGGGGACTCCGACAAGGTTCGCGTCGGCGACGAAGTGATCGCCGCGGGTGCGCCGCTCGGCCTGCGCAGCACCGTCACGGCAGGCATCATCAGCGCGCTGCACCGGCCGGTCCCGCTGTCCGGCGAAGGGTCCGACACCGACACCGTCATCGACGCCCTGCAGACCGACGCGTCGATCAACCACGGCAACTCCGGCGGTCCGCTGATCGACATGAACTCTCACGTCATCGGAATCAACACCGCCGGTAAATCGTTGTCGGACAGCGCAAGTGGGCTCGGCTTCGCGATCCCGATCAACGAGGCGAAAGACACCATCGAGGCGCTGATCAAAGACGGCAAGGTCGTCCATCCCACGCTCGGCCTGACGGCCCGCTCGGTCAGCAACTCGGTGGCGTCCGGCGCGCAGGTGGCCAACGTCAAGGCCGGCGGACCCGCCGAGAAGGGCGGCGTTCTCGAGAACGACGTGGTGGTGAAGGTGGGTGACCGAACAGTCGCGGACGCCGACGAGTTCGTGGTCGCGGTCCGTCAGCTCAAGATCGGCGAGCCGGCTCCGATCGAGGTGGTGCGCGACGG
This sequence comes from Mycobacterium sp. NGS39, assembly GCF_059812765.1. Classification (NCBI taxonomy): domain Bacteria; kingdom Bacillati; phylum Actinomycetota; class Actinomycetes; order Mycobacteriales; family Mycobacteriaceae; genus Mycobacterium; species Mycobacterium sp. NGS39. The sequence goes on along the minus strand of NZ_JCALDH010000007.1, from coordinate 86,270 downwards.
CCGGCACGTGACGCTGACGGTTACTCCAGCGCCGGAAAGCTGATGTTCGCCAACATCGGCTGGGGCGAGATGCTCGTGCTGGTGGTGATCGGGCTCGTCGTGCTGGGTCCGGAACGGCTCCCGGGAGCCATCCGCTGGACCGCCAACACACTGCGCCAAGCCCGCGACTACGTCAGCGGCGCCACCAAGGACCTGCGCGACGAGCTGGGGCCCGATTTCGACGAACTGCGCGAGCCGCTCGCCGAGTTGCAGAAGCTGCGCGGCATGTCGCCGCGTGCGGCGTTGACCAAGCATCTGCTCGACGGCGACGACTCGATTCTCACCGGCAAGTTCGACAAGTCGGCCGATGAGCGCTTGCGCGAAGAGCAAAAATTCCACCTGCCGCCGGACACGCCGACCACAAAGCCCGAAACCCGTAGCGGCGCAACGCCTTTCGACACCGACGCGACGTAGGCGCGCTCAGCGGCGGGCGGTGTCGATGCCCAGCGACAGGCCGGCCAGCCCGCGCCGGCGCGACGCCAGCGTGTCGGCAACCTTGCCGAGTTCCTTGCCGGCCGGCGAATCCGGCGCCGACAGCACCAGCGGCACGCCCGAATCGCCGGCGGTCACCAGCGCAGGATCCAGCGGCACCTGACCCAGCAGCGGAATCTCCGCGCCGACGGCCCGGGACAGCCGTTCGGCCACCTGGCGGCCACCGCCCTCGCCGAACAGCTGCATCGTGGACCCGTCAGGCATCAGCAGCCCGGACATGTTCTCGACCACCCCGACGATGCGCTGACGGGTCTGCAACGCGATCGCGCCGGCGCGCTCGGCCACCTCGGCGGCCGCCGTCTGCGGAGTGGTGACCACCAGGATCTCCGCGGTCGGGATCAGCTGGGCCACCGAGATCGCGACGTCGCCGGTGCCCGGCGGCAAGTCGAGCAGCAGCACGTCCAGGTCACCCCAGTACACGTCGGCGAGGAACTGCTGAAGCGCGCGGTGCAACATCGGGCCGCGCCACACCACCGGGGTATTGCCTTGGGTGAACATCGCGATCGAAATCACCCGCACGTCGTGGGCGACGGGAGGCAGGATCATCGACTCGACCTGCGTGGGCCGGTCGGTGACGCCCATCATCCGCGGGACCGAGTGACCGTAGATGTCGGCATCGAGCAGCCCGACGGACAGGCCCCGGGCCGCCATTGCCGCCGCCAGGTTCACCGTCACGCTCGACTTGCCCACGCCGCCTTTTCCGGAGGCGACGGCATACACCCGGGTCAGCGAGCCGGGCTGGGCGAACGGAATCACCGGTTCGCGTTCGTCGCCGCGCAGCATCTTGCGCAGCTCGGTGCGCTGCTCATCGGTCATCACGTCGAGGCTGACCCGGACCGCGCCGGTGCCGGGGACGTCGGTGACGGCTCGGGTGACCCGCTCGGCGATCTCGGTCTTCTTCGGGCAGGCCGCGGTGGTCAGGTAGATCTCGACGTGCACGCCGCCGTCCGGCTCGATCGTGATGTTCTTGACCATGCCCAGCTCGGTGATAGGCCGGCGCAGCTCAGGATCGATCACCTTGGCCAGCGCTGAGCGCACGGCTGCCAACGTCAGGTCGGTGGGGTTTTCGGCCATCGCCGACGAGTCTACGGGCCGACCTCGGTTCAGCTGGCTGGGCCGGGCAGCGGTCCCGTCGACGGCGCCAACGCAGCGGCCGGCGGCTGTTCGGCAGGAGCGGCGGGAGCGGGCGCGGGTGGCGCAGGCATGCCCGGCCACGGCGGCATCGCGGGTGCCGGTGCTGCGACGACGGGCAGCGGCGCAGCGGGACCCGGCAGCGGTGCGGCCGGCGCCGGGCCGGGAAGCCCGACCGGCCACTGGCCAGCCGGCGCCATCCCGGGCAGCGGCGGCCCGAACGGCGTCGCGGTCGGCGGTGTGACGGCGGGCATGGAGTTGGGGCCGAAGCACACCAGCGTCGGGCAGGCAGGCGGTTGCTCCGGGTACTGGCTGGGGTCCATGCCCGGCGGTAGCGCGGGCATCTGGTTGGCGACCGACGTGTTGCCGAAGTTGACCAGTTGCATCTGGGTCATCGGGTCGCCCATCGGCAGACCCAGCACGTTGAGCGGCAGGCCGGGCCCGAGCCCCTCTGGCATGGACCCCTGTGCGCCCTCCAAGTGTGCGTCACCCATCGGCGGAACCGGTCCGGTGATCGGCGGCAGATCGACGGGCACCACGCCGGTCGCATATGCCGCGGCCCAACCCAGGACGTTGCGGGCATACGGCATCGAGTTGTTGTAGCGCAGGATCGCGCTCAGCACCTGCGACTGGTCACGCAGGTTCAGCCCGCCGCTGCACAGGTAGCGCGCCGCGGCCAGCGAAGAGTCGAACAGGTTCTGCGGGTCGGCCTTGCCGTCGCCGTCGCCGTCGGACGCATAGCGGGCCCAGGTGCCCGGCAGGAACTGCATCGGGCCCATCGCGCGGGCGTAGGTCGGCTGACCGCTGGGCGCCATGCTCTGCACGATCACCTCGTTGCCCGGCAGCGATCCGTCCAGCGTCGGGCCGTAGATCGGGCGCACGGCTGTACCGCGGGCGTCGGTGGCGCCATTGTTGGCGTGCAGCGACTCGATGCGCCCGATGCCGGCGAGCAGGTTCCAGCTGACGCCACAGGCCGGCTGGGCCAGCGACATCATCCGCTCGGCGTTGCGGTAGGCGGACAGCGCCATCGACGGGATGCGAAGCGCGCCGGGCGAATTGACGACGACTGCGGGCGGCGGCGCGGAGATCGACGCGGCGGCCACGCGGAAGCTCGACGGCGGGCGGCTGACCTGGACCACCGACGGGCCGGAGATGTCACCGCGGTTGGGCACCACCGCGGCCAGCGTCATCACGTTGGCGTCCTGGGTGGGCGGATGCACCAGCGGCGCCGGGTTCGGCGCCGCGGCGACAGCGCCGGCGAACACCACCGGCGCGACAACGATCAAGGCCGTCGCAGGCGTGCGAGCGGCCCGGGTAACCCGTCGGCGCGCCCACTCGAGGGCGTTGCGAGCCCCGGAGCCTCCCCCTTCGTGCACTCACACCGTCCTGACGTCGTCGGGCCTGTGAACTGAATCACCATACCTATTCGGAAACGAGATGTATGCACATTGGTCACTGTGAAATCTCCCGCACCAAAGCGACTCGCCGTGATCTCCCCGGCTACGTAGCCCGCTTCGCCCGCCGCTCGGCGAGATCGGCCTTGGCCGCGGCCTCCGGCTGCGACGAATCCGCCAGGGACTGCTCGATGACTTCGCGCAGCTCGTCGAGCTCGCGGCGAAGATAGTCGCGGGTCGCCACTTCGCCGATCGCCAGGCGCAGCGCCGCCAGCTCACGGGCCAGGTACTCGGTGTCGGCCTTGGTTTGGGCGGCTCGTCGGCGGTCCTCGTCGAGCGCCACCCGGTCGCGGTTCTCCTGCCGGTTCTGCGCCAGCAGGATCAGCGGCGCGGCGTAGGCGGCCTGCGTGGAGAACGCCAGATTGAGCAGGATGAACGGGTAGGGGTCCCAGCGCCAGCGCACCGCGCCGAGGTTCAGCCCGATCCACACGATCACGATGATCGTCTGCCACAGCAGATAGCGGCCGGTGCCCAAAAAACGCGCGATCGACTCGCTGAACCGCCCCACCGCCTCGGGATCGAACGAAGGCGTCAAGCGGTGCCGGTAGGGCCGTGGGGTGTCGAGCCGCTGACGCGCCGACGCCGTGCTGACGGGGCGATCCGTCTGCGCTTCTCGCCGGCTGCTCATGTCACCCCCTCAGCGCTCGACGAGAGTTCGGGTTCCTCGAATTGCAGGCGCCAGTCGTCAGGCAGCAGGTGGTCGAGAACGTCGTCGACGGTCACGGCGCCCAGCAGGTGGTTCTGGTCGTCGACCACCGGCCCGCAGACGAGATTGTAGGCAGCGAAGTAGCGGGTCACCGCCGCCAGCGACGACTCGGGGGCCAGGCTCGGCAGGTCGGTGTCGACCATGCCGCTGACCAGCGCCGCCGGGGGTTCACGCAGCAGTCGCTGCAGATGCACGCAGCCCAGATAGCGGCCGGTCGGGGTGGCGGTCGGCGGCCGCGCGACGAACACCAGCGACGCCAGCGCCGGCGTCAGATCCGGGTCGCGGACCCGGGCCAGCGCTTCGGCGACAGTGGTGTCCGGCGCGAGCACCACCGGATCGGACGTCATCAACCCGCCCGCGGTGTCAGGGGAGTGGCTCAGCAGCCGGCGCACCGGCTCCGAGTCCTCGGGGTCCATCCGACGCAGCAGCACCTCGCGATCGACCGGGTTGATCACCTGCAGGAGGTCGGTGGCGTCGTCAGGATCCATCGCCTCGAGCACGTCAGCCGCGCGTTCGGTGTCCAGCTGCATCAGCAGCGCGCGCTGCTCGCTTTCGGACAGCTCCTGCAGCACGTCGGCCAGACGTTCGTCGTCAAGGGCGTTGATCAGCTCGACGCGGCGCTTGGTGGGCAATTCGCGGATCGCTTCGGCGACCTCGATCGGGCGCTGGTCCTCGAACTGGTGCAGCAGCTGTGCCACGCCCTGCCCGGGCAGCGCCAGCGCCGACGGCGTGAGGCCCTGCACGTGCTGCCAGTCGACGACGTAGATGTTGCTGCGCCGTCCGAGCCGGCGCGGGCTGCGCACCGCGACCTTGGTCACCACCCACTCGCGGGTACGCGTCTGCTCTACGCCCAGATCCACGACCACGACGTCCATGCCGGCCAGCTGCTCGAGTTCGGGATCGGTGACCCGCACGCGGGTCTCGACCACCTGGCCGAGCACCAGCACCTCACCGGGGCGCTGTGCGAACCGGCGCAGCGACACATTGGCCGTGGTGAGCGTGACCGCATTCGGCTCGATCGCGGTCACCCGGGTGATCGGAACGAAAATCCTTCGGCGCGTGAGCAATTCGACGACCAGACCCAACACGCGCGGCTGCTGGCGGACGATGCTGATGCTGATCACCACATCGCGCACCCGGCCGATCGACTCGCCGTCGGGGCCGAGCACGACCATGCCCGCCAGCCGAGCCGCGTACACCCTGTTCACCGCAGCCATGACTGCAAGGGTAGGAGTTATCCCGTGGATGAGACTGAGCAGACCGCCTATCGGCCGCGCCGGACCTGTCTTTCCGTGCCGGGCAGCAGCGCCAAGATGATCGAGAAGGCCAGGGGCCTGAGCGCCGACGAGGTGTTCGTCGACCTGGAGGACGCCGTCGCGGTCGACGCCAAGGAACAAGCCCGCACGCAGGCGGCGATCGCGCTCTCAGAACCGGGGTGGAATGCGAAGCTGCTCGGGGTTCGCGTCAACGACTGGACGACGCCGTGGACGTACACCGACGTCATCGAGGTGGTGTCCACCGCTGGTGCCGCGCTGGACATCGTGGTGCTGCCGAAGGTCAGCGACGTGTCACACGTTCAGGCGCTCGATCTCCTGCTGACTCAGCTGGAGATGACGCACGGACTTCCGGTCGGCCGCATCGGCATCGAGGCGCAGATCGAGAACGCCCAGGGGCTGACGAACCTCGACGCGATCGCGGCCGGCCCGCGGATGCAGGCGCTGATTCTCGGACCCGCCGATTTGATCGCCAGCCTCAACATGCGCACGCAACAGGTGGGCGAGCAGCCGCCCGGCTACGACGGCGACGCGTACCACCACGTCCTGATGTCGATTTTGATCGCCGCCCGCACGCACGGGATCGCCGCGATCGACGGGCCGTACCTGAAGGTACGCGATGTGGACGGATTCCGAAGGGCCGCAGGAAGATCCGCGGCACTGGGCTATGACGGCAAGTGGGTGCTGCATCCCGACCAGATCGCGGCGGGCAACGAGATCTTCAGCCCGCGCCAGGACGAGTACGACCACGCCGAGCTGGTTCTGGAAGCCTACGAGTGGCACACCTCGGCGGCCGGGGGCGCGCGGGGCGCGGTGATGCTCGGCGACGAGATGCTCGACGAGGCCAGTCGCAAGATGGCGCTGGTGATCGCCGCGAAGGGTCGGGCCGCGGGCATGACCCGTCAAGGCGAACGGTTCCGGCCGCCGCGCTGAGGCTAGGTGTAGGACGAGGGGTCCGGGGACATCCCGACGAAAATCCAAAACGGTATGCCGAGCACCAGCGTGACGACGCCGACGATCACGGCCGCCAGCGCCATCCCGTGCCCGCTCTGGCCGGTGCGCGCCGTCTGACTCATCGCGACGACGCCCAGCACGATCCCGACAAGCGACGGAACGAAGCAGAAGCACAGCGGCACCCCGAGGCAGGCCGCCACGAGCGCACCGATCGCCATGCCGTTGGTGCCTTGCGGCCGCTGCATCGCGTACGGGTCGTAAGGGCTCGCGCCGTATCCCTGGTACGGCGGCGGAAAGGGCGGATAGCCGGGAGGCGGGCCGGGATACGGCGGCGGATATGGCGGCGGACCCGAAAACCCTTCCGTGGACGGGTATTCGAACGGACGGTCGGGATCATTGGGATCGTATGTCACGGCGGGCTCTCGGCGGACTATGAATGACCGAAGGCGAAGAGGCCGATGACGAGGATCGCGACAATGGCGAGCACAAGCGTCACGGCACCGACGATGATCCCGGCAAGCGCCATACCGCGGCCCTGTTCACCGGATTCCTTGATCTGGTTGATCGCGATGATGCCGAGCACGACGCCGACGATCGCGGCGATCACACCAAATATTCCGCACAGGAAAGCCAGAGGAATACCGATGATCGAGGCGACCAGCGAGCCGATCGCCAAGCCGTTGGTGTTCTGTTGGGGCGGATAGCCTCCCGGGTAGGGCGCGAGGGGATATCCGGGCATCGGCGGCGGCGGATAACCGCCCGGCGGCGGCGGATAACCGCCCGGCGGCGGGTATGACGGCGGCGGGTATGACGGCGGTGGATAGCCCGGCGGCCCATACGCCGGCGCAGGAGGCGGCGGATAGCTTGGCGGCGGCGACTGCGGCTGCTCGATGGGGGGCGGCTCGTATCCTCCCGAGGGAACGTCGTGCTCGCCGGGCCGCTGGCCCGGGTCGCCGGGTGTCGTCATGGCGATCAAAATAGCTTACGGGCTGGTGACGCGCGGACCTTCACCGACTTCGACGCCGGCCGGGCACAATCGAGCGGTGCACCGCACACACGTGAGGAGACAGGACCGATGACGAGCCCATTCCAGGGGCAAACGCCCAACACACCGGGACCGGGGCCCAAAGGGCCGGCGCTGCCGACCCCGCCGAAAGGTTGGCCGATCGGGTCGTATCCGACATATGCCGAAGCGCAGCGCGCGGTGGACTACCTTTCCGACCAACAGTTTCCGGTTCAGCAGGTCACGATCGTCGGCGTCGACCTGATGCAGGTGGAACGCGTCACCGGCCGGCTGACCTGGCCCAAGGTGCTCGGCGGCGGCGTCGTCACCGGGGCCTGGCTGGGTATTTTCATCGGCCTGGTGCTCGGGCTTTTCACCGGGACATTGCTGGTGCCACTGCTGTACGGGGTGGTCTCGGGCGTGGTCTTCGGGTTGATCACCTCAGCGGTTCCGTACGCAATGGCCCGCGGCACAAGGGATTTCAGCTCCACGATGCAACTCGTGGCCGGGCGCTACGACGTCCTGTGCGATCCGCAGAACGCCGAGAAGGCCCGAGATTTGCTGGCCCGCTTGACGTTATAGCCGCGCAGTTGCCGCTGTGCCGTTTCTCGGTGCAGGTCACGATTGCGCTGCAAGCGCCGCGAAGTGTTGGACATCGCGCGCGTCGGCCTTTACCGTTTGCGCGCGGGAAAGGAGGCGGCCGTGCGGGACAGGTGGCGCAGTGCACTGCGCCGGCTCTGTGCGGCGACGGCTGCCGCACTGACCGCGACGACCGTCGTGTCCGGGTGCACCACCGGCGCCCACGGCACCGTGATCACGTTCTACACGCCGGCCGGCGACGCGAACACATTCGCCGCGCTGGCCAAGAAGTGCACCGAGCAGTTCTCCGGACGCTTTCGCGTCCAGCAGATGAGCCTGCCCAAAGGTGCCGACGACCAGCGGCTGCAACTGGCCCGCCGACTCACCGGCAACGACACGACGCTCGACGTGATGGCGCTGGACGTGGTGTGGACGGCCGAATTCGCCGAGGCAGGCTGGGCGTTGCCGCTATCCGACGACCCGGCGGGCCAAGCGGAGGCCGACGCTCGGGCCGACACCCTGCCCGGCCCGCTCGAGACCGCCGAATGGAACGGCAAACTCTACGCCGCACCGATCTCGACGAACACCCAATTGCTCTGGTACCGAGCCGATTTGGTGTCCACACCTCCGACGGACTGGGATCAGATGGTGGCCGAGGCCACCCGCCTGCACAACGAGGGCAAGCCCAGCTGGATCGCGGTGCAGGGCAGGCAGTACGAGGGCCTGGTGGTGTGGTTCAACACGTTGCTGGAAAGCGCTGGGGGACAGGTACTTTCCGACGACGGCAAGACGGTCACGCTGACAGACACCCCGCAGCACCGAGCGGCGACCGTCCGGGCACTGCAGATCATCAAGAACGTCGCCACCGCGCCCGGAGCCGACCCGTCGATCACCCAGACCAACGAAGAGACCGCGCGGCTGGCGGTGGAGCAGGGCAAGGCAGCGCTGGAGGTGAACTGGCCGTTCGTGCTGCCGTCGATCATGGGCAACGCGATCAAGGGCGGGGTGTCGTTCCTGCCGCTCAACCAGCGCGGCGACCTCGCCGGCGCGATCAACGACGTCGGCGACTTCGACGCCGACGACAGTCAGTTCGCCACCGCCTACGACGCAACCAAGCAGGTGTTCGGCTTCGCGCCATACCCCGGCGTGCAGGCCGACCAGCCGGCCAAAGTGACTCTCGGCGGCCTGAACCTGGCCGTCGCCAAGACCACGCAACACCGCGCCGAGGCCTTCGAAGCGATCCGCTGCCTGCGCGACCTCGAGAACGAGAAGTACCTGTCGACGCAGGGCGGCCTGCCCGCGGTGCGGGCTTCGCTGTATGACGATCCGCAGTTCCAGCTGAAATATCCGGCCTACGAGATCATCCGGCGCCAGCTCACTGACGCCGCGGTGCGACCTGTGACGCCGAATTACCAGACCGTGTCGATGCGGATCTCCACGGCGCTCGCGCCGATCACCGAGATCGATCCTGAAAAGAGTGCGGACAAGCTGGCCGCCGAGGTGCAGAAGGCTATCGACGGCAAGGGACTGATCCCGTGACAGCCACGACCGCCCCGGCGCGCGGCGAACGTCGAGCGCAGCTGCGACTGGCCTATCTGCTGATCACCCCCGCGGTGCTGATGATGTTGGCGGTGGCGGCGTACCCGATCGGCTACGCGGTGTGGCTGTCGCTGCAGCGGATCAATCTGGCCACGCCCGCCGACCGTGCGTTTGTCGGGCTGGCCAACTATCAGACCGTGCTCACCGACCACTACTGGTGGACCGCATTGGCGGTGACATCGGCGATCACGGTGGTCTCGGTGACCGTCGAGCTGATCCTCGGCCTTGCGCTGGCGCTGGTGATGCACCGCACGATCTACGGCAAAGGCGTGGTGCGCACCGCTGTGCTGATCCCGTACGGGATCGTGACCGTCGCCGCGTCGTACAGCTGGTACTACGCGTGGACGCCGGGCACCGGCTACCTGGCGAACCTGCTCCCACAAGGCAGTGCCCCACTGACACAGCAGATTCCGTCGCTGGCCATCATCGTGCTCGCCGAGGTGTGGAAGACCACCCCGTTCATGGCTCTGCTGCTGCTGGCCGGCCTGGCACTTGTGCCCGACGAGCTGATGCGGGCCGCCCAGGTGGACGGCGCGGGCGCATGGAAGCGGCTGGTGAAGATCACGCTGCCGCTGATCAAGCCGGCCGTGCTGGTGGCCTTGCTGTTTCGCACGCTGGACGCGTTCCGGATCTTCGACAACATCTACATCCTGACCGCCGGCGCCAACAACACCGGTTCGGTGTCGATCCTTGGCTACGACAACCTGTTCAAGGCCTTCAACCTCGGGCTCGGTTCGGCGATCAGCGTGCTGATCTTCGCGTGCGTGGCGCTGATCGCGTTCGTCTTCGTCAAGCTGTTCGGGACGTCGGCACCCGGAGCGGACGACAGAGAGACCTGATGGCCGAACGGGTGAGCGCTGGGCGCAAAGCGTGGTGGGTGATTGTCGACGTGCTCGTGGTGGTCTACGCGCTGTTTCCGGTGCTGTGGATCCTCTCGCTGTCGCTCAAGCCGACCTCGACGGTCAAGGACGGCAAGCTGATCCCGTCGCAGATCACCTTCGACAACTACCGCGGCATCTTCCGCGGCGACCTGTTCGGCCCGGCGCTGCGCAATTCGGTGGGCATCGGGCTGATCACCACGGTCATCGCGGTCGTCATCGGCGCGATGGCCGCGTATGCGGTTGCGCGCCTTGACTTCCCGGGCAAGAGGCTGCTCGTCGGCGTCGCGCTGCTGATCGCGATGTTCCCCCAGATATCGCTGGTGTCACCGCTGTTCGACATCTCCCGCGCACTTGGGCTGTTCAACACCTGGCCAGGGCTGATCATCCCGTACATCACGTTTGCGCTGCCGCTGGCCATCTACACGCTGTCGGCGTTCTTCCGCGAGATCCCGTGGGACTTGGAGAAGGCCGCCAAGATGGACGGCGCCACTCCGTTCCAGGCCTTCCGTAAGGTGATCGTTCCGCTGGCGGCGCCCGGTGTGGTCACCGCGGCGATCCTGGTCTTCATCTTCGCGTGGAACGATCTGCTGCTGGCGATTTCGTTGACGGCCACCACCGCGTCGCTCACCGCGCCGGTGGCGATCGCGAACTTCCCGGGCAGTTCGCAGTTCGTCGAGCCCACCGGATCCATCGCCGCCGGCGCGATCGTGATCACGGTGCCGATCATCGTTTTTGTTCTAGTCTTCCAGCGACGGATCGTCGCCGGGCTGACGTCCGGCGCAGTGAAGGGATAGCCGATGGCCGAGATCGTGCTGGACAGGGTGACCAAGAGTTACCCCGACGGCACCACCGCCGTCTCCGAGCTGTCCCTCGAGATCGCCGACGGCGAGTTCATCATCCTGGTCGGTCCGTCGGGCTGCGGCAAGTCCACGACGCTGAACATGATCGCCGGCCTCGAGGAGATCACGTCGGGGGAGTTGCGCATCGACGGGCAGCGGGTCAACGAGAAGGCGCCCAAAGACCGCGACATCGCGATGGTGTTCCAGTCGTATGCGCTGTATCCGCATATGACCGTGCGTCAAAACATCGCTTTCCCTTTGACATTGGCGAAGATGAAGAAGGCCGAGATCGCCCAGAAGGTCGAGGAGACCGCCAAAATCCTCGACCTGACCGAGCTGTTGGACCGCAAGCCCGCCAGCCTGTCCGGCGGTCAGCGGCAGCGTGTGGCGATGGGACGTGCGATCGTCCGCAACCCCAAGGCTTTTCTGATGGACGAGCCGTTGAGCAACCTCGACGCCAAGCTGCGCGTGCAGATGCGCAGTGAAATCGCCCGCCTGCAGCACCGCCTCGGCACTACCACGGTCTACGTCACCCATGACCAGACGGAGGCGATGACGCTGGGTGACCGCGTCGTGGTGATGCGCGCCGGAGTGGCCCAACAGGTCGGGAGTCCGCAGGAGCTCTACGACAAACCGGCCAACTTGTTCGTCGCCGGATTCATCGGTTCACCGTCGATGAACTTCTTTCCTGCGCAGCTTACCGATGTCGGGGTCCGCCTGCCGTTCGGTGAGATCACGCTCATGCCTGAGGTACTCGACGTCGTTGCCAAACACCCCTCGCCCGACAACGTCATCGTCGGTGTGCGGCCGGAGCACCTCGACGACGCTGCGCTGATCGACACGTTCCAGCGGCTGCGCGCGCTGGTATTCGAAGCCGACGTCGAAATCGTCGAGTCGTTGGGCTCGGAGAAGGTGGTGCACTTCTCCACCGACGGCGCCTCGGCCCAATCGGCTCAGCTGGCCGAACTGGCCGCCGACTCCGGGGTAGGCCAAAACGATTTCGTCGCAAGGCTTTCCGCCGAATCGGCCGCCGCGGCCGGTCAGCGCATCGAGTTGGCGTTCGACATCACCAAGCTGGTGATCTTCGACGCCGACTCGGGGGTGAACCTGACGATTCCGCCCGCTTCCGGGTGACCGACGTGCGCGCGCACCTGCAGGCGCACTTCGCTGCCGGTGAGCCGGACACCGCGAGCGTCACATTCGTCGGCGTCGCACCGATCGACGTGCTGCGGTTCGGTCCTGACGTCGACGGGGTGGTGCACCACGTGTCGGTCGCGCGCGACGCGGCCGCGCAGGTGGTGGTCAGCCTGAGGACCGCCACCCCGCTGCCCGGCTTGGCGCGCAGCGTCGCGGTGCTGGCCGCGGCGCCGACCGTGGAGGGATTGGTGCTGACGGCCGACGCGCTCGTCGACCTGGGCCACCCGCTGTGGCAGGGTGGCCCGTTCACGGCAGTCCTGTTGGGCCACAGCACTATTGAGCCGTTCGATGCGGTGGAGTTCTTCAGCGCGATCCCGGTCACCGCCAACGAGGCAGCGTGGGTGCGGCTGAAAGGGCCCGCGGCGATGCGCGAGGCGTGGCGCGAGGACGGCGTCGATGTGCTCGACCCGAATCGGCCTGCCGCCCAGCCCCGTTGACGCCGCTACAGCCACTCGTTGTTGCGGAAGATGCGATACAGCGTCAAGCAGACCACCAGCATCAACCCGAGCACTGCGGGATAGCCCCACACCAAATGGGTTTCGGGCATGTGGTCGAAGTTCATCCCGTAGATGCCGGCCAACGCGGTCGGCACTGCGGCGATGGCCACCCAGGCCGAGATCTTGCGCATGTCGACGTTCTGCTGCATCGCGACCTTGCCGAGCGCTGCCTGCACCAGCGAGGACAACATCTCGTCGTAGCTGACGATCCGGTCGGACGCCGCGATGTTGTGGTCCAGTACGTCGCGCATGTAGCGGCGCACCTCGATCGAGACCAGATCGTCGTTTTCGGCCAGCCGCTGCAGCGCCAACGTCAGCGGGCTGACTGACCGGCGCAGCTCGGCGACCTCACGCTTGAGCAGGTAGATGGCTTCGATGTTGGTGCGCTTGCGCGGCGAGAAGATGTCCAATTCCATTGCGTCGACGTCGACTTCGATCATGTCGGTGACTTCCAGGTAGTGGTCCACCACATGGTCGGCGATCGCGTGCATCACCGCGTACGGGCCCAGGTTGAGCATCGCAGGCGAAGTCTCCAGCCGCTTGCGCACGCCCGCAAGGCCGCTGAAGTCGCCGTGGCGGACGGTGACGACGAAGTCGCGACCGACAAAGATCATGATCTCGCCGGTCTCGACCACCTCACGCGCCTTGGCCATGGACTCGTGCTCGACGTACTTGACGGTCTTGAGCACCATGAACAGCGTCTCGTCGTAGCGCTCCAGCTTGGGCCGCTGGTGTGCGTGCACCGCGTCCTCCACGGCCAGCTCGTGCAGGCCGAAAACATCAGCGACCGTCTGCATCTGGCGCTCGTCGGGTTCGTGCAATCCGATCCACACGAACGCCTCGTTGCCCGCACGTTCCAGCTCGTGCACCTTGTCCAGCGCCGCAGCGTGGGTGTACTTGCCGGGCAGGCGCTTGCCGTCCATGTAGACGCCGCAGTCCACCATCGCGTGCGCGACGGGAACATGGATGGAGCTGGGGTCGGCGGTCTTGCCGCGCACGGCCGGTCGCAGCGACGGCGGCAACGAGGGGAACGATGGCATCGGGACCGTACCTCCCGTCGCAACGCATGTGCAGCGACGACCAATGTTACGCGCGGCAGGGTCGGCGCCGGTGAACTGACGGTACGCCTCGCCTACTGGTGCCCGGCGCCTTTTCGAGGTGCGCTAGTTTCGTCGGCGAACCCATCGGAGACGAGGAGCAACCTGACGTGAGCACAACTCCCCTCAAGGTCGCCGTCACCGGCGCCGCCGGCCAGATCGGCTACAGCCTGCTGTTCCGCCTGGCGAGCGGCTCGTTGCTGGGGCCGGACCGCCAGATCGAGCTGCGGCTGCTCGAGATCGAGCCCGCGCTGAAGGCACTCGAAGGTGTGGTGATGGAGCTCGACGACTGCGCGTTCCCGCTCTTGGCCGGCGTCGAGATCGGTGCCGACCCGAACAAGATCTTCGACGGCGCCAACCTGGCCCTGCTCGTCGGCGCCCGTCCGCGCGGGCCGGGCATGGAGCGCAGTGACCTGTTGGAGGCCAACGGCGCGATCTTCACCGCACAAGGCAAGGCGCTCAACGAGGTTGCGGCCGACGATGTCCGCGTCTTGATCACTGGCAACCCGGCCAACACCAACGCGCTGATCGCGATGAGCAATGCACCCGACATCCCGCGCGAGCGCTTCTCTGCGCTCACCCGCCTGGACCACAACCGCGCGATATCCCAGCTGGCCAAGAAGACCGGCGCGAAAGTCACCGACATCAAGAAGATGACAATCTGGGGCAACCACTCGGCCACCCAGTACCCGGACATCTTCCACGCCGAGATCGGCGGCAAGAATGCCGCCGAAGTGGTCAACGACCAGGACTGGATCGAAAACGACTTCATCCCCACCGTCGCCAAGCGTGGCGCTGCGATCATCGACGCACGCGGCGCCTCGTCCGCAGCGTCGGCCGCGTCGGCGACCGTCGACGCCGCGCGCGACTGGCTGCTGGGCTCGCCAGAGGGTGACTGGGTGTCGATGGCGGTGGTGTCCGACGGCAGCTACGACGTGCCGGAAGGCCTGATCTCGTCGTTCCCCGTCACCACCAAGGACGGCAACTGGACGATCGTGAGCGGCCTGGAGATCAACGACTTCTCCCGCTCCCGGATCGACAAGTCGACCGCCGAGCTCGCCGACGAGCGCAAGGCCGTCACCGAGCTCGGGCTGATCTAGAGGATCGGCCTGCCGCCGGTCACCGCGATCCGCGCGCCGGAGATGTAGCTGCCCTCGTCGGAGGCCAGCAGCACGTACACCGGCGCCAGCTCGGCGGGCTGACCGGCCCGCCCGAGCGGGGTGTCGTCGCCGAAGTTCCTGACCTTCTCCGGCGGCATCGTCGCCGGGATCAACGGGGTCCAAATCGGTCCTGGCGCAACGCTGTTCACGCGAATTCCCCTGTCGCCCAACAGCTGCGCGAGGCTGGCCGACAGGTTGGCGATCGCCGCCTTGGTGGCGGCATACGGCGCCAGCGTGGGGGAGGGCATGTCGGAGTTGACCGACGAGCTGCCGATGATCGACGAGCCGGGCGGCATGTGCGGCAGCGCCGCCTTGACGAGATAGAAGTACGCGCCGACGTTGAGCCTGAACGTGTAGTCCCACTCCTCGTCGGAGATCTCGTCGAGGCTCTGGTGGGTCATCTGGAAGGCCGCGTTGTTGACCAGCACGTCGATGCTGCCGAATTCGTCGACGGCACGCTGGATCACCGCGCGGCAGTGCTCGGGGTTGGACAGGTCGCCGTCGACCAGCACGCATTTGCGCCCGGCCTCCTCGACGAGGCGCGCGACGTCGCGGGCGTCGTCGTGCTCGTTGAGGTAGGCGATCAGCACGTCGGCGCCTTCGCGGGCGAACGCGATCGCAACCGCGCGGCCGATGCCGCTGTCCCCGCCGGTGATCACCGCCTTCTTGCCGCTCAGCTTGCCCGACCCGCGGTAGCTCTGCTCGCCGCAGTCGGGTACCGGATCCATCTGCGCTTGACTGCCGGGAACCTGTTGCTGTTGTTCGGGGAAACCCATGGCGCACGGATAGCCGATCCGGCGCCGTGAAAACCTGCGGGCAGCGGTTCAGTACGCTAGACCCCCGTGTCCGAAAAGCCCCCCGCCAACGAAAACTCGCCAATCGTCATCGGAGATGACGAGATCTTCGAAGCGCATGTGGGAGGCAAGCTTTCCGTGGAGCTGAAGGCCCCGCTCGACACGCAGCGGGCGCTGTCGATCGCCTACACCCCCGGAGTTGCACAGGTCAGCCGTGCGATCGCGGCCGACCACACGCTGGCCGCCCGCTACACCTGGGCGCACCGGCTGGTGGCCGTGGTCAGCGACGGCAGCGCAGTGCTGGGCCTGGGCGACATCGGCGCGGCTGCGTCGCTGCCGGTGATGGAAGGCAAGAGCGCGCTGTTCAAGGCGTTCGGCGGGCTGGACTCGATCCCGATCGTGCTGGACACCAAGGATCCCGACGAGATCGTCGAAACCCTGGTGCGGCTGCGCCCCACGTTCGGCGCCGTCAGCCTCGAAGACATCTCGGCGCCCCGCTGCTTCGAGATCGAGCGGCGCGTCGTCGAAGCGCTGGACTGCCCGGTCATGCACGACGACCAGCACGGCACCGCGATCGTGGTGCTGGCGGCGCTCAAGGGTGCCACCACACTGCTCGACCGCGACATGACGTCGCTGCGCGTGGTGATCTCCGGTGCCGGCGCTGCGGGCGTCGCCTGTGCGAATCTTCTTCTCGCAAGCGGAGTTTCGGACATCATCGTGCTCGACTCGCAAGGCATAGTCCATCCCAGCCGCGGCGACATGAACAGCGTCAAGGCTGAGTTGGCGCAACGCACCAACCCGGCCGGACGCACCGGCGGCATGGTGGAGGCGCTCGATAAGGCCGACGTGTTCATCGGGGTGTCGGCAGGTGTGGTGCCCGAGGAGCTGATCGCCACGATGGCTCCCGAGGGAATTGTGTTCGCGCTGTCCAATCCGGACCCGGAGATTCATCCGGATGTGGCCGCCAAGCACGCAGCGGTGGTGGCCACCGGCCGCAGCGACTTCCCCAACCAGATCAACAACGTGCTCGCGTTCCCCGGTGTGTTCCGCGGAGCCTTGGACGCCGGTGCGCCCAGGATCACCCAGAAGATGATGGTGGCCGCCGCCGAGGCGATCTTCTCGGTGGTGGCCGACGATCTCGCGCCGGATCGGATCGTGCCCAGTCCGCTGGATTCGCGCGTGGCGCCAGCGGTGTCGGCGGCGGTGGCCGCCGCGGCAGAAGCCTCAGCAGACGTCTCGGGTGGCTAACCGCCTGCTCGGTGTGTTGCTGGCCGCGGTGTTGCTGCTGGCCGGCTGCGGCGAGCGGCCCGCGACTCGTGACGTGGTGGTCGGCGCCGGAACCGACGCCCGATCGGCGGTGCTCGCGGAGTTGTACGCGGCGGCGATGCGGTCCTACGGCTCGGCGGCGAGGGTGGCACGCATGCCCGACCCGGTGGGCGCCCTCGAGAGCGGTGACGTGGACGTGGTGCCGGGGTTCACCGGCCAGCTGCTGCAACGGTTCGCCCCGGGGACCGTGGCGATCTCCGACAAAAGCGTCTACACCGCGCTGGTGTCGGCGCTGCCCGAAGGGGTGGCGGCCGGTGACTATGCCACCGCGGCGCAGGACAAGCCGGCGCTGGCGGTGACGACGAAGACCGCCGACGCGTGGGGCGGCCGGGATCTGAGCGCGGCGGTCCGCCACTGTGCGCAGGTGACGACGGGTGCGCGGGCCGGTGCGCGGCCACCGGCGAAGCTTGGCAGTTGCACCCTTGCGCCGCCTCGCGAATTCCCAACGGCCGCAGCACTTTTCGATGCGCTCAGCGCGGGCCGGCTCACCGCGGCGTGGACTACCAGCGCTGCGCCCGACCTTCCCGTCGACGTCGTGCTGCTGGCGGACCGCTCGCCCCCGATGATCCAGGCCGAAAACGTGGTGCCGCTGTACCTCCGCAACAAGCTGACCGAGCAGGAAGTGCTTGCCGTCAACGGGATCGCCGGTGAATTCGACACCACCGCGCTGGCCGACATGCGCCGCCAGGTCGACCAGGGGGCCGACCCGCGACAGGTCGCCGAGGCGTGGCTGGCCGCGCACCCGCTAGGTCGATGACCCGTACCGCGGCTTGGTCGGAATTGCGCGCGCGGTGACAGCGGCGAACAGCCGCTGGTAACCCGAGCCGGTCAGCCGCACGATCACGTCGAGCACCTTTGCGTCCGGGCCCACCAGGACGCGGGCCTTGTTCTTGCGCACCCCGTCGAGGATGACGCGTGCCGCCTTCTCGGGTGTGGTGTTGGCCAGCCTGGTGTCGAACCGGTGTGCCAGGTCGGCGATGTCGATGCCTTCGGCGGCGGTCATGTTGCGCGCGATCGCGGTCTTGATTCCGCCGGGGTGCACGGTGGTGACCTTCACCGGATGCTTGGCCAGAATCATCTCCTGGCGCAGCGCCTCGGTGAAGCCGCGCACCGCGAATTTGGCCGAGTTGTAGGCGGCTTGCCCGGGCACCGAGAACAACCCGAAGATGCTCGAGACGTTGACGACGTGTCCGTCGCCGGAGGCTATCAGGTGGGGCAGAAATGCCTTCGTGCCGTTGACCACGCCCCAGAAGTCCACGTCCATCACGCGTTCGATGTCTTTGAATCCGCTGACCTCGATGTCGCCGGTGAACGCGATGCCGGCGTTGTTGTAGATCTGGTTGACCGTGCCGTAGTGGTCGTTGACGGCGTCGGCGTAGGCGAGCACGGCTTCGCGCTCGGTGACGTCGAGGCGGTCGGCCTTCACCGGTGCGCCGATGGCCTTGATCCGCTCCTCAGTGGCGGCCAGGCCCTCGAGGTCGACGTCACTGATGGCCAGCTTGGCGCCCGAACGCGCCAGTTCGACGGCCAGCGCCTGGCCGATGCCGGAGCCCGCCCCGGTGATTGAAACGACTTTTCCGGCGAACCCGTCCACTGAGCTCCTTACCGTCTTGCGCGAGCGTGCGTGTCGTGTCAGCGACACGCCGATGTCGCTGACACTCTACGCACGCTCGCCAGGTGCGTGGACGGTCGGGCAATTCGGTAACGCCCACCCGTCCGGTTACGATGCCCCAATCATGAAGCGCACTTTTGCTGCGGCCGTCGGGTCGCTGATTGTTTCCGGCGGACTCGCGGCCGCGGCGACCGGGGTGGCCGCCCCGGCGCAGGCCGACCCCGACAGCGACGCGTTCATCAGGAACCTCGCAGACGCCGGCCTGGGCAACGTCGACCCGGCATACGCGGCGCAGCTGGGTCAGCAGGTCTGCCCCATGCTGGCCGAAAGTGGCCAGAACACGGCGGACGTCGCGTCCAAGGTCGCCGACGCGGGTGGCATGTCGATGGGGCCCGCCACCATGTTCACCGGGATCGCGATCTCGCTGTGGTGCCCGGGAGCGATCGCGCGGATCGGCAACGGGCAGATCGACGGCCTGCCGGGCATCGACACCCTGCCGGCCCTCAACAGCCTCAACAGCATTCTCGCCCGCTAGGCGAACGCCTCGTCGAGAATCTCCTGCTGCTCGACCGCGTGCACTTTCGCCGAACCCGATGACGGCGCGGACATGGCCCGTCGCGAAATCCGTTTGATCCCTTGCAGTTCGGGCACCAGCTCGGGCAACGTCAAACCGAAGGTCGGCCAGGCACCCTGGTTCGCCGGCTCCTCCTGCACCCAGAAGTATTCCTCGACGTTCGGGTATTGCTCGAGCGTGTTCGGCAGCCGGTAGCGCGGGATCGGGTACAGCTGCTCGACGCGCACGATCCCCACGTCCTCGCGCTTCTCCTTGGCTTTGCGCTGCGCCAGCTCGTAGTACAGCTTGCCGCTGACCAGAAGCATCCTCTTGACCTTGCTGCGGTCGCCGTCGCCCACGTCGTACATCGGTTCCTCGAGCACCGAGCGGAACTTCATCTCGGTGAACTCACGCAGCTCGCTGACCGCGGCCTTGTTGCGCAGCATCGACTTCGGCGTGAACACGATCAGCGGCCGGTGGATGCCGTCGAGTGCATGCCGGCGCAGCAGGTGGAAGTAGTTCGCGGGCGTCGACGGCTGCGCGACCGTCATCGAGCCCTCCGCGCACACCTGAAGGAACCGCTCGATGCGCCCGGAGGTGTGGTCGGGCCCTTGCCCCTCGTGGCCGTGCGGCAGCAGCAGCACCACGTCGGACGTCTGGCCCCACTTGGCCTCGCCGGAGCTGATGAACTCGTCGATGATCGACTGGGCGCCGTTGATGAAGTCGCCGAACTGCGCCTCCCACAGCACCAGCGCGTCCGGGTTGCCCAGCGAGTAGCCGTATTCGAAGCCGACGGCCGCGAACTCCGACAGCGGAGAGTCGTACACCATGAACTTGCCGCCCGTGGGGTTGCCGTCCTCGTCGGCGGCCAGCAGCTGAAGAGGTGTGAACTCTTTGCCGGTCTTGCGGTCGATGATCACCGAGTGACGCTGGCTGAACGTACCGCGGCGGCTGTCCTGGCCCGTCAGCCGCACGGTGCGGCCCTCGGCCACCAGCGAACCAAGCGCGAGCAGCTCGGCGAACGCCCAGTCGATCTTGCCGTTGTAGGCCATCTCGCGGCGCTTCTCCAGGCCGGGCTTCACGCGCGGGTGAACGGTGAACCCGTCGGGGAAGGACAGGTGCGCGTCGCCGATGCGGGCCAGCAGTGACTTCTCGACGGCCGTGGCCAGCCCGCGCGGCAGCTGCTGTTCGGCTTCCACCGACTCGCTCGGCTCGATCTCGTGTTTCTCGAGTTCGCGCACTTCGTTGAAGACCTGTTCCAGCTGGCCCTGGTAGTCACGCAGCGCGTCCTCGGCCTCTTTGATCGAGATGTCGCCGCGACCGATCAGCGCCTCGGTGTAGGTCTTGCGGACGCCGCGCTTGGTGTCGATCACGTCGTACATCGCCGGCTGCGTCATCGACGGGTCGTCGCCCTCGTTGTGCCCGCGGCGGCGGTAGCAGATCATGTCGATGACGACGTCTTTTTTGAACTTCTGCCGGAAGTCGACCGCCAGCCGCGCCACCCACACGCAGGCTTCCGGGTCGTCGCCGTTGACGTGGAAGATCGGCGCGCCGATCATCTTCGCCACGTCGGTGCAGTACTCAGACGACTTCGCGTCGGAAGGCGATGTGGTGAAACCGATTTGGTTGTTGACGACGATGTGGATCGTGCCGCCGGTGCGATAGCCGCGCAGCAGCGCCAGGTTCAGCGTCTCGGCCACCACGCCCTGCCCGGCGAACGCGGCATCGCCGTGCAGCATCAGCGGCAGCACGGTGAACCCGTCGTCGCCGTCACCTTTGTCCAGCAGATCCTGTTTGGCCCGCACCAGGCCCTCGAGCACCGGGTCGACGGCTTCCAGGTGCGAGGGGTTGGCGGTCAGCGACACCTTGATGTCGTTGTCGCCGAACATCTGGATGAACTTGCCTTCGGCGCCGAGGTGATATTTCACGTCGCCGGAGCCGTGCGCCTGCGACGGGTTCAGGTTGCCTTCGAACTCGGAGAAGATCTGGCTGTACGGCTTGCCGACGATGTTGGCCAGCACGTTGAGCCGGCCGCGGTGGGGCATGCCGATCACCACTTCGTCGAGCCCGTGCTCGGCGGACTGGTCGATCACCGCATCCATCGCCGGGATGACGGTCTCGGCGCCCTCGAGCGAAAACCGTTTCTGCCCAACGTATTTCGTCTGCAGGAAGGTCTCGAACGCCTCGGCGGCGTTGAGCTTGCTCAGGATGTACTTCTGCTGGGCGACGGTGGGTTTCTCGTGCTTGACCTCGATGCGCTCCTGCAGCCACTTCTGCTGCTCGGGCTCGAGGATGTGGGTGTACTCGACGCCGATGTGGCGGCAGTACGCGTCGCGCAGCAGGCCGAGCACGTCGCGCAGCTTCTTGTATTCCGCGCCGCCGAACCCGCCCACCTTGAACACGCGGTCGAGGTCCCACAGCGTCAGCCCGTGGGTCGCGATGTCGAGGTCGGGATGGCTGCGGAACCGGGTCTTGTCCAGGCGCAGCGGGTCGATGTCGGCCATCAGATGGCCGCGGTTGCGGTACGCCGCGATCAGTTCGATGACGCGAGCGTTCTTGTCTTGGATCGAGTCGGGGTTGTCGGTACGCCAGCGGACCGGCTCGTAGGGGATGCCCAGCTCGTGGAAGATGTCGTCCCAGAAGTCGTCGGAGAGCAGCAGCTGGTGCACCGTGCGCAGGAAGTCGCCGGATTCCGCGCCCTGGATGATGCGGTGGTCGTAGGTCGACGTCAGCGTCACCAGCTTGCCGACGCCCAGGTCGGCGATGCGTTCTTCGCTGGCGCCCTGGAACTCGGCGGGGTACTCCATGGCGCCGACGCCGATGATGGCACCTTGCCCGCGCATCAGCCGCGGCACGGAATGCACGGTGCCGATGGTGCCGGGGTTGGTCAGCGAGATCGTCACCCCGCTGAAGTCCTCGGCGGTGAGCTTGCCGTCGCGGGCCCGCCGGACGATGTCCTCATAGGCGGCGATGAACTGGCCGAACCGCATGGTCTCGGCCTTCTTGATCCCGGCGACCACCAACTGGCGGCTGCCGTCTTTGCCTTGCAGGTCGATCGCGAGGCCCAGATTGGTGTGGGCCGGCGTGATCACAGTCGGCTTGCCGTCCACCTCGGCGTAGTGCCGGTTCATGTTCGGGAACTTCTTGACCGCAGCCACGATCGCGAACCCGAGGACATGGGTGAACGAGATCTTGCCGCCGCGCGTGCGCTTGAGGTGGTTGTTGATGACGATCCGGTTGTCGATCATCAGCTTGGCCGGGACCGCTCGCACGCTGGTGGCGGTCGGCACGTCCAGCGACGCCGCCATGTTCTTGGCCACCGCCGCCGCGGCGCCACGGATCACCTGCACCTCGTCGTCGGGCGCCACGCTGACTGCGGGCGCCTTGGCCGGCTTGGACTCCTTCTTCGGCTCCGGCTTGCTCTTGGGTTCAGCGTCTTTCGGTTCGGCGGATACGGTCTTAGCCTGGCCGTCGGCTGCCGGCTTCTCGGCGGACTGCTGCTGCTTCTGCGGCGCGCTGTCGGTCTGCTGACCGTTGCCCGTCGGTTCGGGTGAGTAGTCGACCAGGAAATCGTGCCAACTCGGGTCAACCGACGAGGGGTCGTCGCGGAACTTGCGGTACATCTCTTCGACGAGCCACTCGTTCTGACCGAATGGCGAAGGTGAACTGCTCACAGCGGCTGCTCGCCTCGATTCCTCTGTCCGGGAAGCGTCCTGGAGGGCGCCTGCCCACCTCTGCTACTGGCGACGGACACTGCTGTTTCCGCCTCGGTAAAGGCTAACCCGTTGGTCTTCGCAGCGACCACGTGCGCGGTATTCCCGGCGTCGCCGTTTCTAACAGTACGCCCGTTCTGGGAGAGGTGCGCGGCCTACGACGACGCGGTGGCCGACGGCAGCACGTGCAGCGCTACGGGCCAGCGGGCCGGTGCAGGCCCAAAAGCCTTGCGCGCGTTGGCAATGATCTTCTTGGCCATCATCCGGTTACCGCCGCCGCCGATCGCGGCGCCGATGCCCATCGGCAACATCTTGCCGACGGCCATCACACCCCGCTTGAGGGTGTAGCGCTTCACGAAGTAGCGCAGCAGCCGATTGTTGAGTTGCGACACCACCGGCAACGGCAGCGACGCGGTGCCCTCGGCGAGCCAGCCGCCGTTGGTGCGGCCCGGACCGACCAGGTCGCGCACCGCGCGCTTACTGTCCTCACCGACCAGCACGGCCAGCACCAACGCTCGCCGGTGCTCACGCTGATCGGCCGGGATGCCGTGCACTTCGGCGACGGCCAGCACGAAAAGCGCGGTGGTTTCCAGGAACAGCACGGTCTCGCCGGCCACCGCGGACAGCGCAGCCACCGTGCCGATGCCGGGGAGGGCGGCCGCCGAGCCCACCGCCGCACCGCTGGCCATGGCCGCGGCCAGATAGCGCTTCTCGAGCTTGGTGACGATCTCGGCCGGTGAGGCATCGGGATGCTGTCGTCGCAGCCGCTGCACGTACGCCGTGACCGCCGGCGCCTGAACGCGCGCCCCGCGCTCGAGGATGTATGACAGCGCTTTGGCGCCCGCCCCGGCGTTGTCGTCGGTGGCGGAGTTCAGTTGCGCTGGAGGGCGCTGGCGTGCGGCGTTCATGAGGCCTCCTGGCGGATCGCGTCTTTCCAGGCTACCGGCGGGTGGGAAGAAAATACCGGCGTGCGGTGCTGGTCTGGGTCATGGCAACATCGCGGGCTGTGGGTGTGACGAGCGAGGGCGAGCTGACGACAGGACGTCCTGTAACTGCGAGCCGCACCCGGATGATCGTCGTGCTCGGTGCCCTGGTCGCGCTGGGTCCGTTGACGCTCGACCTCTATCTGCCGGCGCTGCCGAGGATCACCGAAGAGTTGGCGGTGTCCTCGTCGGTGACGCAGTTGACGTTGACGGGGACGCTGGCCGGGCTGGCGCTGGGCCAGCTGATCGTCGGACCCTTGTCGGACTCGCTGGGCAGGCGCCGGCCGCTGATGGCCGGGATCGTGCTGCACATGATCGCGTCGCTGGTCTGCCTGGCCGCCCCCGACATCGTGGTGCTGGGCAGCGCCAGAGTGCTCCAAGGCGTGGGCGCGTCGGCGGCGATGGTGGTCGCGATCGCCGTGGTCGGTGACCTGTTCGACGACTCGGCCGCCGCCACGGTGTTGTCGCGGCTGATGCTGGTGCTCGGTGTGGCGCCAGTCGTCGCGCCGTCACTGGGGGCGGCGGTGCTGCTGCATGCGTCGTGGCACTGGGTGTTCGCGGTGCTCGTGGTGCTGGCGGGTGGCCTGCTTGTGGTGGCCGCGCTGGCGTTGCCCGAAACGCTCCCGGTCGAGCGTCGCCGGCCGTTGCGGCTGGGTGCGGTCGGCGCCACGTACCTTGCGTTGTTGCGTGACCTGCGGTTCGTGGCGCTGGTGCTGGTCGCCGCGCTGGCGATGTCGGGGTTGTTCGCCTACATCTCGGGGGCCTCCTTCGTGCTGCAGGGTGGCTATGGGCTGACCCAGCAGGTGTTCGCGGTCGTGTTCGGTGCCGGAGCGATCTCGTTCATCACCGCATCGCAGATCAATGTCGTTCTGCTGAAACGGTTTTCGCCGCAGCGCATCGTCGTGTTCGCGTTGGGCTTCGGCGTGGTCGTCGGCGCCGCGTTCGTCGCGCTGGCGCTGTCTCGCGTCGGCGGGCTGGTCGCCTTCCTGGTCCCGGTGTGGCTGATCCTTGGCTCGATGGGCCTGGTGATTCCCAATGCGCCGGCGTTGGCCCTGTCCCGCCACCATGAGGCGGCGGGAACCGCGGCCGCGATGTTGGGCGCCGCACAGTTCGGCATCGGCGCAGCCGTCGCGCCGGTGGTGGGACTGCTGGGCAACGACGAGCGCGCGTTGGCGGCAGTGATGACGGCAGGCGTGGTGGTGGCGCTGGTCGCGTTGGTCACCGTGATCCGCAGCACCGAGAACGCCTCGGCCTAGCGGCCGCTGGGCACCGTCGCACGCGGTTACTCCGGCGGAGTACTTCGCGCCGGAATAGGGAATGATCTGCGCATGGCCGGTCATGTGACGTTGTGGGGCACCTCGGTGCCGGTGACGACGTGACCGCCGCTGAGCGCTGGGAGCGCGGGGAGCGCGACATCCGGCCACAGGAGCGCGACATCCAACCGTGGCGTGCGCTGTGGGCCATGATGGTCGGCTTCTTCATGATCCTGGTCGACTCGACGATCGTCGCCGTCGCCAACCCGCGCATCATGGAGAAGCTCAACACCGATTACGACGCGGTGATCTGGGTGACCAGCGCTTACCTGCTGGCGTACGCGGTGCCGCTATTGGTGGCCGGCCGGCTCGGTGACCGGTTCGGCCCCAAGAACCTGTACCTGGCCGGCCTGGCGATCTTCACCGCCTCGTCGCTGTGGTGCGGGCTGGCCGGTTCGATCGAGATGCTGATCGCCGCGCGGGTGGTGCAGGGCCTCGGCGCCGCGCTGCTCACCCCCCAGACGTTGTCGACGATCACCCGCATCTTCCCGCCGGAACGCCGCGGCGTCGCGATGAGCGTCTGGGGTGCCACCGCAGGGGTCGCCACGCTGGTCGGCCCGCTGGCCGGCGGCACCTTGGTCGACAGCCTGGGCTGGCAGTGGATCTTCTTCGTCAACGTGCCGATCGGGGTGCTCGGCCTGGCGCTGGCGGTGTGGCTGATCCCGGTGTTGCCGACGCAACCTCACCGCTTCGACGTTCCGGGCGTGCTGCTGTCGGGCGCGGCGATGTTCTTGATCGTGTTCGGCCTGCAAGAGGGCCAGTCGCACGACTGGGCGCTGTGGATCTGGGCGACCATCGCCGGCGGCATCGCGGTGATGGGACTGTTCGTCTGGTGGCAGTGGGTGAACAAGAACGAGCCGCTGATCCCGCTGCGGGTGTTCCGCGATCGCGACTTCTCGCTGTCGAATGTCGGGGTCGCGGTCATGGGCTTCATCGCCGTGGGAATGGTGCTGCCGCTGATGTTCTATCTGCAGGGCGTCTGCGGCTTGTCGCCTACCCGGTCGGCGTTGGTGACCGTGCCGATGGCGGTGTGCACCGGGCTGCTCGCGCCGATCGTCGGGCGCATCGTCGACCGGTCTCATCCTCGCCCGGTCGTCGGGTTCGGTTTCTCGATGCTGGCGATCGCGCTGACGTGGCTGTCGGCGGAGATGACGCCGACGACGCCGATCTGGCGGCTGGTGTTGCCGTTCGCCGCAATGGGCGTCGGCATGGCGTTCGTGTGGTCGCCGTTGGCCGCCACCGCAACCCGTAACCTGCCGCCGGATTTGGCCGGCGCGGGGTCGGGCGTCTACAACGCGACCCGGCAGGTGGGTTCGGTACTGGGCAGCGCGAGCATGGCCGCGATGATGACCTGGCGGATCAACGAAGAACTGCCGCCGATGCCGGCGGGTACTCCGCGTGGCGGCGAGGGGGCGGTGAGCCAGCTGCCCGGGTTCTTGCACCAGCCGTTCTCCAACGCGATGTCCACGTCGACGCTGTTGCCGGCCTTCGTGGCGCTGTTCGGGGTGATCGCGGCACTGTTCCTCATCGGTGGCCGAACACCTGCTGTCGCGAAAGCCGTTGAGTGGCAACCATCGGACGATTCCGAGCCCCGCACCGACGCGATGCCAATGATCCCTGCGCGCGCTGGCGACACCGGCGGCTACTTCGGCGACGACGACGATTACCCGGAATACATCCTCGCGCCACCGGAGCCCGACAGTGGGCCACAACCGATTCCTTCGCCGGACGCCGACGACTCCGACACCGAACCGCTGGCCGTCGCTGCCGAGGCGGCGGGCAGCGAGCCGGTCGAGCTGGGGGCCGACAACCCGTACCAGACGCTGTACCACGAGCCACCGGAGCGCTGGCTGCGTTCGGTGAGCGAGCCGATCGGCTTCGCGCACAACGGCTTTCGGGTGCCTCACGGTAACGGACTGCCGGACGTGCCCGAGCAGCGGCGGCGGCCAGGCAGGCACGCCGCCGACGACAGTGGGCCGACGTTCACGTGGTTCGATCCGGACGCCGACAGTTACGGCAGGCACGCGACTCGTGCCGGCGACTAGGCGAACAGCACCGCGGCGTTCAGGTAGCCGGTGGGGTCGAGGGCGGTCTTGATCGTCCGCATGGCGGCGATATCCGCCGGTTCGCGCGACATCCCGACGTAGTCGCGCTTGAGGCTGCCGACGCCGTGCTCAGAGCTGACGTTGCCGCCGCAGCCGGCGATCAGCGTCATCATCGCCGCGTACAGCGCCTGTTTACGCTCACCAGTTATGTTGCAGCGCAACACGTTCAGATGCAGGTTGCCCTCGGCGATGTGGCCGAACAGCACGGGGATCGCATCGGGTGCATGCTCGGCGATCAGGGCGGACGACTGCTCGGCGAAGGTCGCGATCGCCGGCAGCGGCAGCGAGACGTCGAACTTCAGCGGCGGCCCGAAGATGCCGAGGATGTCGGCGATCGCCTCGCGCAGCCGCCACAGCCGCTGCTGCGCAACGGCATCCACGCCGACGGCCGGCTCCGCGCACAGCGGCGCATCGTTCAGCGCATCGGCCAGTCGGTCCGACTGATCCCGGTCGCCGG
This sequence comes from Mycobacterium sp. NGS39, assembly GCF_059812765.1. Lineage (NCBI taxonomy): Bacteria > Bacillati > Actinomycetota > Actinomycetes > Mycobacteriales > Mycobacteriaceae > Mycobacterium > Mycobacterium sp. NGS39. The sequence goes on along the minus strand of NZ_JCALDH010000007.1, from coordinate 58,512 downwards.
CCATCTCGATCAGCAGCAGCCAGGGGGCCGCCACCGGTGACGCGACGTCCAGATGCCGTGCGGTGAGCTCGAGCGCCCGCGCGTCGATCAATTCCAGCGCCGCGATGCCGTCGAGATCGCGAAGGACTTGACCGGCTGCGGTCACCGCGGACAGGTCTGCAAACCCCGCGACCGCGGTGACCCGGTGCGCGGGCGTGGGGTGCAACCGCACGTCGAGCTCGGTGATCACCCCCAGGGTGCCCTCGGCGCCGACGAACAGCGCAGCCAAGTCGTAGCCGGTGTTGTCGCGACGAACAGCGCTGTGCCGCCGCATGATCGAGCCGTCGGGCAGCACCACCTCCAGTCCGACCACCTGCTCGCCCATGTTGCCGTACCGCACGGTGCGCAGCCCGCCTGCGTTCGTCGATGCCATGCCCCCGACGGTCGCGGAATCGCGGGCGGCGAGGTCCACCCCGAACACCAGCCCGGCTCCAGCGGCGGCGCGCTGCGCCGCCGCCAGCGTGACGCCAGCACCCAGCCGCAGCCGGCGCTCGCCGGAGTCGACCTCGCCGACTGCGGTGAGCCGTTCCGTGGACAGCAACACGTCGTCGTGTTCGGGCACGGTGCCGGCCACCAACGACGTCCGCCCGCCCTGGATCGTGACGTGCGCGCCGGCGTCGCGGCATTCGGCCAGCACTGCCGCGATCTCGTCGGCGGACCCCGGCCGCACTAGCGCCGCCGCCCGCCCGCGGTAGCGCCCGGTGTGGTCGAGGCTGCGCGCCGCGAGCACGTCAGGGTCGGTGCTCAGGTAGCTGCCGCCGACGACGCCTGCCAGCCGCTGCGCCAAAGTCATTGCAGCGTCTCGCCCGGCGACAAGGTGAGAAACCCGCCGAGGGCCACCAAGTCGTCGGGGCTGGCCGGCAGATACTCGGTCAGCGACGGCGAGCGCACGATCACGGCCCGATACTTGGCCCGGCTGATCGCGACGTTGAGCCTGTTGCGGTTCAGCAGAAAACCCATGCCTCGCGGAATGTCGTCGATGGTCGACGAGGCCATCGACAAGAACACCACCGGCGCCTGCCGGCCCTGGAACTTGTCGACGGTGCCCACCCGCACGTCGTCGAGCTTCGCCGCGCGCAAGTGCGACCGGATGCACAGCACCTGGGCGTTGTAGGGCGCCACCACAAGCACGTCGTCCTGTGTCAGCGGGCGCGTGCCGTACTCGTCGGTCCACGGCGTGCCGATCAGCGCGTGGATCTGCTCGACGATTGCCGCGGCCTCTTCGTCGCTCGCGGTGTCGTTGTCGCGGTGGTCCACGAACACGGTGTGCACACCCGGCGCATGACCGGCCAGCTCGCGATGCGCGGCGATGTCGTCGGGCTGCAGCCGATTCTCATACGACAGCGCCGAAACCGCTTGGCAGACAGCAGGATGCATGCGGTAGCTACGTTCGAGGAAATACCCGAACTCGTCGGGTAACACATCGCGGTCGTCGACCAGCCAGCCCAGCGCCGATCGGTCCACCGGTTCGGGGTGGGTGCCCTGGCTGACTTCCGGCAACTGCTGCGGATCGCCCAACAGCAGCAGGTTTTTCGCGGCCAGGGAGACTGCGATGGTGCTGGCCAGCGAGAACTGGCCGGCCTCGTCGATGGTCAACACGTCGAGGCTGCGCGGTGGAACCCGGGCCGCGTTGGCGAAATCCCACGCCGTGCCGCCGATGACGCAGCCGGCGTGGCCGGCGATGAACTCGGCGTACTTGTTCTCCGGAACCACCTGCCACGCAGGATGTTTGGCGTGATCGGCACCGGATTTCTTTCCCACCAGCGACGGATCGACACCCGCGCCTACGATCTCGTCGAGCAGGTTTTCGACCACCGCATGCGACTGCGCGACCACTCCGATGCGCCAGTTGTGCTCGTTGACCAACCTGGCGATCACACGTGCGGCCGTGTACGTCTTGCCGGTGCCCGGGGGACCGTGCACTGCGACGTACGAGTCGCTCAACGCCAGCAGCGCCGCCGTGATCGACTCGATGTGGTCGCCGAGCCGGGGGAGGGGCCCGCCGCCGGCCAGCGTCGGCGGATGGCGGCGCAAGATGTCGATCACCGCGCCACGCGGCAACCGCGAGCAGGTGCGCACCGATTCGGCGGCCCCTGCCGCAACGGTCTCGATCACCTGCTCCATGTTGTCTGTGGACACCGGAAATCCCGGCGTCAACGCCATCGGGAGGTTGTCGAACGGACCCGCGTCGGGCTGCAGTTCACAGATCAGCACCTCGACGGGCAAACCGGCTGCGGCGTCGACACTTTCGAGCACCGTCGCCTTGCCTGCCGCGCGCCGGTCGGGGTGGGCGTCGTCGAGGCCCGGTGGCGCCGGGCGGTCGTAGAGCACGCACACGTTACGGTCGAGCTGCCCGCCGCAGAGGCTGCCGTACAGCCGGACATGTCGCCGCGGTTTGCGTTTGCGCGGCGGCAGATGCCAGTCGGCCTCCACGCGCGCGTCCTCGACGCGGAACACCCCCGAGGTGTCGGCCCACTCCTCGACCGGCCCGGTGAGCCGGTCGAAGTGACTCCACCAGAAGGGCTTTCGCTCCCGTTGGAAGTAGCCGCGGGCACCGCCGATCAATGCAGCCGCCATCTGGTCGGGTGAGCGGCGATCGCGGTCTGCTGCGTCTCCCGCGAAATCGCTCAGCACACAAGCGATGTCATCGGCAGCGGGTACGGTTTCGCCCGGCGGCGCCGGCCGGGTCAGATGGGTGACCCCGTTCTCGAACGCCCGCAGCACCAGCCAGTCGCGCAGCTTGCGCGTCGACGTGCAGTCGTAGTGGTTGTAGTCCTCGATCTCCTTGAGCACGCTTGCGGCCTCGTCGTCGCGGCCGGCGTCGCGCAGCGCGCAGTAGCGGGCGTACTGGGCGATCGAGTCGGTGGCGGTGGTGACGTCTCCGCCGCGCAGCTGCTCACCCATGTACAGCGGCTCGAGCGCCTTGAGCCCGTAGGATTCCGCGCCGACGAGGATGGCCTTGCGCACGATGGGATACAGGTTCACCAGCACCTCGCTGCGCAGCAGCTCGTCGACCTCGTCTTCGCCGACGCCGTGGCGCGCGGCCAGCCGCAGCAACGCGGTCTTCTCGTACGCGGCGTAGTGGTAGATGTGCATGTTCGGGTAGCGCTTGCGGCGCTTGCGGACCATCGCCAGGAACTCGGCCAGCGCTTCGCGTTCGCCGGGTCGATCGTGCGCCCACAAAGGGTGGAAGGTGCCGTCGCGCTCGAGCACCCCGAACAGGTACTCCAGACCCCAGTCGACGCCATTGCTGGTCCACAGCGGATCGCCTTCGAAGTCGAAGAACAGGTCGCCGTCGTCGATCGGGGGCAGCGCGCCCAGCGGGTCGGGGTCGACGACTTCGTACTCGGCGACACCGGACTGCGACTGGCGCACCTGTATGCGCGCCTGGGCGGTCAGCGTGGCAAGCGTGGCTGCAGTCATTCCGTCCACCGGGCCGGTGTGGTGGGCGAGTTCGGCGACGGTGCTGATGCCCGCGCCGAGCAGTTTGGCCCGCTGGCTGACCCGCATGCCGGCGACCAGCAGCAGATCGTCGGATGCCCGCAGGTTCGGTTCGCAGGCCGCGCAGCGCATGCAGGCACGCAGTTGCGGGTCGCCCCACCTGACCGGCTGTCCCGACGCGAGGTGGCGGTCGAGCAGGTCCTCGAGCGCGGCCCGCTGCCGCCGATACACCTCTACGAGCTCGTGCACCGGGTATTCCGCCACGGACTGGTCGCCGAGGATCAGACCGGCGGTGGGGCTCACCGCGGCGCCCATCGCGCGCAGCGCTTCGGCGTAGCCCGCGATCTGCAGCAGCGCTTCGACTTTGGCGTGCCGCGCCAGTTTGGTGTCGCGAATCTGATACGCGCCGCTGGCGTCCTCCCGGACCAGGAAGTCGGCGAATCCGACGAACCTGCCGTCGATCAGGGCCGCCTGATACACCACCGCGGGTTGGCGGGCCAGCGCCTCGAGCGTCGCGCGCGCCGCTGCCTCGAACGACGCCACGCTGTACGCGGGCCGGCCGATGGTGACCACCCCGTCTCCGTAGCGGGCGACGTACTCGTCGAGGATGCGGCGCTCGTGCGCACCGCCCAATTCGGCGGTGCGCCTGAGGAGTTCGTCGTCGTCGGTCTCGGGGGCGGGTCCGCGGCCGAGCTTGTGGTCGAACTCGCGCAACAGCGCATACTCACACCTGGCGGCGGCGGCCAGGTCCGAGGCGCTGTAATACACCCGGCCGTTGTCGACGAACACGCTGCCACTGTAGGTTTCTTCGCCGCGAGCGTGCATGTCTGTACACCGACACGCCGCGTTCGCCGTACCCCGGTGCACACTCGCGGCTCCCCAGCGTGCGCATGCTTACGCCGTGTTGGCGACCAGCTCCACGTTGTTGCCGTTCCACCGGAATCGCACCACGCTGTCCAGCCCGGGCATCCCGTTGGAGAACTTCAGCGCGACGGTGTCGCCAGTACTCGCCGACGAGTCGATCGCATTGAAGCCGAACGTGTCAGGCACCCCGGAGGGAATGAACTTGCCCTGGTGGAACATCACCGCGCGGGTGTTCGGGTTGTCGGCGTTGGTGTTGGCCCGCACGATCACCACCGACAGCTGCGCGCATTCGTTGTAGTTCCCGGCGACGGGCTCAGGGTTCCAGCCCTGGCCACTGCGCGGGTCGGGCGGCAGGCTGGCGACGGCTTTGGCGATCTCAGGTGCCGCCAGGTTGACCGCGCAGGGGTCGTATGGGGCGGGCGGCGGGGCAGGCGTCGCTGGCGGCGGCGCGGCCGGTGCCGGGGGCCGAGCCGCCAGCGCAGAGCTACGCGGCTCCGGGGTCTTGGCGACGGTGGAGTCCCCGGCGCCGCAACCGGCCGACGCCACCGTCACCGCCGCGGCCACCGCGACGACGATCCCGATCCCTTTCACAAGTGCGCACCGTACCGTCGCGGTCCGCGATTTGATCGCAGGCGGGGCCGACTGCGCGGCCACTAGACTCAACTCACGATGACCTCCCCCGACCAGGACCTTTCGCACCCTGCCACCTCGTTCGCCGACCTGAACATCCATCCCGCGGTGCTGGCCGCTGTCGACGACGTCGGCTACGAATCGCCTTCACCGGTCCAGGCGGCGACGATCCCGGCGATGATGGCCGGCTCCGACGTCGTCGGCCTGGCGCAGACCGGTACCGGCAAGACCGCCGCGTTCGCGATGCCGATCCTGTCGAAGATCGACACGTCGAGCACCGCGACGCAGGCGCTGGTGCTGGCACCCACCCGCGAGCTCGCGCTGCAGGTGGCCGAGGCGTTCCGCCGCTACGGCGCACATCTGCCACGGATCAACGTGCTGCCGATCTACGGCGGTCAGTCCTACGGCGTGCAGCTGGCCGGGCTCAAACGCGGCGCGCACGTGGTGGTCGGCACTCCCGGACGGGTGATCGACCACCTCGAACGGGGCACGCTGGATCTGTCCCGCCTGGACTATCTGGTGCTCGACGAGGCCGACGAAATGCTGCAGATGGGCTTCGCCGAAGACGTCGAACGGATCCTCGCCGACACCCCCGAGTACAAGCAGGTGGCGCTGTTCTCCGCGACCATGCCACCGGCCATCCGCAAGATCACCTCCAAGTACCTGCACGACCCGGTCGAGGTCACCGTCGAGGCGAAGACCGCGACGGCAGAGAACATCTCGCAGCGCTACATCCAAGTGGCCGGTCCACGCAAGATGGACGCCCTGACACGCGTGCTCGAAGTCGAGCCGTTCGACGCGATGATCGTGTTCGTGCGCACCAAGCAAGCCGCCGAGGAGGTGGCCGAGAAGCTCAGCGCCCGTGGGTTTTCCGCGGCGGCGATCAACGGTGACGTGCCGCAGGCCCAGCGCGAGCGCACCATCGCGGCGCTGCGGGACGGTGGCATCGACATCCTCGTCGCCACCGACGTCGCGGCCCGCGGCCTAGACGTGGAGCGCATTTCGCACGTCCTCAACTACGACATCCCTCATGACACCGAGTCGTACGTGCACCGGATCGGACGCACGGGCCGGGCCGGCCGCAGTGGCTCGGCGTTGTTGTTCGTCTCGCCGCGGGAACGGCACCTACTCAAGGCGATTGAGAAGGCGACGCGCCAAAAGCTCACTGAGGCACAGCTTCCCACTGTCGAAGACGTCAACGCCCAGCGGGTCGCCAGGTTCCGCGATTCGATCACCGACGCGCTCAGTGCGCCCGGCATCGAACTGTTCCGCAGCTTGGTCGAAGAGTACGAACGCGAGCACGACGTGCCGATGGCCGACATCGCCGCTGCGCTCGCTTTGCAGTCGCGCGACGGTGAGCAGTTCCTGATGGCGCCGGAGCCGCCGGTCGAACGGCGCAAGGAGCGCGCCGAGCGCCCGGCCAAGCCGCGCCGCACCAATCAGAAGATGGCCACCTACCGCATCGACGTCGGCAAGCGGCACAAGATCGGCCCGGGCGCCATCGTGGGCGCCATCGCCAACGAAGGTGGTTTGCACCGAAGCGATTTCGGCCACATCGCCATCCGCCCCGACTTCTCGCTCGTCGAACTTCCGGCGAAGCTGCCCCGCGAGACGCTCAAGGCGCTGGAGAAGACCCGCATCTCCGGCGTGCTCATCAACCTCAAGCCCGACCGCAGGAGACGGCCGACGCAATGACGGTGTCGCGGGAACTCGACGCGCAGGGTGGTTTGGAGTCGGTCTCGCGGGCCGAGCGGGTGGCGTCTCTGACCGGCATCCGCGCGGTGGCCGCGCTGCTGGTCATGGGCACGCATGCGGCCTACACGACGGGCAAGTATCCGCAGGGCTACTGGGGCTTGTTCTTCTCGCGCATGGAGATCGGCGTGCCGGTTTTCTTCGTGTTGTCGGGGTTCTTGCTGTTCGGCCCCTGGGTACGCGCGGCCGAGCAGGATCGGCCGGCTCCGTCGGTCGCCCGCTATGGCTGGCACCGGGTGCGACGCATCATGCCGGCCTATGTGGTCACGGTCGTCGTTGCCTATGTGGTGTACCACTTCCGTGCCGCCGGTCCGAACCCCGGCCACCACTGGACCGGGTTGGTGCGCAACCTGACCCTGACGCAGATCTACACCGACAACTACATGTATTCCTATCTGCACCAAGGGCTTACGCAGATGTGGAGCTTGGCCGTGGAGGTGGCGTTCTACGTGGTGCTGCCGCTGCTCGCCTATCTGCTGTTGGCGGTTCTGTGCCGCCGACGGTGGCAGCCGCGGCTGCTGCTAACGGGTCTGGCCGCACTGAGCCTGGTCACGCCGCTGTGGCTGATTCTGGTGCACACCACCGACTGGCTGCCCGATGGCGGACGACTGTGGCTGCCAACATATTTCGTGTGGTTTCTCGGCGGCATGATGCTGGCCGTCCTGGCCCCGATGGGCCGGCGCTGGCTTGCCGGCGTCTGCCTGCCACTGGCGCTGGTGTGCTACCTGATCGTCTCGACGCCGATCGGCGGCGAGCCGACGACGTCTCCCACGAAGTTGTGGGAGGCGCTGGCCAAGGCGGCGTTCTACGCGGTGATCGCGACGTTGATGGTGGGACCACTAGCTCTGGGGAACCGCGGCTGGTACGCCCGTGCACTCGCCAGCCGGCCGATGGTGTGGCTGGGCGAAATCTCCTACGAGATCTTTCTGATTCACCTCGTCGTGATGGAGATCGCGATGGTCGAGGTGCTGCATTGGCGGGTCTACACCGGCAACATGCTCACGCTGTTCACGGTCACGCTGACCATTACGGTGCCGCTGGCATGGCTGCTGCACCGCGTCACTCGCGTGCGCGCCTGACGTCGGCGCGTGGAAATCAGCGGGCCGGTGCCCGACCGCGGATCAGGAACGAGCCACCCGCCAGAACCAATCCCAGCACCGCCACGGGGATCGCCCACTCGAGGCGGTTGTTGATCGCGTTCTTGCAGTTGTCCTCGTACTGGTGGCTCTGGGTTTGCGGCGCGACGTCCTGGATGACCGGCCCGATGACCGGGGTGTTGCCGAGCTGATTGCCGACGGTCTCGTTGTCCTTGTCGCGCGCCGCTTGCAGGTCGCCACCGGCGATCGGAACTCCGCAGCCGACGCTGCCCCGATCACCCGAAGCGCTGGGCGGGACCAGCAAGAAGACGATCCCGACGATCGCTGCGATCGCCCCGACCAGCAATAACAACCGTTGCGCGTTCACCGTTTAACCCCCTGGGCTGTCTGATGTCTGAGCCTCGATACCCGGGCCCAGTCGGGTCCAAACCTAGCGTCGCGCCGGGGCGCCGACGACGGTCGGCACGACGAACTCACGCAGCACTTCACGTTCGTCGTCCTCGTCGCGGCCCGGGAAGATCAACAGCGACGTGATCACCCGGACCAGCCAGCGGGCGCGCCGCTCGACGACGGCGGGATCGTCGGCGCCAAGTGAGTTCAAGAACGCGGCCGTCAGCGCTTTGATCACCTCGGACTGCTCGGCCATCTCGCCGCCGATGGGCGGCTCGTTCACCGCGAACCACGACGCCAGCGCCGGACTGCTGCGCACCATTCTCAGCGCGGTAGTGACACCGGCGATCAGCCGCTCGGCGGGGTCTTCGACGTCGCGGATCTGCTCGGTAAGTTCCCGGTGCAGCCGGTAGGCCTCCCGGTTGACGAACGCGGTGTGCAGCGCCTCGCGGTTTTCGAAGTAGCGATACAGCGTTGCGCGGGAACAGCCTGCGGCACTTGCGATTTCCTGCATACCGACGGTTGCCGCGTCTCGTTCGGCGAACAGCGTCGCCGCCGCGTCCAGGATGCGGTCGGCAGCGACCTCGCTCCGGTTGCTGGCCAGCCAGTCGCGTGCCATCAGCTCGCAACCCGGAACGGCACCGACAGCGGACGCCGCACGTAGCTGCCGCCGGCCCAGACGATGCGGTCCTCGTCGACCTCGAAATCCGGGCAGCGGGTGAGCAGTTCCGTCAGCGCGACGCGGGCCTGCATACGGGCGGCGGCCGCGCCGAGGCAGTGGTGAGCGCCGTGGCTGAACGTCAGAATCTTCGCCGGGCGGCGTGTCACGTCGAGTTCGCCTGCGTCAGGGCCGTATTCGCGTTCGTCGCGGTTGGCCGACCCGTACAGCAGCAGCACCCTGCGTCCGGCCGGAATCGTAGTGTCGCCGACGGTGACGTCGCGCGTCGTCGTGCGGGCCAGCCCCTGCACCGGCGAGGTCAGCCTCAGCAGCTCGTCGACCGCGTCGGCGATCAGGTCCGGCTGTTGTGCCAGCAGCCTGCGCTGGTCGGGCCGCTGGTGGAGCAGTTGCACGGAGCCGCCGAGCATGCCGGTGGTGGTGTCGTTGCCTCCGGTGACCATCGTGAACGTGAACGCCAGCACTGACAGCGTGCCCGCGATGTCGCCGTCGGCCCCGACGCCGGCAGCCACCAGGTGCGACACCGTGTCGTCGCCCGGCTCGCGCCGTCTGCGCTCGATCAGCTGGGTGAAGTAAGCCATCATCGAGCCCACCGCGTCGCCTACCGATTCCAGCGCGTTGCCGATGCCCCCTTCGACGGTGTTGGCCGCGACGATCGCCTCCGTCCAGCCGTCGAACTGGTCGCGGTCCTCTTCCGGTACGCCGAGGTAGTGGGCGACGACCATCGACGGCAGCGGCTTGAACAGCTCGGTGACAATGTCGCCGCCGCCGTCCGCCAGTAGCTTCTCGAGCCGTTCGACGACGAATGCGCGCACCGCGGGCTCGACGGCCTGCACCTGGCGCGGTGTGAAACCGCGCGCCACCAGCTTGCGAAATTCGGTGTGCACCGGCGGGTCTTGCATCACCATCGGTGGATTGTCTTGCAGCCCAATCATTTCCAGCTCGCCGTAATTGATCGTCAAGCCCTGTGCGGAGGAGAAGGTCTCGTGGTCGCGAGCTGTCGCCCACACGTCGGCATGCCGAGACAGCACCCAATAGTCGTGGTCGGGCTTTTCCGGCGGGACGACGTGGTGGACGGGATCGTGGTCGCGCAGGGCCTTGTACATCGGCCACGGATTGGGCCAGGTCTGCGCGCTCGCGAGCTGGAACGCCACCGGAGAATTATGAGACAGAACTGACGGCATGTCTCATAGCTTCGACAGCCTAGGCGCACCTGTCAAGGGCGGGCGCTAGATCGCCGCGCCAGGATTCAGAATGCCCGCCGGGTCGAGTGCGTCCTTGATGCGGCGGTTCAGCGCCATTGCGTCGGGCCCCAGCTGACCGGCCAGCCATGGCCGCTTCAGCCGACCCACCCCATGCTCACCGGTGATCGTGCCGCCCAACTGCACGGCCAGATCCATGATCTCGCCGAACGCCAGCTCTGCGCGCTGGCTCATCGCGGGATCCGACGGGTCGAACACGATCAGCGGGTGGGTGTTGCCGTCGCCGGCGTGCGCGATCACCGAGATCATCACGTCGCGTTCGGCGGCGATCCGGGCCACTCCAGTGACCAGATCGGCCAGCGCCGGCAGGGGCACCCCGACGTCCTCCAGCAGCAGCGAGCCCTTCAATTCCACTGCTGGTATCGCAAAGCGGCGCGCGGCGACGAACGCCTCGCCCTCGTCGGGGTCGTCGGTGGAGAACACCTCGGTGGCCGCATGCTCGGCGAAAGCCGACGCCATGAAGTCAGCGTCTTGCCCGGACGCGCCACGCTCGTCAGAGGCGGCTACCAGCATCGCAGCCGCGTTGCGGTCCAGCCCCATTCGCAGCTTGTCTTCGACCGCGTTGATCGCGACGGCGTCCATGAACTCCAGCATGGCCGGGCGGATCTTCGCCGTCACCGCCAGCACCGACCGCATGGCGGCCTCCACGGACGAGAACGTGGCCACCACGGTGCTCTGCGGCTGTTGCGGTGGCAGCAGCCGCAGCGTCACCTCGGTGATCACACCCAGCGTGCCCTCACTGCCGACGAACAGCTTCGTCAGGCTCAGCCCCGCAACGTCTTTCAGTCGCGGTCCGCCCAGCCGCACCGCAGTGCCGTCGGCCAATACCACCTGCAGTCCCAGCACATAGTCCGTCGTGACGCCGTACTTCACACAGCACAGCCCGCCGGCATTGGTGGCGATGTTGCCGCCGATGCTGCAGATCTCATACGACGACGGGTCCGGCGGATACCACAGCCCGTGTTCGGCGACTGCGCGTTTCACCTCGGCGTTGAACAGCCCCGGCTGCACGACGGCCGTGCGGGTGACCGGGTCGACGGCGATGTCACGCATCCGCTCGGTGGACAGCACGATGCCGTTGTCCAAAGCGGTTGCGCCACCTGACAATCCGCTGCCGGCGCCCCGCGGCACGACTGGGACACGATACCGCGTAGCCCAGCGCAGCACGGTCTGCACGTCTTCGGTGCGGCGCGGCCGGACCACGGCCATCGGCTTGCCCGCGGCGGGGTCTGCCGCACGGTCCTGGCGGTACGACTCGGTGATCGCCGGATCGGTCACCACCATGCCGTCGGGCAGCGAGGCGATCAGTTCGGCGAGGACGTCTGCGGTCATTTGACGCCCGGCAGCCGGCGCAGCGTGCGAAGGCCGGTCGTCATCACGCGGGCGTAGCGGTCGGCGCGCAACCACGGTGGCGGTCCCACCGGCAGCAACTTTTCGATCGCAATCGTCTGCGGCTCAGTGTATTTCAAGATGCCGTGCTCCCCGTGGCGCCGGCCGAGGCCGGAGTCCTTCATGCCGCCCATCGGGGCGTCGATCGACCCCCACGCGGCGGCGTAGCCTTCGTTGACGTTGACGGTGCCCGCCTGCAGCCGAGTCGCGACACGCCGCCCGCGCGCCGGGTCTGAGGTCCAGACGCTGAAGTTCAGGCCGAACCGGCTGTCGTTGGCCTTCGTGATCGCCTCCTCCTCGCTGTCGACGCGGTAGAGCGACACCACCGGCCCGAACGTCTCGTCGGCGAACGCCGTCATGCCCTCGCGCACGCCGGTGAGAATCGTCGGCTCGTAGAAGAACGGGCCGATGTCCGGCCTCGCCCGGCCACCCGCCAGCACGGTCGCGCCCTTGCTCACCGCGTCGTCGACGTGCTGTGTGACGGTCTGCAACTGCGTCTCGTTGATCAGCGACCCCATGTCTGCCGAATAATCAAGCGCGGCAGACAGTTTCATGGCCTTGGTGGCTGCGACGAACCGGTCGACGAAGTCGTCCCACAACGGCGTCGGAACGTAGATCCGCTCGATCGAGATGCACAGCTGGCCCGCGTTGGAGAAGGCGGCCCGCACCGCGCCGGTCGCGGCCTTGCCGACGTCGGCGTCGTCGAGAACAAGTAGCGCGTTCTTGCCGCCCAGTTCCATCGAGCAGTCGATGAGGCGTTCGCCCGCTTGGGCCGCCACCTTTCGTCCGGTCTCGGTGGAACCCGTGAACATCAGGTAGTCGCTCTGCTGGATGATCGGCGTGCCCAACTCGGAGCCGGGCCCGGTCACCATCTGCACCAGGCCAGCCGGCATCCCGGCCTGCTCGAGCATCTGCACCGCCCACAGCGCCGAGAACGGGGTTCGGTCGTCGGGCTTGGCCAGCACGGCGTTGCCGGCGACGAGCGCCGGAAGCGCATCGCTGATGCCCAGCGTCAGCGGGTAGTTCCACGGCGAGATGATGCCCACCAGGCCTTTGGGGTGGTGGTGTTCCCACACCTCGGTCAACATCAACTGCACGCCTTGACGGCGTTTGGGGCTGAGATAGGCCTCGGCGGTGTTGGCGTAGTAGCGCGCTGTCAGCGCAACGTCGGCGACTTCCTCGAATGCATGCCTGCGGGCCTTGCCGTTCTCGAGCTGGATGATGTCGAGGATCTCGTCCTGGTGCTGCAAGACCAGGTCGTGCAGCCGCATCAGCACCTGCGCGCGCTCCTGCACCGGCCGCGCCACCCACTGCGCCTGCGCCTCGCGGGCCCGGCGCGCGGCGGCGGCGACGTCGTCAGCGGTGCAGTGCGGCACGCGGCCCAGCGGCTCGCCGGTCATCGCGTTGGTGACTTCGCGGTAGGCGCCGGTGTTGGTGCTGTCGACCCGCGCCGCAAGCTTCTCCAACAGGGGGCCAACGGAGACGGACTCGCGAACGGTGGTCATCGACGATCCTTTCCTCGAATCAGGCGGTACAGCCGACAGTGCGCCGGTTACCTCCATGCTTCCCCTGTGAAGGAGTCGAGGAAAGGTCGGGGGCTACCGAGGGGACAGGGGGACTGGCTACGGACCGCTTAGGGAGTCGGCGCGGCGGCGGGCGGCTGCGGACCGGGCGCGACTCCCGGCGGAGGAGCGGCGTCGGGGTTCATCGGCCGCTGCGCCAGCAGAAGAAGGCCGTCCTTCCAGGTGAGGTCTCGATCCTGGATCGCGTTCCAGATACCCCGCAGGTACGACATGCGGGGACCCTCGTTGCTCGGCGTGTCCGTGGTTCCCGGTGGCAGGTTCTCGGGGCTGGTCAGATGCGGCACCGAAGCTGGTTGAGGGGTGGAGGCTGAGTCCGGGGCCGAGGCCTGGGCGACGACGTCCGGCGACGGCGGGATATCGGGCGTCGTCGGATCGGCCAGCGCGGCCGGCGCCGACAGAATCGCCGCAGTACAGGCGGCGGCGCCGAAACCCGCGGCTACTCGGGTGTCGATCTTCATCGTCAACCTCTCGTGTCCCTGTCTAAGGCTTCGTTGCGACGACACAATCGTTACAGGTGACACCTATTCTGCGGGCGGCCTCGCCGCTGTCAATTCGGTGCCGGCTCTGGATCGTGCCGGTCCAGCTCATGCAGGGAGGGCAGCCGCAGCGAAACCAGCCCCACCCCCATCATCGGAACGGCCAAGGCCAAAAAGGTCGTGCGCAGCCCGAATGCGTCAGCCAGGGGACCGGCCAGCATGAAGCCCAGCGGGCCGGCCGCATACGCCAGCGAGGTCATCACACCGACCACCCGGCCGCGCAGCGGCGGCGGCGACTTGGTCTGCATCACGTAGTTGTAGATCGGCGCGATCGGCCCGTACACCAGACCGACCACTGCGCACAGCAGCAGGATCACCGGCAGCGGCGGCAGCACTGAGATCGCGGCGGTGCACACACCGAGGGTCAGCGTCGCCACCAGCAGTGTCACGCGGCGGCTGATCCGCCGCACCAGCAGCGGATAGGCGAGCGCGCCGACGAGCCCGCCGACGCTCAGCGCCATCAGCACCCACCCGAGCTGGGCGGGTTCGTCGCGATCGGTGAAGTACTTCGGAAACAGCACGCTTTCCATCGGCAGGTACAGGCCGGTCATCGCCAGCTCGATCAACGCGAGCGTGCGCAGCACCTTGAGGTTCCATACAAACCGCAGGCCCTCGGCCATCCCGGACCAGACGCTGTCGGGGCGTTCATGCACCGCGGGCGGCCCGGCGCCCTCCAGCCTCAGCACGGCGACCGCGACGATCGAGAGCACGAACGTCGCCGCGGTCACCCACATCGTGTTGATGCCGCCGATCGTCGCGATCAGCAGCCCACCGAGGCCGGGCCCGACGATGTAGGCGACGTTGAACACGGCTTCGTACAAGCCGTTGGTGCGGTCCAGCGTCCATCCCGCACGCGCGGCCGCCTCCGGAAGCATCGACTCGCGCGCGGTGATTCCGGCCGGGTCGAACACGGCGCCCAACGCGGCGAGCACGGCCAGCGCGGTCACATTGACCGCGGTTTCGCCGAGCGCCAACGCCAGCACCGGGATCGCCGCCACCGTCGCCGCCGACATCACATCGGAGGCGATCGAAATGCGTTTCCTGCCAAAGAAATCCACCGCGGTACCGGCCAGCAGTGTCGAGAACAGCAGCGGCAGCGACGCCGCGCCGGCCACCAGCGAGGCCTGCAGTGCACTGCCATTGCGCTGCAGCACCAGCCACGGGAACGCGACGATGCTGATGCCGTTTCCGGCCGCGGCCACCAGCGCGGCGAACAGCAGGAGCGAGACCGGCGCGCGTGACGTGGTGGACTTCATGGGGTTTCTGCCCGGAATCTAGCAGCGGGCATCCGGGTCGACGACCGAATTTCCGGGCGGGCACAGTGGACCGGTGCTGCCTCATCCGCGTCTCGGCACGCGTTTCGACTCCCCGGTGCCGCCCGGCCGCGGCTGGCCCGGCGATCCGGCGACGCCGCAGACGCCCGTCGCCTCGACACCCGAACAGGTGGCCGCTTTCGCCGCGGATGTTTCGGCCGTCGCGGAGCTGGACGCGATGGTGTCGGTGTGCCGGGCCTGCCCGCGGCTCGTGGAATGGCGTGAGCAGGTGGCCCGGGTGAAGCGCAAATCCTTTGCCGCAGAACCATATTGGGGGCGTCCGGTACCGGGGTGGGGATCTGAGGAGCCACGCGTGCTGATCGTCGGATTGGCGCCGGCGGCCCATGGGGGCAACCGCACCGGCCGGGTGTTCACCGGCGATCGATCCGGCGACGTGCTGTATGCCGCTCTGCACCGCGCCGGCCTGGCCAACCAGGCGTTGGCCGTCGACGCCGCCGACGGGCTGGCGCTGACCGACACCCGCGTCGCAGCCGCCGTGCGATGCGCTCCGCCCGCCAACGCCCCCACACCGGAGGAGCGGCAAACGTGCAAGCCTTGGCTGGAGGCCGAGTGGCGGCTGGTGGGAGGCCACGTCAAGGTGATCGTCGCCCTCGGCGCGTTCGCCTGGCGCGCCGCCCTGCAGATGGTGGGAGCGGGCTCACCGGCGCCGCGCTTCGGACATGGCGCCGAAGCGACCGTCGGTCCCGGCCTGGTGCTGCTCGGCTGTTATCACCCGAGTCAGCAGAACACGTTCACCGGCAAGCTGACCCCGGCGATGCTCGACGACGTGTTCACCCGCGCCCGGGCGGTGGCGGGAATTCCGGATTCACCGACGCGTTGAAGAAACCGATGCGGCTTTCTGTTCTCGATCTCGTTCCGGTGCGCGCCGACCAGTCCACGGCCGACGCGCTCGCCGCGACGGTGCGGCTCGCCCAGACCGCCGACCGGCTCGGCTACACCCGCTACTGGGTGGCCGAGCACCACAATATGCCGTCGGTGGCGGCCACCAGCCCACCCGTGCTGATCGCACTGCTCGGGGCGCACACGTCGCAGCTGCGGTTGGGTTCCGGCGGTGTGATGCTGCCTAACCATGCGCCGCTGGCTGTTGCCGAGCAGTTCGCGTTGCTCGAGGCGGCTTACCCCGGCCGCATCGACATCGGTATCGGCCGCGCGCCGGGAACCGACCCGGTGACGTCGTACATGCTGCGTGGACCCGCCGGTCGCGACGATTCGGACATCGACAAGTTCCCCCAGTACCTCGACCATGTCGTCGCGCTGATGAGCCCGTATGGGGCGCAGGTGGCAATTCCCGGTCAGCGCTACCTCCTCAAGGCCACCCCGGCGGCGGTAAGCGAGCCGCGCCTGTGGCTGCTCGGGTCGTCGGCGTACTCGGCGCATCTGGCGGCCGCCAAGGGCCTGCCGTACGTGTTCGCGCACCACTTCACCGGCAAGGGCACCGAGGAGGCGCTGCGGATCTACCGGTCCGAATTCGTGCCCAGTGACCTGGCCTCGGAGCCGGTGACGTTCTTGACCGTGAACGCGTCAGTGGCGCCCACCGGGGAGGAGGCCGAGGCGCTGCTGCTGCCGAACCTGCAGATGATGGCGCGACTGCGCACCGGGCAACCGCTCGGCCCGCTCGATCTCGTGGAGGACGCGCAGGCTGCCCGGCTCAGCTCAGCCGAGCAGGCGATCGTCGACGCAGGACTCGAGCGCGCCGTCGTCGGCACCCCAGCTGAAGCGGCCGCGCAGGTGCGGGCGCTGGCGCAACGTTTCGACGTCGACGAAGTGATGGTCCACCCCGTCGCATCAGCGCACCGGGGCACCGACCCGGCGACAAGTCCTGGCCGGGAGATGACGCTGGAATTGTTGGCCAAGGAACTGTTCTAAGCGGTTTTGGCTTTGAGTTCGAAGATCGGGATCGGCCGCGACGTCCGGCGCTGATAGCCCTTGTAACGGTTGCTGTTGTTCTTGTTGACGATTTCCCACAGCCGCTCATAGTCGGGGTCGTCAGGAGTGACGCAGCGGGTGCTCACCGGGAAACGCCTTGTGCCGACGTTGATTTCGGCATTCGGGTTCTTTCGCAGGTTGTGGTACCAGCCGGGATAACGCGGCGAACCGCCGTTGGACGCGACGATCAGGTAGGCGTCGCCGTCGCGCGCGTACGTCAACGAGTTCGTCCGCGGTTGGCCCGTCTTGGCGCCGGTGGTGTGCAACAGCAGCATCGGCGGGACGCCGGGGAACTTGTGCCCGATCCGGCCATCGGTCCGCTGGTAGAGCTGATCGTGAAGCCTCAGCAGTCGCGCACCGACGTTCTTTTCGACCCACTCGGAAACACCCATGCCGCAAGTCTTACTGGTCGGCGTCTATCCGCGCCAGCGCCTCGCGCAGGATGCGTGCGGTCTCCTCGCGGTCATGGTCGCGACGCAACACCATGCCCTTTGCGAACGACAACTTGTCGCCGTTTCTGCGGGGCACGACGTGAAGGTGGATGTGGAACACCGACTGAAAGGCGGCGCTGCCGTCGTTGATCACGACGTTGTTGCCGTCGGCGCCGAGTTCCGATGCGCGGGCCGCCAGCCCGATGCGCTGCCCGATCGAGACCATGTCAGCCAGCGTCTGCCCAGGGGTGTCGGTCAGATCGACGGTGTGCCGCTTCGGCAGCACCAGGGTGTGTCCTCGCGTGAACGGGCGGATGTCGAGGATCGCCAGGTAGTCGTTGTCTTCGTAAATCCGGATCGCAGGCGCGTTGCCCGCGACGATCTCACAGAACACGCATGACATCCCGCCACCGTAGCGGTCGTAGGGTGAGGCGGTGCCGAGTGGTCTGCCACCCATCGTCGATTCACGTACCCGCGTTCTGGTCTTGGGCTCGATGCCGGGTGAGGTGTCGTTGCGGAAGGGCCAGTATTACGCGCACCCGCGGAATGCGTTCTGGCGCATCATGAGCGAGCTTCTCGGGTTCGATGAATCCGCCGACTATTCAGCTCGGCTTGATGCATTGTTATCGGCCGGCGTCGGGCTGTGGGACGTGTTGCATAAGTGCGAGCGGGTCGGCAGCCTGGATTTGGCGATCATGCGAGAAGGCATGGAGGCAAACAACTTTGACGTCCTTTTTACCGAACATCCGCATGTTCGCCGGGTCTGCTTCAACGGCGCGAAGGCCGAGCAAGTGTTCCGTAGGCTCGTCGCGCCGTCGTTGACGTCGTTGCCGGTCTGCATTCGCTTGCCGTCGACGAGCCCGGCCAACGCAGCGGTCTCGTACCGCGACAAGGTGCGCGCGTGGCGTGCTGCGGTCAACGATTGACGCGCGCGGCCGGATCGGGCTAGCACGCATCGGGACTGCTCGACGGACTCGACGGTGCGGCGCGGGATCGCCGTTCCGCCGGTCCGGATGATCTAGACGACGGCGACGCGGTGATGCTCGTCTGTCCCAGCCGGCTCCTCTGTTCGAAGCAATGCTGAATCTCATTGCCAACAACCGCAATTCGGACTTGCCACGGTTGCGCGTAGGCGTCGCGAGCGGGTCTGCGGTAAGCGGGGCGGGGGACTGCTTCGAAAGCCCGGTCAACCTCGCGAGCCAGGTGACTTCTGCCGCCCGACCGGCCGCGGGTGCGCGGCGCCCCCGTCGAGCGTGATTGTGCCGCTTGGCTTTCGAGGACATGACCCGTCTGCCGGGTGAGGGCACCTCAGTTGTTTGTCGGTGGGGGTTGGGGTTGGAAGGGTTGGTACCACCACCACTGGGCGCGTTCGCCGGTGGGTCCGGGGCATGGTGGGACCGCGGGCGGGGGGTGCTTGGGTGGGCGGGCCAGCGAGGCGGCGCTCAATGGTCGGCCCGCGCTGTCGGCGACGACGAGAGCGTCGGCGGGTCCGGTGATGGTGATCAGGCCGCGGTGATGCAGCCGATGGTGATGCGGGCAGACCAGCACCAGGTTGGCCAACTCGGTGGCGCCGCCGTCCTCCCAATGCCGAAGGTGATGGGCGTGCAAACCCCGCGTGGCCCCGCACCCGGGCACCACACAGGTGCGGTCGCGATGCTCGAGCGCGCGCCGCAGCCGCCGGCTGACCACTCTGCTCGCCCGCCCGGCCCCGATGGGTTGCCCGTCGCGTTCGAACCACACCTCACCGGTGGCCTCACAGCTCAGGTAGCGGCGCTCGGCGTCGGTGAGCACCGGACCCAGATGCAGCGCCGCGACACGGTCTTTGACCTCCAGATGCACCACCACCGTGGTGTGCTGGCCGTGCGGGCGACGCGCCGCCTCGACATCCCAGCCCGTCTCGACCAGCCGCATGAACGCCTCAACGCTGCTGGGCATGGGCGGCGCCGTCTCTGACGGGCGCTCGTCGGTGTCGTGGTCGTGTTTCCACTCGCCGATCAGCGCCTCCAGATGCGACGCCAACGCCGCCTCGAACGTCGCCGCCTCCAGATGCGGCAGTTTGATCCGCCAGTAACTGAACTGTTCGTCGGAGCTCTTGGTGATCGACGCCCGCGGCTCGCGTTGCGGTTGCGCTTCGGGCTCGCGTCGCGGTTCGAGCCTGACCGCGGTGCGCAACTGATTGACCGTGGCCACGCTAGCCAGCTGCGCATAATGCTCATCAGAGCCCTCGGCCGCCTTCCCGGCGATCACCCCGACCTGATCCAACGACAACCGGCCCTCGGCCAGACCCTGCACACACCGCGGAAACTGCTCACGCCGGCCCGCCACCGTAGTGATCGTGTGCGCGGTCGACGACGACACCCCCAGCTTCCAGGCCACCAACGCCGGCACCGACCGCGCCCCCGTCGCGCCCCACAACCCCTCACCATCGATCTCAGCGACGATCTCCACAATGCGCCCATCAATCGCATTACGCTGACCCGCCAACTCCGCCAACTCCCCGAACAACACCTCAAGACGCCGCGCAGGACTCACCGCAACAGCGCCACCAGAAGCGGAAGAAGACACGACGACAGCATCGCACCCACCACCGACAAGTCGGGGCCGCCAAGTATGAGGCCGCCCTCGCGATCGGACCGCTGGCATCCTTGGCTCATGGCTGGCAAAGAAATCGACCGCGTCAGGGTCCGCAGTGCGCTGGACGTCGTCAAACAGCACCCCGTCATGGTGCTGTTCGGGCTCTCGCCGGCGATTGCCGTGGCGATCCTGGTCGGCTGGCTGACGCACCCATTCTGGGGAGTGCTGCTGTTCATCGTCGCGCTCGCGGTGGGTAGCTGGGCGGTCGTCCGCAAGCGGTAGCTCCCAAACGCTTCCGCCGTGGGAGAACAACCTTCACCCGCCGCTGCAACGGTGTAATCATGTAATCAT
Source organism: Mycobacterium sp. NGS39 (assembly GCF_059812765.1). Lineage (NCBI taxonomy): Bacteria > Bacillati > Actinomycetota > Actinomycetes > Mycobacteriales > Mycobacteriaceae > Mycobacterium > Mycobacterium sp. NGS39. Next base: position 38,237 of record NZ_JCALDH010000007.1, on the reverse strand, counting down.
GCGATCACATCACCAACACGGACGGCGGTTCGGCCGTCCCGGCGGCTGGCAGCAGGCCGACCAGCCCGACGCCGCAGACGCAGCCGACTGGTTCGCCGGCCGGTTGCCCGACTCCTGGTTCACCGAGGACCCCGAGGTCGTCGTCGACCGCGAGGAGATCACGGTCATCGGCAGACTCCCCGAACCCGAAGGTGCAGAAGAGGGTGCCGACGCCCGTGGTGCCGGTCGGGCGGCCCGCTTCCGCGAGGAGACGCGGCCGGAGCGCATGCGGATCGCCGACGAGGCGCAGGCCCGCTACCGCCGCACAGTCAGTTGGGGGGTGCGGATCGGCGGCGATCTGATCATGTTCACGAACATGGCGGTGCCGGTGATGACGCGGCTGCGCCAACAAGAACGTCGCGTCCTCGACACGCTTGTCGACGCCGGTGTCGCGCGGTCTCGGTCGGACGCCCTGGCCTGGTGCGTGCGACTGGTCGGTGAGCACACCGACGAGTGGCTGTCGCAACTGCGTGAGGCGATGTCGGCCGTCGACGACCTGAGGGCCAAAGGCCCCGAGCTCTAGACTCGCTCCACTCCGACGTACGAGGAGCTCAGCGGCGGCGTCTGCGACAGCGGATCCACCACCGAGCCGTCGATCAGCAAGTTCCGGTTGGCGCCGTACGACTCCGCCGAGCCGCCGCCGCGCGGATCGAAAACTCTTGAGCCCCAGCCGTGGTCGACGATCACGACCCCACGACGCGGCCTCGAGCTCACCGCCGCGGGTAGCTCGATCGCTCCAACGGGGGAGAACACCCGAACCGAGTCGCCGTCGCTGATGCCCAGCGCTGCAGCGTCTTCGGTATTGATCACCGCCACATTGCCCTTGCCGGCGGGGTGCAACCCGGGAAGCTCGTTGAGCCACGAATTCATCGAATGCCGGTTCCGCCGATTGGCCAACTCGAACGGATAACCGACCGGCGCTTCCGGCGCCGGCCCGGCGAGCAGCTCCCGGGCGCGCGCGACGAGCTCCGGCGGCGCGACGTGAGTCTTCTTGTCCTCGGTTCGGAGCGCACCACGTAGGTGGCCGAACTCGCGAGGACCCAGCACCATGCCATGCGGATGATCTACGATCTCTCGCCATCTGACCTTGTGGCCGTTGACCTTTCGGCCCGTAGCCACCAACACCCGGTCGATCCAGCGCGGTGAGAACTCGAGGCTCGGCCGCCGCGTCGCCCGCGCCAGTCGACGGGTCGCCGTGACGAAGCCGTTGACGCCCTTGACGCCGAACAACGGTCGGCGCATAGCAAGCGCGAGATCGACGAAGATCCGCCACTCCTCGCGCGCGCCCGCTGGCGGTTCGACGGCCTTGCGCCCGTATTGCACGTACGGTTCGTCGTGCAAGTTGCTGGTGAAGGCCATCAAGTCGTCCCGCTCCAGCCAGTGCACCGCCGGTAATAGCCAGTGCGCGTGGCGATGGCTTTCCCGCTGCACGAAGTCGATTGCCACCAGCAGATCCAGTTGCGCCAGTGCTGCATCCAGTTTCGCGCCATCGGGCCCGGACACCACCGGGTTGCCGCAATTGATCACCATCGCCCGGATTCGCCCCGGCCCTGAAGTCGTGATCTCGTCCGGCAACTCGGCCAGTGCGTGCGCACCCGCCACCATGCCGCGTCCCTTCACGCGACTCTTGTGCGCAGACGGCTTGACCATGTCGAACATCCGCAGCGCGTCGACGTAACCCGGCTCGAATCTGCGGCCGCCGGGCTTGTCCATGCGCCCCGTGATCACGTTGAGGACGTGTCCCAGCCACTCGCCGACGGTTCCGGTCAGATGCATCGACACCCCGGTGCGGGTGACCACCATCGCGGCGCGGGCGGCAGCGAAATCTCGGGCCAGCCGTTCGATCACCGACCGCTCGATGTCGCAGCGTGCGGCGAGATCGTCGAGATCGGCGCCGGCGACAAGGGCTCGTAGATCGTCGACTCCGGTCGCCAATTCGGCGCAGTCCGTACGGTTTTCGAGGCCTTCGTCGAGGATCACCTTCACCATCGCCAGTAGCAGCGCCCAGTCCTGACCCGGCCGCACCGCCAGATGCTGGTCGGCCTTGTCTGCGGTCTCCGTGCGCAGCGGGTCGACAACCACGATCTTCGCGCCCAGCCGCTGCCGCGCCAACGCCCGCTGCCAGCCGCTGGGCACCGTTTCCAGCCAATTCCACGCGCTCACTGCGGGATTCGTGCCGACGAGAACGAAGAAGTCGCAGTTGTCGACGTCAGACACCGGCGCCATGAGCGCCGATCCGTACATTGCCTCGGCGACGACGTGCATGGCGTTCTGGTCGACCGAGCCGACGGCATACCGATTCTGGGTGCCGACCGCGTCGAGCCACGCGTTCATGAACAACACATTCGACGACGAAAAGCCTGCCGGGTTGCCGTAATACAAGCCGACCGCGTCCGGGCCGTCCGCCTCGATGAGCGCGGTCATCCGCGCCGCGATGTCGGTGATCGCCTCCTCCCAGGTCGCTTCGACGTATGAATCGCCGATCCGGCGCATCGGATTGAGGATCCGCCGCGGATGCTCGACGAGCTGTGCCGCCGTGCGGCCCTTGGCGCAGAAGTCTTGCCAGCTGTGCGGGTTGAGGCGGTCGGGCGAAATCTTGGTGACGCGGTTGTCCTCGACCGTCACCGCGACGCCGCAGGCCGCAAGGCAGTACCGGCAGAACGTATACACCGTTGTCGTCGTGTCTGTTGCCATCAGCCCATCCCGCCCATCCCGCCTGAAACGCGGCCACTTCGTCGCCAACCGTAGTCTCGGCATTTCAAGCTACGCCGAGGCGACGCTTGGAGACGAGATCAGCCGAAAATGCGTCATCAACCGAAGTCTCGGCGAACCGGCGCCTATACCCGCGTCATCGCCCAGTAAGCGCCACGCTTAGCCATCAGGTCGGCGTGGCTGCCGCGTTCGACGATCCGCCCGTCGTTCATCACCAGGATCACGTCGGCGTCCCGGATCGTCGAAAGGCGGTGCGCGATGATGAAACTCGTTCGGTCACGGCGCAATTCGCTCATCGCATGCTGGATCAGCACCTCGGTGCGCGTGTCCACGGAGCTGGTGGCTTCGTCGAGGATCAGCAGTTGCGGCTGGGCCAGAAACGCCCGCGCGATCGTGATCAACTGCTTCTCGCCCGCGCTGATGTTGCCGCCGTCGTCGCTTACCCATGTGTCGTAGCCGTCGGGCAGCGTGTGTACGAACCGGTCGACGTATGCCGCCGTCGCGGCGGCCCGCACCTCGTCGTCGCTGGCGTCAGGGCGTCCGTAGCGAATGTTCTCGGCGATCGTCCCGCCGAACAGCCAGGTGTCCTGCAGCACCATCCCGATGCGGGAGCGCAGCGATTGACGGCTCACCGTCGCGATGTCCACCCCGTCCACCAGAATGCGGCCGGAGTCCACTTCGTAGAACCGCATCAACAAATTCACGAGCGTCGTCTTGCCGGCACCGGTCGGGCCGACGATCGCGACCGTGCTGCCCGGCTCCGCCACGAACGACAGGTCTTCGATCACCGGAGTGCCGGGCCGGTAGCTGAATTCGACGTGCTCGAACTCGACGCGCCCGCCCCTGCCGTTCAATGACGGCAACGGCACTCCGGTGTCCGGCTGTTGCTCCTCGGCATCCAGCAGGTCGAAAACCCTTTCGGCGCTGGCGATTCCGGACTGCAGCGTGTTGTACATCCCGGCCACCTGGGTCAACGGCTGGTTGAACTGGCGCACGTACTGGATGAACGCCTGGATGCTGCCCAGCGTGATCTGGCCGGTCGCCACCTGCAACCCGCCGACCACCGCGACGGCGACGTAGCTCAGGTTGCCGATGAACATCGTGAACGGCGACACCAGGCCCGACAGGAACTGCGCGCGGAAGCTGACGTCGTACACGTTGGTGTTCAGTTCGGCGAACCGTTGCTGCGCGTGCGCGCGGTGGCCGAACGTCTTCACCAGCGTGAAGCCGCTGTAGGTCTCTTCGATGTGCGCGTTGAGGCGTCCGGTGTTGGCCCACTGCCTGGCGAACAGCCGTTGCGACTTGCGCGCGATCGTCCGCGTCACCCACAGCGACAGCGGCACCGTCAGCACCGTGATCAACGCCAGCAGCGGCGAGATGGTCAGCATCATCACCAGCACCGCAACCACGGTCAGCACCGAGGTCAGCAGCTGGCTGATCGTCATCGACACGGACGTCTGCACGTTGTCGATGTCGTTGGTGACCCGGCTCAGCACCTCGCCGCGCTGCCGGGAGTCGAAGTACGCCAACGGCAGTCGGTGCACCTTGTCCTCGACGTCGGCTCGCAGAGCCACCATCGTGCGCTGCACGGTGACGTTGAGCACCCGCGCTTGTGTCCAAACCAGAAGCGCTGCAAGCAGATACAGGCCGAGCGCCAACAACAATGTGCGGCCCACCGCGCCGAAGTCCACGCCGACGCCGGGTGTGACGTCCATTCCGGATAGCAGATCGGCGAACGTCGAGTCGCCGCGGGCCCGGGCCGCCGCGACGGCCTGCTCCTTGGTGATGCCGGCCGGCAGGTGACGGCCGACGACCCCGCTGAACAACAGGTCCGTGGCGTGGCCGAGCACCCGTGGTCCGATGACCCCGATCGCGATGCCGCCGATGCCCAGCCCGATCACCGCGGCGGTCAGTCCGCGCTGTGGAGTCAGCCGCTGCAAGAGCCGAATTGCGGTGCCCCGGAAGTCTCGCGACCGCTCCACCGGAGGCTGCATCGCGATGCGGGTGCCCATCCGCAGCGGGCCGCTCACGACGCGACCCTCACCGCTTGGGAGTCCGCGAACTCCGCATACTCCGGGCACTGCGCCAGCAGTTCGCGGTGTGTGCCGGCCCCGACGACTCGTCCGTCCTCGATCGCGACCACCTGGTCCGCCTCGGCGACGGTCGAAACTCGTTGCGACACAATGATGACCGTCGAGTCCGCGGACACGCCCCGCAGCGCCGCCCGCACCCGCGCGTCGGTGTGCACGTCGAGTGCGGAGAACGCGTCGTCGAACAGGTAGATCCGCGGCCGGCGGATGACCGCACGAGCGATCGCCAATCGCTGCCGCTGACCGCCGGAGAAGTTGATACCGCCTTGTGCCACAGGCATATCCAGACCGTCGGCGTGCGCGCGCACGAACCCGTCGGCGGCTGCCACCCGCAGGGCGTCCCACATCTCAGCCTCGGTGGCGTCGGCCTTGCCGTAGCGCAGATTGTCGGCGACAGTGCCCGAGAACAGATAGCCGCGCTGCGGCACCAGGCCCAGGGTCGACCACAGTTTCTCGATGTCGTAGTCGCGGACGTCGACGCCGTCGACGGTGACCGAGCCGTCGGTCACGTCGTAGAGCCGGCAGATCAACGACACCAGCGTGGATTTGCCCGACCCGGTGCTGCCGACGATCGCGGTCACTGTCCCGGGCCGAGCGGTCAGCGAAACATCCTGCAGCACAGGCCGATCGGCGCCCGGGTAACGAAACGTCGCTGCCGTCAACTGCACCAGTCCGTGCGCCGGAGCCGACGCTGCGGTGCGTGCTGGGCTGCCGATCGTCGGCTGGGTCGACAGCACGTCGGTGATCCGCTCGGCGCACACCGATGCCCGCGGCAGGATGACCAGGATCAGCGTCGCCATCATGACGGCGGTCAGGATCTGCATGAAATAGGACAGGAACGCGATCAGCGAGCCGACCTGCACCTGGCCGGCGTCGATCCGAAGGCCGCCGAACCAGATCAGCGCCACGCTGGACAGGTTGATCACCAGCGTCGTGACGGGCAGCAGCAGCGCCTGCCAGCGTCCGGCCGCCAGGGCGGTGTCCGACAGCGCCTGGCTTGCCTCGGCGAAGCGCCGACGTTCGACGGATTCACGCGCGAAGGCCCGGACCACCCGGATGCCCGACAACTGCTCGCGCAGCACGCGGTTGATGTTGTCGATCAACTTCTGCAGCCGGCGGAAGATCGGCAGCATCTGCGACACGATCAGAAAATTCGCGATCGCCAGCACGGGCACGCTGACCAGCAGCAGCCAGGACAGCTGCGCGTCCTGGTGCAGGGCCATGATGATGCCGCCGACGCACATGATCGGCGCGGCGATCAGCATCGTGCAGGTCAGCTGGATCACCATCTGGATCTGCTGGACGTCGTTGGTCGTGCGCGTCAGCAGCGACGGCGCGCCGAAGCGTGCGGTCTCCTGAGCGGAGAAGCCCGTGATGTGGTTGAAGATCGCCGAGCGCAGGTCACGACCGAACCCCATCCCGGTGCGCGACGCGAAGTACACCACTCCCACCGAGCACAGCACCTGCAGCGCGGTGACAGCCAGCATCACGCCGCCGAGCCGCAGAATCGTCTCAGTGTCGCCCTTGGCGACGCCCTCGTCGATGATCGCCGCGTTCACGGTCGGCAAGTACAACGACGCCAGCGTGCTGATCACCTGCAGCAGCGCCACGACCGCCAGCAGCGACCGGTACGGCCGCACATAGTTGCGCAGCAGGCCCAGGAGCATCTCCGTACTGTCGCACATCGCGATCGCGGTCCGGCAGCTGACGCACGGCGTGCTGCGGCCCAAAACTGCTGGTCAACCGTCAGATTGCGCGGCGTCTGGGAGGCTGCGGCTATCCTGCTTGCTGTGACGGGCGGTGGGGGTGCCGCCGCGTCGGCGAAAGTGACGTGACCAGGAAGCGAGTTCCGTGAGACGCAGACTGCCCTCCGCGGCCATCGGCCCCGTGGTCATTGGAGTAGCCACCGTCGCACTGGTCGCCGCCTGCTCCAACGACTCGTCGGGCCCCGGCAACGCCACCACCTCAGCGGCCCCCACTCAGCAGAAAGCCAGCCATGGCCCGTTCTTCCCGGAATGCGGTGGGGTCAGCGACCAGACGGTCAACCAGCTGGCGCAGGTGCCGGGCCTGGTGAACACGGCAAAGAACTCCGCCGGCTGCCAATGGCTGCAGAACGGCGGCATCATGGGCCCGCACTTCTCGTTCACCTGGTATCGCGGCAGCCCGATCGGGCGCGAGCGTAAGACCGAGGAGCTGTCGCGCACCAGCGTCGAGGACATCGACATCGACGGCCACAAGGGCTTCATCGCGCTGGCGAACGATCCGACTCTGGGTGACAACCTGTGTGAGGTCGGTATTCAATTCGACGACGACTTCATCGAATGGTCGATCAGCTACAACCAGCAGCCGTTCCCGCCGCCATGCGACGTCGCCAAGGAACTTGCCCGCCAGTCGATCAGGAACGCGAAATGAGCCGGGCCGGCCGGCTGCTGTGCGCGCTTGTTGCCGCGCTGGCCATGGTCGCGGTGGTCGGCGGCTGCACCCGCACGACGGGCGGCAACGCCGTCGTCGCCGGAGCCAACGGTGACACGCCGCGCAACGACAACTCCGAGCGGCAGTATCCCAACCTGCTCAAGGAATGCGACGTGCTGACCACCGATGTGCTGGCCAAGACCGTCGGCGCCGACCCCCTGGACATCCAGAGCACCTTCGTGGGCGCGGTGTGCCGGTGGCAGGCGGCCAATCCCGAGGGGCTGATCGACATCACCCGGTTCTGGTTCGAGCAGGGCAGCCTCGACAACGAGCGCAAGGTCGCCGATCAGCTGAAGTACCAAGTCGACAGCCGCACGATCGCCGGCGTCCGGTCGATCGTGATGAAGGCCAACGACGCCAACGGCGCATGCGGAGTGGCCAGCGACGCCGGCGGGGTGGTCGGGTGGTGGGTCAACCCGCAGACGCCGGGAATCGATGCGTGCGGAATGGCGGTCAAGCTGATGGAGCTGACGCTCGCCACGAATGCCTGATTGTCCGCTCGGCGGACGGCGCGTGATCGCGGTTACCTCGGGACGTGGAATTCCACCAGCGTCGCTCCGCGTAGGGTGAGGTCACGCCACGGTCCCTCGAATTGCAGCACCGCGATCGCCGAGGTCGGGAACTTCGTCGAAATCTGTTCTGCCGCAACGGGATCACTGCTCGCCGCGTCGGCGAGCATGAGCGTGACACTGCTCATCGCCGGCTCGTGTGCGAGCACCAGCAGCGTGGCGACAGCATCGTCGACACTGTTGATCTCGTCGATCACGGTCCCGGGCACCGCGTCGTAGAGCCGTTCGGCGAACGTCACCGGCGCGTCGAGTCCCGTCGCGGCCAGGGTTTCGCGCGTTCGCGTCGCGGTCGAGCACAGCACCGCCTCGATCGGCGGCACGTGGGATCGCAGCCATTCGCCGGCGAGCCTGGCCTGCCGCACTCCGCGCGGTGCGAGCGGCCGGTCGTGGTCGGCCACGCCGGTCGGGTAGTCCGACTTGGCGTGGCGCATGAGGAGCAGCGTGCGCCGAGCCATCCGTTCACGCTAAGCCATGCCGCTCGAGGTCCACGAACTTGTCGGTGACCGGTCCTACACTCGCCTTGCTCATGACCCCGAGCACCGGAAGGGAGGCCGACATGCGATTCATCCACACCGCCGACTGGCAGCTGGGCATGACGCGGCACTTCCTCAACGACGATGCGCAGCCGCGGTATTCGGCCGCTCGTCGTGACGCGGTCCGGGCGCTCGGCCCGCTGGCCGCCGAGACGGGGGCCGAGTTCGTCGTGGTGGCCGGTGACGTGTTCGAACACAATCAACTGGACCCGCGGGTGGTCAGTCAGTCGTTGGAGGCCATGCGCGCGATCGAGGTTCCGGTCTACCTGCTGCCCGGCAACCACGACCCGCTGGATGCGTCGTCGGTGTACACCAGCACACTGTTCGCGGCCGAGCGGCCCGCGAACGTCATCGTGCTCGACCGGCAGGTCGTCGACGTGCGGCCCGGGGTGCAGGTCGTCGCGGCGCCGTGGCGGTCGAAGGCACCCACCACCGATCTCGTCGCTGACGCGCTGCGAGGGCTGACCGCCGACGGTGTCACCCGCATCGTCGTGGCGCACGGCGGGGTCGATGTACTGGCACCTGCGCCGTCGGCGATGTCGCTGGACACCGTGCACCGGGCACTGGCCGAGGGCGTGGCTCACTATGTGGCATTGGGGGACAGGCACTCTCGCACGCAGGTCGGTGAGACGGGACGGGTGTGGTACTCCGGATCGCCGGAGGTCACCAACTTCGACGACGTCGAACACGATCCGGGGCACGTGCTGGTCGTCGACATCGACGAAGACGACGCGGCACGGCCAGTGACGGTCACGCCGCACCGTGTCGGGCGGTGGCGTTTCGTCACGCTTCGCCGCCCCGTGGACGGCAGCCGCGACGTCACCGACCTCGACATAAACCTGGACCTGCTGACCGACAAGGACCGTACGGTCGTGCGGTTGGCGCTGACGGGGACGCTCAGCGTCACCGAACGGGCAGCGCTGGACGCGTGCCTGGACAAGTATGCTCGCCTGTTCGCGTCGCTACGAATCTGGGAGCGGCACAGCGACATTGCAGTAGTGCCCGAAGACGCCGAGTTCACCGACCTCGGCATCGGCGGGTTCGCGGCCGCGGCTGTCGAGGAGTTGGTCACAACTGCGCGCTCGACGGAGCAGGCGGCGGCCGACGCGCAGGCGGCCCTGGCTCTGCTGCTCAGGCTCACAGGACAACCGGCATGAAGCTGCACCGGCTGGTTCTGCAGAATTACCGCGGCATCGCATACCGCGAGCTCGTGCTGCCCGACAACGGCGTGATCGTGGTCAGCGGCGCCAACGAGATCGGGAAGTCGTCGATGATCGAGGCAGTCGATCTCCTGCTGGACGCCAAGGACCGCTCGAACAAAAAAGAAGTCAAGCAAGTCAAGCCCACCCATGCCGACGTCGGGGCCGAGGTGACAGCTGAAATCAGCACCGGCCCATACCGATTCGTGTACCGCAAGCGCTTCCACAAGCGGTGCGAGACGGAGTTGACCGTGTTGGCGCCCAAGCGTGAGCAGCTCACCGGTGACGAAGCGCACGAACGGGTCTGCGCCATTCTGGCCGAGACCGTCGACACCGAGCTGTGGCGAGCGCAACGCGTCTTACAAGCGGCCTCCACTGCCGCGGTGGACCTGTCGGGCTGCGATGCGCTGTCGCGCGCACTCGACGTGGCGGCCGGTCAGTCGGACGCACTGTCGGGCGGCGAGCCGGTGTTGATCGATCGCATCGATGCCGAGTACGCGCGGTATTTCACGGCGACCGGCCGCCCGACAGGCGAGTGGGCGGCGGTCCAGACCCGTCTCGCAGCCGCGGAGGAAGAAGTCGCTTGCTGCACAAAGGCGGTCGAGGAGGTCGACGAATGCGTCCGCCGCCACGCCGAACTCTCGGAGCAACTGGCAGAGCTCTCGGCCCAGCGCACCGCGGCCCAAGAACGCCTCGACGCAGCTCGGGCGGCTGCCGCGGTGGTCTCTGCGCTCGAAGCGGAACTGAAAGAGGCGCAGGCGCTTTCGACTGCTACCCGAATAAAGGCGCAAGCGTCGGTCGCGGCGCTGAGCGAACGGCAGCAGTTGGCTGCTGATGTCTCGGACCGCGAAAGCGCAACGGCGCAACTGGAATTGCAGGTGGCGCAGGCCGTTGACGACGAGGCGGTGGCAGCCGAAGTGCGTGACGTCGCCGCCGCCGCTGCCGAACAGGCCAGCGCGGCAGTCGATGCCGCGCAGTCCCGCGTCGACGCCGCCCGGGCCACGGTCGACACGTTGTCGGATCGCGACGAGGCCCGCCGGCTGCAAGCGCGGCTGGCCAAGATCGACGCCGCTCGCGCCGAGCTCGACACCACCGAACGCGCGATCTCGGCCAACCCGGTCACCGACGCTGTCCTGCGCGACATCGACGTCGCGGCCGCCGCGGTGGACCGAGCGGCGGTTCGCGCCGAAGACGCCTCGGCCAGAATAGAACTCGCGTCCAGCGCTGATTTGGTGGTCACGGTCGACGGGCAACCGGTTGAGCTGGCGGCCGACCAGGGCTTCGCCGTCAGCGCCACGGCACCCACCGACATCGAGTTGCCTGGTGTGCTGCGGGCCAGGATCATCCCCGGTGCACCCGCGGGTGATACCCAGGCCACGCTCGAGGCCGCCCGCCACCACCTGGCCGGTCTGCTCGCCACGGCGGGTGTCGCCGACGGAGACGACGCCCGTGCGCTCGCCGAGCAGCGCCGCCAACTGGTCGGTGAGCGCGACCGCCTGACCGCTACCCTGGCGGGACTCTGCGGTGACGACTCACTCGAAGAACTGCGGTGCAGGCTCGCAGTGTTGGCCGGCCGCGACCACGCGGATGACGCCGCGGGCATCGACCTGCCGGCAGCCCGTGCGGCGCTGGACGCCGCGACCGCCGCTCACCGCGAGGCCATTGCGAACTGCCAACGCGACCGCGATCTCGCCGCCGCAGCTGCCGCCAGCTTCGCCGAGAAGGCCACTCGCGCTGCGGTGCTGCGCGAGAAGCTGGCTACCACCCGTGCCGAATTGGACGCCGCCCGAGCGCGACTGGCCCAACAACGCGCCGCCAGCAGCGACGAGCAGTTGGCTGAATGCGCACGAGATGATGCCGATGCGTCGGCACAGGCCGCGGCGCGCGTAGCCGACCTGCAGTCCCGGTTGGTCCAAAACGCCGATGTGGCAGGCGAATTGGTCGATGCCCGATCCCACGCCGAGGAGGTTTTGCGGCGTCATGACGTCGTCGTCGGTGAATTGCGCGACGTGACAACGCAACTACGCATCCTGGGCGGCGAAGGCCGCAAGGGCAGACTCGACGCGGCCGAAACTGAACGCGAACATGCGCACAGCGAATGGCAGCGGGTGGGCCGTCGAGCACGCGCCGTGCAGCTGCTGCGCTCGGTGATGCTGCGCCACCGCGATGACACGCGTCTGCGTTATGTCGAGCCGTTCAAAGCCGAGGTGGTGCGACTCGGGCGAATGGTGTTCGGCGACACCTTCGATGTGGAGGTCGACAGCTCGCTGCGGATCTGCAGCCGCACGCTGGATGGCCGCACCGTGCCGTACGATTCGCTGTCCGGCGGTGCCAAGGAGCAATTGGGCATTGTCGCGCGCCTCGCCGGGGCGGCGTTGGTGGCCAAGGAGGACGGCGTGCCGGTCATCATCGACGACGCCCTCGGCTTCACCGACTCTGAGCGGCTGGTCAAGATGGGCGCCGTGTTCGACGCGGTGGGCAGCGACGCGCAAGTGCTCGTGCTGACGTGCAGCCCGCACCGCTATGACAGCGTCGGCGGCGCGCACCACATCAAGCTCACTGCATAGTCGCTGGTGTCGCTGTTGCCTTGCTGTGAACGGCACTCCATAATCACCCGGTGACCCAACTGAAGAATCGTGCGTGCGTCCTTGCTGTGCTGTTGCTCATGTTGTCGCTTCTGCCAAAGTCGGTCGCCTTCGCCGATCCTGCAGGCGCACGGATAACCGGAATCGAGCCGGTCAACGATCGCTGGGTCAAGATTTCGGTGTACTCGCCGTCGATGGACAAGGTCATCGTCAACGACGTGTACAAGGCCCCAGGTGCCTCGGCGCCGGTGTTCTATCTGCTGAACGGAATTGACGGCGGGCTGGACAACAAGGGCTGGTTCGGGCTCACCGATATCCAGGGCTTCTTCGCCAACCAGAATGTCAACGTTGTCTCGCCGATCGGCGGGCAGTACAGCTACTACACCGATTGGCTTGCCGACGATCCCGCTCTCGGACGCAACAAGTGGCAGACCTACCTGACCCAGGAACTGCCGCCGCTGATCAACCAGGAGCTGAAAGCCAACGGCCGCAACGCAATTGGTGGCCTGTCGATGAGCGGCGGCGCCGCACTGGATCTCGCGACCCAAGCGCCCGGTCTGTACCGCGCGGCGGGCTCCTACAGCGGCTGCCCGGCGACGTCGGATCCCAATCAGGCACAACAGATTGCGCTGTCACTGGTGCCCAGCGGGGCCAACGCCGCCAACATGTGGGGTCCGCTGGGCGGACCGGACTGGGTGGCGCACGACCCGTCGAAGAACGTCACCAAGCTCAAGGGCGTGGCCGTGTACGCCGCCGCGTCCACTGGCGCCGTGGGTGAGATAGACAAGCTGCCTGCCGACTTTCCCACGCCTGTCGGCGGCCAGCTCGTCGAAAGCATCACGCTGAACTGCACCCAGCAGTTCGCCGACGCCGCGAAGGCCGCCGGCGTTCCGATCACGTTCGTGGTCCGGCCCGAAGGCGCGCACACGTGGGGCCTGTTCGAGTCGGAGATGCACGAGTCGTGGAACAACGTCATCGCGCCGGCGTTGGGTGTGACCTCCCGGGCATGACGCTGCGGGGCTGACGTCCCGTGCGCCGGACCGGCACAATGGCCGGTGATGACGATGAACACCAAGCGTCGCCGCGCGCACCGGAAGCTGGCGTCATTGCCCGGCGTGCGCTCGGTGCGCCGACCGGTGACGCCCGACGCCGCCGATGAGTTCGACCTGTACTACGTCCGTAGCGGGCGCAAGTCGGCGCACCCCCTGGTGGTGATCCCGGGCGGGCCGGGTGCGGCGTCGATTGCGCTCTACCGCGGTTTCCGCCGCCGGGCGGCCGCGGCCGGTTTGGACGTGATCATGGTCGAGCACCGCGGTGTGGGCATGTCGCGCCACGACGACGCCGGCGCCGACCTTCCTCCGGAGGCGCTGACCATCGAGCAGGTCGTCGACGACATCGTCGCCGTGCTCGACGATGCGCACGTCGAGAAGGCGATCCCGTACGGCGCCTCGTACGGCAGCTACGTCGCCGCCGGCGTCGGCGTGCGCCATCCGCAGCGGGTACACGCCATGGTCCTCGACTCGCCGGTACTGTCCGCGGCTGACATCCACGAGGTGCGGGCCGCCATCCGCCGCGTGCTGTGGGACGGAACCGACCCGGAGACCGCCAGCGTGGCGCCGAAGGTCCGCAAGCTGGTGACCGACGGCGTGCTCACCCCGGCGGCCGGGCAACTCGTCGCGGCGGCCTACGGGCTCGGCGGACCCGCACTACTGAACCGCCAATTCGACCTGCTGCTGCAGGGCCGATATGCGGTGTGGACGCTCATCGATCGTCTGACCCGGCTGCTGATCGGCCGCAAGGCGCCCTATCGCAACGAACCAGACCTCGTGGAGCGCATCGGTTTTCGCGAACTCAACTACGGCGACGTGCCCGACGGCTCGCCGCTGGACCCCGCGGCCGCCTACCGCGAGTTCGCGTTCGACCCGGTCCCTTTCGAGGCCGAACCCTACGACCTGGTGTCCGAGATGCCGGCGTTCGCCTGGCCCACCGTCGTGGTGTCGGGCGGCCGCGACCTCATCACGCCGCCTGCCATCGCCGACCGGATCGTCTCACTGATCCCGGACGCGGTATTGGTGAGGCTGCCGACGGCCGGCCACAGCGCGCTGGACAGCCGGGAGCGAGCCGCCCTGCAGATCGCAAAAGCCGTGGTGCACGACGACGTTCAGTCATTGGCGGGCCGCGCGGCCGCGCTGGATGAGCTGCCCACAAGCCCCGCGCTACGCCTGATGGTGGCGGCGATCTCGGTCGCGGCGGCGGTCGAGCGCATACTGCCGCGGTCGGTCCCCCGCGCTGCCGTTACTTCGTGAAACCGATTGCGGTGTAGTTCAAATCGCCGAGGCCGGCCGGGCCGAAGTTGGCGAGACTGCTTCGCACGGCGACATTTCCCGGCGACTGCATCAGCGGCAGGCTGAAGCCGATGTCCCAGATCATCACGTCGAGCTCGTTGGCCAGCCGCCGCGCCGCGCCGGAATCCAGTTCCCCCAAAGTCTCTTCGATTTTCGCGTCGATCTCCGGGCTGCCGATCTTGCCGAAGTTGCTCTCCCCGTACGACGCATAGATCTGCGTCAGGCTCGACAGTGGGAATGCGTCGCCTACCCAGCCGAACAGCGCGATGTCGAAGTCGCCGGTGTTGATGTACTTCGAGAAGAAACCGCCGCCGCCCTTGGCGTCGATGTCCAGCTTGACCCCGATCTGCGCCAGGCTGTTCTGAGCGACTTGGGCGATCTGGCGACCGGAGAGCGCGTCGAACAGGACGAGTCGAATCGACAACGTGCGGCCGTCTTTCTGACGGAAGGGACCGTTGAGTTTCCAGCCCAGATCGTCGAGTTCTCGGCCTGCCTGATCGGGGTTGAAGGCCACCACGTTGCTGTTGTTCTGGTAGCCCTCCTGCCCGGCGACGTAGATGTGGTTGTTCAGCGGCTTGGGGTTGTTGACCAGGCCCCGCTGGCTGACGTTGGCAATTGCTTGGCGGTCAATGCCTTTCATGATCGCCAGCCGGAGCTTGCGGTCGGCGAGGATCGAGCCCGGCGCCCCGTTGAACGTGAAGTGTGTCCAACTGGCGCCCGGCGCGCGGCGAATCGAGATACCGGGCGAGCTGCGCGCGCGCATCAGGTCGTCCAGCGAGGCCAGCCCCGCCGCGTCGATCGCGTTGTTCTGCAGCGCGGGGATGATCGCCGCCGGGTCCAGGACGGTGTAGGTGATCGAATCCAGCCGGGGTCGCTGGCCCCACCATCTGGGATTGCGGGTCAACACAATTCGCTGCGCCGACCTGTCCACTGTGGTGACGACGAACGGCCCGGCGGACGGGCCGGGACCGTCGAGCTGCGCCTTGTTGAACGCCTCCGGCGTCGAGGTCATGCTGCGCGGCAACAACATTCCGTTGCCCGCGAACATGCCCTTCCAATCCGCGTAGGGCTTGGCGAACGTCATGACAGCCTGCCGGTCGTCGACCCCCCGGGTGACCGACGCGACACGTTCGGCCCCACTGGGGCTCGCGATCGCGAACGCGGGGTCCTTGCCGCTGAGGGCATGGATCTGTGCCGCGATGTCTTCCCAGGTGAGCGGGGATCCGTCCGACCACACCGCTTTCGGGTTGATCGTGTAGGTGACCACCTGCGGATTGGTTCTGGTCAGCTCGATACTGGTGAAGTAGTCGGTGTTGAGTGTGGTGGAGCCGTCGGGCTTGACGATGAACGCCCGCGGCAGCGTCGCCTTCATCATCGACGAGGTGTCGGCGCTGTTGCCGTCGATGTGGAGGATGTTCCAGTTGACGGGGAACTCGCTCAGCGACAGCCGCAGCGTTCCGCCGTCGATCAGGGTGGCCGGGTTCTGCGGGTTGATGTCGTTGGCGGTGCCCAGCTCGGCGGCTCCGGTTCCGGTGGTGCCGTGGCGATCGCCACCCAGCCTGGTGGCCAGCACCCCGATGACCACCAGCGCGACGATCACCGCCAGTGTCGCAACGATCTTCACCGCTGATTTGCCTATGCCTTGTTCGGGTGGTGGTGGCGGCGGAGGAGGTTGTTGCGGCGGTCTCGGCGAGGGAGGCGGCGGCGGTGGTGTGTCCGCGCCGCTGCGCGTCGGCGGCTCGGCATCGGAGGAACCGGCGACGTCCGGCGGCGGTTGCGGCACAGCCTTGAGAAGCCGCTTGGTGTAGTCATGTTGCGGATCGCTCAGCACGCGGTCGGCGTCCCCCTGCTCCACGACAGTGCCCCTGTACATCACCGCGACGTCGTGGGCCAGATGCTTGACCACAGACAAGTCGTGCGACACGAACAGGTATGAAAGACCAAATTGCTCTTGGAGATCCAGCAGCAGGTTGATGATTCCGGCCTGGATCGAGACGTCGAGCGCTGACACCGGTTCGTCGAGAGCCAGCACCTTCGGCTGCAGGGCCAGTGCCCTCGCGATGCCGATGCGCTGCTTCTGCCCGCCGGAGAACTCGGCCGGATACCGCGGCGCGTCGGCGCGGCGCAGCCCGACGATGTCCAACAGCTCGCCCACCCGTTCGTCGGCGCGCTTCTTGTCAAAACCGTTGGCCAGCAACGGCTCTGCGATCACATCGGACACCGGCAACCGCGGATCCAGCGACGCGACCGGATCCTGGAACACCACCTGTACGTCGCCGCGCAGCGCGCGTCGGCTTCGAGCGTCCAGAGTGGCGACGTCAAAGCCCAGCACCTCGATGGAGCCGGCCTGCGGTGGCGCCAGCTCCAGGATCTGGTGCAGTGTCGTGGATTTGCCCGAACCCGACTCGCCGACGATTCCCAGCGTGCGGCCTTGGTGCAGTTCGAAGCTGACGCCGTCGACCGCCCTGACCTCGCCGACCTGGCGCCGAAACACTACACCCTTGGTCAGCCGATAGGTCTTCACTAGATCGCGTACCCGCACCACCACGGCCTCGTGGCCCGACTCGACGTGCGGTGGCAGCGCGGTGGGCACCCCGTAGATCTCGGCGGCGCTGCGGCCGGCGACGTGCTCGGTCCTGATGCACGCCGCGCGATGCGCGGGCCCCACCGTAATGAGTTCCGGCTCGGCAGTGAGGCATTCGTCGATCGCGAGCGGACAGCGCGGCGCGAAGGGACAAGCGTCCGCCACCGGCATCGCCAGGGAGGGCGGGCTGCCGGGAATCGGGACTAGCCGTGCGCCGCGCGGCGCGTCGAGTCGCGGCACCGAGCCCAGCAGCCCGGCGGTGTACGGCATGCGCCGGTCACCGTAGAGCGTGTCGACGTCGGCCACCTCCACCGCGCGACCGGCGTACATCACCAGCGCACGATCGGCGAATTCCGCGACCACACCCAGATCGTGGGTGATGATCACCACCCCGGCGCCGGTCACGTCGCGGGCGGTCTTGAGCACGTCGAGAATCTGCGCCTGCACGGTCACGTCCAGCGCAGTGGTCGGCTCGTCGCAGATCAACAGGTCGGGATCATTGGCAATCGCGATCGCAATCACCACGCGCTGCCGCTCGCCGCCGGACAGCTCGTGCGGAAACGCCCGAATCCGCCGTTGCGGTTGGCGGATACCGACGAGGTCGAGCAGCTCGACCGCTCGCTCGCGGGCAGCCCGGCGCGTGACGCCCGGCTGGTGGATCTGAATCGCCTCGGCGACCTGATCGCCCACGGTGTACACCGGTGTCAGCGCGGACATGGGGTCCTGGAACACGGTGCCGATCGATTTGCCGCGGATTCGCGACATCTTCTTGTCGGGCATGCCGAGCAGTTCGTCGCCGCGCAGCCGCACCGAGCCGGACACCTCTGCGTACCCGGGCAGCAAGCCGATGACCGCCATGGCCGAAGCCGACTTCCCGGAGCCTGATTCGCCGACGATCGCCACCACCTCGCCGGCTGCGAGGGAATAGCTCAGGCCGCGGACGGCCGCGACCGTGTCGGTGTCGGTGGGAAAGCTGACTCTCAGGTCGGTGACTTCCAGCAGCGGGCTCATGCGCGCAGTCTCCGGCGCGCGGGCATCCGTCGCCGTCGCAGCGTGCCGCTGCTGGGATCCAGCGCGTCGCGCAGTCCGTCGCCGATGAGGATGGCGCAGAACAGGATCACCACCAGCACGCCCGCGGGAAACAAGAACACCCACGGGAACGTGGTCGCGGAACTGGTGCCGTCGGCGATCAGCGTGCCCAGCGACACGTCGGGTGGCTGAACGCCGAATCCCAAGTAACTGAGCCCGGTTTCGGCCATGATCATCAGCCCGACGTTGAGCGCGGTGTCGATGATCAGGATCGACGCGACATTCGGCAGGATGTGGCGGACGATGATGCGCCGGTTCGGCACACCCATATACCTTGCGGCAGCGACGAATTCGCGCTGGCGCAGGCTCATGGTCAAGCCGCGTACCATCCGTGAGCTGATCATCCAGCTGAAGACGGCCAGCAGCAGGATGAGCCAGAAGACGGTGCCGGATTGCTTGGTGCGCGGCGTGACGATCGCGATCAGAATCAATGACGGCACCACGAGCAGCAGGTCGACGACGAACATCAGCACGGCGTCGCGCCAGCCGCCGAAATACCCACTGATCGCGCCGACAGTCGCGGCGATCGTCGCGGAGATGAACGCTACACAGATGCCGATCAGCATCGACTTCTGCATGCCTCGCAGGGTCTGCGCCAAGATGTCCTGGCCAAGCGAGTTGGTGCCGAAGGGGTGGTCCGGCGAGGGCGGCTCTTGCAGCGCCGAGTAGTCCAGATCGGTGTAGCCGTGCGGCAACAGCGGCGGCAGCGCATAGCAGGCAACGAACAACATCACCAGCAGAATGAACGCCACCACCGCGGCTTCGTTGCGCAGGAACCGTCGCAGCACCAGCGCGCGCCGCGACACGAATTCGGTTGACTCCACGCTTTTTTGGACCACCTGGGGCTGGGTCATGTCACCCGCACCCTCGGGTCCAGCAGCGCGTAGATGACGTCGGAGAGCAATCCGGCCATCAGAACCATCGCTGCGGCGAACAGCGTCACCGCGACCACGATATTGGTGTCCTGGGTCGCGATGCCCTGCACCACCCACTCGCCGATGCCGTGCCAGCCGAAGATCTTCTCGACGAACACCGCGCCGCCGACCAGACCGCTGATGCTGAACGCGAACAGCGTGGCCATCGGTATCAGCGCCGTGCGCAGGCCGTGTTTGAACAGCGCGCGCCGCCGTGTCAGCCCCTTGGCCCGGGCGGTCCGAATGAAGTCCTGGCCCAGCACGTCGAGCATCGCATTGCGCTGGTATCTGCTGTAGCCGGCCATCGAGAGCAGTGCCAGCGTCAGCGTCGGCAGCACCAGATGCTGCAACCTGTCGGCGAGCTCAGGCCACCAGCCGCCATGCCCGCCCGCCGAAAGCTCTCCGGTGTACTCGAACAGTTGCACGCCGAACAGCGAATTGATCCGAAGGGCGGCCAAAATCAGCAGATTTGCCATGACGAAGGTCGGGACGCTGAGCACCAGCAGCGACAGCGCCGTGATCACGCGATCGCTCAGCCGGTACTGGCGGATTGCCCCCCACGCTCCGATGACCACGCCGACGACGGTGCCGATCACCATGCCGGTCACCACCAGGCGCAGGCTGATTCCGATCCGCCGCCACAGCTCTTCGGAGACGGGTTGACCACCGACAGTCGTGCCGAAGTCGCCGTGCACCGCCCCTTTCACCCACTTGCCGTAGCGGACCGGTATCGGCTTGTCGAGATCGAGTTCGGCCGCTTTCGCGTCGATGACCGACTGCGGCGGTCGCGGATTGCGCTGAAGAAGGCTGTCGAGCGGATGGAAGGTCACCGACGTGAGGCTGAAGGTCAGAAACGACGCGAACACAAGCAGCACCACGTGCTTGAGCAGCCGACGGGTCAAAAAGCCGATCATCCCGCCCTGCCGCCCACGCGCCGCATGCGGCCAATGTAGGAGATGAGCCCACTGGCGCGCCGCTTATCGGCTACTCGGCGGTTCGTGAACGCCGGTTTTCTCCCAAGAATCTGGCTGATCATGACCGCCCGATGACAGCTCCGCCGTTGGTAGCATCGCCCTGCCATCGGTTGCCCGCCGCATCCTGGAGGTCCCCATGAGCGTGACCGACGAGTATCTGGCCAACAACGCCGAATACGCCAAGAACTTCAAGGGTCCGCTGCCGCTGCCGCCGAGCAAGCATGTCGCGGTGGTCGCGTGCATGGACGCCCGCCTGGACGTGTATCGGATCCTCGGCCTCAAAGAGGGCGAGGCGCACGTGATCCGTAACGCCGGCGGGGTGATCACCGACGACGAGATCCGGTCGCTGGCGATCAGCCAACGACTGCTCGGCACCACGGAGATCATCCTGATCCACCACACCGATTGCGGCATGCTCACTTTCACCGACGACGACTTCAAACGGTCGATCCAGGACGAGACCGGCATCAAACCGAGTGGGCGGCCGAAGCATTCAGCGACCTCGAAGAGGATGTGCGTCAGTCCATCCGCCGCATCGAGGCCAACCCGTTCGTCACCAAGCACCAGTCGCTGCGCGGGTTCGTCTTCGACGTGGCGACCGGGAAACTGAACGAGGTCACGCCGTAGTCAGCGGTAGTCAGGCGCCCGAACCGTAAGGCCTGGTGATGATCTCGAGGAAATGACCGGCCGGATCGCGGAAGTACACGCCGCGGCCGCCGTCGTTGTGGTTGATCTGCCCTGGCCGGGCGCCCCGGGGATCGGCCCAGTGCTCTAAGCCCCGCTCGCGGATGCGGCCGTAGATGGCGTCGAAGTCGTCTTCTGACACCAGGAACGCGTAGTGCTGCGGGCGAATGTCCCCGTCGGTATAGGCGTAGTCCAAAGTGGCGCCGTGGTCCAGCTCGACCGCAAGGAAGTGGCCGAACGGCCTGGCCTCCGGCAAGCCGAACAATTCGGTGAAGAACCGCGCCGACACGTTCTTGTCATGTGCGGCGACGATGGTGTGGTTGAACGCGATGGACATGATAGGACCAGTCAACCAGCCGGTCGCGGCTGACAAAAGGGCGCGAATACAGTATCGGAGCATGGCCCCCGCCGTTTCCGGCCCGCGCGTTGTCTTGCGCGAACCGAGGGCGGAAGACGCGGAGGAGTTGTTCTCGGCGATCACCTCCGACCCGGCGGTCACGAAGTTTCTGTCATGGCGGCCGCACCGCGATGTGGAGGAGACGCGGCGGGTGATCACCGCGCTGTTCAACCAGGGCGGCGACCACACGTGGCTGGTTGTGCTGCGTGACTCCGGGCAGGTGATAGGTCAGTTCGGCTACCGGCGGTTGCGGGGCCACACCGTCGAAATGGGCTACTGCCTGGCCGCGCAGTGGTGGGGGCAGGGGCTGATGGCCGAAGCAATCGAGCTGGGTTTGGCTGAGCTGCAACGCGACCCGGATGTGACGTCGGTGACGGCGGCCTGCCACGTCGACAACAAGCGGTCAGCCCGGCTACTCGAGAAGTGCGGCTTCGTGCTGCAAGCCCGGGTGTCCGACCACACCGTCTTCCCGAACCTGGCGCCCGGGCCGCAGGACTGCCTGCTGTACTCGCGGCAGATTGCGAGGTAGCGATGAGTTATTTCCAGTTCGCCGATCTGGCTGTACCGGTGATCGCCGCGCCGATGGCGGGCGGCCCGTCCACACCGCAATTGGCGGCCGCTGCCACGGATGCGGGCGGGCTCGGTTTTGTCGCCGGCGGATACCTGTCGGTCGACGACTTCGCCGACCGCTTCGCCGCCGCTCGTAAAATGACGACCGGCCCGTTGGGCGCCAATTTGTTTGTGCCGCAAGGCAACACAGCTGATAGTGCTGAGCTCGACCGGTACGCTGAGGCGCTCGCCGACGAGGCGCAGCGCTACGGCGCGGAGCTGGGTGAAGCGCGCTACGACGACGACAAGTGGGCGGCGAAGCTGGACATGCTGCTGGATGTGCGGCCGGAGATCGTCTCGTTCACATTCGACGTGCCCAGCACAGAGGACATCCGCAACTTCGCCGGGGCCGGCATCACCACCGCGGCGACGGTGACCACTGCGGCGGAGGCCGAGCGTGCGGTGTCGCGCGGTGTCGATGCGCTCGTCGTGCAGGGTCCCGCGGCGGGCGGTCACCGCGGCACGTATGACGCGGCGGCCATCCCGGCCACGCAGCCGTTGTCGGAGCTTCTCGCCGATGTCCTCTCGCGCGTGGGGGTGCCGGTGGTGGCGGCCGGCGGACTGATGACCGCTGACGACGTCGCCGCGGTGCTGCGGGCGGGTGCGGTCGCCGCTCAACTGGGCACCGCGTTCCTGCTGTCCGATGAGGCCGGCAGCAGCCCGGTGCACCGCGCGGCGCTGCAGGACGCACAATTCACGGAAACGGCTGTGACGAAGGCATTTTCGGGTAGGTATGCCCGGGGTCTGCGGAACCGCTTCATCGACGAGCACGACGCGCAGGCCCCGCTGGCCTATCCGCACGTCCACTATCTGACCAGTCCGGTGCGGGCGGCTGCCGTGCGGGCCGGTGACCCGCACGGCGTCAATGTCTGGGCCGGAACGGGATTCAAGAAGGCCAAGGCCGCGCCGGTCGCGGCGATCATGGGAGAACTGGCGTGCAAGTAGGCATGACCATGCCGGTGATGGAGCCGGATCTGGACCACGCGACGCTGCGGGCGTGGGCGTGCGCAATCGACGAAGGGCCTTTCAGCTCAGCGTGTTTCGGTGAGCGCATCGCGTTCGACAACCCTGACACGCTGACGTTGCTGGGAGCTCTCGCGGCGTGGACCGACCGGGTGCAGTTGGTGACCACGGTCGTCGTGCCCCAGCTGCACGATCCGGTCATGCTCGCTAAGGCGCTGGCCACCGGCGACATGCTCAGCGGCGGCCGGCTGACCGTCGGGCTAGGGGTGGGCGGCCGCCACGAGGACTACCGCGCCGTCGGCGCCGACCCCGCCACCCAGACGATGCGCGACATGGCACAACGGGCGCTGGTGATGAAGCGTGTGTGGGCGGGGGAGCGGCTCACCGAGTCGGTGTGTCCGGTCGGTCCGCCGCCGGCCCAGCGTGGCGGCCCGCCACTGCTGGTGGGCACGATGGGTCCGAAAACCGTTCGGAGCGCGGCGAAGTGGGCCGACGGGCTGGCGGGCACGACGCTTGATCTCGACGCCGGTAAGGTGAGCGCCTTGTTTGACGTCGCTCGAACGGCGTGGGCCGCAGAAGGCAAACAGCCGCCGCGGCTGACGACGTCGTTCTGGTTTGCGCTCGGGCCGGGCGCGCGCGAGCAGGTGCACCGGCACTTGCGCCGCTACATGAACTGGATCCCGGCCCAGCACGTCGACGCGATGGCTCCGTTCACCGGCTTCGCCGGAAGCCAAGACGAATTGCTTGCGGTGCTGCGTACGTTCGCCGACATCGGCACCGACGAAGTGCATCTGATCCCGACGAGCAAGGACATCGGCCAGCTACGCGATGCGGCCGAGGTGGCCGCGGAGGTGAAATAGCTCTGTCGCAGAGGTACCGTGGGATGTCATGCGGACCACCACCGACCTCGTCACGGACGTGTTCGCTGTCGTCGGACGCTTCCGCCGGCAGCTGCGGCGGTCCGCGGGGCGGGGCTTCGACACCACCGGGCTGACGGAATCGCAGGCAGAATTGTTGCGGCTGGTCGGCAGGCGTCCGGATATCTCGATCCGGGAAGCCGCCGCGGAGCTGGGATTGGTGCCCAACACCGCCTCCACATTGGTGTCCAAGCTGGCCGCCGACGGGCTGATCACCCGCACGGTCGACGCCGGCGACCGCCGCGTGGCCCGGCTGCGGCTCACCGAGTCCGCGCAGCACATCGCCGACGCGTCGCGGGCCGCGGGGCGGGCCGCACTCGCCGAGGTGCTCGACGACCTCGACGACGACCAGCGTGCCGCGCTGACGCAGGGGCTGTCGGTGCTGGCCGAGATCACCCGACGACTGCAGGAGAAGCAGACATGAGTGCCGCCGAGTTGGCGGTCGACTGCCGGAATCTGACGCACCGGTACGGCGACTTCACCGCAGTCGACGACTTCACGTTGCAAGTGAGGTCGGGGGAGACCATGGGGCTGCTCGGTCCCAATGGTGCCGGCAAGACCACGGTGGTGCGTGTCCTCACCACGCTCACGCCGCCGCAAGCCGGTCAGGTATTGATCTTCGGCCTCGACAGCCGACGGCAGACCATGGACGTGCGCTACAACATCGGCTATGTGCCGCAACAACTTTCAATAGAGCCGGCCCTCACCGGGCGGCAGAATGTGGAGTGGTTCGCCAGGCTGTACGACGTGCCGCGGCGGCAGCGAGCCGAGCGAGTGGACCAGGCGCTCGAGGCGATGAACCTGCTCGACGTCGCCGACGAGGTCGCCACCACCTATTCCGGCGGCATGGTCCGGCGGCTCGAGCTGGCGCAGGCGCTGGTGAACCGACCGTCGCTGCTGATCCTGGACGAACCGACCGTCGGCCTGGATCCGATTGCCCGCGACGGTGTTTGGACACACGTCGCAGACATGCAGGCCGAATTCGGCATGACGGTGCTGCTGACCACGCACTACATGGAAGAGGCGGACGCACTGTGTGACCGCGTGGCGCTGATGCACCACGGCAAGCTTCAGGCCGTCGGCACGCCGGAGCACCTGAAGGCGAGCGTGTCACGCAACGCCACCCTCGAAGACGTATTCCGCCACTATGCGGGCTCGGATCTGGGCGACGAGACGTCACGGACCGGTCTGCGCGAAATTCGTTCCAGCAGAAGGACAGCGCGCCGTGTCAGTTGAACCGCAAGCCAGGGCCGAGATCGTCCGTGCACCACGCGGCTGGCGGCGGGTGCAGGGGATGTTCGTCCGGATCGGCACGTTCTCGCTCGTCGAACTCCAGAAGCTGGCACACGACCGTGCCGAGCTGGTCACGCGCATGGTGCAGCCCGCGTTGTGGTTGCTGATCTTCGGGCAGACGTTCTCGCGCCTGCGCGTCATCTACACGGGCGGAGTGCCGTATCTGGCGTTTCTGGCGCCGGGCATCATCGCGCAGTCTGTGTTGTTCATCTCGATCTTCTACGGGATCCAGATCATCTGGGATCGCGATGCCGGCATCCTCGCCAAGTTGATGGTGACGCCGGCGCCGTCGTCGGCGTTGATCACCGGTAAGGCGTTCGCAGCGGGCGTGCGGTCGGTGGCTCAAGTGGTCGGGGTGCTGCTGCTGGCGTACCTGATGGGCGTGCACTTGACCACGAATCCGCTGCGGGTCATCGCCGCGATGGCTGTGGTGGTGCTGGGCTCGGCGTTCTTCGCGTGCTTGTCGATGACGCTGGCCGGGCTGGTGCGCAACCGGGATCGGCTGATGGGCATCGGCCAGGCGATCACGATGCCGCTGTTTTTCGCCTCGAATGCGCTGTATCCGGTGGACGTGATGCCGCACTGGCTGCGGTGGCTGTCGGCGGTGAACCCGTTGAGCTACGAGGTGAACGTGTTGCGCAGCCTGTTGATCGGTACGCCGTCGGATTGGCTGCTCGACATGGCCGTGCTATTTGTCGCAGCGGTCGCGGGCATCGTGGCGGCCTCGGCGCTGCTGCGGCGACTGGTGCGCTGAACACTCGCGCTTCGCCGCAACTATGGGCACAATGTCTCCGGGAACTCGACGAGGGGCGGAATCGACCATGCGGCGTTCGATGCGAGTGGTGGCCTATGCAGCGGCGGCCGGGGCGGTCGTTGCGGTTCCGATCGGCATCCAGGCCGCCCCCTCGCAGTCTCTTGCCGATTGCGGCGGCATCAACATGTCGGTTCTGGCCGAAGGTGTGCCGGTGGACATGTGCCCGGCGCCGGTGGCGCCGCCCCCCACCAGCGGTGGTGCACCCACGCAGCAGCTCCTCACCGCATGCGGCGGCATCCCGGGATGTCTGTCGAACGCGCTGTACGGACCCGGCAGAGTCGTCGTCCCGAGTCCCAATACGAGGGTTCAGCAGAGCCAGTAGTCGCCTTGGCAGGCGTCGTCAGGCGTCGGCGGGCGGGGGCTCAACGGGCGGTGCGTCAGCGGGCGGTGCCTCCGGCTCGCCTTCGGGGGCCGGCGAGGTGACCACGTCAGCGGCCAGTTGCACCATGTCCGGCTGTGGCGCGTCTTGCGCGGGTGCCTGGTCCTCGACTGGGGTCAGCGCTTCCGCCGGCAGATACATGTGGTGGGTGAACTGCGGCTGGTATGCGCCCGGGCCACCGAGCCTCACCCCGCCGCGCTCGCCGGACGACACCGATGTGCCATCAGGCAGCGTCACCGCGGTGTGGTAGCTGTTCCAGCCGATCACCAGTGCCCCGGGCTTTGTGCCATGTTGAAAACCTCGCGCAAGCAGGGCGCTTTCTTCATTCTGCGTGGTGAACCGGTCGCCGAATGCGGGCCTGCCGGTCGCCACGTTGCTGACCCAGGACGCCAGGCCGGAACAATCCGTACCGGCGGGCGAATCGCCGCCGGAGACGTACGGCGTGCCCGATACCTGGGTAATCAGGCTCATCAACGTTGCTAATGCAAACACGCGGCCGGACGTTAACAGAGCGGTTTGTGGGCCGCCAAAAATTGTGAACCCGTTCACAATACGCAGTCGATATAGCCTGGTTCACGAAGAGAAGCGTTGAACGTCTTGACAATTTGCGTCTCGTCCGCAGCGGATGTCATGAAAACCGTTGCAAGACACGATATTTCGCTGGCTATGAGACGAAATTTCTTGTGCTGCAACGGTTATCGCGGTCTATCGACTTCGTATGTTCCATTGTCGTCGACTAACAACACGGCCACCCGGTGCCTGCTACCGTCGACCGTCACATCGCAGAAAAA
Source organism: Mycobacterium sp. NGS39 (assembly GCF_059812765.1). Lineage (NCBI taxonomy): Bacteria > Bacillati > Actinomycetota > Actinomycetes > Mycobacteriales > Mycobacteriaceae > Mycobacterium > Mycobacterium sp. NGS39. Next base: position 11,285 of record NZ_JCALDH010000007.1, on the reverse strand, counting down.
CGTCTCACCTTTTTTGACCGCAGGGTTGTCGCCGTTGTTGCAGCGGACGTTGGTGACGTTCTCCAGACCGTAGCCGTTCGTCGAGTCGGTGAGCACTTGCCGGACGCCGTTCTCCGCTGACGTGACATCGAGTTCCTTGCGATGCGTCAACCCCAGCGCCCACAGGACCGCAGCGACAACGGCTACGGCCAGCACCACGCCGACGACGACGCCGACAGCCACAAGCGCACCGCTGGACCTCTTCCGCGGGGCGGTCGAGACAGCAGGCGGCTTGGCGTAAGGCGGCTGGGGATAGTACTGCGGTGCCGGCGGCCGGTCGTGGCGTACCTGCTGCCACCACGGGATCTCCGCCGGTCCGCCCTGCGGCTGACGCTGCGGGTCGGGCCGCGGGGACCACGGACGCGTGGGCTCGGAAGGTCGGGTCATCGCGCGTCGTCCTGTGTCATGGGAATCGCTGATAGCACTGGTTCTCTTCGCCGACGAGACCGGACCGGTAGGCGAGAATCCTTGTGAACCCGGCCGGCACGGTACTGCCGTTGGTGTCGCTCGCGACGAGACCGTTGGTCAGCAGACCGGAGATCGCTTCGTCGACGTCGCCGGCAGTCAGCACCAGCGTCTTGCCCGAGGGCACGCCGACCGGTTCGGCCATCCTGCGTTGCGCCACACCGGTCAGGCACGCGGTTCGCAACGCCGCCGCCGGCGAGTCGAGCCGCATCGCTTTCTCATGTTGCAGCGCAAGCATGTATCGCGACGTGACGACTGAAATAGCGGTGTTGTCGCCTTGCAACAGGACCAATTGTGATTCGTCGGCGGGCGCCCCCATGTCTTGCAGTGCCGGCATGTCGACGTTGATGGTGTTGGTGCCTGGGCAGTAGGACGCCGGCGCCGATGTCCTTGCGTCAGAACAGGTTTGCGAATCGGTATGCAGCGTGGGTGGGTTGGTGGGATGGAAGACCTCGCCGAGAACCTCCATCAGCGTCGAGAGGGTGTCGGTGTCGACGCGCACCTCGCCGGTCTGGACATTGCCTGCCGGGTCGACTTCCAGGGATGTCGGCAGATCACCGCGCCGCTGAGTGATTTCATCCATGTCGATCTTGGCGCACGCGGCAGCACCGATGTCGAAACCGACCTGAAAGGCGCTGACGCGGTCCATCGCCGAGCCGTGCGGATCGGTGTTCGAGTCCTCGACCGTCATCACCGGATCCCTCAGTTCGATGGCCCCGGCCAGCACATGGTCGAGTCCGTCGGTGGTACTCAGCGTGAATCGAGGCGACTTCCCCTCGGCTACCCAGCGCATGTAGGCCCCGGAGAAGCAGTCGGCCTGTTGCTCGGCGACGAGGCCGGGCGTGCTGGGATTGACGGTTCTTGCCATCTGTTGCACCGCGTGCCCGTATTCGTGGGCCAGCACCGCGTTTACCGACATCACGCCGAAGTACTTGGTGGCCAACGGCATCAGGCGGCCACGGTCCCATGCCATCAGGTCTTCGGGCGGACAGTAGAACGCGTTGACCAAGTGGTAGGTGGGCGCTCCGCACGCCGACGGGCTTCTGGGATCGGACGCGTCGTAGGACAGCATCGTCGACACCGGTCTGAAGCTGCCTTGCAGTGACTCCGAGTAGTTCTTCTGCCAGAAGTCCTCGATGTCGTTGAGCGCCAACAACGCCAGGCGGTCGACTTGACCGCCGTCCGTGTTCTCCACGGTGCCGGAAGGCTGTGGGGCGTTCGAACGGGCGCCGCTGGGTCCATTGGTGGCGGGAAGGCCGCCGACGCGGTTCGGATCCCAAAGCATCGACAAGGGCCGGCCGTGAAGGACGGTGGCACTACAGCCGGTGACGAGCACGACCGCACAGGCGGCGCTGAGTACGGCTCTGGCGAGGGCCGTTCGACGCTGCGTCACAGGGCACACCTCCCGTCAACGCCCAGGCGGGCTCAACGCTAAAACAACGGCGATCGGCGTGGGGCGGGAATAACACCTATCCAAAAGTGGCGCACCAATCGCTCACCCATCGGATACTGCTTCGGTACAGATTTACGGAGGATGGTCAGCGGTGGGGTCGCGCGTCGGGACGACGTTCGGGAAATACAGGATCACGGGTCTGCTCGGTGAGGGCGGCATGGGCCAGGTCTACGAGGCTTACGACACGGAACAGGATAGAACTGTGGCCCTCAAGATCCTGGCAGACCAGTTCTCGCGCGACGAGAGATTCCTCGAGCGATTCCGTCGGGAATCGCACGCGGCGGCGATACTCGGCGAGCCGCACGTCATCCCGATTCACACGTGGGGAGAAATAGACGGCAACCTGTACATCGATATGCGGTTGGTGCGCGGCGCCACCTTGCATGAACTGCTCGAAGACGGCCCACTTGAACCGGCTCGCGCGGTCGGCATCACCAGCCAGATCGCGGCTGCACTCGACGCCGCTCATGCCGAGGGCTTGGTACACCGAGATGTCAAGCCGCAGAACATAATCGTTACGCCAAGCGATTTCGCATACCTGGTCGACTTCGGCATTGCAGAAGCCAAGGGCGAGTCCCGCCTGACCATGGCAGGCAGCCAGGTCGGTTCCTTCGCCTACATGGCCCCGGAACGATTTGCCGATCAGGAGGTCACGCCGGCGGTCGATGTCTACGCCTTGGCGTGCGTGCTCTACGAGGCGTTAACGGCCGATACACCGTTTCCGGCGAAAAGCATTGAGCAGGTAATCGGTGCACACCTCTCGTCTCCGCCACCGCGACCGAGCGCCGTCAATCCTGATGTTCCGCCGTCGTTTGACGACGTCGTCGCGCGAGGAATGGCAAAGGAACCGGGCGATCGCTACCAGTCAGCCGGTGCGCTGGGACGCGCGGCTCAGCAGGCATTGCGTGAGGACTGGCGGCCATCCTCGTCAGCTGAGACCATGTTGGGCCCACAAGCGCCGTATCCGCCGTATTCGCCGGTGATTCCGGAAGCCTCCTATCCGCAGGGGTTCGTCCCGGGGTATCCCGTGATCTTCCAGCCGCAGCCGGGCAACCGCTCCTGGGTGCTTCCAGTGGTGATTGCCGTAGCGGCAGCGTTCGTTTTTGGAACGGTGGGAATCGTGATCGGTCTACTGGTGCAGTCAAATTCGGGCGCGAACACAGCCAGCGAGCCAAGCACCATCTATCGTCAGGCGCCGACGACGGACCTGACAGATCGATCCTCCGCTCCGCCGCCAATGCAACCCGTCGCGCTGCCACCGCCCGTGCTGGGACCGGACAGAAGCCTCGCTCACGAAGTATGCGATCAGGACTACTCGATGCCGGGCGCCACCGGATTCGGGAGTCACTCCCGACGGGGAAGCGACCGGACATCGTGCGCGTTCACCCGCAATGTCCTTCAAGCCTATTGGGAGCAGCATGGCCGGCCCACCCGATCACTGCAGTGGGTCGTGGCCCCGGGCGCGGTGCCGTGCACGCAGACGGCCAGTTTCGGGTGCGACGGCGCCAACTTCCGCATGCGGTGTGAACCCGACGGTTCTGGCGACTGGATCACGTGCACGGGCGGAGACGGCGCCCGAGTTTTCCTGTACTGACCTCCAGGTGGTTCAGCCGCATTCGCCGGCAGGTAATTCGGTGCGATGACTGCCCAGAAAACGGGCCACATCGGTGAGCTCTCTTGTGCCGTCCGTGAACGAGCCCGAGTCAGGTTGGACGGCGATCGCCACCGCCGCCATACCGTTCGGTGTCGGCAAGATGCCCATTTGCCGCACCAAGTAATCGCCGGCGACAGACGGGCCCCAACCACCCTTGAAACGCGTCCCGTCTAGCGTGCCCAGCCCCCACCTTTGATCGTCGGCTACTTGTGCCATGAGGTCGAAGATCGGGATATTTCGCTTGTCACACAGCGCAACTGACAGGAAGCGGGTCTGCTCGGCCAATGGCCAGTCTGTCTGGCCGAAAGCGGTGAACTCGGGGCGTAGCTTCTGAGATTGGACGGTCGTATGATCGCCGGTCTCCTGTAGTACGAGTTCGACCTTGTGGGCCGCGGTGACCGGGTCGCCCAGCCCCTGCCAGATCAATTCGGCGGCCGCGTTGTCCGACTGGGTGATCGCGGCAGTCATCGCATCGGTGACGCGGGGTTGGTCTTGCTCGCGGAGGGCGGCTATTGCCAGCGGCACTTTGATTGTCGACCAAGCCGGTCCACTGGTCCAATCTCCGAGCGAGACTAGAGGTTCGCCGCCCCCGACTGGGCGGATCACGATGCCGACGGCGGCGTGTAGTTCTTGCGCCATCTGTGCGAAATCGTCGATCAAGGTATTTTTGTGTGGCGCAATGGAACTCGGCGGTGGGGCAGTACTGCGGGGCATTGGCTGTGCGGAGGGTGCGGGCGTGCTCAAGTGACGCCCGATTGCAACTCCGCCCCATGTGACGGCACCCAGAACGACGATGAGCAAGATAACGCCAGCGATCGCCCAGGCGGTCGGGATGCGGCCGCGCCGGCGACCGGAGGCCAGTTGTGCAGCGTGTCTAGGCAACTACGTCAGGCAGCAGGCGTTTTGCTTGTCAAATAGGCGACCACGCCCTGCGTCACCGCAGCGGCATACTTGGCGCGTCCGTCTGCGGACTCCATCAGTGCGGCCTCATCGCTGTTTAGCATGTTGCCCAGCTCCACCAAGACCGCCGGATAGTCGGCCAGATTCAAACCGGCGAGATCGGCGCGGCCGTAGAGGCCGTTGGAGCCGAGATACGTGGAGGGGGTCAGTCCGTCGGAGGACAGTGCGTCGCGCATGGTGGTGGCCAGTTGCATCGCCGGACCCGCCTGCGCGGCGTTGAGTGGAGGACTCGAGTAGTTGACGTGGAACCCTCGGCCCGACGGCGGGCCGCCGTCGGCATGGATGCTGACGATGGCGTCCGGGCGCATGGCATTGGCGGCCGCAGCGCGCTGGTCGACACAGGGACCGGAGGAGTCGTCGTCGGCGCGGGACAGCTGAGTGCGCACGCCCAGGCGATCCAGGGAATCGCGGACTCGGGACGCCACATCCCAGGTGAAGCTGTGTTCCGGATAGCCGTCGTTGGTCGACGTGCCTGTGGTCTGGCAGTCCTTGGTTCCGCCGCGGCCGTTGGGGACTTGTCTGGTTATCGACGAGTCGTTTGCGCCGCTGTGACCGGGATCGAGGAATACCGCCATTCCGGCGAGATTCGGAACAGCCGCCGCGTGAGGGGCGTTCAGTTGGCCGGCGACCCAGCACAGCAGTGCGCCGACGAGTACGACAGTGGCTGTTCGGACGACCGCAAGAGGCATCCCGGACAGCGTAACAACGCCGTATGGGACTCGACCGCGGCAATTGTGTGGTCCGGAGCCGACCTAATGGCGTTGAACCTTCACCAAGAATCCGCCAAGAGCCGCGCTCGATTCTTTGGCATCGCCCAGACGGCGAACGCCGCACCTGTGCACCCGCCGCAGAGCGTGTGCTGTGAGACCGACAGTGACGGCAGCTACTTCTACGACTGCCAGATCGCGGTAACCGTTCGCGAAACTCGAAGCTCTCGCGGATTGTCGCTACTAGGCGGGCATGTCGGTCCCCGGCCGGAGCGGACACAGCTGTGACACCCTCGTGGGTCACACAGGCCTCGTCAGTCGCAGCTGCGGTGGATACCTTGCTGCCCGCCTCTTAGCGACATCGCCGAGGTCAGATGGGGTGCCCCCGGCAGGATTCGAACCTGACTGAGCATCTGTAGCTCACTGCATCCCCGACCATGCGTTTCTATGCTCTGACGTGCGGTTTTAGCGGCGCCGACGCCCCGGCAGTAATGTACATTGTCGGACACATCCGGACACTGATGTTGTGCATATGTTGCGCGGAAGGGCGAAGCATGAGCAGAAAAAGACGCGCATTCGGGCGCATCCGCCGCGAGCGCTCCGGCCGATACAGTGCCGCGTATATCGGCCCCGATGCCAAGCTGCACCGCGCACCAAGGACTTACGCCGCCGAGGCCGACGCCGAGGGCTGGCTGGCCGCTGAGCGCCGCAAGATCGAGCTGGGGACCTGGGGCGTGATGGAACGTTCCGACGGCATCGCGTTGCGTGACTACTCGAAGCGTTGGATCGAGCAACGACATCTGCGCCCCCGGACCCGCGGGCTGTACGAGTCACTGCTTGAGCGGCTGATTCTGCCCCAGCTGGGCGACCTTGAACTCGCCACCATCACCCCGGCCCGCGTTCGCGAGTGGCACGCCGATCTTGGCACCGACCGCCCGACGCGCAACGCGCACGCGTACGCCCTCTTGCACGCGATCTGCGCGACAGCCGTTCAAGACGAAGTTCTCGACGCCAACCCCTGCCGCATTCGCGCCGCCATGCAGACCAAACGGTGCCGTGAGGTCGACATACTCACGCCGGCCGAGGTAGACCGGCTCGCCGCCAAGATGCCCCCAAGGTTGCGCGCCAGCGTTGTGCTGGCCGCCTGGTGCGGCCTGCGATGGGGCGAAACGTCGGAGCTTCGACGGAAAGATGTAGCAGACGACCTGAGCGTTCTCCGCGTCCGACGGGCGGTCACGTACCGCCAGGGCAGCTTCTATGTCGGTGAGCCCAAAACCGCGGCAGGCGTGCGCGATGTAGCGATTCCTCCGCACATCCGCCCAATCCTCAAGGCGCACTTGAAGAATCATGTGGACCGCACCGCCGACTCCTTGCTGTTTCCCACCGAGGACGGCGGACACATGCACGGCGATCGCTATCGCGTTCACTGGGAAAAAGCGCGCGCCGCGATCGGAAAGCCGCACCTTCGGGTACACGATCTGCGCCACGTGGGTGCAGTGCTCGCCGCCCAATCCGGTGCCACCACAGCCGAACTCATGCACCGGCTCGGCCACACGACCCCGCAGATGGCGCTGCGGTACCAACACGTGGCCGAGGGTCGCGACGCCGAAATAGCGAAGCGCCTGTCCCAGCTGGCCGCCGGAAAGTGACATCTGTCGACACGCGATAGCGCGTATAGACTGGCTGGCAGTCAAACGTTCACCCTCGGGCCAACCGACCGGGGGCGGTGTAAAAGCGGCAAAAACCGCCCGGCATATATACGAAACGCACGGATCAAGACACGACACGCCGGTTTCCGCCCCGACGCCCAGGTGCTGCACCCGGTCATGGGATGACCATGCACAGGGAGCACCATGTCTGTCACCGCCAGAAACCGCCGCGAAGCTGAGCGTCGCGAACGTCGGCCCGAGCTGATCTCTTTACAGGAGGCTGCCGCCTATTGCGACGTCCATCCGAGGTCAATCCGGCGCTGGATCGCTGCCGGTCGGCTGAATGCCGTCCGCGTCGGCCCGCGGCTGCTCAAGATCAGCACCGCTGAGCTGGACAGGGTCATGCGCCCGGTCGGTGGTGGTGCATGAGCGTTGTAAGCGGTAACCGGCGGTCCGCCGTGACAAGCCAGGTGCGGCGTCTGCCGCGCGAGAATTGTTCTGCGCCACACGACATCGACGCGGTCATGAAGCCATACGGCGGCGGTGATGGGGCATGACCGACGACCACAACCAGGGACCGCCAGAGCGCGAAGTGCCGGCCCCCGAGAGGACCGGCACCCACGACGACCGTCACGTCGATAGTGCCGAGCCTAGCAGGCGAAACAGCACTGACGGTGCGACGCCGCCCACCGTGCAGGAGCGGCAAGCAAATTCGACCGTGATCGGCGGTTCACCCTGCCAGGAGTCGGATTTGCCGCCGCTGCCGTACTACCCATGGGATGACCACCCCGACGCGGGGCCGAGGTTGCGGCGGGAAGTGGAGCGAGCCATCGCCGATGGCGCACCCGGCGACATGTGGGTACGTGACTACGCCGAATCAGAAGCAGAGACATGGCGCAAAAACATTGCAGCGCTACGGCATTGGCAGGCGGCACAGGAAGCTAAGCGGCGCAACCAGCTTCGAGCGCTCGCCGAGCCGTCCGAGAATTGGAAGCGCAACTATGCGCTTGCCGCGCTGCGCGGCCGCGCCGATGATCTGGCTCGCCTGCTGCCGAACACCACCCGCGACAACGACACCCGCGATGCCTTGTGGTACCTGGTCGGCTTTGTTCGTGCCGGCTACCTGAGCCGCGACGAAGTGCTCGCGGCGATCATTGCGGCCAGCGAAGCCAACGGGCATGCCCGCGACAACAAGACGGTCCAGCAGATCGAACACGACCTAGACCGTGCGCTCGGTAAGGCCACCCACACCTTCGATTGGGGTCAGATCGCCAGGCACATAGAAGATCACGACAAGGCTGGTGATCTACCGGACGGCACGCACTGGCGACCCGACGGCTACAACCCGCCAGGCTGGGAAGCGCTCACCGGCGATGCGTTCATCCTCGATGCACCCCAAGAGGTTCCGGCGCTGTGGGGCAAAGGCCAGCAAGTGTTGTGGGCCGAGGGTGAATCCATGATGATTGGCAGCCAGCCCGGTCTGGGCAAGACCACGCTGGCCGGCCAGTTGATCAGAGCACAGTTAGGGTTGGGCGACGGCACGGTACTTGACCTGCCGGTGCGTGAGATCGACGGGCGCATTCTGTATCTGGCAATGGACCGACCGCCGCAGATCAGCCGCTCGATGCAGCGCCAGTTCTGCGACGACGACCGCGATGTGCTGCGGGAGCGGCTGATTGTGCGCACCGGGCCACCGCTGCGTGACTTAGCCAGGGATACTGAGCTTTTGGCTCAGATGGCCGACTTCTACCAGTGCGCCGTTGTGTACATCGACAGCGTGAAGGACGCCGCGATCAAGCTCGCCGACGACGAGGTTGGCGCTGGCTATAACCGTGCCCGCCAACGGCTCACCGCCAGCGGTGTGCAGCTCGCCGAACTGCACCACACGCGCAAGCTTTCGACAGCCCCCGACTCGAACCAACTGCTGGCCGACATCTACGGGAGCACATGGCTGACCGCGGGCGCGGGCTCGGTGATCATGCTCACCGGCGAGCCAGGTGCGTTGGTCGTGGGTTTCCGCCATGTCAAGCCGGCGATGGAGAGCGTTGGGCCGTTCGACCTTTCCCTCGACCCGGACAGCGGGCGGTTCATCGTTGACCCGGAGAGCGAGGTCGATGTGGTGGAGCTGGTGTCGCGCCACGGTGGCTACGGGCTGACCGCGAAGCAGCTCGCCTGTGTCTTGTTCACGACCGACAACCCGACGCGCGCTCAGACCGCCAAGGCAGCACGCAGGCTTACCAAATTCGAACGTGCCGGGCAGTTGAGGTCCGATCCCGGTCACAAGGGCGGGCGCAGAGGCGAAGGGGCGACAACATGGTTCGTCGCCTGACGCACAGGAGCAATCGCGTGGCATTCACGCATCGTGTGCTACCAATCACGCTCACGACCAACCCGCAGGTCAGAGCAATCACGCAATGTGATTGCCCGACAAGCATTCACACACCAATCACGGCAATCACGCAGGAGGCATATTCGCACGTCAAGCAATCACGCAACCATTCACGCACCAATCACGCGCACCCAATCACGTTTGGGGCCATCTCCTTTAAGGAGATGGCCCAACGTGAGGGATTGGTTGGTGGCGCAAGCGGCAACAACGAAAGCTCGCAGCGGTGGCTGTTTCACACCGAAAACGTTTCGTTGGCCTCGATGCGCATACATGGCTGGCGCGAATGCGCTGTTCGTGGCTCGCATCAGCCGACCGCAGACGCAGCGAAACACCCGCTCAGATCGAGCCTGAGCGACGAACACCCACAACCCAATGGAACGCACTATGGAGGCATCAGTGACTGACACAGCGGCAGACGACCGGCGCCGGCGCATGAACGACGAACTGGCCCGCATCCGGCAAGGCACAGGCGAGGCACTGGTTTCGCACAGTCTGACCGACGAGGAGTCCGAACTGGCCTGCCTCGACATCGGCCTTGACGATGAACAGCAACGGCTCGACAAGCTGGCTGACGACGATCCACTTGGCTGGGCTGCGTTTGGCGAGCGAGACGAATGGGTCGAGAGGCGGCTACGGGATCAGCGATGAAAGCTATCTGCCACCTACGCCGCCGCAGGCGAAGGCTCAGCAGGCGGCGCACGCGCTGATCAACGACGCCTCGAAGGTGCGCCAATCGCGTTGGCCCCCATCGGATTCCGACTAGGAGGGGGTACCCTCCTTGTCGAGGGAACCGGCGCCCACCGACAGCGCCCCGCGTCCCGATTTTTGCGCGCTCACGTTTTGCCGAACTTTTTTGCCGGAAATGCGCTTCTACCAGCGGATTCGGTGGCCGCAGCGCAGGGGTAGGATGGCCTACATTGGGCGGTAAGGAGTTCCAGATGGGTCGACGCGGGCCAGCACCAGCGCCGCCGCACCTGCGCGCGCTGGGGGGTCGCTCACCAGGCCGCGACAGCGGCGGTCGGCGCATTGCTATGGCCGGCGCAGGGTTCCGCAGCGGTGCGCCGGACAAGCCAGATGACTTCAGCCCCAAGGCATCCGAGATTTGGGACGCCGCGATGACCGACCTGGAACGTGCTGGAACCGTTAAGGCTTCAGATGCCGTTGGGCTGGCGATGATGTGCGAAGCCGCCGCGACCTGGCATGACTGCCGCGAGAAGATTCGCAAGACAGGGCGTTTGGTGAAGCGCCCGTCCGGTGTGGTGGCGCTTTCGCCGCTCGTCAGCGACATGCGACAAGCTGAAGCCGATTTCCGCAGCTGGTTGCGCGAATTCGGGTTAACCTACAGCAGCGCGTCACGGCTGGTTGGCGACACCCCGAGCATTGACACCTACAACCCTTTCGCGTGGGCGGGACGGGTCTAGGTGATCGACTGGCGACAGGATGACGACGGCACGTGGTTTGACGATCACGGAAACGTGATCCGGCGCGTCCGAATCCTCTATCCGTCCGATGCGCCACCAGGTCTGAAGCTGCTCCACGGGACTTTTTGGGAGCTGAGCACCGTCGATCAGCACGACGGCACACCGCGCCTGTTCGACCGGCTGGACGATGCGAAACGAGCGGCCGCGAAGCGCTGAGCGCTGCCGCGCCTCACCACGGTTTTGATCGCGCCCGCTATCGTCTATCGACCCAACCGCTGATCACCCGCCAGGGACGATCTGACGCGCGTTTTTCGCGCACTCCTGACGCGCGTCGCTGGTATTGTCGTCAGCAATGGGGTTGCGGCCCGGCCGCCTCGACACCCGGCCCATTTCGGGTCGCGCCGTCGAGGCACCGTGAGCCGCTTCACCCAGGGCGAAGCGAAATATCTCGCTGCCGCGCCGCTTCGGCACCCGGCCAACAACATTGGCCCGCGCCGCCGAAGCACCCGGCAGATCAACTATCGCGCCGCGCCGCGAGCGCACGCAGG
>NZ_JCALDH010000006.1:0-277745 GCF_059812765.1 Mycobacterium sp. NGS39 | reverse complement strand
GGCCTGCGGCACCGGCGCACCGATCGGCACCACACCAGACCCTGGCGTCAACGGCGCACTGATCGCCGCATACACCGTGGCTTCGGTTGGGCCGTAGGCGTTGATCATCACCCGCCCGTCGGCCGCCCAGCGATCCACCAACTCGACGGGGCACGCCTCACCGGCCACCACCAACGCGGTGGACTCCAAGCCTTCCGCCGAGAGCAACCCGACGGCCGAGGGAGTCTCACTGAGCACATCGACGTGTTCGCGAATCAGCAGAGCGCGGAACTCTTCCGGCGAGGCGGCCACCTCCTCGGGCACCACCACAAGCCGCCCACCACCGAGCAACGGACCGAAGATGTCCCACACCGACACGTCAAAGGCCAACGAATGCCACTGCGTCCACACACCATCGCGCGGCAACCGCGAAGCCACCGACTCGACAAACCGCGTGGCGTTGTGATGAGTGATCGCCACACCCTTGGGCACACCCGTGGTGCCGGAGGTGTAGATGATGTAGGCGATGTCATCGGCGACCGGACCCGGCAGCGCCGTGCTCGATAAGGTGTCGATGCGCGGATCGTCCACATCGACGACCACGACATCGCCGTCAACCCGCGCCGCTAACCCAGCGGTGCTCACCACCGCGACCGGCTTGGCGTCGCCGAGGATCACCGCGATGCGCGCTTCGGGCACCGCCGGGTCGATCGGCAGATACGCCGCCCCGGTCTTGAGCACCGCCAGAATCGACACGATCGCCTGCGCGGAGCGCGGCAACAGCAGTGCCACAGACTGTCCTGGCCGCGCACCCAAGTGAACGAGCATGTGTGCCAAGCGATTCGACGCCTCATCGAGCTCGCGATAGGTCAGCGACCGGTCGCCACACGTAACCGCGGTCGCGTCGCCAACACGGGCGACCTGCGCCGCGAACAACTCGGTGATCGTCGCCGCGGCCGGCGCGGGCTGGGTCAGAACCGCCCGATTACCCAGCTCATCCAGCCGGGCATATTCCTGCTCATCGAGCACATCGATCGTCGACAACCGCCGCGCCGGATCGGCGGTGATCGCCGTCAACACCCGCCGCAGCCGGTGGATCAACACCTCGATACTGGCCGCGTCGAACACGTCGGTGCGGAACTCCACCGACCCACCGATGCCTGCGGGTTCCCCGGACGCATTCCAGCGCTCACCGAGGGAGAACCCCAAATCCATTCGCGCGGCGCGGGTTTGCACTGGCAGCTGGCTTACCTGCACATCGCCCAACGCCAAGTCTGGCACCGGGGCGTTGCCCTGGCCGGTGAAGTTCTGCCAGGCCAACAACACCTGGATCAGTGGGTGATGGCTCAATGACCGTGTCGGGTTGAGCCGTTCGACGAGTACTTCGAAGGGCACGTCTTGGTGTTCGTAGGCGGCCAGGCTGCGCTGGCGTACCTGCTCGAGCACTTGCGTGACGGTAGGGTCACCGTCGACCTCGACGCGCAGCACCAGGGTGTTGACGAAGAAGCCGACCAGATCGTCGAGTGCCGGGTCGCGGCGCCCGGCGATCGAAAAACCAAGGGCCACATCGGAAGTGGCGCAGATCTTGGACAGCAGCACCGCCAACGCGGCCTGCACCACCATGAAGGTGGTGGCATTGTGTTCGCGGGCCACCTCGGCGACCTGCTGCTGCAATTCGGCCGGCCAGTCCACCGCCACGCTGGCCCCGCGGTAATCGGCGACCGCCGGATACGGCCGATCCGTGGGCAGCGCCAACCGTTCCGGCAAGTTGACCAACGCGTCCTGCCAGAAGGCCAGCTGGGCGTTGATGCGGCTGTCGGGATCGTCGAGATCACCGAGCTGGGCCCGCTGCCACAACGTGTAATCGATGTACTGCACCGGCAACGGCGCCCACCCAGGCGCATGTCCTTCGTGGCGGGCCAGGTACGCCTGTCCCAAGTCGTTGACCAGCGGGGTGATCGACCAACCGTCGGCGGCGATGTGGTGCACCACCGCCACCAGTACATAGTCGTCGTCGGCAAGACGGAAAAGCGTTGCGCGCAAAGGGGTTTCGGTCGCGAGGTTGAACGTGTAGCGGACCTGCTGGCCGATGGCTTCCTCGAGCTGTTGGGCCGGCCAGCCGACCGCATCGATGATCCGCCAACCGAAGTCGGCCTGCTCGGCGGGCAGCACCACCTGCTGGGGCACACCGTCGGCGGCCACGAATACGGTGCGCAGCGTCTCGTGGCGGGCCACCACATCGGCCAGCGCCGCACCCAATGCGTCGACATCCAGCGCGCCGCGCAGTTGCAGCGCGACCGCCATGTTGTAGACCGGCGACGGGCCCTGCAGTTGATCCAAAAACCACAGCCGGTTCTGCGCGAACGACAGGGGGATCACGTCCGGGCGCTCGACCGCCGTCAACGGCGCGAGCCCACCGGCGGATTGCGTGATGCGCGGGGCCAACTCGGCGATGGTGGGCGCCTCGAACAATGCGCGCACCGAAACGTCGGCCTCGAAGGCGTTGTTGATCGCGGCGACCACCCGCATGGCCAGCAGCGAGTTCCCACCCAACTCGAAGAAGGAGTCGTCGACCCCGACCCGCTCCACACCGAGCACCGCGGCGTAGATGCCGGCCAGCATTTCCTCGGTGAGATTGCTCGGTGCACGGTAGACGCCGCTCTGATACTCCGGCGCCGGCAATGCCCGCTTGTCGAGTTTGCCGTTGACCGTCAGCGGCAGCGCCTCGAGCACCACGATCGCCGCGGGCACCATGTAGGCCGGCAGCCGCCCGCCCAGCTGGGCGCGCACCGCGGCCGGGTCGGCGGTGCCGGTGATGTAGCCGACGAGGCGCTTGTCACCGGGGCGGTCTTCGCGGGCAACGACGACGGCTTGGTCCACTCCGTCGATGTCGGCCAGCACGGCTTGCACGTCGCCCAGTTCGATGCGATAGCCGCGGATCTTGACCTGCTCATCAGCGCGGCCCAGATACTGCAACTGCCCGTCGGCACCCCAGCGCACCAAATCCCCGGTGCGATACATCCGCTGCCCGGGCGCCCCGAACGGGCACGCCACAAACCGCGACGCGGTCAACCCGGCACGGCGCACATAGCCGCTGGCCACGCCGTGCCCGGCCACATACAGCTCGCCGACCGTGCCGGTTGGTACCGGGCGCAACCAGGTGTCGAGCACAAAGAAGGCCGCTCCGGGTGCCGGCGTGCCGATCGGCACCACCGCGGTTCCCGGGCTCAGCGGCGCGCTGAACGACGTGTACCAGGTCTCGGTGGGACCGTAGGCGTTGAGCATCAAGCGCCCAGGCGCCCACCGATCCACCAGCTCGGGCGGGCACGCCTCCCCCGCGACCACCAACGCCACCGACTCCAACCCCTGCGGCGACAGCGCCGCCGCAGCCGACGGTGTTTGGTTGAGCACCGTGACCTGCTCGCCCACCAACAATGCGTGGAAGTCCTCGGGTGAGGCGGCCACTGCTTCGGGCACCACCACCAGCCGCCCACCGCCGAGCAGCGGGTTGAAGATCTCCCACACCGACACGTCGAACGCCAACGAATGCCACTGCGACCACACCCCGTCACGCGGCAGCCCGACGTCCACCGACTCGAGCAGATGCGTCACGTTGCGGTGCGTCAGCGCCACACCCTTGGGTGTGCCGGTGGTGCCCGAGGTGTAGATCAGGTAGGCCAGATCATCGGCGGCCGGGGCTGGCAGCGGTGTGCTCGGCTGTGTCTGGATGGCTGGATCCTCGACGTCGACGATCGCGACGTCACCTTTGAGGACGTCAAGCCCTGCCGCCACAGCGGCGGTGCTCACCACCGCGACCGGCTTGGCGTCGCCGAGGATCACCGCGATGCGCGCCTCGGGCACTGCCGGGTCGATCGGTAGATAGGCGGCCCCGGTTTTGAGCACCGCGAGAATCGCGACGATGGCCTGTGCGGAGCGCGGCATCAGCAGTGCCACGCATTGGCCTGGGCCGGCGCCGTGGCCGATGAGCTTGTGCGCCAATCGGTTTGAGGCTTCGTCGAGTTGGGTGTAGGTGAGGGATTGGCGTTGGTCGGTGATGGCGGTGGCGTGCGGGGCGCGGGTCACCTGCGCGGCGAAAAGTGTTGGGATGGAAGGGGTTTGGGGCGCGGGCCGGGTCAGTACCGCCCGGTTGCCGAGCTCGTCGAGGCGGGCCTGGTCGGCGGGGTCGAGCATATTGATGGTCGACAGCGGTTGGCCCGGGTCGGCGGTCATCGCCGCCAGCAGGTGCTCCAAGCGTGTCATCAGCGCCGCGACGGCGGGCTCATCGAAGACGTCTTTGTCGAATTCGATGCGCAGCCCCAGCTCGCGGCCGGGCACTGCGACCACCGACAGGGGGTAGTGGGTGGATTCGTGGTTGGTGATGTCGGTGACGGCCAGCCCGGCCGCCCCCGACAGCGCTTCGGTGTCGATCGGGTAGTTCTCGTAGACGAACAGCGTGTCGAACAGCTGCTCGACTCCGGTGAGACGGTGGATGTCGTGCAGCGCCAGATGCTGGTGCTCCAGGGTCTGGTGGTGCGCGGTCGTGAGCTGCTCGAGCAGATCGACGGTGCTGGTGTGCACACCGATGAGGGCGCGCACCGGCACGGTGTTGATCAACAACCCCACCATGGAGTCGGCGCCGGCCAACTCCGGTGGGCGCCCTGAGACGGTGAACCCGAACGTGATGTCGTGCTGGCCGGTCAGCGACGACAGCAAAAGCGCCCACGCGGCCTGCAGCACGGTGTTGGCGGTGGTGTGCTGGGTGCGCGCCAGCTCTGCGACCGCGGCGGTGATGTCTTCGGGGATCGCGAACGTTTGCACGCCGCGTTCGCCCACGGCCAACCGATCCCCGGGCGCCACCAGGGTGGGGGTGTCGAACCCGGCCAGCACCTGCGCCCACGCCGCACGCGCGGCATCCAGGTCGCGCTCGGCCAGCCAGGTGACGAACCGCCGATAGGGCACCGGCGCACCTAGCGGTTGCTCGTAGTAGCTGGCGAAGATCTCAGACAGCAGGATCGGCATCGACCAGCCGTCCATCACGATGTGGTGCACGGTCAGCACGAACCGGTGCCGATCGGCGCCGGTGCGCACCAACGCGGCACGAAACGCCGGCGGATGGGCCAGATCGCACACCCCGACCCGCTCCGCGGCCACCAGCTGGCTGGTCTGCTGCTCGACATCGGCTTGGCCGGCCAGATCGACGTAGCGCCATGCCGGCACCGCATCGGCGGGGATGATCTGCACCGGCTGCTCGAAGCGCTCGCAGAACCGCGCCGCCAGGTTCGGATGGCGCCCCACCACGACCTGCACTGCGTGGCGCAGCCGATCGGCATCCAACGGGCCGGCCACCGTGAAATCGAGCTGCAACGTGTACAGGTCGGCCACCTCACCACCGGCCGCGGCGGTGCTGGCGTGAAACAACAACCCCTGCTGCAGCGGCGTCAACGGCAAGATGTCGGCGATGCGGTACTGCTCGGCCAGCTCGTCGATCTGCTGCTGAGAAAGCCGAGCCGGCGCAATATCCGAGGGGGTCAACCCGCCCCCGCCGCGGCGCACATGCGCGCAGATCCCACGCAGCGCCTCAAACCACAGCTCGCCCAGCCGGCTGATCTGCGCCTCGCTGAGCACCGCCGGCGCCCACGTCCAGGTCGCGTTGAGGGTGGGGCCCGCCTCGGTGTCCACCGTGGCCGCGTTGAGCTCCAGGGTGTGCGCCAACGGCATCGGCACCGCGGCCACCGCACCCGTCGCCGCCAACGCGTCCTGGCTGATCAACCACAACTCCCCGGACAACTCCGCACCGGCGGCGCCCATCCGACCCAGATAGTTGAACCCGACCGTCGGATCGGCCCCACCCACCTCGACCTCGCGGTTGAGATAACGCAACAGCCCATAGGTCAGCCCGTCGGGCATCCCACGCAGCTGCTCCTTGGCGTCTTTGACCACCGCGCCCAACGCGGCGTCCCCGCCCACCACCTGACTCCACGACACCCCGCCCACCGAAAGCGCGACCGGATACTTCGTGGTGAACCAACCGACGGTGCGCGACAGGTCCACGTCGTCGAACAATTCCTCGGCGCGGCCGTGGCCCTCCACGTCGATACCCACCGCCGCGCTGCCGGTGCCGAAGAACTCCGCCAACGCCAACCCGAACGCGATCAACAACACATCGTTGACCCCGGCGTGAAACGCCGCCGGCACCTCCCCCAACACCATCCGCGTGGTCTCAACCTCCAGCGACACCGCCAACGACCCCGCGCTGGCATAGGTGTCGCGGTCGGGCACCACGGGCGCCACCACCTGTGCGGTGGCCGCCACCTGACGCCACGCCTCCGCCTGCGCCACCACCTTGGGGTCGTCGGCATACTCGGCCAAAAGCCTCGACCAGCGGGCAAACGAGGTGCCCACCGCCGGCAACGCGATCGGCTGGCCACTGTGGTGCTGCGCCCACGCAATGTTCAAGTCTTCCAACAGGATTCGCCACGACACCCCGTCGACCGCCAGATGATGGACCATCACCACCAACTGACGCACCGAAGCCACCCACAACGCGGCGAGCATCACCCCCGCTGCCGGGTTCAACCGCTGTCGCGCGGCCACCAACGCCTCATCAGAGATGACGTCGACGGTCTGCACGCACGCAGCCGCATCCACCGATCCCACCGGCGGTATCGACAGCGCCCACCCGCCGGCACCGTCGTCATCGACCCGCAGCCGCAGCGTGGCATGCCGATCCACCAACGCCTGCAACACCACCACCACGTCGGCTTCACCGACCCCGGCCGGGGCCTGCAGCACCACCGTCTGATTGAACTGATCGACCGGACCCTGCACCGTCTGCAACCAGCGAATGATCGGCGTCGCCACCACCGCGCCGGTGCCCTCATCGGCCACCTCCGCCGCATCCGCGGTGCGCACCACCCGCGCCAGCTTGGCCACCGTCTGCTCGACGAACACATCCCGCGGCTTGCACACCACACCGGCCGCCCGCGCGCGTGACACCACCTGCATCGACAAGATGCTGTCGCCGCCCAACTCGAAAAACGAGTCGTCCACCCCGACCCGCTCCACCCCCAACACCTCGGCGAAGATGCGGGCCAACAACTCCTCGGTGGGCGTGCCCGGCGCCCGATACGCCCCACCGCCATCCAGATACTCCGGCGCCGGCAACGCCCGCGTGTCGAGCTTGTTGTTGGCCGTCAACGGCAGCGACTCCAACACCACCACCGCCGCCGGCACCATATAGGTGGGCAGCCGCTCAGCCAGCTGCGCGCGCACCGCCACCGCATCGACCGCCCCGCTGACCGTCTCGGTGACATACCCCACCAGACGCTTATCACCCGGGCGGTCCTCCCGGGCGATCACCACTGCCTGCTTGACCCCGTCCAACGCCCCCAGCGCCGACTGCACCTCGCCCAGCTCGATGCGATACCCGCGGATCTTGACCTGCTCGTCGGTGCGGCCCAGATACTGCAACTGCCCGTCAGTGCCCCAGCGCACCCGATCCCCGGTGCGATACATCCGCGCGCCCGGACCGCCGAACGGGCACGCCATAAACCGCGACGCCGTCAACCCCGAGCGGCCCACATAACCGTTGGCCACCCCCGCCCCGGCCACATACAACTCACCGGCCACCCCCGCCGGCGCCGGCCGCAGCCACTTGTCCAGCACAAACAACGCCGCCTGCGGCACCGGCGAACCAATCGGCGGCGCGCCCGAACCCGGCCTCAACGGCGCACTGATCGACACACACATCGTCGTCTCGGTCGGGCCGTAGGCGTTGACCATCACCCGGCCAGCCGCCCACGCATCCACCACCTCCGGCGGACAGGCCTCACCGGCCATCACCAACGCCACCGACTCCAAACCCTGCGGGTCCAGCGCCGACACCGCCGACGGCGTCTGCGTCAACACACTGACCTGCTCGGCCACCAGCACATCGTGGAAATCGTCCGGCGAGGCGGCCACCACCTCAGACACCACCACCAGCCGCCCACCACGCAGCAACGCCCCGAAGATCTCCCACACCGACACGTCGAACGCCAACGAATGACACAACGCCCACACACCCGGCTTGGGCAGGCCCGCATCCAGCGACTCCAGCAACTGCGTGACGTTGTGATGGGTCACCGCCACACCCTTGGGCACACCGGTGGTGCCCGACGTGTAGATCAGATACGCCACATCGTCAGGCGCCGCCAACGCCAACCCCGTCACCGGCTCGGCCTCGATGCGCGGATCGTGCGCGTCGATCACCGCAACCTCGAACCCATCCAGGCGCTGCGCCAACTCCGCGGTGCTGATCACCGCCACCGGAGCAGCATCACCCAACATGAACTCGATACGCGCATCCGGCACCACCGGATCGATCGGCACATACGCCGCCCCCGTCTTGAGCACCGCCAGAATCGACACCACCGCCCGCGACGACCGCGACATCAACAGCGCCACACACCGGCCAGGCCCAGCACCGCGACCGGCCAACAAATGCGCCAACCGGTTCGACAACTCATCCAACTCGCGATACGTCAACGACACACCCCCGCCGCTGACCGCCACCGCCTCCGGGGCCCGCGCCACCCACTCGGCGAACACCTCCGGAATCGACCGCGCCGGCGGCCCCGGACGAGTCAACACCGCACGATTAGCCCACTCATCCAGGCTCGCGTGCTCACCCTCATCCAACAAATCAATCGACAACAAACGCCGCGAGGCGCCAGAAGTCATGAATTTCCCCCCAGGTCGGCGGTCATCGCCACCAGTACTCGTCGCAGCCGCTCGATCAGCGCTTCGACGGTTTCCTCTTCGAACACGTCAGTATCGAATTCGACCCGCAGGGTCAACTCGCGGCCCGGGACGGCTTGCACCGTCAACGGGTAGTGGTTGTACTCCTGCGGCGTGATCTCGGTGACCGCCAGATCCTCGGCGCTCAACTGGGCACCGCTGTCGATCGGGTAGTTCTCGTACACGAAGGCGGTGTCGAAAAGTTGGTCGTGGCCGGCGATGCGATGGATTTCATGCAGCGCCAAATGCTGGTGCTCCAGCGTGTCGAGGTGGGCGGTCTGCAGCTGTTGAAGGAGGTCGCCGATGGTGGTGGACGCGGTGATCGTTGCGCGCACCGGAACGGTGTTGATCAGCAGGCCCACCATGGATTCGGAGCCTGGCAATTCCGGCGGGCGGCCCGACACCGTGGTGCCGAACACCACGTCGTTGTTTCCGGTCAGCCACATCAGCAGCTGAGCCCATGCGCCGTGCAGCACAGTGCTGACGGTGGTGTGTTCCGAGCGCGCCAGCTCGCTGATGGCGCGCGTGGTCTCCTCGGGCATCTGCAGAGACTTCACGCCGCGCCGCCCGAGGCCCATGCGGTTGGGCGGCGCCACAAGAGTGGGCGTGTCGAAGCCGGCCAGCACCTTGCGCCAGGCGGCCCGGGCGGCATCGAGATCGCGTTCGGCCAGCCAAGTGACGAAGCTGCGGTATGACGGCGGCGCGGGTAGCCGCTGGCCCCAATAGCTGGCGAAGATTTCCTGCAGCAGGATCGGCATCGACCAGCCGTCCATGACGATGTGGTGGTTCGTCAGCACCAGGCGGTGGCGGTCGGGTGCGGTGCGGATCAAGGCGGCGCGGAAGGCCGGCGGGTCGGCGAGGTCGCAGACTGCGGCGCGTTCGTCGGCGCACAGCTGCTGCACCTGTCTGTCGACGTCGACGCCGGCGCCGTCGAGCTGCACGTACTTCCACGGCACGACGGTCTCGACCGGCAGAACCTGCACCGGCTCGTCGAACTGGTCGCAGAACCGGGCCGCCAGGTTCGGGTGGCGGTTCACCACGGTGTTCACCGCTTCGCGCAACCGTTCAGCGTCGATCGGACCGGTCACGGTGATGCTCAGCTGCACCGCGTAGAGGTCGTCGTCGCTGCCGTGCGCGGTGCTTGCGTGGAAGAGCAGGCCATGCTGCAGCGGGGTCAGCGGAAGGATGTCGGCGACGCGGTCCTGCGCCTGCAACTCGTCGATCTGCTGCTGGGTGAGGCGGGCCGGCGCGATGTCGGACGGCGTGAGACCGCCGCCGCCGTGTTGGACGTGCGCGCAGATGCCGGTCAGCGCGTCGAGCCACAGCTGGCTGAGCCGGTCGACCTGGGTCTGATCCAGCGCCGACGGTGCCCACGTCCATGCGGCACGCAAGCTGGGGCCGGCGTCGGTGTCCACGGTTCCGGCATTGAGTTCCACAGTGTGCGCCAACGGCATCGGGAGCGCCGACGCGGCTGCGGTTTCCGACATTCCGTCCTGGCTCATCAGCCAGAGGTCACCGGACATCTCGGCGCCGCCGGCGCCCAGCCGTCCCAGGTAGTTGAACCCGATGGCCGGATCGAAGCCGGCCAGGTCGACGTCGGCGTTGAGGTAGCGCAGCAGGCCGTAGGTGAGCCCATCCGGCAGCGCACGCAGCTGCTCCTTGGCGTTCTTGATCGCTGCACCCAGCGCCGCGTCGCCGGCGAGCACCTGCTCCCAGGACACGCCACCGCCCGTCAGCGCCACCGGGTACTTGGTGGTGAACCAGCCCACGGTGCGCGACAGGTCGACGTCGCCGAACAGTTCCTCGACGCGGCCGTGGCCTTCGACATCGATGGCAATCGGTGCGGAGCCGGTGCCCAGGAACTCCGACAGCGCCAACCCGAAGGCGATCAACAGGATGTCGTTGACCCCGGCGTGGAACGCGGCCGGCACTTCACCGAGCAGGCGCCGCGTCGTCTCGGGGTCCACCGACACCGACATCGAGCCTGCGGTGGCGTAGGTGTCCTTGTCCGGCTGCACGGCCGGCAACACCGCGGGCGTGGCCGTCACCTGCCGCCAGGCGTCGGCCTGCGCCGCCACCTTCGCGGCGTGCGCATATTCAGCCAGCAGCGCCGACCAGCGGGCGAACGACGTGCCCGGCGCAGGCAGTTCGATCGGTCGACCGCTGTGGTGCTGGGCCCACGCAACGTTCAAGTCTTCCAACAGAATTCGCCACGACACTCCGTCCACGGCAAGGTGGTGGACGATCAGCACCAGCTGGCTGGTGTCCGTCACCCACAACGCGCTGACCATCGCGCCCGCGGCCAGGCTCAGCCGCTCACGGGCCGCCACCAGCGCCTCGTCCGTCAGGGTGTCGACCACCTGCACGCAACCGTGCGCGTCGACGGATCCGGCGTCGGGCACGGTCAGTGACCAACCGCCGGCGCCGTCGTCTTCCACGCGCAGCCGCAGCATCGCGTGCCGGTCCAGCAGAGCCTGCAACAGCACCACCGCATCGTCCGCGCTCGCCCCATCAGGGGCCTGCACCACGACGGTCTGGTTGAACTGGTCGACGGGACCGCCGACGCTGCGCAGCCAGTGCATGATCGGGGTGGCAACCACCCGGCCGGTGCCCTCGTCGACCACACCGGGACCGTCGGCCACCCCGACGACGCGGGCCAGCTTCGCCACGGTCTGCTCGACGAACACGTCGCGCGGCCGGCAGGTCAGACCGGCGGCCCGGGCCCGGGCCGCAACCTGCATGGACAGGATGCTGTCGCCGCCGAGTTCGAAGAAGGAGTCGTCGACGCCGACGCGCTCGAGGCCGAGGACTTCGGCGTAGATGCCGGCCAGGATCTCTTCGACCGCGCTCGCCGGCGCCCGATAGCCGTCGACGTCCTGGTATTCCGGTGGCGGCAGTGCGCGGGTGTCGAGTTTGCCGTTGACGGTCAGGGGCAGCGCCTCGAGCACCACCACCGCGGCGGGCACCATGTATTCGGGCAGCCGCCCGCCGAGCTCGGCGCGCACCTTGACCGGGTCGGCGGTGCCGGTGATGTAGCCGACGAGGCGCTTGTCACCGGGGCGGTCCTCGCGGGCGATCACCACCGCCTGATCCACGCCGTCCACACCGGCCAGCGCCGCCTGGATCTCACCGAGCTCGATGCGATAGCCGCGGATCTTGACCTGCTCATCCGCGCGACCCAGATACTGCAACTGCCCGTCAGCACCCCAGCGCACCAAATCCCCGGTGCGATACATCCGCGCACCAAAGCCCCCGAACGGGCACGCCACAAACCGCGCCGCACTGAGCCCCGGCCGGCCCACATAGCCGTACGCCAACGCGGACCCGGCCACATACAACTCACCGACCACACCAGCCGGCACCGCACGCAACCACCCATCCAGGACGAAAAACCCCAGATGCGCCAGCGGCACCCCGATCGGGCTGACACTCACCTCGACGTCGGCCTCGACGATCTCCCGCAACGACGCATGCACCGTCGTCTCGGTGATGCCGTACATGTTGATCATCCGCGGCAACCCCGGATGACGCTCCAGCCACGACCGCATCCGCGCCGGCTCCAACGCCTCACCGCCAAACACCACCGTCTGCAACTTGAGCTGCTGGCCCAACTCGGGCTGCAACGCATCAGCGCTTTGCAACGCATAAAACGCCGACGGCGTCTGGCTGAGCACACTGACCTGCTCAGCCACCAACAACGCGTGGAACTCCTCCGGTGAACGCGCCACCGAATCGGGCACCATCACCAGCCGCCCACCACCCAGCAGCGCCCCCCAGATCTCCCACACCGAGAAATCGAACGCCAGCGAATGGAACTGGGTGAACACCTGCCCACCCAGCTCCAGGCTTTCATCCAACGTCTCCAACAACACCGCCACATTGCGATGCGCAATCGCCACACCCTTCGGCGTCCCGGTCGTACCCGAGGTGTAGATGATGTAGGCGATGTCATCAGCGGCCGGCACCGGCAACGCCGTGGCCGGCTGAGCGTGGATGCGCGGATCGTCGATGTCGATCACCGCCACACCCGCACCCTCGAACCGCTCCGCCAACTGCGCCGTCGTCACCACCGCCACCGGCACCGCATCACCCAACATGAACTGCATCCGCGCCACCGGATGCGCCGGATCCATCGGCAAATACGCCGCCCCGGTCTTGAGCACCGCCAAAATCGACACGATCGCCTCGATCGAGCGCGGGAACAACACCGCCACCCGCTGCCCCGGTCCGGCACCATAACCAATCAGCAAGTGCGCCAACCGATTCGACGCCTCATCCAACTCGCGATAGGTCAACGACCGACCCTCACACGTCACCGCCACGGCCTCGGGTGCTCGCGCGGCTTGCACGGCGAACAGCGCCGGAATCGACGCGAACGCAGTCTCAGGCTCACTCAGCACCGCCCGGTTGCCGGCCTCGTCGAGGCGGGCGTGTTCACGCTCGTCGAGCACATCGACCGACGAGAGCCGTAGTGACGGATCGGTCGTCATCGCGACCAACACCCGCC
Source organism: Mycobacterium sp. NGS39 (assembly GCF_059812765.1). Classification (NCBI taxonomy): domain Bacteria; kingdom Bacillati; phylum Actinomycetota; class Actinomycetes; order Mycobacteriales; family Mycobacteriaceae; genus Mycobacterium; species Mycobacterium sp. NGS39. The sequence continues at coordinate 264,481 of NZ_JCALDH010000006.1, read as the reverse complement.
GCAGCCGCTCGACCAGCGACTCGACGCTGGCGGCGTCGAACACCTCGGTGTCGAACTCGACGCGCAGTGTCAGTTCCCGGCCCGGCACCGCTTGCACGGTCAGCGGGTAGTGGTTGTATTCGCGGCTGGCGAACTCCGCGATGGCGAGCCCGTCGACGCCCAGCGGCACACCGGTGTCGATGGGATAGTTCTCGACCACGAACAGTGTGTCGAACAGCTGGTCGTGCCCAGTGATGCGATGGATTTCGTGCAGCGCCAGATGGTCGTGCTCGAGTGTGTGATTGTGGGCGCGCTGAAGCTGGTCGAGCAGCTGGGCGCTGGTGGTGGTGGCGCTGAGCGTCGCCCGCACCGGCACGGTGTTGATCAGCAGACCCACCATGGAGTCCGCGCCGGGCAACTCGACCGGTCGTCCTGACACCACGGCCCCGAAGGCCACGTCGTGCTGGCCGGTCAGCCACATCAGCAGCTGCGCCCACGCCGCTTGCAGCACCGTGTTGACGGTGGTGTGCTGCGAGCGCGCCAGCTCGCCGAGGGCCTGCGTCGTCTCTTCGGACACCTGAAGCGATTCGACGCCGCGTTTGCCGAGCCCGAGCCGATCCGCGGGACCCACCAGCGTGGGGGTGTCGAACCCGGCGAGCACGTCGGCCCAGGCGGCGCGGGCGGCATCCAGGTCACGATCGGCCAGCCAGCTCACATAGCTGCGGTACGACGCCGCGGCGGGCAGCCGCTGCCCGTAGTAGCCGGCGAAGATCTCCCTCAGCAGGATCGGCAGCGACCAGCCGTCGAGCACAATGTGGTGGCTGGTCAGCACGAACTGGTGCCGGTCCTCGGCGGTGCGGATCAGCGCCGTCCGGAAGACCGGCGGGTCTCCCAGGTTGCAGACCGCGGCGCGTTCGTCCGCGCACAGTTGCTCGATCTGCCCGTCGAGGTCTGCCGAGCCGCCGTCGAGCTCGACATACCGGAACGCCGGCACCGGGGCGGCCGGGATGACCTGGACCGGCTGGTCGAACTGATCGCAGAACTGCGCCGCGAGGTTCGGGTGACGGTTGACCACCAGGTCCACTGCTTCGCGGAGTCGGTCGGCCTCGAGGGGGCCGGTGACCGTGATGCTCAGCTGCAGGGCATACACGTCGTCGTCGTTGCCTTCGGTGGCGCTGGCGTGAAAGAGCAGGCCCTGCTGCATCGGGGTCAGCGGCAAGATGTCGGCGACGCGCTGCCGGGACTGCAGCTCGTCGATCTCCTGCTGGGTCAGCCGAGCCGGGAGGATGTCGGACGGGGTGAGGCCGCCTCCACCGCGTTCGACGTGCGCGCAGATGCCGGCCAGGGCGTCGAACCACAACTGGCTGAGACGCCGGACCTGCGCGTCGTCGACAGCTGACGGCGCCCACGTCCAGTTCGCCTCGAGATGCGGGCCGGTGTCGGTGTCGACGGTGCCGGCGTTGAGTTCCAGGGTGTGCGCCAGCGGCATCGGCACCGCGGCCGCTGCGGCGGTCAGCGATCCGGCGTCCTGGCTGGGCCGCCACAGGTCCTCGGAGGTTTGCGACGCGGCCGCACCCAGCCGCCCGAGGTAGTTGAACCCGATGGTCGGATCCGGTTGGGCCAGCTCGACGTCGGCGTTGAGGTAGCGCAGCAGCCCGTAGGTCAATCCGTCGGGCAGCGCGCGCAGTTGCTCCTTGGCGTTCTTCACCGCGGCACCCAGCGCCGCGTCCCCGGCCACCACGTGACTCCACGACAGGCCGCCGGGCGCCAGGGCGACCGGGTACTTGGTGGTGAACCAGCCGACGGTGCGGGACAGGTCGACGTCGCCGAACAGCTCCTCGGCGCGGCCGTGGCCCTCGACATCGATGCCGATCGGCGCGGCGCCACTGCCCAGGAATTCCGACAATGCCAGCCCGAACGCGATCAGCAGGATGTCGTTGACCCCGGCGTGGAACGCGGCCGGCACCTCACCGAGCAGCCGTCGCGTGGTGTCGGCGTCGAGCCTCATCGACAGTGACCCGGCGGTGGCGTAGGTATCGACCTGGGGCTGCACCGTCGGCAACACGCCCGGCGTCGCGGCGACCTGGCGCCAGGCGTCAGCCTGCGCCACCACGTCGGCGGCATGAGCGCGCTCGGCCAGCAGCGCCGACCAGCGGGCGAACGACGTTCCGGGCGCAGGCAGTGCGATCGGCTGGCCGCTGTGGTGCTGAGCCCACGCAATGTTCAAGTCTTCCAACAGAATTCGCCACGAAACGCCGTCGACGGCAAGGTGGTGCACGATCAGAGCCAGCTGGCCGGAGTCGGTAGCCCACAGCGCGCTGAGCATGGTCCCAGCGGACGGGTTCAGCCTCGCGCGGGCCGCTGTCACGGCGTCCTCGGACAGCACGTCGACGACCTGTAGGCATTCGCGTGCGTCGACACTGCCGGGTTCGGGCACGATCGGCGCCCAGCCGCCCGCGCCGTCGTCGTCGACGCGCAGTCGCAGCGCGGCGTGCCGGTCCAGCAGCGCCTGCAACAGCACCACGACGTCGTCCTCGGTCGCCCCGGTCGGCGCCTGCACCACGACGGTCTGGTTGAACTGGTCGACCGCGCCGTCGACGCTGTGCAGCCAGCGCATGATCGGGGTGGCCACCACGGGGCCGGTGCCCTCGTCCGCCACACCGGACGCGCCGTCGGCAACGCCGACCACCTGGGCCAGGCGCGCCACGGTCTGCTCGACGAAGATGTCGCGTGGGCGGCAGGTCAGGCCGGCTGCCCGCGCCCGGGCCACCACCTGCATCGACAAGATGCTGTCGCCGCCGAGCTCGAAGAACGAGTCGTCGACGCCCACCCGTTCCAGGCCCAGCACCTGCGCGTAGATCCCGGCAAGGACCTCTTCGACCGCGCTGGACGGGGCGCGATACTCGCCTCCGGCATCCTGGTATTCCGGCGCGGGCAGAGCGCGCGTGTCGAGTTTGTTGTTCGGCGTCAGCGGCAGCGCGTCGAGCACCACCACCGCCGCGGGGACCATGTAGACCGGCAGGCGCTCGCTGAGTTCGCGCCGCACCGCGACCAGGTCCGCGGTTCCGGTGATGTAGCCGACGAGGCGCTTGTCGCCGGGGCGGTCTTCGCGGGCGATGACCGCCGCGTGCTCCACGCCGTCCAGCGCGGCCAGGGCCGCCTGCACCTCGCCGAGCTCGATGCGGTAGCCGCGGATCTTGACCTGCTCGTCGGCGCGGCCCAGGTACTGCAGCTGCCCGTCGGCACCCCAGCGGACCAGGTCACCGGTGCGGTACATCCGTGCCCCGGGTCCGCCGAACGGGCAGGCCACGAACCGCGCCGCGGTCAACCCGGCGCGACGGACATAGCCGACACCCACGCCGCGCCCGGCGACGTACAACTCGCCGACCACGCCGGCCGGCACCGGCCGCAGCCACTGGTCCAGCACGAACAACGCAGCGCCGGTGACCGGCGAGCCGATCGGCACGGCCGAGCCGGGGCTCAGCGGTGCGCTGATGGCCACGCACATCGTGGTCTCGGTGGGGCCGTAGGCGTTGATCATCACCCGGCCGGGCGCCCAGCGGTCCACCACCTCGGCGGGGCACGCCTCACCGACCACCACCAAGGCCGCCGACTCCAGCCCTTCGGGCTCCAACATCCCGACCGCAGAAGGGGTTTGGGTCAGCACGCTCACCTGCTCGGTGACCAGCACGTCGTGGAAGTCCTCGGGCGAGCCGGCGACCACTTCGGGGACGACGACCAGCCGCCCGCCGCGCAGCAGCGCGCCGAAGATCTCCCACACCGACACGTCGAAGGCCAGCGAATGGCACAGCGGCCACACGCCGTCACGCGGGAGACCGGCGTCCAGCGATTCGAGCAGCTGGGTGGCGTTGTGGTGGGTGATTGCCACGCCTTTGGGCACGCCGGTGGTGCCGGAGGTGTAGATGAGGTAGGCGATGTCGTCGGGCGCCGGCGCCGGCAGCGCGGTGCTGGGTTGCGCGGCGATCCGCGGGTCGTCGAAATCGATGACGAGCAGTCCGGAGCCGTCGAGGCGCTCCGCCAGCGAAGCGGTGGTGACGGCGGCGACGGGCGCGGCGTCGGCCAGCATGAACTCGACGCGGGCATCGGGATGCGCGGGATCGATCGGCAGGTAGGCCGCGCCGGCCTTCAGCACCGCCAGGATCGACACGACGGCCTGCGCCGATCGCGGCATGAGAAGCGCCACGCACTGGCCCGGGCCGGCACCGTGCTCGACCAGCAGATGTGCCAGCCGGTTGGCGGCTTCGTCGAGCTCGCGGTAGGTGGTCGAGCGGCCCTCGAAGCTGATCGCGACAGCCTCTGGGTGGCGTGCCACATGTTCGGCAAACAGCTCGGGAATGGACACCGGCGTCGCGGGCTGGGTCAGCACAGCGCGGTTGCCCATCTCGTCGAGGCCGGCGTGTTCACCCGCGTCAAGGAGGTCGATCGACGACAGCCGCTGCGTCGGGTCGGCGGTCATGGCCGTCAGCACCCGCTGGAGCCGGTCGACCAACGACTCGATGCTGGCGGCGTCGAACACGTCGGTGCGGAACTCGACCGCGCCGCCGATGCCTGCCGGCTCCCCGGCCTCGGTCCAGCGCTCGCCGAGTGAGAACGCCAGGTCCATGCGGGCGGTGTGAGTGTCCACGGGCAGCTGGCTGACGTCGACGTCGCCCAGCGAAAGGCCGGAGATCAGGTCATTGCCCTGTCCGGCGAAGTTCTGCCACGCCAACAACACCTGCACCAGCGGGTGATGGCTCAGGGATCGTGTCGGGTTGAGCCGCTCGACGAGCGCCTCGAACGGCACGTCTTGATGCTCGAAGGCGGCCAGGCTGCGCTGGCGCACGTGTTCCAGCAGCTCGGCGACGGTTGGGTCGCCGGCGACCTCGACGCGCAGGACCAGGGTGTTGACGAAGAACCCGATCAGGTCGTCCAGCGCCGGATCGCGGCGCCCGGCGATCGGGAAGCCCATGGCCACATCGGAGCTCGCGCTGATCTTCGAGAGCAGCACGGCCAGCGCGGCTTGCATCACCATGAAGCTGGTGGCGTTGTGCTGACGGGCCACCTCGATGACGCGCTGCTGCAGTTGCGCCGGCCAATCCACCGCCACGCTGGCTCCGCGATAGTCGGCCACGGCCGGATACGGCCGATCCGTGGGCAGCTGCAACCGTTCCGGCAGTCCGGCGAGGGTCTGTTGCCAGTAGGCCAACTGTGCGGCGATGCGGCTGTCGCCGTCGTCGAGATCGCCGAGTTGGGCCCGCTGCCATAGCGTGTAGTCCACGTACTGCACCGGCAACGGCGCCCAGTCCGGGGCCCGGCCGTGCTGACGCGCTTGGTAAGCCCGCGCCAGGTCAGCGACCAGCGGGGTGATCGACCAGCCGTCGGCGGCGATGTGGTGCACCACACCCACCAGCACGTGCTCGTCATCGCTGGTCTGGAAAAGCGTTGTGCGCAAAGGGATTTCGCTGGTGAGCTCGAACGTGTAGCCGGCGGCCTGCTCGATGGCCTGCTCCAGCTGTGCTGCCGACCAACCGGTGGCGTCGACGACATCCCATCCGAACACGGCTTGCTCAGCGGGCACGACGTGCTGGTGTGGGATCCCGTCGGACGCCGGGAACACGGTCCGCAGGCTCTCGTGACGGGCCACCACGTCGGCCAGTGCCGCGTGCAGCGCATCGGCATCCAGCGTGCCGCGCAACTGCAGTGCGACCGCCATGTTGTAGATCGGCGACGGCCCCTGCAGCTGATCGACGAACCACAACCGGTTCTGCGCGAACGACAACGGCACCACCGCCGGCCGCTCGACGGCCACCAGCGGCTCGAGCCCGTCGGCTTCCTCGCCGATCCGCGGCGCCAGCTGCGCCACGGTGGGCGCCTCGAACAGAGCACGCACCGCAACGTGGGCGTCGAGCGCTTTGTTGACGGCCGCCACCAGGCGCATCGCCGAAATGCTGTCGCCGCCGAGGTCGAAGAACGAGTCGTCGACGCCGACCCGCTCCAGGCCGAGCACCTGTGCGTAGATGCCGGCCAGGATCTCCTCGGTCGGAGTGCTCGGTGCGCGGTACGAATCGCCGTCGCGGTATTCCGGCGCGGGCAGCGCGCGCTTGTCGAGCTTGCCGTTGGCGGTCAGCGGCAGCGTGTCCAGCACCACCACCGCAGCGGGCACCATGTACGCCGGCAGCCGCTCCGCCAGCGCCGCACGTGCCGCGGACGGGTCCACCGCGCCCGGCACCGACTCGGTGACATAGCCCACCAGCCGCTTGTCGCCCGGGCGGTCCTCGCGCGCGATGACCGCCGCCTGCTGCACGCCGTCGAGTGCCACCAGCGCGGCCTGGATCTCGCCGAGTTCCACGCGGTAGCCGCGAATCTTGACCTGCTCGTCGGCGCGGCCCAGGTACTGCAGCTGGCCGTCGGGACCCCACCGCACCAGGTCGCCGGTGCGGTACATCCGCTCGCCGGGCTCGCCGAAGGGGCAGGCCGTGAAGCGCGCGGCGGTCAGTCCGGGCCGACGGATGTAGCCGCACGTCACGCCACGTCCGGCTACGTACAGCTCGCCGACCACGCCGGGCGGCACCCGGCGCAGCCATTCGTCGAGCACGAACAACGCGGCACCGGACACCGGCGAGCCGATCGGCACGGTCGATCCGGGTGACAGCGGCGCACTGATCGCCACGCACACCGTGGTCTCCGTCGGGCCGTAGCCGTTGATCATCAGACGGCCGGGCGCCCATCGGTCCACCACCTCGGCGGGGCACACCTCACCGGCCACCACCAGCGCCACCGACTCCAGCCCTTCCGGCGACAGCGCCCCGACCGCGGACGGGGTCTGCGTCAGCACGGTGACGTGCTCTTTGATCAGCACGTCGTGGAAGTCTTGAGGTGAGCGCGCCACCGATTCCGGGACCACCACTAGACGGCCACCGCCGATCAGCGCACCCCAGATCTCCCACACCGAGAAGTCGAACGCCAGTGAGTGGTACTGCGTCCACACCTGTCCCGGCGTCAAGCCCATGTCCGCGTGCAGCGACTTGAACAGTTCGGCCGCATTGCGGTGGGCGACGGCCACGCCCTTGGGCACTCCGGTGGTGCCGGATGTGTAGATGATGTAGGCGATGTTGTCGGGCGCGGGGGCAGGCAGGCCCGTAGCGGGGTAAGCCGCGATGCTCGGGTCGTCGACGTCGACGACGAACAGGTTGCGGCCCTGCAGCCGCTCGGCGAAGTCCGCGGTGGTGACGGCAGCGACGGGCGCGGCGTCGGCAAGCACGAACTCCATCCGCGCGGCCGGCAGCGCGGGATCGATGGGCAGATATGCCGCTCCGGTCTTGAGCACCGCGAGGATCGACACGATCGCGGCGGCAGAGCGTGGGAAGAGAACCGCCACGGAATCGCCCGGCCCGACGCCCCGGTCGACCAGCAGATGCGCCAGCCGATTGGCGGCCTCGTCGAGCTCGCGGTAGGTCATCGCGTGACCCGCGAAGGTGATCGCCGTCGCCTCCGGCGAGCGCGCCACGTGCTCGGCGAACAGCTCCGGTATCGACACCGGCGTCGCTGGCTGGCCGAGCACCGCCCGGTTGCCCATCTGATCAAGGACGACGAGCTCGCCGGCGTCGACCAGATCGATCGACGAGAGCCGCTGCGCCGGGTCGGCGGTCATGGTCGCCAGCACCCGCTGCAACCGCTCGATCAGCGCTTGGATGGTTCCGGTGTCGAACACGTCGGTGCGGAACTCCACCGATCCGCCGATTCCAGCGGGCTCTCCGGCCTCGGTCCAGCGCTCCCCGAGCGAGAACGCCAGATCCATGCGGGCGGTGTGCGTTTCCACCGGCATCTGGGCGACCTCGACATCACCCAGGGACAAGCCGGAAACCAGGTCGTTGCCCTGCCCGGCGAAGTTCTGCCACGCCAACAGCACCTGGACCAGCGGGTGGTGGCTGCGGGACCGAACCGGATTGAGTCGCTCGACCAGCACCTCGAACGGCACGTCTTGATGCTCGAAGGCGGCGAGGCTGCGCTGGCGCACCTGCTCCAGCAACTCGCCGACCGTGGGATTCCCGGTGAGGTCGACGCGCAAGACGAGGGTGTTGACGAAGAACCCGATCAGATCGTCAAGCGCAGGATCGCGGCGCCCGGCGATCGGGAAGCCGACGGCCACATCCCTGCTGGCGCTGATCTTGGCCAGCAGCACCGCCAACGCGGCCTGCAGCACCATGAAGGCGGTCGCGTTGTGCTGACGAGCTACCTCGTTGATCTGCTGCTGCAGCTGCGCCGGCCACTCCACCGCCACGCTGGCGCCGCGGTAGTCGGCCACGGCCGGATACGGCCGGTCCGTGGGCAATTCGAGCCGCTCAGGCAGTCCGGCCAGAGCCTGTTCCCAGTAGGCCAGCTGGGCAGCGATGCGGCTTTCGCTGTCGTCCAGGTCGCCGAACTGCTCGCGTTGCCACAGCGTGTAGTCGACATACTGCACCGGCAACGGCGCCCACGCAGGCGCGTGTCCCTGTTGGCGCGCCTGGTAGGCCTGCGCCAGATCAGCGACCAGCGGGGTGATCGACCAGCCGTCGGCGGCGATGTGGTGCACCACCCCGACCAGCACGTAGTCGTCGTCTGTCCGCTTGAAAAGCGTTGCGCGCAAGGGGATTTCGGCCGCAAGCGCGAATGTGTAGCTGCCTGCCTCCTGAATGGCCTCTTCGAGTCGGCTTGCCGACCACTCGCTGGCATCCACCACCTGCCAGCCGAATTCGGCTTGCTCGGCCGGCACGATCACCTGCTGGGGCACCCCGTCGGACGCCACGAACAGGGTGCGCAGGCTCTCGTGCCGGGCCACCACGTCGGACAGCGCGGCCTTCAGCGCGTCGACGTCGAGCGTGCCCCGCAGTTGCAGCGCGACAGCCATGTTGTAGATCGGCGACGGCCCTTGCAGCTGGTCGAGGAACCACAACCGGTTCTGCGCGAACGACAGCGGCACCACCGCCGGCCGCTCGACGGGTTTCAGCGGTTCGAGCCCGTCGGTGTCTTCGCCGATCCGGGGCGCCAACTGCGCCACCGTCGGCGCCTCGAACAGGGTCCGGACCGCGAGTGAGGTATTCAGCGCCTTGTTGACGGCGGCGACCACTCGCATCGCCGAGATGCTGTCGCCGCCGAGGTCGAAGAAGGAGTCGTCGATGCCGACGCGGTCGAGGCCCAGGACGTTGGCGTAGATGGCGGCCAGGATTTCTTCGGTGGGGGTGGACGGGGCGCGGTAGCGCTGGGCGTCGTGGTACTCGGGTGCGGGCAGTGCGCGGGTGTCGAGTTTGCCGTTGACGGTCAACGGCAGCTTGTCCAACACCACTACGGCGGCGGGCACTTCGTAGGCCGGTAGCCGCTCAGCGAGCTGCGCGCGCACCTTGACCGGGTCGGCGCTGCCGGTGATGTAGCCGACCAGGCGCTTGTCACCGGGGCGGTCCTCACGCGCGATCACCGCCGCCTGCGCCACCCCCTCCACGCCGGCCAGCACGGCCTGGATCTCGCCGAGCTCGATGCGATGCCCGCGGATCTTGACCTGCTCATCCGCGCGGCCCAGATACCGCAGCTGCCCATCGGCGCCCCAGCGCACCAAATCCCCGGTGCGATACATCCGCTGCCCGGGCGCCCCGAACGGGCACGCCACAAACCGCGACGCCGACAACCCCGGCCGGCCCACATAGCCGTAGCTCACCCCCTGCCCGGCCACATACAACTCACCGACCACACCCGGGGCCACCGGCGCCAGCCACTGATCCAGCACGAACAACGCCGCCGAGGCCACCGGCGACCCGATCGGCGGCTCCCCCGACCCCGCCTCCAGCGGGGCACTGAGCATCACCACCATCGTCGTCTCGGTCGGCCCGTAAGCGTTGATCATCACCCGCCCCGGCGCCCACCGATCCACCACATCCGGCGGGCACGCCTCCCCGGCCACCACCAACGCCGCCCCGTCCAAACCCCGCTCCGACAGCGCCCCCACCGCCGACGGCGTCTGGGTCAACATCCCCACACCCTCGGCCACCAACACCGCATGCAACTCCTGCGGCGAACGCACCACCTCATCGGGCACCACCACCAGCCGCCCGCCATGCACCAACGCCCCGAACGTCTCCCACACCGAGGTGTCAAACCCATACGAATGGCACTGCGACCACACCCCGGTCACCGGCAAATACTGTCCGAGTTGCTCCAACAACTGCACGACATGGCGATGCGCCACCGCCACCCCCTTGGGCGTACCGGTCGTGCCCGACGTGTAGATCACATACGCCACATCATCGGCACCCGGAGCGGGCAGCGCGCTACTCGGATAACCGTCGATACGCGGATCCTCGACATCGACCACCACCCCAACGCCCTGCAGCCGCCCCGCCAGCTGCGCAGTACTCACCGCAACCACCGGACCCGCATCGGCAACCATGAACCCGATACGCGCATCCGGATGCGCCGGATCAATCGGCAAATACGCCGCACCCGTCTTGAGCACCGCCAACACCGACACCACCATCTCGATCGAGCGCGGCACCAACAACCCCACACACCGACCCGGGCCCGCACCCAACTCAACCAGCAGATGCGCCAACCGATTCGACGCCTCATCGAGCTCGCGATACGTCAACGACCGACCACCACACCTCACCGCGATCGCGTCACCAACACGGGCAACCTGAGCCGCGAACAACTCCGTGATAGTCGCCGCGGCGCGCTGCGGCGCAGTCAACGCCGCCGCGTTGCCCCACCGCTCCAACACCACCCGCTCACCGCTGTCGAGCACATCAACCCTCGACACCCGCCGCGTCGGCTCAGCGGTAATCGCCACCAACACCCGCTGCAACCGGCCCACCAACGCCTCAACGCTGGCCGCATCAAACACATCAGTGCGAAACTCCACCACCCCACCGAGACCGACAAGCTCACCCGCGGCATCCCAGCGCTCACCCAGCGAGAACGCCAAATCCATTCGCGCCGTGCGGGTTTGCACCGGCATTTCGCTGACTTGGACCTCACCCAGCGTCAGCCCGGCAGCCGGATCGCCGTTGTCGTGCCCGGCGAAGTTCTGCCACGCCAACAGCACCTGCACCAGCGGGTGATGGGTTTGCGAGCGCACCGGGTTGAGCCGCTCGACGAGCACCTCGAACGGCACGTCCTGGTGCTCGAACGCCGCTAGGCTGCGTTGGCGCACCTGATCGACCAGCTCGCCCACCGTCGGATCGCCGGCCACATCTACCCGCAACACCAAGGTGTTGACGAAGAACCCGACCAAATCGTCGAGTGCGGGATCACGCCGACCGGCAATCGGAAACCCAAGGGCCACATCAGAACTCGCGGCGATCTTGGCCAACAACAACGCCAGCGCCGCCTGCACCACCATGAAACTGGTCGCGTTGTGCCCGTGGGCCACCTCACGCACCCGCTGCGCCAACTCTGCCGGCCAGTCCACCACCACACTGGCCCCGCGATAATCCGCCACCGCCGGATACGGCCGATCCGTAGGCAACGCCAACCAGTCGGGCAGCCCGGCCAACGCCTGCTGCCAATAGGCCAACTGCGCGTTGATGCGGCTGTCCGGATCGTCGAGCTCACCCAACTGCGCCCGCTGCCACAACGTGAAATCCACATACTGCACCGGCAACGGCGCCCACCCCGGCGCACGGCCCTCACGGCGCGCCAGATAAGCCTCACCCAGATCTCGGACCAACGGAGTGATCGACCAGCCGTCGGCGGCGATGTGATGCACCACACCCACCAACACGTGCTCGTCATCTCCGAGCTGAAAAAGCGTTGCGCGCAAAGGAACTTCGGCAGCCAAATCGAACGTGTAACCGCTCGCCTGCCCGACGGCATCGTCGAGCTGATCCGCCGACCACGCGGTCGCATCGACCAGCTCCCAGCCGAACTCGGCCTGCTCGGCGGGAACCACCACCTGCTGCGGCACACCGTCGGCCGCCACGAACACCGTGCGCAAACTCTCGTGGCGGGCCACCACATCACCCAGCGCGGCCTTCAAAGCTGCAGCATCAAGCGGGCCTCGCAGCCGCAACGCGACGGCCATGTTGTAGATCGCTGACGGCCCCTGCAGTTGATCGAGGAACCACAACCGGTTCTGCGCAAACGACAACGGAATCACCGCCGGCCGCTCGACGGCGACCAACGGCTCCAGTCCGCCCTCGTCCTCCCCCACACGCAACGCGAGCTGCGCGACCGTGGGCGACTCGAACAACGCGCGGACGGGGACGTGGGTGTCGAGGGCCTTGTTGATGGCGGCGACCAGACGCATGGCCAGCAGCGAATCGCCGCCGAGGTCGAAGAAGGAGTCGTCAGCCCCCACCCGCTCCACACCGAGCACTTGGGCATAGAGGCCGGCCAGGATTTCTTCAGTGGCGGTCGCCGGGGCGCGGTAGGAATCGACGTCGAGGTATTCCGGGGCGGGCAACGCCCGCTTGTCGAGTTTGCCGTTGGGCGTCAGCGGAAGCCTGTCCACCACGACCACTGCGGAGGGCACCTCATAGGCCGGCAGCCGCTCGGCCAGCGCCGTGCGCGCCTTGACCGGATCAGCGGTGCCGGTGATGTAGCCGACCAGCCGCTTGTCACCGGGACGGTCCTCCCGGGCGATGACCGCGGCCTGCTCCACCCCGTCCACAGCGGCCAACGCCGCCTGAATCTCGCCCAACTCGATGCGATGCCCGCGGATCTTGACCTGCTCGTCGACACGGCCCAGATATTGCAACTGCCCGTCGGCACCCCAACGCACCAAATCCCCGGTGCGATACATCCGCTGGCCGGGCCCACCGAACGGACACGCCACAAACCGCGACGCCGAGAGCCCCGCCCGGCCCACATAGCCCACACCCACGCCGTAACCGGCGACATACAACTCACCGACCACACCGGCCGGCACCGCACGCAACCACGAATCCAGGACGAACAACGCCGACCCCGGCAACGGCACCCCGATCGGCACCACCCCCGAACCTGCCGACAGCGGCGCGCTGACCGCCACCCACATCGTGGTCTCGGTCGGGCCGTACTCGTTGATCATCACCCGACCCGGCGCCCACCGATCCACCAGATCCGGCGGGCACGCCTCACCACCGACCAGCAACGCGTGCACCGACTCCAGCCCCTGCGGCGACAACATCCCCGCCGCCGACGGCGTCTGGCTGAGCACGCTGACCTTCTCCCGGATCAGCAACGCCCGCAGATCCTCCGGTGAGCGCGCCACCGACTCCGGCACCACCGCCAACTGCCCGCCACGCAGCAGCGCACCGAAGATCTCCCAACCCGAAATGTCAAAGCTGTAGGAATGCCACTGCGACCACACCTGTCCCGCACCCGCCGGCAGACCCGCCGCATCCATCGACCCCACCAACTGGGTCACGTTGTAATGCGTGATCGCCACACCCTTCGGCGTGCCGGTGGTCCCCGAGGTGTAGATCACATACGCCAGATCATCGGCAGCCGGCACCGGCAGCGCCGTGCTCGGATAGGCCTCGATGCGGGCATCGGCCACATCGAGAACCAACAGATCCCGGCCCTGCAACCGCCCTGCCAACCCCGCTGTGCTCACCGCCGCGATCGGCGCCGCATCGGCGAGCATGAACTCGATGCGCGCATCCGGATGTGTCGGATCAATCGGCAAGTACGCCGCACCGCTCTTGAGCACCGCCAACATCGACACGATCGCCTCAGCCGACCGGTTGAACAACAACGCCACCGTCCGACCCGGCCCCGCACCCAGCTCAACGAGCATGTGCGCCAACCGATTCGAGGCCTCGTCCAACTCCCGATACGACAACGCCCGGCCCTCGAACGTCACCGCCACCGCATCCGGCGCAGCAGCCACCCGAGCCGCAAACACCTCCGGAATCGACACCACCGCCGGTGCAGGCCCCGACAACACCGCCCGATTACCCAACTCATCAAGCCGCGCGCACTCGGCCTCGTCGAGCACAGTCACGGTCGACAACCGCCGCGACGGATCAGCGGCCATCGCCACCAGCAGCTGTTCCAACCGTCGGGCGAGTTCGGCGGGCTCGAAGTTCGCGAAGGGCTGGGCGGCGCCCTCTGTGCTGAGGAACAGATCGTCGCCCGAGTTGGCGAAGATGAATCCGAAGGCGCCTACCGGCCCGGGATTGGTGTATGACGCGGTCGCCGTGGCGCCACCGAACGGGAATGTGAGGGCCGGCGGGAGGAAGTTGACGCTTACCCTGTCGGCCCGCTGCCGCGACCCGGACCTGCGCTCGAGAGCGTGTACCGGAAATCGCTGGTGTTGGACAGCTTCGCGGATCCGGGCGTCGACGTGCTTGCAGAAGTCTGCGACCGCGGAGTCGGGTGAGGCGTTGAGCACCAACGGCACAACGCCGGCGACCATCCCGGGAAGCGTCCGCACCTCCGGACGCACGCGCCTGTTCACCGGGAAGTCGAGCACGACCTCCGAACCTTCAACACTCCAGCCGCGAACCAGCAGTGCGCACGCTGCGGTGATGACGGACGAGCGCGGAACGTTCCACGCTCGAGACAGATCGTCGACCCGGCGCAGCACCGCGGGGTCCAGGCGCACCGGCGGAGACAGCCAGGACGGATCTCGGTCGTCCTCTGCTGGTGGTAACTGGTAGTCCGAGCCCGTTCCCGACGGAAGGTTCTCACTCCAGTACGCCTGGTCGTCGAGGTAGTCCTTGGACGCTTCGTACTCTGCTTCGAGGTCGACCAGTTCCTGCAGTGAGCCGAAAATAGACGGCGGAATGGCGGCGCCGGAAACAACTGCGGAGTAAACCGATGCAATTCGCTGGCCCACCAAACCGAGACCGAATCCGTCGATGATGATGTGGTGGCAGCAGGCGAACAAATAGAATTCATCGACCCGGGTCTGGAATAACGCGAATTTGAAGAGCGGCCCGCTGAATGGCAGTGGCGTCCGCTGGATCGACTCGGCAATTCGGTGAGCTTCGCCCACTGGATCGGCGGAATCGCGCAGATCGTGATACGCGAGTTCGACGTCCGGGTTGTCGATGACCTTTTGGAAGACCTGGCCGTCTCGTTCGAAGAAGGCGGCTCTGCCGGGTTCCACCTCTCGCACGACGCGGCGGATCGCCCACTCGAGCGAGTCACGCTGTACCAGCCCCTCAATCCGCACGAACAGGCCGAGCTGCCACTCCGTGCCGGAATCACCGGTTTCCTGCGCCAGCCAGATGTCCAGCTGGCCGCGCGTCAGTGGAAGTGCGCGGTCATCATGTTCCATGCGGCCCCCCAAACCACGGGACAAAGGTCAAGAGCCCGAACCCTTGGCGAGCCTGTCGCGAAGGCTCTTCGGGCGGATATCCGGCCAGTTCTGTTCGATGTACTCCAGGCACGCGGCGCGGTCCGCCTCCCCGTAGACCACCCGCCAGCCGGCTGGAACGTCGGCGAAGGTCGGCCAGAGGCTGTGTTGCTCTTCGTCGTTGACCAAGACGTAGAAAGTGCCGTTGTCGTCGTCAAACGGATTGATGCTCATAGTTCTCCAGACCGTCTAGTCGACATAGGTGGAATCCCCCAAACAATACTGAAGCCAAACAGGGTCAGCACCCTGTTTCGGCAAACTTCTTGAACTTGCACATGTCATCCCAGGTCGGCACACGGGCGACGCTGGGGTTCCCCCTCAACGTGATCGAAAGTACGGCATCTAGCTGCACGAGCGTTCGGCGCCGCGGACTTCCGCCGGCTCTCGGCGGCTACCGCTGTTTACCGCGAAACGCTCGTCAAATCATAGTGCTCAGCACATCATAGCGGTATCCGCGTCGCCGCCACCCGACCCCGCAGTGGGTCGCGTCCGTGTCGCTCGTCGAGTGTCCACAGCCGCTCGGGTTTACCGCCGCCACGGTGTGCGGAGGCGCTCCAGCTCCGCGCACTACAACCCTGCGTAGGCACTTCAGCAAAGCGACATTTACGCTCAGCGTGGTTCGAAGCGCCGAAGTTCGGGCCAGCACAGTTGAATTCGCCAGCTGGTGGCGCACAGGCACGCCGCGGCGGACGCGACAACCTTCGAAACCTGACGCTGACTAGTTCGCTGGGCGCATGCGGAGGGCCGCCAATGCGGTGGGTCACCCGCTGCTCTGCGTAGAGAGTACCGGCCGCGCCAGGTTGGATTTGGGCTTTCCCGACGAACGCACCCATTTCCCAGCGGCCACAGCCGCGCGCGTCGAGCCGCGCTGCGGCAAAAGCCAGCTCTGGAGAATCGGTCGGCTCGGCTATTCGGCCGGCACGGCCGGTCGTGCACAGAAGCGCGCCAGGAAAACGCGTGGAATGCGGCAGTTCTCGAGCAAGTACAGCGTCAGAGAATACCGGGGATTCGGCGGCCGTATTCGACGACAAGGCCGCGCTGCCGACGGCGACTGGTATGGCCGTGCCGTAGCGCCACACCGCAATTCTTGCGACACCTGAAATTGCCACGCGACCGGCCGAAGAATACGGTTAATTCAGCATTGCTGGCGGGCAATCTGCGCGCACGTTACCTCGCGTGATGATGACGGCTGCCGAAGGCGTGATGGCCCCCGCAAACCAAAACCCCACATGTGCCCCGGGCAGTCGCTCAAGGCCATGTGGGGTTCTAGTCGAGCGTGCCCTGACGGGCGACCGCTCAGTAGTTGCTACAGGTGTTGAAGACCTGCTGAAGCATCGGAATGATCGGTCGATTGGCCGGTGCGTTCATCATGTTCTCGGCCATCTTCTGCCGCTCATCCGGCGGCGCGGCCAGGAACTGGCGCAATCCCGATTGCAGCCGCGGCGACGAGTTGAAGTACGCGGCAGCCGACTTGTCCTGAGCATTGAGTGCAGCCACCCACTGCGAGTACGAGCAAGTCGTGTTCACGACGGGGCCCAGGTCGGGGTCCGCCGACGCCGTACCCGCACCAGCGGTGAACGCCAACGCCAGACCACTGACTCCGATAGCAAGTTTGCTCAAAGAACGTTTGATCATAGGTGATCCCTCCCTCTAGCTGATGACATTGACTCTAGTCGCTGTCTCTAAACCTCAGGCCCCGATAGCCCACACCAGCCAGAACGCAACCGGTGCCGTGGATTGCGGCGCCAATCAGTCCATCGCCGCCCGGTGCTCCGGCGTTACACCGACCAGCGAACGAGCTTGTGCTGTGCCGACTTCCGCATCGCCCTCGCAATTTGTCGCTGCGCCAACAGCGGTCAGACCGACGGCCTCGGAATCCGGTCGGTGACTGCGTCGTCGTCGCGGCCTTCGTTCTTCAGAAGCAAGGACCGCACCAGCGGACGGGGTCCTTCCGACCTGAGCAGTGCACTGGCGGGGCGTTGACGCACTCGCTGCGGCCACCAGAACCAGCGACCCAGGATGGCAGCAATGGACGGCGTCATGAATGAACGCACGATCAACGTGTCGAACAACAGGCCCAAGCCGATCGTGGTGCCGATCTGACCGATGATCCGCAAGTCGCTGACGGCCATCGAAGCCATGGTCGCGGCGAACACCAAGCCCGCTGAGGTGACGACCTTGCCGGTGCCCCCCATGGCGCGGATGATGCCGGTGTTGATGCCGGCGCCTATCTCCTCTTTCATCCGGGAAACCAGCAGCAGGTTGTAGTCGGAGCCGACCGCCAGCAGGATGATCACCGACATTGCAAGGACCATCCAGTGCAGATTGACTCCGAGGATGTACTGCCACAGCAGCACTGAGAGGCCGAACGAGGCACCCAGCGACAGCGCCACCGTTCCCACGATCACCAGTGCCGCGATAAAGCCTCGCGTGATGATCAGCATGATGATGAAGACGAGGCAGAGCGCGGCAATAGCGGCAATCAACAGGTCGTAGGTAGAACCGTCTTGCCAGTCTTTCGCTGTGGCGGTGGTGCCGGCGAGATAGACCTTGGCGTCGACAAGAGGTGTGCCCTTGAGCGCTTCCTCGGCCGCCGTTTGCAGCTGGTTGATGCGCTTGATGCCCTCAGGAGTCGCGGGATCGCCGCTGTGAGAAATGATGAAGCGCGCTGATTTGCCGTCCGGCGACAAGAAGGATTTCATCGCGCGCTGGAAGTCGGGATTCTGGAAGACCTCCGGCGGCAAATAGAACGAGTCGTCGTTCTTCGACGCGTCGAACGCCTGCCCCATGGCGGCGGTGTCTTTGCTTGTTTCGTCCATTTCGGCGAACGTGCTCGACATCGTGCTGTGCATGGTCAGTACCGACATACGCATGGATTCCAAAGTCGGAATCATCTCCGCGATGACCGGAAGTATCTGCGGCATCAGGGTGTCGAGGTCGTCCATGCTCTTGACAAGGTCTTGCAGCTTGTCGGTCAGTATGTCGATGCCGTCGATCGAATCGAAAATCGCTCTCAGCGACCAACAGATCGGAATGTCGTAGCAGTGCTGTTCCCAGTAGAAGTAATTGCGAATAGGCCGCCAGAAGTCGTCGAAATCGGCTATGTGATCGCGCAGTTCTACCGTCACGTCTTGCAGATCATGAGTGGTTTCGACCATTCGATGAGTGGTACTGACCAACTGCTGCAGGATGGCGTATTGCTCCCGCATGATCTTGATCTGCTTGCCCAGATCGTCGGCCTGCTTGGTCATATCCTCGATACGTTTTCGCTGGAACTGCATGGCCTGTTGCTGGCCGGCGTTCTGCACGCTCAACAAGAACGGGATCGAGGTGTGCTCGATGGGCGTGCCTTCCGGCCGCGTGATGCCCTGAACGCGAGAAATACCGTGCACCCGGAAAAGGGCCTTCGCCACCTTGTTCAGCACCAGGAAATCCGAAGGATTGCGCAGGTCGTGGTTGGCCTCGATCATCACGATGTCCGGCATCATGCGCGCCTGCGTGAAGTGCCGTTCCGCGGCGGCATACCCGAGATTGGCGGGAATGTCGGCGGGTATGTAGAGCCGGTCGTTGTAGCTGGTTTTGTAGCCGGGTAAGGCAATGAGGCCGATCAAGGCGACTGCCAACGAAGCGGCCAGGATGGGCGCCGGCCAGCGAACGATGGCCGTGCCGACCCCACGCCAGCGGCGAACCCGCATTTTGCGCTTCGGATCCAGTAGTCCAACAGCGCTGCCCAGCGCAATGCCTGCCGGCACCAGCGTCACCGCCACCGCGACGGCAACAAGCATTCCGATTGCGCACGGGACACCCATTGTCTGGAAGTAGGACAGCCGGGTGAAGCTCAGGCAGAAGATCGCCCCCGCGATGGTCAAGCCGGAAGCCAGCACGACGGGCGCGACGCCGCGATACGTGCTGTAGTACGCCGTTTCCCGGTCTTCGCCGGCTTGGCGTGCCTCTTGATATCGACCGAAGAAGAAGATTCCGTAGTCCGTTCCCGCCGCGATTGCGAGGAAGACCAGCATGTTGACGGCAAAAGTCGACAACACGAAAACGTCGTTATGCCCAAGAAATGCCACGACACCCCTGGCCGCCGCCAATTCGACCCCGACCATGACGAGCAGCAGGACAACGGTGAGAATGGAGCGGTACACAAGAAGCAGCATCGTGAAAATGATCACGACGGTGACCAGCGTGATTTTCAGAATGGATCTGTTGCCGCTGTGCTGCATATCCGAGACCAGCGGTGAGGGGCCGGTGACGAATACGTTGATGCCGGGCGGCGGCGGCGTGCGGTTGACGATGTTGCGGATACCGGCCACTGATGCTTCGCCCGAGGGCGTGCCTTGGTTGCCGACCAGATTCAGCTGCACATAGGCAGCCTTACCGTCGGGACTTTGCACACTGGACGAGGTGAGCCGGTCGCCCCACAAATCCTGCACGTGTTGCACATGCTTGGTGTCGGCTCTGAGCTGCTGGACCAATCCGTCGTAATACTGGTGGGCATCGTCGCCGAGTGGCTGCTGGCCCTCCAGCACGATCATCGCGAAGCTATCCGAGTCGGATTCTTGGAAGTCTTGGCCGATTCGTGTCATGGCCCGAACCGAGGGCGCATCCGCAGGCATCAGCGACACGGAATGCTGTTCGCCGACCCGCTCGAGCGCCGGGATGGCGGATTTCCAATGCCAGCCGACCGAAGCCAGCGTCGTGAACAACGTGACCGCTATCCAGAACAGGACGATGGGCAGCGAGAATCGCCGAATTATCCGCGCGATGACGGGCGGCCGATTGCGTGGGGTGCTCATGCGGCCTTCGCTAGTCCCTCAGCAACAGGGCACGCACCAAGGGACGGGGACCGACCGGCCGAAGCATTGTGCTCGCGGGACGAGGCCGCACGCGCTGCGGCCACCAGAACCAGCGGCCCAGTAGTGCAGCGATCGACGGCGTCATGAATGCACGCACGATCAGGGTGTCGAACAACAAACCCATACCGATGGTGGTGCCCACCTGACTGATGCTGAGGAGGTCGCTGACCACCATGGAGCCCATGGTGAACGCGAACACCAGACCCGCGGCCGTCACCACCTTGCCGGTACCGGCCATCGCCCGGACGATGCCGGTATTCAGGCCGGCGTGTAACTCTTCTTTCATGCGGGACACGAGCAGCAAGTTGTAGTCCGACCCCACAGCCAACAGCAGGATCACCGACATTGCGAGCACGACCCAGTGGATTTGAATTCCCAGCAGGTATTGCCAGACGAGCACAGATAACCCGAATGACGCGCCCAGCGATAGCGCCACAGTTCCCACGATGACCAGCGCGGCGACGAAGCTGCGCGTCACGATCATCATGATGATGAAAATGAGGCACAGAGCAGCGATGCCGGCGATCATCAGGTCGTAGCGGGAGCCGTCCACCAGGTCCTTGACCATCGCCGACGTGCCGGCGAGGTAGATCTTGGAGTCCTCCAGCGGAGTGCCCTTCAGCGCCTCTTCGGCGGCGGTCTTGATCGGGTCGACCCTCGAAATCCCCTCAGGTGTCGCCGGATCGCCCCGCTGCGTGATGAGCATGCGCGCAGCCCTGCCGTCCGGCGACAGGAAGACTTTCAGGATGCGCTGAAAGTCCTTGTTGTTCAACACATCTGGCGGCAGGTAGAAGGAGTCGTCGTTGTTGGCGGCGTCGAAGGCCTTGCCCATCGCCGTCGCGTCCTTCGTCGACTCGTCCATCTGGTCGAAGATCCCGGACATCGTGCTGTGCATCGTCAGGATCATGGTCCGCGAGCTCTGCATGATGTCGATCATCGGCGGGAACTGGGCGAGCATCTGAGGCAGCAGCCTGTCGAGTTCATCCAGGTTCTTGACGAGATCCTGCATCTTGTCGTTGATCTCGTCCACACCGTCGATCGAGTCGAAGATTGCCTTCAGCGACCAGCAGATGGGGATGTCATAGCAGTGCTGTTCCCAATAGAAGTAATTGCGGATCGGCCGCCAGAAGTCGTCGAAGTCGGCAATGTGGTCCCGCAATTCTCCGGTGATTTCCTGCAGCTCGTGGGTCTGGCCCACCATCCGATGCGTCGTGTCGTTCATCTGCTGCATCAAGGAGTACATGCGCTGCATCACGCTGATGGTCGTCGACATCTCGTCGGCCTGCTTGAGCAGATCCTTCATGCGGCTCTTCTGGAACGGCAGGTTCAACCGCTGGCTGGCCTGAGAAATGCTGAGCATGAACGGGATTGACGTGTGCGCGATCGGCGTGCCCTCCGGGCGGGTGATCGCCTGCACACTCGAGATACCCGGCACCGCGAAGACCGCCTTGGCCAATTTGTTCAGCACCAAGAAGTCGGTCGGATTGCGCATGTCGTGATCGCTCTCGATCAACAAGATGTCCGGCGTCGACATTCGCGACTGCGGGAAATGGCGCGCGGCTGCGGCAAGCCCGAGGTTGGCCGGGATGTCTTTCGGGATGAACTTCTGATCGCTGTAGCTGGGGTTGTATCCCGGCAACGTCAACAGACCGATCAGCGCGACTGCCATCGTCGCTGCGAAGATCGGTCCCGGCCAGCGGACGATCGCCGTGCCGATCCGCCGCCATCCCCGGGTTTTGATCAGCCGCTTGGGGTCGAAGAGCCCGAAGCGGCTGCCCGCGGCCATGACAGCCGGAATCAACGTCAGCGCCACCGCGACCGCGACGAGCATGCCCACGGCGCCCGGCACACCCAGCGGCTGGAAATAAGGCAGGCGAGTGAAGCTGAGGCAGAAGATGGCGCCGGCGATGGTCAAACCAGAAGCGAGGACCACTTTCGCGACGCCGCTGTAGGCGGTGTAGTAAGCGGTTTCCCGGTCCTCACCGGCTTGCCGGGCCTCTTGATAGCGGCCGGCGAAGAAGATTCCATAGTCGGTTCCGGCCGCGATCCCGATGGACACCAAGAGATTGACGACGTATGTGGTGAGACCGACGATCTCGTGGTCGCCGAGGAACGCGACTATTCCTCGGGCTACTTGAAGCTGAATGCCCACCATCAGCAGCAGCACGATCACCGAGATGAACGACCGGAAGACGATGAGCAGCATGATGAAGATGACCGCGAACGTGACGGCCGTGATGAGAACGACTGTTCTGTTGCCGCTCTTGCCCATATCGGCCACCACGGGGGCGGGGCCGGTGACGTAGGCCTTGAGCCCGGCCGGCGGCGGCGTGCTGTCGACGACGTGGCGGACGAATTCGACGGAATCGTTGCCCAAAGCCGAGCCCAAGTTGCCGGCGAGGTTCAACTGGACGTAGGCCGCTTTACCGTCGGCGCTTTGTGCCGCACCGGCGGTGAGCGGATCCCCCCAGAAATCCTGGATGTGCTGCACATGCTTCGGGTCGTCGCGCAGCTGGCGAATCAAGTTGTTGTAGTACTGATGTGCTTCGTCGCCCAGCGGTTGGTCGCTTTCGAGAACCAGCACCGCGACGCTCTGCGAATTCGACTCCCGGAAGTCCTCGCCCATGCGCTTCATCGCCTTGTACGACGGCGCGTCTGACGGACTCAGTGATACCGAATGCTCGCGTTCGACCTGCTCCAGCGGCGGGACACCGACGGTTACGACGACGGCGACGCCCAGCCAGGCCAAGATGATCAGCAGCG
Organism: Mycobacterium sp. NGS39; assembly: GCF_059812765.1. Classification (NCBI taxonomy): domain Bacteria; kingdom Bacillati; phylum Actinomycetota; class Actinomycetes; order Mycobacteriales; family Mycobacteriaceae; genus Mycobacterium; species Mycobacterium sp. NGS39. Next base: position 241,567 of record NZ_JCALDH010000006.1, on the reverse strand, counting down.
AAAGCCGATGGATGTTGCGCGCGAAGAACGGCCGCCGGACGGGCTCTGTGTTTCGATCTCTCATGCCGACTTCAACAGGCAGAAGGTGAGGGCGTTCACGTCGTTTGAGATCCTCTCGGCTTTGACCTCACCGTCGACGACGATGCGGCAGCCGATGCTGTCGCTGTCGCCCTGGGCCACGACACTTCCAGCCGCCGACGCTTTAGTGATCTCGAACTGCAACGACCATGGCAGAGGCACTCCCTGGATGTGTTGGGGTTCGGCTTCGGCGTCGAAGTAGCTGATGTCGGCCACCGTTCCCGGGGCGCCAAAGACCTCATACGTCAGCTTTTTGGGGTTGAACGGTTTGGTGTCGTTGATCTTGGTGTCTGCGTACGACGGGCGCTTCTCAGAGCCGAAGATTCCGTGCAGCCGGGACACCGTAAATCCGCCGGCGGCGATCACCACCAGCGCCAGCAGCGGAATCCACAGCCGCCTCAGTACCCGGAAAATTGTGACTCCCCTCCGCCCGTTCCAGCCACCCGGTGCAAAATCAGCCGCTCAACCATTTGTCACTCGCGTCGGCCGCGACAGCCGACGGCCGCACATGGTATGCGCTGGGCGTCGCCGGCTAGCCGTGCGGCGGCACCTCAGACCTGCGGCGCCTCGGGAGCGCAACCCGATCTTGAACAGTAAACCATGCCGCTTACCTCCATATTGGGTCGTTCCCAACGTGATATGGGATCGCAATACGCACCGCGCGCGTACAGGCACGGTATGGATCGTCGGCATCACCCGCAAATCACACGATGCTGTGGCTTGGGTGGCGTAGAAGTGTACAGTCCGGCCCGCCAGCGGTGACGAATTGACGCGGCAACCAATTCATGACGAACATGAAACGGCAGGTGAGAGCAAGCGATGGACGCAGGGGTCGGGTTCCCGTGCCGAGCGCGACAGCCTCACCGCTCACGTCGGCAAGGGCGGTGGTTCCGGGCGGCGGGAGTGCTTCCAGCGAATGGCGCCCGGCACATCGTCAGTGACTCCGGCGCCGAGCCCGCCGAATCCCGTTGAGCCACCTGCCGATCACCTCTCGACGGCTCCCTGAAAGCCGAACACCGCAGTGCTTGGTTAACCGATGTTTGCCGACCTTGATGCACCGCTCGGCTTCGATGGCTAGAGTCGATGCGGTCAGCTAGAGGGAGGGAGTTTCGAATGATCAAGCGTTCGCTGACTGGACTGGCTATCGGGGTGGGCAGTCTGGCAATCGCGCTCACCGGCGCCGCAGGGACCGCGTCCGCGGACCCGGATTTGGGTCCGGTGGTCAACACGACCTGCACGTATCCGCAGTGGGTGGCGGCGCTCAACGCGCAGGATGCCACTGCGGCTGCGTACTTCAACTCGTCGCGCAAGCTGCAGTCGGGTCTGCGGCAGTTCCTGGCCGCGCCGCCGGATCAACGCCAGAAGATGGCTGAGAACATGATGAACGCGCCGGCGAACCGGCCGTACATCGGCATGCTGCAGCAGGTCTTCAACACCTGCAACAACTACTGAGCGACTCTCGCGGAGGCCTGGACCGACTGACTACAAGGAAGTCGGTCCAGGCCTTCAGCCTTTGACGAGGCGTCTAGCCCGCGACCGATTCCGACGGCTCGGTGTACGGCGCACCGAAATGTGGCACCGAGTGCGCGCCGTGCCTGCGCGCGGCTTCTGCGCCACGGCGCAGCAGATTTCCCAGTGCCGCGAACGTCGCCTGGTCGAAAACCATTGGCGTCAGCAGCCGGTTGTGCACGAAACCAAACGACATCCCGGTGCTGGGATCTGCCCAGCCGATCGACCCGCCGAGCCCGGCATGCCCGAATCCCGGCAGCACACCGGGAATCGGCACGGAGTGGTAGCCCAGGTGCCAAGCGAGCGGCACAACGATGTTGAGATCGGGCCGCAGGCTCGGCCGGCCAGCCAGCCCGCGCACCACATCTGCTGACAGATAACGCATTCCGTCGATCCGTCCGCAGTTGGCGATCGCGCCGTACATCTTCGCCAGCCCCCGAGCGGTCGCTACCCCGTTGACAGAAGGGATTTCGCCGTCGAGGAACGGAATGTCGCCCTGCACAAAGGATTTCGCACCGGGAAAGTACATCGCCCCAAAGCCGCCGGAGAACCACAATGCCGCGTACTTGGGTGCGATCAGATTGAACAGCGGGTTGGCGCGCGTGCTCTGCGGCGCGAGGATCTGCGCAGTGCGGGTCGGCGAATGTGCGGGCGGGCGGCCCAGATGCAAGCCGTCGATGTTGAGCGGACGGGCCACTTCGGAGCGAATGAGTTCGCGCATGCCGACACCGGTGACCGCGCGCGCGAGCCCGGAAACCAGCCAGCCGTAAGTGATTGCGTGATAAGCGGGATGGCCCAGGAGGCGCGTCACATGCGCGGCCGCCATCCGTGCTTCCATCGCGACGTGGTCCAGCAGTTCGGTCTTGCTGACTCCGTTGAGGTGCGACAGACCGGCGCGGTGACCCATCAGGTCGCGGACTGTGATCGCGTGCTTGCCGTTCACCCCGAACTCCGGCCAGTAGGCCGCCACCGGCACGTCGTAGCTGAGCAGTCCCCTGTCGACGAGCCGGTGGATCACGGTCGCGGCCACGCCTTTGGTGGCCGAGAAGACCATTGCACCGGTGTCGGCGGTCCACCGCTGTTTTCCGCGCCGGTCGGAGTATCCCGTCCACACGTCGACCACCGGTCGGCCGTCGAGATACACCGCCAGCGCGCCGCCACCGAACCGGCGGCCCGGGAAGAGTTTCGAGAACAACCGGATCGCACACGCGAAGTGGGGATCGGCGGCGCCCTGCACCCCGTGGGGCAAGCCACTGTCGATCAGATGCAGCTGAGCGCGCGTCACAGGCTAATGATGACCCTTTAGCTGTCCAAACAAACCCATTGTTATGGTTCCGTTAATCTACGGCTGCGAGGCGGTGTCCAGGATCCGCTGCGCGCCCAGCGCAGCGGTCAACTCGCCGTCGCGGACCTGCCGCTCGACGTCGCCGCGAATGTCTTTCACCGCCGGGTTCGACAGCACTCTGTCCAGCACCGCGTCGCGCACCATCGACCACATCCAATCCACTTGCTGCTGGCGGCGTTTCGCCTCGAACTCGCCGGCCTCGGTCAGCACGTCGCGGTGTCGCAGCACCGTGTCCCACAGCTCTTGCAGACCGGTACCCTCCAGCGCGCTCATGGTCAGCACCGGTGGCCGCCACAAAGTGTCGCGCGGGTAGATCAACCGGATCGCCATCGTCAGTTCGCGAGCGGCCGCCTTCGCTTCGGTGGCATGCTCGCCGTCGGCCTTGTTCACCACCACGATGTCGGCGAGTTCCAGCACGCCTTTCTTGATGCCCTGCAACTGATCTCCGGCGCGCGCCAGCGTCAGGAAGACGAAGCAGTCCACCATGTTGGCCACCGCGACTTCGGACTGCCCGACGCCGACGGTCTCCACCAGGATCACGTCGAAGCCGGCGGCCTCCAACAGCACGATGGTTTCGCGGGTGGCTTTCGCGACGCCGCCCAGCGTTCCCGACGTCGGCGACGGACGCACGTAAGCATCGGGATGCACTGCGAGGCGGGCCATCCGGGTCTTGTCGCCGAGAATCGAGCCTCCGGTACGCGTCGACGACGGGTCGACCGCGAGCACGGCGACGCGGTGCCCTTGCTCGATCAGCATCATGCCGAGCGCTTCGATCGCCGTCGACTTGCCCACGCCCGGTACCCCGGTGATGCCGACGTGTAGCGCGCTTCCGGCCTGCGGTAGCAGCGTCAGCAGCAATTGCTGGGCCTGCTCGCGGTGGTCGGGCCGCGTCGACTCGACAAGCGTGATCGCCCGGGACAGCTCGGTTCGGTCGCCGGCGCGGATCGCCTCGGCGACCCGATCGGTCGTTTCGGCCATCAGTCCAGGCTGTAGCCGAGCCGCTCGGCGAGCTTACGCAGCAGGCCGATCGCGGCGTCGGAGATCACGGTTCCCGGCGGGAAGATCGCGGTCGCCCCGGCGGCATAGAGTGCGTCGAAATCGTCGGGCGGAATCACTCCGCCCACCACGATCATGATGTCGGGCCGGCCGACGTCGGCGAGCGCGTCGCGCAGCGCCGGAACCAGTGTCAGGTGTCCGGCGGCCAGCGACGACACACCGATCACATGGACGTCGTTGTCGGCGGCCTGCCGCGCCACCTCCTCGGGCGTGGAGAACAACGAGCCGACATCCACGTCGAACCCGATGTCGGCGAACGCCGTTGCGATCACCTTCTGTCCGCGGTCGTGGCCGTCCTGGCCCATCTTGGCGACCAGGATGCGCGGCCGGCGGCCGTCGGCCTCGGCGAACTTCTCGACGAGCTCGGTGGCGGACGAAATAGCGGTCCCCTTTCCGATCTCGTCGCGGTAGACGCCCGAAATCGTACGAATCTCGGCCTGGTGGCGGCCATAGACCTTCTCGAGCGCGTCGGAGATCTCGCCGACGGTGGCCTTGGCCCGGGCGGCGTTGATGGACAACTCCAGTAGATTGCCGTCGTTTTCGGCGGCGGCCCGCGTCAGCGCTGCGAGTGCGGCCTCGACTTGATCCGGGTCCCGCTCGGCGCGCAGCTGTTGCAGCTTGGCCAACTGCTCGGCGCGCACCTTGGTGTTGTCCACCTTGAGCACCTCGATCGCCGGATCTTCGTCGACCCGATACTTGTTCACGCCGATCACCGGCTGCTGCCCGGAGTCGATGCGGGCCTGCGTGCGGGCAGCGGCCTCCTCGATGCGCAACTTGGGAATGCCGTCGCTGATCGCTTGCGCCATGCCGCCATGCTCGGCCACCTCGCGCAGGTGCGCACGCGCCTGCTGCGCGAGTTGATGGGTGAGCCACTCCACGAAATACGAACCGCCCCAAGGATCTATCGGCCGCGTGGTCCCGGATTCCTGCTGCAGCAGCAGCTGGGTGTTGCGTGCGATGCGCGCGGAGAAATCGGTGGGCAGGGCCAGCGCTTCGTCAAGAGCGTTGGTGTGCAAAGACTGTGTGTGCCCCTGGGTGGCGGCCATCGCCTCGATGCAGGTGCGCGCGACGTTGTTGAACGGATCCTGCGCGGTCAACGACCAGCCGGAGGTTTGCGAATGTGTGCGCAGCGAAAGCGATTTCGGGTTCTTGGGATTGAAGTCGGAAACCAGCTCGCTCCACAGCAGCCGGCCGGCCCGCAGCTTGGCCACTTCCATGAAGAAGTTCATGCCGATGCCCCAGAAGAACGACAGCCGCGGCGCGAACTGGTCGATGTTCAGTCCGGCGTCCAGCCCGGCCTTGATGTACTCGACCCCGTCGGCCAGTGTGTAAGCGAGCTCGAGATCGGCTGTGGCTCCGGCTTCTTGGATGTGGTAGCCCGAGATCGAGATCGAGTTGAACTTCGGCATCTTCGCGCTGGTGTAGGCGAAGATGTCGGAGATGATCCGCATCGACGGCTTCGGTGGGTAGATGTAGGTGTTGCGGACCATGAACTCTTTGAGGATGTCGTTCTGGATGGTCCCGGCGAGCTTCTCCGGCGGCACCCCCTGCTCTTCGGCGGCCACCACGTAGAGCGCGAGAATCGGCAGCACGGCACCGTTCATGGTCATCGACACCGACACCGAAGCCAGGTCGATCCCGTCGAACAGCTGGCGCATGTCGAGGATGGAGTCGATTGCGACACCGGCCATCCCGACGTCGCCCTGCACGCGGGGGTGGTCGGAGTCGTAGCCGCGGTGGGTGGCCAGGTCGAAGGCGACCGACAGACCTTTCTGCCCGGCAGCCAGGTTGCGCCGGTAGAACGCATTCGATTCCGCTGCGGTGGAGAACCCCGCATACTGGCGGATAGTCCACGGCTGGTTGACGTACATGGTCGGATACGGCCCGCGCAGGTACGGCGCTTCACCGGGAAAGCTGTTGAGCGGATAGCCTTCCGCGGATGCGGCGGCCCGGTCAGCGGCGGTGTAGACCGGTTTGACGACGATGCCTTCCGGTGTGTGCCAATCCAATTGGTCCGGGCTGTACCCGTGGGCGCTGGCCGCGGCGGCGACGTGCGCGGACACGTCCGCTGCGGTCGGCGGAGTCGCCACCTCGTCGCCGTGCAGCGGGATGTCGGCGAAGCTGGCGATTACGGAGACGTCTGAAGTCGTCATCGGTCCTCACGCCCCCAATCGGCTGAGCAGGTTCGACAAGGCATCGACCGCATCGATTGTCGCGGTCAGATATGCGTCGGGCTGGTGGGCCTGGTCCACATCCGCGACGGCTTTTTGCGGACCGGCCAGATAAATGGTCGTGATCCCGGCCGCGTGCGCCGCCTCCACCGCGCCGGCCACCTCGGAGCCGTAGCGCTTGTCGGTGCCGCAGATGATCGCGATGTCGGGGCGGCCAGCCTGCTCGACGGCTGTGGGAATCGTGGCAGCATCCAGCGGGCCGGGGTTGACGGCCTCGATTCCGCCGGACGCCAACAAGTTCGTGGCGAACGTCGCGCGGACGTTGTGTTCGGCCAGCGGCCCGAGCGGCAGCAACAGCACGCGCGGCCGGCTTCCCGTGCGCTGCAGATAGGCATCGGATCGGTCCCGCAATGCCTCGAAACCGGCGGCGTACCGGCGTAATCCGGTATCGGTGGTCTCCCCGGCCTGCGGAAGCGGCGCCTCGGCAAGGTTGGGGTATTCGTTGACCCCGGTGATTTTGGCGCGTCGGTGCGCGACGTCGTCGGTGCGCTTCTGATGCAGCCGGTCGAGCTCGTCTGCGACGAAGTCGCGAGCTTCGGTGAAGCCGCCGCGCGCCTCGATCGCCTGGAAGTGGTCCCATGCCTGTTGCGCCAGTGCTTCGGTGAGATCTTCGACGTACCAGGAGCCGCCCGCGGGATCGAGCACGCGTCCGATGTTGGATTCTTCGAGCAGCAGCAGCTGCGTGTTGCGTGCAATGCGCCGCGAGAAGCCGGGACTCATCCCCGGCGCGCCGCCCGGGATCGCGACGTCGAACGGATGCACCAAAACCGTGTCGGCGCCGCCGATTCCGGCCGCGAATGCCGCAACAGTGGTGCGCAGCATGTTCACCCAGGGGTCACGCTGAGTCATCATCGGCAGCGAGGTGACGGCGTGCATGGTCGCCGCGCCGGCGCCCGGGGCGCCGACGACTTCGGCCACACGAGCCCAAAGTTGCCGCGCTGCACGGAATTTCGCGATCGTCATGAACTGGTCGTCGTCTGCGGCGAACCGGAAGCTGATTTGGCGCAGAGCATGTGCGGCCGTGACCGACGACAGCGACCTCAAATACGCCACGCCGGCGGCGATGCCGGCGCCCAGCTCCCAGGACGCGCTGGCGCCGAGGTTGTGGAATGCGGGACCGTCGACCGTGACCGTGCGCACCGCCCCCCGATAGCCGCCCGCCCGAGACGCGACCGCGACCACGTCGTCGAGGCTCGGCGCCGCGCGCCCGCTCAGCGGCGCGGTGAGCGGGTCGGCACCCAGGTCGACCGACAGCATCGCGTACTTGCCCTCGTCCAGTTGCGCAGCCAGCGCGAGCACCGCCTCGGCGGCGCTGACGAAGTCGGCGCCGGCGTCGAGCACGACCGGCACCAACTCGAGGAACACACCCTCCAGAACGTCGCCGAGCGAACCCGGTGCGATGGCGCCGTCGCCTACCCGCAGCACCAGCGCGCTGACCCCTTCGGTCAGCGACAGCAGCACCGCACCGTTGAGGTCGCTGACGCCGGTCTCCCCCGGCGGCGGGAAGGTCTCGGCGACCTTCCAGCCGGTGTTGACGTCACGCAGCGCGTCGGCGCCGCGAACGAACGGCCAGCGCCCCGGCAACGGATGCTCGGAGCGGGCGTCGAGCGCGGTGTAGAGCGCCCGGACGGGAAAGCCTTCGTAAGTGGGCGTGTCGAGCAGGCGTTCCGGATCGGGGGGCAGATCGGACTTGTGGGTTTTCGCCAGCACGCCGGCCACTGCCGAGCGCCAACGCTGACGAGCCTGCTCTACCTCGGAGGGGTCGACGCTGGCTTCGATAGACACGTGTTCAGGCTAAGCCAGCATCAACGACGTGTTCATCAAGGGGCCGTACTCTCGATAGCCATGAAGATCGGCGGAGCCCTGCGTGACCTGCGCAGACTCAACTCCGCCATGGTTGTCGCGGCTCAGCAAGTGCCCCGCCGGCGCATTGTCGCGATGGCGACCGCCATTGTGATCTTGGTCGCACTGTGGTTCTTCACCCCGATGCCGACGGCCGTGCAGGTGCGCGACTGGGCGACCTCGGCCGGTGCTTGGGTTCCGTTGGTGTTTTTCGCCACCCACGTGCTCGTCACGGTCTTGCCGTTTCCCCGAACCGCTTTCACGCTCGCCGCGGGTCTGCTGTTCGGGACCGCGCTGGGAGTCACCTTGGCGGTGCTGGCCAGCACCATCAGCGCGGTGATCGCGTTGATTCTGGTGCGGGCGACGGGCTGGCGGCTGGACCGCTTGGTCAGCCATCCGGCAGTAGAGACGGTCGACGCGCGGCTGCGCGGCCGAGGCTGGCCGGTGGTGTTCTCGCTGCGGTTGATCCCCGCCGTTCCGTTCTCGGTGATCAACTACGCCGCGGGCATGTCGGCGGTGCGACTGCTGCCGTACACGCTGGCGACGCTGATCGGACTGATGCCGGGAACGCTCGCGATCGTCGTGCTGGGCGATGCCGTCACCGGCCGGGTCAATCCGGTGCTCGTCGTCGTGTCGGTGCTCACCGCGTCCGTCGGCATCGCCGGGCTGGCATACGAGGTGCGGGCACATCGGCGCAGGGCCGTCGACTCAGCCGCCTAGGATCGGTCGGGACCCTTCACCGTCATCGCGGCGAACGTCACCAGGAACGTGGCCGCCGGAATCGCGTTGTAGAAGCGGTCGCGGGCGCGCACGTGCGCGCCGACGGCGAGGATGAAGTACAGCGTCAGCATCGCGGTGGTGAGCCTGGCGAGCCACGGAAACCGCAACACCGATGCCAGCCCGATCGCCGACGCGGCCTTCGCGACAGGCAGGACCCAGCGGATGCCTTCCGGAACGCCGAGCTGGTCGAGAAGCTTCGCAATCGGCGGCAGCGGGATTGCGCACGCCACGGCGTCACCGGCCTGGAACGCGGCGAGTGCGACGTAGGTCTTGGGCGAGGTGAGCGCACTCATCAGCTGGTCAACGACGGTGGAGTAGTGGGTCCGGCCACCGGTTTGCGCGCGTCGGCCTCGGCTGCGGCCACCGCCTGCGCGATCGCCGGATCGGTTTCGGTGTTGAACCAGTCGGCGACTTCGGCCGAATCGTCATGGGGCGCGGCATGTTTGGCGTCGTCGTCCGGAGAGGGCTGATACCGGAACACCCCATCGTCGCCCGGCGCTCCCAGCAGTTTGGTGAATCCCTGCAGCGCAGATCCAAAGTCGCTGGGCACGATCCAGACCTTGTTCGCCTCGCCCTTGGCCATCTGCGGCAGCGTCTGCAAATACTGGTAGGCAAGCAGCTCAGGAGTGGGCCGGCCGGACTTGATCGCTGCAAACACCTTCTCGATCGCCTTGGCTTGACCCTGAGCCTGCAGGTACTGCGCGGCGCGCTCACCTTGCGCCCGCAACATCCGCGACTGCCGGTCGGCCTCGGCCGCGAGGATCGCAGCCTGCTTCGCTCCTTCGGCGGCCAGGATCTGCGCCTGCTTCTGCCCCTCCGCCTGCTTGATCGACGACTCGCGGACACCTTCGGCGTTGAGGATCATCGCGCGCTTCTCGCGGTCGGCGCGCATCTGCTTTTCCATCGAGTCCTGGATGGACGGCGGCGGGTCGATGCTGCGCAGCTCGACGCGTGCGACTCGCAGTCCCCACCGGCCGGTGGCCTCGTCGAGCACGCCGCGCAGCTGCGCGTTGATCTGGTCGCGCGACGTCAGCGTCTGCTCCAGCGTCATACCGCCGACCACGTTGCGCAACGTGGTGGTGGTGAGCTGCTCGACGCCGACGATGTAGTTGCTGATCTGGTACACCGCGGCCTGCGGATTGGTCACCTGGAAGTAGACGACAGTGTCGATGTTGACGGTCAGGTTGTCTTCGGTGATCACCGGCTGCGGCGGAAAGGAGACCACGCGCTCGCGCAGGTCCACTCGCGCGCGGATCCGGTCGATGAACGGCAGCAGCAGCGTCAGCTGACCGGACACGGTCTTGCTGTAGCGGCCCAGCCGTTCGATCACCGCAGCCTCGGCCTGTGGTATCAGCGCAACGGATTTCGCGACGATGATGATCGCCAGGATCACCAGCACGCCGAGCAGCACCAGCCCGGCGACGGCACCTTCCATGAGGGTTCCTTCCTGCTATTCCAGGTCTAGTCGATCTTGGAGACGACCGCGGTGGCTCCGTCGATGTGTACGACGGTCACGTGGTCCCCCGGTTCGTAGACGTCGCTCTCGTTGAGCGGCCGGGCGGTCCATACCTGGCCGTCGAGCTTGACCTGACCCTCGTGCCGCGCCACCCGGTCGAGCACGAGCGCGCTTTTGCCCTCCAGCTCCTTCATGGGCTCCGGCAGGCCCTTGCCGGTGATGAGGTGTCGGCGCAATGCGGGCCGGACACCGACGAGCAGCAGAACCGACACACCAAGGAACACGACGCCGTCGGCCCAGACCGGCCAGTCGAACGCGGCACTGGCCCCTGCCGCCGCGAGCGCACCGCCGCCGAGCATCAGTAAAAACAGGTCGCCGGTCAAAGCCTCCGCGCCCGCCAGCGCCAGCGCGACGATCAGCCAGATCAGCGCCACAGGCATGACGCCAGCCTAACGCGAAACCAGCCCGCTCCGCGGCGAACTATTACACTCGGCGGTCATGTGGTGCCCGAGTGTCTCGCTGTCGGTGTGGGCCAACGCCTGGCTCGCCGGCTCGGCTGCGCCAGACGACGTTCTGGATGCGCTAAGCCTATGGGCGCCAAGGCATTTCGTCGCGGCATACGATTCGGTCACCGCCGGGCACACTGGGTTGCCGTGGCCGGATGTGGACGATGCCAGCGTGGTCACGTTGCTGCAGACGCTGCGCACGACCGCGCCTCGGACCGGCCCCTGCGAGGGGTCCATCCGCGTCCTGCTGCCCGTGCCCGGAGACGTGCGCGGGCTGACCGCCGGAACACAATTCCAGCGAGACGCGCTGGCCGCCGGGGAGGCCATCGTGGTGGCGGGCGAACCGGGCACCGCGATCGGGCTCGTGCCGGAATTCGACTACGGCGACAACGGATACGACGCCGGTGACGACGCCCCGCGGGCTGTGCTGTGGACGGTCTACTGCCTGCCGGAAGTGCCGCCGGCGGAGCATCCAGATCTCGGCGAAGCCGAATACGCATTGCGTAACGCGGTGCGCTCGGCCGCCGACGCGTTCGGCGCGATCCGGCCGGGTTATGCGGTCGCCGACCCGCGCGGCATGGTCGAGCAGCTGCTGGAATCCACGCATGCGCACCGCGTGCCCGACGGGGCGCCCTCTCGTGCGCTGCGTGTGCTGGAGAACGCCGCGCGCGTCGATGCGATCCTTGCGGTGAGCTCTGAGGCGCAGATCGTCAGTGACGCGTTCACGCCGTTGTCTGCGGTGGTGCGGTCCGCGCGGATGGCTGCCGTCAATGCGATCCTGCACTCGGCCTGGCGCCGCTGACTTCCCTTGTTGCCGCGAGCGTGCGTGTCTGCACAGCGACACGCCGGGGGGACGCGGACAACTGCGCACGCTCGCCGAGCCGGAAGTCCGGGAGTCACCGCGCTGACACTTCGCCGGTCAGGTGCACGCGGCTGTGCAAGGAGCGCCGTTCACCGAAAAGCCCTGCAATGCAGGCATATCCGATGCCGGGACCCGAGCTGGATCTCGGCCAAGACGCAGCTCGTCGATCAAATCCACGGCAAGACAGGCGAATCGACGATCCGCATTCGGCGTGGTCGCCCGGGCGAACGCGATGCCCAAAGACTTTGCCTGCTCGCGCAATTCGTGGTCCAGGTCCCACACCACTTCGATGTGGTCGGCGACGAAACCTATCGGGCACACGATCACCGCGGCGGTGCCGCGGGCAGCCAGTGCGCTCAGATGGTCGGAAATGTCGGGTTCCAGCCACGGCACCTGCGGCGGCCCGGAGCGGGACTGCCACACCTGGTCGAAGTCGTCGTATCCGGCGGCGGCTGCTACCAGTGCCGACGCATGTGCGACTTGACGTGCATACAGTTTCGGTCCGCACTTGTCTTGCGCCGCAACGGGAATCGAATGCGCAGTGAACACCAGCCGCGCGCCGGCCGGCACAGTCTGCGCAGCGGCGGCGATTCCGTCGGCGAACATCTCCACCAGCAGCGGGTGATCGTAGTAGTGGCGCAGCTTCACCAGTTCGGGGGCGCCGGCGCCGACGACGGCGCGTGCCCGCGCAATGTCCTCGAGATACTGCCGGCAGCTGGAGTACCCGCCCCAGGCGGACGTCGCGAACACCGCAGCGCGGCGCACGCCGTCGTCGCGCATTCCGACGACGGTGTCCTCCACGAACGGCTCCCAGTTGCGGTTACCGAAATACACCGGTAGCTGCTCGCCGCGGTCGGCGAGCTCCGCGCGGATCTGCTCGATCAGCGCACGGTTGATCCCGTTGATCGGCGACACGCCACCGAAATGCAGGTAGTGCCGGGCGACGTCGTCGAGCCGCTCGGGCGGCACACCTCGGCCGCGGGTGACGTTCTCCAGAAACGGGCGCACCTGCTCCGGCCCCTCCGGGCCGCCGAACGACAGCAGCAGCAGGGCGTCGAAGTCGTTGCGGCTCAACTCAAAGCAACTGGGTGCTCGCGCCGCCGTCGGCGTAGATGACCGTTCCGGTGGTCGCGGGCAGCCAGTCCGACAGCACCGCGCACACCGTCTTCGCCACGGGCGTCGGGTCTTTCATGTCCCAGCCGATCGGCGCCCGCTGGTCCCAGCCTTCTTCGAGCAGCTGCATCTGGGCGCCGGCCTCTTCACCGAGTGCACCGCCGACGATTGCGCTCATCGCCAGCGTCCGAATCGGCCCTGCCGCAACGAGATTGGACCGCACGCCGTGCGGGCCGGCTTCGCGTGCGACGAAGCGGTTGACCGACTCGAGCGCGCTCTTGGCGACGGTCATCCAGTTGTAAGCGGGCATCGCCCGGCTGGGGTCGAAGTCCATGCCGACGATCGACCCGCCGTGATTCATGATCGGCAGTAGCGCTTTGGCAAGCGAGGCATACGAATACGCCGAGATGTGGATGCCCTTGGCGACGTCTTCGAACGGCGCGTCGAAGAACGGATTGATGCCCATCCCGGATTGCGGCATGAAACCGATCGAGTGCACCACACCGTCGAGCTTGTTGCCCTCGCCGATCACCTCGGTGACCCGGTCGGCGAGCGTGTCGAGGTGCTCGTTGTTCTGCACGTCGAGCTCCAGCAGCGGCGGCTTCTGAGGCAGCCGATCGAGGATGCGCTCGATGAGCCGCAACCGGTCGAAGCCGGTGCACACCAGCTCCGCGCCGGCTTCCTGCGCCACCTTCGCAATGTGGAAGGCGATCGACGAATCAGTGATGATCCCGGTGACCAGGATCCGTTTGCCTTCGAGCAGCGTCATATCTGTCCTCTCAGTGGCCCATGCCCATGCCGCCGTCGACCGGGATCACCGCGCCGGAGATGTAGCTGGCATCTTCGGACGCCAGGAAACTCACCACGCCGGCCACCTCCTCGGCGGTGCCGACACGCTTGGCCGGGATGAATTCGAGCGCGCCCTGCTGGATCCGCTCATCGAGCGCTCGGGTCATCTCGGTGTCGATGTATCCCGGGGCGACGACATTCGCGGTGACGTTGGCCTTCGACAGCTCACGGGAGATCGAGCGGGCCATCCCGATCAGGCCGGCCTTGGACGCCGCATAGTTGGCCTGGTTGCCGATGCCCCAGGTGCCCGAGACCGAACCCATGAAGATCATCCGCCCGAACCGCTTGCGCTGCATGCTGCGCGAGGCACGCTGAGCCACCCGAAACGCCCCCGTGAGGTTCGCGTCGATCACCTTCTGGAACTTCTCGACCGTCATCCGCATGAGAAATGCGTCCGCGGCGATGCCGGCGTTCGCGACGAGCACCTCGACGGCGCCCTGATGCTCCTCGACCTCTTTGAAGGCGCGGTCGACGGCGTCGTTGTCGGTGACGTCACATTCGACGGCGAACAGGTCCGCGTCGGGCACACCGGAGCCGCGATGGGTGACGGCGACTTTGTGCCCGTCGGCGGCGAGCCGCCGCGCGACAGCCAGCCCGATCCCCCGGTTTCCGCCGGTCACCAGCACGGAGCGGGACACGAACGGCGGCCGCCCGCCAGTCGCAGCGGCCGCGTTGTCGGCAACAGCAGTGTCCGTCATGCCCGTCAACTTAACGTGTCGGCCGCTTCAGCCAGAAATCGCCGTTGCAAAGACGCCCAGACGGTAACTGCCGCGGGAAAGTTCGAGTGCAGGCCACGCGGAATACCGTTTCGGCGCGCAGCGCGGGCGCGTGGCGAGGGCGCTGCGAGGGAGCCGCTCAGGTGGGCAGCCGACGGTTGATCAGCAGAGCCGCGATCGCAGCACAGGCCAGAACCAGCGAGCCGAGCCGCAGCCAGCCGGTGCTGGCGTCACCCTTGATGGTTTCGTAGCCGATCTGCTGCTGCAGCGTCGAGTACACGTTCTTCAGCTCCGACAGGCTGCCCGCGTTGTACGACTCGCCGCCGGACAATTCGGCGATCTTGCGCAGCGTCTCGTCGTCGACGGGCACGGGCTGGCGCTGGTCGTTGATCTCGACATAGCCGTACGGGGTGCCGAACGAAATCGTGGAGATCGGCACACCCTGGTCCTTGGCCGTGCGGGCCGCGGTGTAGGCGCCTTTCGGGTTGTCCGGGTTGGACGGCACCGTCTCCTTGCCGTCGGACAGCAGCACGATCCGCGCCGGCGGTGGCGTGTCCCCCCCACCGATCACCGCGCCGACGGTGGCGATCGCTTGCAGCGCGGTGAAGATGCCTTCACCCGTGGCGGTGCGGTCGGCGAGCTGCAGCTTGTCGATCGCGCGTTTGGTGGAGTCGCGGTTGGTTGTCGGCGACACCAGCACCGTCGCGGTGCCGGCATAGGCGATCAGCCCGAGGTTGATGCCGGGGGTCAGTTCGTCGGCGAACTGCTTGGCGGCATCCTGTGCGGCGGCCAGTCGACTGGGCGGAACGTCGGTGGCCCGCATGGACTGTGACACGTCGATCACCAGCATCACCACTGCGCGGTTGCGGGGAATGCGCACATCCTGGGTGGGTCCGGCCATCGCGATCGTGAACAGCAGCAGCGAGGTGACCAAGAGGATCGCCGGTAAGTGCCGCCACCGGTTAGGGCGTTGAGGCGCAACGCTTTCCAGCAGCTCCATGTTGGCGAAACGCAAGACCCGGCGTTTGCGGGCCAACTGCGCCACGACGTAGAGCGCGACCAGCGCCACGACGACGAGCAGGAACAGAAACCACCACTTGTGCTCGAATCCGCTCAGCGTCATCGGACCTAGCAGCGGAACGTTCATGCGGATCCGCTTCGGGTCAGTTCCCAGCGTGTCATTACACCGATGTCAGTACGCAGTGTCATTTCAGGTCTGTCATTTCAGCTGTGTCATTTCAGTCGTGTGGTTCGGTCGCGCTACGACCGTCCTGCCAGGGCGCCCCTGCGCCGATTGGTGACGAACCGCACCACGTCGGCAATCCAGTCGCGGTCCGTGCGCAGCGACAGCAACGGTGCGCCGCAGCGGCGCAGCGTGCGGGCCACTTCGGCGCGGTGCGCCGCTGCGGCTTTCTCGAAGTCCTCACGCAACTTGGCGTCGATGGTGAATTCCCGCACCACCCCGGTTTCGGCATCCTGCAAGACCACGTCGCCGACGTCGGGCAGTTCGACGTCGCGGGGGTCGAGCACCTCGATGCCCAGCACTTCGTGGCGGCCGGCGATCGCGCGCAGCGGCCGCATCCAGTTGATCGGTCCGAGGAAGTCGCTGATGATCACCGCCATCCCCCGGCGCCGCTCGGGACGGCGCAGGTCGTCGATGGCGCCGGCCAGATCGCCACGCACCCCGACCGGGGCCTGCGGTGAGGTGGCGATCGCCCGCAGCACGTTCTGCTCGTGCATCCGGCCCGACAGCGCTGGCACCCGAATGATGTCCTGCCCGTTGGCAATCAGCGCGCCGAGCCGGTTACCGCCCCCGCTGTTGAGGAACGCGATCGCCGCGGCGGCGGCCACCGCCAGGTCACGCTTCTCGCATCCGGTGGTGCCGAAGTCCAGGCTGGCCGACATGTCGACAACCAGCCAGGTTTCCAGCTCGCGGTCGGCGATCATCTCGCGCACATGGGGCTGGGTGGTGCGCGCTGTCACCGACCAGTCCATCCGGCGTACGTCGTCGCCGGGCTGGTAGAGCCGCGACTCGCCCGGCTCGCTGCCCGGCCCAGGAATCAGGCCGAGGTGATCTCCATGCAGCACGCCGTCGAGCTTTCGCCTGACGGTGAGCTCGAGCTTGCGTAGCGCCGCCGACAGCTCCGGGTCACGAATCTGCCCACGCTGCAAGGACGGCAGGTCGACGGTCCGACCGGCGGACGGACTCACCGACCGCTAGCCGCTGCCGCCGCGGCCGGCACCACCGGGTGCACTGAATGTCCTTGCTGCGGAACAGCATTCACCTGCGGCAGGGCGACCGTTTGCAGGATCCGGGTGATCACCGTCTCCGGCGAGATCTCGTCGGCGAGGGCGTCGTAGGTGAGCACCAGCCGGTGCCGCAGCACGTCGGGAATGATCTCGATGACATCTTGCGGGATCACGTAGTCGCGGCCACGCACCAACGCCAGCGCGCGGGCGCCGGCGATGATCCCCAGCGACGCGCGCGGCGAGGCGCCATAGGCGATCCAGGCCTTGGCGTCGGGCATGCCGAACTGATCGGGGCGCCGGGTGGCGGTGACGACGCGCACGACGTAGTCGACGAGCGCGTGGTGGACGAACGTGTTGGCCGCGACGTCCTGCAGCCGCAACAGATCACCGGGCGCCAGGATCTGCTTGGGCTCCGGCGGCTTGACGCCCATCCGGTAGATAATCTCGCGCTCTTCCTCGGGCGACGGGTAGTCGATGTTGATCTTGAACAGGAAGCGGTCCCGCTGCGCCTCGGGCAGCGCGTACACGCCTTCCTGCTCGATCGGGTTCTGGGTAGCCATGACCAAGAACGGGTTGGGCATGGGGAACGTCTTGCCGCCGATCGAGATCTTTCGCTCGGCCATCACCTCCAGCAGCGCGGACTGGACCTTGGCCGGGGCGCGGTTGATCTCGTCGGCCAGCAGGAAGTTCACCACCACCGGGCCGAGCTCGATGTCGAACTCCTCCTTGCCCTGCCGGTAGATGCGGGTGCCGACGATGTCGGTGGGCACCAGGTCGGGGGTGAACTGGATACGGGCGAAGGTGCCGCCGACCACCCGGGCGAACGTCTCCACGGCCAGCGTCTTGGCAACACCGGGCACACCTTCGAGCAGCACGTGGCCCTTGGCCAGCAGGCCCACCAGCATCCGCTCGACGAGCTGGTCTTGGCCGACGATGATTCGCTTGACTTCGTAAACGGCCCGCTCCAGGGTGTGCACCTCCGAGGAGAGCCCGCCGTTGCGCTCGGGCGGCGGTCCACCCGCGGCAGCCGGCTGCGCACCCGGGTAGCCCGGTCCCGACGCACCCGGCCCGGAAAAGCTTCCGGCGCCCTGTGGCGGCCCACCTGGTGACGTCATCAAGATCCTCCCGAGCTGTCGATAGACCGATGTCCACGTCAACTATTCCAGGCGTGCCGACATCCGTCGACGTAGGTTGCCTGCCAACCGGCTGGGTGTGTCAGGTCAGCTCTCGATGATTCGGGTGACAAACGGCGTCATTCCCGCTGTGCGTACCGGGCTGATCGTCACCTTGCCGGCCACCGATGACGCTTCGAGCATCTGGCCGTTGCCGAGGTACATCGTCACGTGCTGCCCGCCGCCGGGCCCGTAGAAGATCAAGTCGCCACGCTTGGCCTGTGACGGCGGGATGTGCCGCCCGGCGTTGTACTGGTCGCCGGAGAATCTTGGAATCAACACGCCCACGCCCGCGAAGGCATAGCGCATCAGCCCGGAGCAGTCGAACCCGACGGTGCCCGCGCCGTCCTCGACCCCGGTACTGGGGCCGGTGAGGCTGCCGCCACCCCACGAGTACGGCACTCCGATCTGCGAGCCGGCGCGCCGGATCACGTACTCGACCGCCTGCGGCCCGTACACGCGCCCGGACGGCGAAGTCGCGGCGGCCGGATTGTTGGGCAGCAGGCCCAGGCTGCCGAGGAATTTGCGGCCGAGGTCCATGGTGGTCTGCGCGGCCTGGGCACTGGCCTGCAGTGACGCGTTGGCGATCGCGACCGGGTCACCGGGCGCTCCGGCGCTGATGGCCTGCGGCAGCGTGGGATCCCAGGCGTCGGGTTCGGCGGCCGCCGGTGCTGCGAACGCGATCAGCAACGGCGCCAGGATGACGCCGACGATCCGCAGCCGTCGTGTTGGACGCAAGAACTCTTCCCTCCTGGTCAGTATTCGATGTAGCGGACGACGTACGGCGTCATGCCGCTGGTGCGCACCGGCGAGACCTTGACCGGCACGCCGCTTTGCTGGGCCTCGAGCATCTGGCCGTTGCCCAGATAGATGGTCACGTGCTGGCTGCCGCCCGGGCCGTAGAAGATGACGTCGCCGCGGCGCATCTGAGCCGCGGGGATCTTGCGGCCCATGTCGTATTGGGCGCCGGAGTAGTGCGGCAGTTTGATACCGACGCCGGCGAACGAGTACAGCACCAGACCCGAGCAGTCGAAGCCTGTGATGTTCTCGTCGCCGTCGATGCCGGGGCTGGGTCCGGCCGCATTGCCTCCGCCCCACGAGTACGGCACCCCGATCTGCGACATGCCGCGGCGGATCACGTACTCGGAGGCCTGCTGGCCGTACACCCGCGGGATTCGTCCGTTGGTGATGCCGGGATCGGGCTGATTGGGCTTGATGATGCCCATCTTGATCAGGAAGTTCCGGCCTAGATTCGCCGTGACCTGCGACGACGTTGCCGAGATGCCGAGCACCGCGTTGATGATCGCGATCGGATCACCGCTGACGAACGCGCTCGGGATCGCGGGCAGCGTCGGATCCCACGCCGTCGCGTCCCAATTACGCGTATTCGCTTGCGGCGCAGGGGTAGTCGAGCCCGGCGCGTCCCAGCGATCCCTTGGGCCGGTTGGCGGTGCCGCGGCGGGAGCGGCCGGCGCCGTTTGCGGGGCCCGGCCGGCCGACGTCGACCACACGGCCCGGGCCGCGTCGAGCTTGGCCTGGGCAGCGTTGCGCTCGGCGGCCAGCTTGTCGACTTCGGCCTTCTGGGCGCCGAACTGCTTCTGCGCGTCGGTCAGTGCGGCCACTGCGTCGTCTTGGGCGCGCTTCGCGTCGGCAGCAGCCTGATCCGCCTTCTGCTGGGCCGCCCTTGCCGCCGATTCCTTGTTCACCTGCTCAGTGCGGGCGCGCTGCAAATCGGTGAGGGTCTGCTTGGCGCTGATCGCGAGCGCCTCCCCCGCCGACGCGGTCGCGATGAAGTCTTCGGGATTGGTCGCCGAGAAATACGACGACGACGGGCCGTTGACGTAAGCGGCGGCGGCGAACGTGTCGAAGCGCTGTTGGGCGGCCGCAATCGCGGTGTTCGCGTCCTCGATCGCGCGCTGGCTGCCCGCCACATCGGCCTTCGCTGCGTCAGCCCGCTCGCGGGCCGTCTGCACGTCGACGATCGCCTTGTTCACCGCCTCTTGGCGGCTCTGCACTGCCGCGCCGATGTCCTGGAGCTTCTGATTGGCGTCGGCCACCGCTGCGATCAGCGATGCCATCTCGCCGGGAGCAGCCGGGGCGGGATCCGCGGCCGCCAGCCCCGGAGTCGACACCAACAGCCCGACGACCACTGCTGTCGCGCATACCGAGTGGCGGATGCATGTCATGCGACTTCGGTCTCCTATGTCCGTGCCTCTTCGCGCAAGCGCTCGTCAGTGCCGAGTCGACACTCGAATCACTTCAATAACAGAAGTGGACATAGGAACCGTACGTCACATTTGACACTGAAGAAACTTTGGTCACAAACTACAAACTTGTAATTGAGAATGCTGTGACCAATTAGTTATCCGGGCAGCAGCCACTGCGGCCGGCGTCGGTGGAAAGCGCAGGTCAGCCGGTGGGCTCGGACGGCACCTCGGCACGCTGCGCTGCGCGCCTGCTACGCACCTGCAGTACCCGGGTGAGCACGGTCGCAACCGTCACCACGACCATCAGAACAATGGTGAGCGCAGTCCACGAAAAGGTCGGCGTCTGCAGCTGGCTGACGAAATTCTTTGCGGCCTGTACCGGATTTCCGGCCGTTTTGGCGACGTCTTGTCCGGCTTCCAACGTCACCCGGTCATAGGTGGTGCTGTACGTGCCGGCCCACCCGGGACTGATGACGAGGACCGTCGAACCCGGATAGGCATGGCCGACTTCGGTGGCGATGTCGCGAAGCGGGGTGTCGATCGGCGGGTTCTTCGGCAGCCAGACGACTTTGAGGTCGATGCCCTTCTGCTTGGCATCGGAGACCACCTGGCGCAGGCCGGCGACGTCGACGTCCTTGGGCGCACTGACACCGTCGTCGCGGACGTCGACCAGGACTTGGCTCAGGCACTCGCCGGGTGGTGTCGCCGGGGACGCTCCGACGGTCGCGCACACCTCTACCGGGATATAGAGAGGAATCTGCGGCATCGTCACGGTGATGACCGTACCGCGGGCGCTCGAGCGCTTGCGCGAAGAGCGAGGAGCGCACCTACAAAGTGGGTACACCCTGCGGGTGCGGCTTCGCCCGGGCGGACGGAGAATCGGCCCGCCGCCCCGGTGAAACAGGACAAGCGTACTGCTAGGATCGCAGGTGCCGGCGACAACAGCCCGCCGCCGGCCGACAACTTAACTGGGAGTGAATGTGAGCAGCGCAGAATCGGCCAACTCGTTTGATGCCCGCGACACCCTGAAGGTCGGCGACAAGAGTTACGACATCTATCGCCTGGACGCCGTCAAAGGAACCGAGAAACTCCCCTACAGCTTGAAGGTGTTGGCCGAGAACCTGCTTCGTAACGAAGACGGGTCGAACATCACCAAGGAGCACATCGAGGCCATCGCGAATTGGGATCCCAAGGCCGTGCCCAGCGTCGAGATCCAGTACACCCCGGCCCGGGTGATCATGCAGGACTTCACGGGCGTCCCGTGCATCGTGGACCTCGCAACCATGCGCGAGGCCATCGGCGAGCTGGGCGGCGATCCCGACAAGGTCAATCCGCTCGCGCCGGCGGATCTGGTCATCGACCACTCCGTGATCGCCGACCTGTTCGGGCGCGAAGACGCGTTCGAGCGCAACGTCGAGCTGGAATACGAGCGCAACGGTGAGCGCTACCAGTTCTTGCGTTGGGGCCAGGGCGCTTTCAGCGACTTCAAGGTGGTGCCGCCGGGCACCGGCATCGTGCACCAGGTCAACATCGAGTACCTGGCCCGGGTGGTGATGGACCGCGACGGCGTCGCCTATCCCGATACCTGCGTGGGCACCGACTCGCACACCACCATGGTCAACGGACTCGGCGTGCTGGGCTGGGGCGTCGGCGGCATCGAGGCCGAGGCCGCAATGCTGGGTCAGCCCGTGTCGATGCTGATTCCGCGGGTGGTCGGTTTCAAGCTGACCGGCGAAATCAAGCCCGGTGTCACCGCCACCGACGTCGTCCTTACCGTCACGCAGATGCTGCGCGAGCACGGTGTCGTCGGCAAGTTCGTCGAGTTCTACGGCGAGGGCGTGGCGGAAGTGCCGCTGGCCAACCGCGCCACCCTCGGCAATATGAGCCCCGAATTCGGTTCCACCGCAGCCATTTTCCCGGTCGACCAGGTGACCATCGACTACCTGAAGTTCACCGGGCGCAGCGACGAGCAGTGCGAGCTGGTCGAGGCGTACATGAAGGAACAGGGCATGTGGCACGAGCCCGACAAAGAGCCGGAGTTCTCCGAATACCTGGAGCTCGACCTCGCGTCGGTGGAGCCGTCGATCGCCGGGCCGAAGCGCCCGCAGGACCGGATCCCGCTGTCCAACGCGAAGGCCGCCTTCCGCCGCGACATCAAGAACTACGTCGGCGACGACCCCGAAAAGAAGGAGTACAGCAGGGTCGACGAGGCCGTTGACGAGACGTTCCCGGCCAGCGACCCGGCCGCGATCTGCTACTCGGACGACGGCGAGGCAGACCTTCGCTCGGCGGCCAACAAGTCGGAGGGTCGTCCGTCCAACCCGGTCAAGGTGAGCTCCGAGGACCGCGGCGAATTCACGCTCGACCACGGCGCGGTGGTGATCGCGGCGATCACCTCCTGCACCAACACCTCTAATCCCGAGGTGATGCTGGGTGCCGCATTGCTGGCCAAGAACGCGGTGGACAAGGGCCTGACCTCCAAGCCGTGGGTGAAGACGTCACTGGCCCCCGGCTCGCAGGTGGTCACCGACTACTACGAAAAGGCCGGTCTGACACCGTATTTGGAGAAGCTGGGCTTTTATCTGGTGGGTTACGGCTGTACCACGTGCATCGGCAACTCGGGGCCGCTGCCCGACGAGGTCTCGCAGGCCGTCAACGACAACGACCTGGCCGTCACCGCGGTGCTGTCCGGCAACCGCAACTTCGAGGGCCGCATCAATCCCGACGTCAAGATGAATTACCTGGCGTCTCCCCCGCTGGTCATCGCCTACGCGCTCGCGGGGACCATGGATTTCGACTTCGAGAACGACTCGCTGGGCCTGGACAAGGACGGCAACGATGTGTTCCTGCGCGACATCTGGCCGGCGCGCGAGGACATCTACGCCGCCATCAACGATTCCATCAATCAGGAGATGTTCACCAAGAACTACGCGGACGTGTTCAAGGGCGACGAGCGGTGGCGCAACCTGCCGACGCCCGAAGGCAAGACGTTCGAGTGGGACCCGGAGTCGACGTATGTGCGCAAGCCGCCGTACTTCGACGGCATGCCGGCCGATCCGGAACCAGTCAGCGACATCAAGGGTGCGCGGGTGCTCGCGCTTCTCGGCGATTCGGTGACCACCGACCACATTTCGCCGGCCGGCAGCATCAAACCCGGCACCCCGGCGGCTCAGTACCTCGACGAGCACGGCGTGGAGAAGAAGGACTACAACTCCTACGGTTCGCGGCGCGGCAACCACGAGGTGATGATTCGCGGGACGTTCGCCAACATCCGGCTGCGCAACCTGCTGCTCGACGACGTGTCGGGCGGGTACACGCGCGACTTCACCAAGGGTGGCGAGCAGGCGTTCATCTACGACGCGGCGCAACACTATGCGGAGCAAGACATTCCGCTGGTGGTGCTCGGCGGCAAGGAGTACGGGTCCGGGTCGTCGCGCGACTGGGCGGCCAAGGGCACGCGGCTGCTGGGCGTTCGCGCGGTGATCGCCGAGTCCTTCGAACGCATCCACCGCTCCAACTTGATCGGCATGGGCGTGATCCCGTTGCAGTTCCCCGAGGGCAAGTCGGCGAAGGATCTGGGTCTTGACGGCACCGAGACCTACGACATCACCGGGATCGAGGAACTCAACGACGGCAAGACGCCGAAGACCGTGCACGTCAAGGCATCCAAGGAAGGCGGCGACGACGTCGAATTCGACGCGGTGGTGCGCATCGACACGCCCGGCGAGGCCGACTACTACCGCAACGGCGGCATCCTGCAGTACGTCTTGCGCAGCATGCTGAGGTCCTGACCGGCCGCCACATGCCCCGAGTCAGCGAGGAGCACTTGGCGGCTCGTCGACGTCAGATCCTTGACGGTGCTCGACGTTGCTTCGCCCAATACGGCTATGACCGGGCGACCGTGCGTCGGCTCGAAGAGACGATCGGGATGTCGCGGGGGGCGATCTTCCATCACTTCAGGGACAAGGACGCGCTGTTCTTCGAACTGGCCCGCGAGGACGCCGAGCGGATGGCCGACGTCGCGTCACGCGAGGGCCTGATCCAGGTGATGCGCGACATGCTGGCCGCGCCGGAGCAATTCGACTGGCTCGCAACGCGATTGGAGATCGCCCGCAAGCTGCGCAACGACCCGGCGTTTCACCGCGGCTGGATGCAGCGGTCCGCGGAGCTGTCGGCGGCGACGTCGGCGCGGCTACGTCGGCAGCGCAAAGCCGGGCGCCTGCGCGACGACGTACCCGGCGACGTGCTGCAGTGCTATCTGGATCTGGTGCTCGACGGACTCGTGGCGCGGCTGGCGTCAGGAGAGGATCCCAAACGGCTCTCCGCGGTCCTCGATCTCGTCGAGGAGTCAGTGCGGAGCCGCTAGCTGGCGCGTCTGCGGGTGTGGTTGGGGCCGCCGCGGCCGCGCATCGTGGTGCCCGATTCACGCAACATGCTGTGAATGGAACCGTATGAGCGGCCAGTCGATGCGACCAGCTTCCTGATGCTCGCCCCGTGTTCGTATTCGTTGCGAAGCTCGTGTAGCAACTCCGCGCGTTGCTTGTCCGGCTTTCTCATCGCCATCTCCCCGCTGTGAAAGCATCCGCATTTTGCAGGGTAGGGGCAACGACGCGGCGATGGAGGCGATTGACCGAAATCGTTGGTGTTTCAGGCCAGCTCGATGAGATCGCGGTAGTCCTCGGACCAGAAGTCTTCGGTGCCGTCGGGCAGCAGCACCACCCGCTGGGGGTCGAGCGCCTCGGCGGCGCCGGGATCGTGGGTGACCAGAACCACCGCGCCGACGTAGCTGCGCAGCGCGTCGAGCACTTGCTCGCGCGAGGCGGGGTCGAGGTTGTTGGTGGGCTCGTCGAGCAAGAGCACGTTCGCGGTCGAGGCCACCAGCCCGGCCAGCGCAAGCCGCGTCTTCTCGCCTCCGGATAGCGTGCCCGCGAGTTGTTCCAGCTGTGGGCCGCTGAACATGAACGCGCCCAACAGACCTCGCAACTCCTGGTCACCGGAGTCGGGTGCCGCGTGCCGGATGTTCTCCCACACCGTTGCTCCGTTGTCGAGCGTGTCGTGCTCCTGCGCGAAATATCCGATCTTGCAGCCGTGTCCGGGTTCGACGACGCCGGTGTCGGGAGTTTCGACGCCGGCCAGAAGCCGCAGCAGCGTGGTCTTGCCGGCGCCGTTGAGGCCGAGCACGACGACGCGCGAGCCGCGGTCGATCGCCAGGTCCACGCCGCTGAACACCTCCAGCGAGCCGTATGTCTTGGTCAGCCCCGTGGCTGTCAGCGGTGTCCGCCCGCACGGCGCCGGCGTGGGGAACTTGATGCGCGCCACCTTGTCGGCGACGCGTTCCTCGTCCAGGCCGGCCATCATCCGGTCGGCGCGACGCAGCATGTTCTGTGCCGCAACGGCTTTCGTGGCTTTGGCGCCGAGCTTCGCGGCTTGTGCCCGCAGGGCCGTCGCCTTGCGTTCGGCGTTGGCGCGTTCGCGGCGGCGGCGCTGCTCGTCGGTGGCCCGGGCGTCGAGGTACTTGTGCCAGCCCATGTTGTACACGTCGACCTCGCCGCGGACCGCGTCGAGGAACCAGACTTTGTTGACGACGTCGGCGAGCAGCTCGACGTTGTGGCTGATCACCACCAGACCGCCGGTGTGGCTCTGCAGAAAGTCGCGCAGCCAGCCAACCGAGTCGGCGTCGAGGTGGTTGGTGGGCTCGTCGAGTAAGAGCGTGGTCGTAGAGCCGGAGGCGCCGGCTCCGCCCTCACTCGCGGCGAACAGAATCCGGGCGAGCTCGACGCGGCGACGCTGTCCGCCGGAAAGGGTGTGAAGTGGCTGCATCAGAACGCGATCGGGCAGGCCGAGGCTCGCGCAGATCCGCGCAGCTTCGCTTTCGGCGACGTATCCGCCGAGCGCGGCGAACCGCTCCTCGAGTTGGCCGTAGCGGCGGACAGCTTTGTCGCGTTCGGTTTCGTCGACAACCTCCGCCATGACGGCCTGCTGCTTTTCGAGCTCGGTCATGAGCGTGTCGAGGCCGCGGGCCGACAGCACCCGGTCGCGGGCGATGACGCTGAGGTTGCCTTCCTTCGGATCCTGTGGCAAATAGCCGATCTCGCCTTTGCGATGGATGGTGCCGGCGTAGGGCTCCGCCTCTCCGGCGAGGATCCGCATAGTGGTGGTCTTGCCGGCACCGTTTCGGCCGACCAGGCCGATGCGGTCGCCGGGCTGCACCCGCAACGCCGAACCCGCCGCGGACAGCAAGATCCGCGCGCCGGCGCGGACCTCGAGGTCCGTTGCGGTGATCATGGCGGATGTCCCTTACTTGTCGTCAGTGAAGACCGGTGCGCGCTTCTCGGCACGCGCGGCGACGGCCTCTTCGAAGTTGGAAGTGAGCAGACGCACGAACAGCTGCCCGAGGCCTTCGGCCTGCATGTGTCCCTCCAGGGTACTGGCGTCCAGTCCAGTCCACAGCGTGCGCTTGGTCAACTCGATTCCGGGCCGGGAGAACGCGGCGATCTGATCGGCGATCTGATAGCACGTCTCGAGCAGTTCGTCGCCGGGCACTGTGCGCGACACCAGACCGATGCGTTCGGCTTCGTCGGCGTGGATATCGCGGCCCGTCAGCATGACCTCGAACGCGCGCGACGATCCGATCGCACGTGGCAGCAGGTAGCTCAGGCCCAGTTCGCTGGCGGTCAGGCCGTTGTTGATGCCGGCGGCCCGGAAGTAGGCGGCCGTCGAGGCGATGCGGATGTCGGTGGCCAGGGCAAGGCACAGTCCACCGCCGATCGCGGCGCCGTTGACCGCCGCGATGACGGGTTGGTGCATGCGCCGCAGGCCGAGAATGACGTCGTCGAGAATTTCCATCGAGCGAAGCGCATAGGTGGGCCGGGTCAGGCCGGCGACGTTAGGGACTGAGCCGGCGGACTTGTGGTCGGCGCCCGAGGAGAAGCCGCGGCCGGCACCGGTGAGCACGACCACGCGCACGTCGTTGTCGTAGGTGATGTCCTCGATCACCGCCTTGAGCGGAACCATCACGTCGAACGCCATGGAGTTCATGCGTTCCGGCCGGTTCAGTGTGACAAGCGCGACATGCGGACGCGGGCGGTCGACCAGGACGAAGTCGTTGTTCACGGATTGCACGCTATCGCGTGCGGGCGGTCAGACCTGTTCGCCGTCGCCTTGTGCGCGCTGTGCGGCGAGCGCGGCGTCTACGTCGAGCGCCTCTACCTTCTGGACCAGTTCCTCGAGCATGGCCGGGCTCAGCGCGCCGGCCTGGTTGAACACCAGCGTGCCTTTCTTGAAGGCCATGAGCGTGGGAATTGCACGGATTTGCGCCTGCGTTGCGAGTTCTTGTTCGGCTTCCGTGTCGACCTTCGCGTACACGATGTTCGGATGCTTTTCCGACGACGCCTCGAACGTGGGCGCGAATTGCTTGCACGGGCCACACCACGACGCCCAAAAGTCGAGCAGCACGATTTCGTTGCCGTTGATCGTTTCGTTGAATTCCGCGGCGGTGAGGTTTCTGGTTGCCATGGTCAGCCCAACGTCCTCAGCTCGGGATATGTTCCGAAGTCACGCGACGCCACTGACCAGCAAGCCGCAGAGCAGGACAACCACCCATGCGGCGAGGATCACCGGAATCACCCATTGGCTCACGTCCCGACTTTTCGGGTGCCCCTGGTGGGCTATCGCCGGCACAGCCATGATTTGCGCCTCCTTTGTTCGTGGCTAGCCGTTCGGGTAGCCACGGCGCGAATTCGGCAAACGTGCGTGCCAGCGTAGATGTCAGAACAGCGGCTTGGTCTGCAGGCCGCAGTGCTTTCGGATCACCTCGTAATCCCGGTCTCGATGCGCGACGGCCACACCGAGACGCAGTGCCATCGCTGCGACCTGACAGTCGATCAGGCTGCGCACGGTGTCGCCGCCGCGACGGCAGCGACGGTGGATAGCCGCCGCATCTTCGGCGTCTCGGACGGGCGCGAGCGACTCGATCTGGAAACGCAGCAGAAGGCGCCGACGCAGCGCGGCCGTTGCCTCGTCGGTGGTGCCGATCATCAGCTCCATCAACACCACATCGGGAACAACGATTCGGTCATCCGCGCGTATTCGGTCCGCCAGCCACCGGCTGGCGGCCGAGTCTGTGGTGCTGAGGTACTCGATCCAAACTGAGGTGTCGACGATCATCTACCGGTCAGCGCCGGGATGGTTTTCTTCGGCTGAGAACGCCTCGATCTCATCGTTCGTGTAGTCGAATCCGCTGCCCTGCAGAGCTAAAGCCTCGTCCAGACCCAATGGCTCGCCCACGAGCCTGCGCAACGCAAGGTCCACGGCGCTTTTCTTGGAATCCAGCCGGTATATGCGCTGCGCGGCCGCGACAAGCGCGTCATCGATGTCGATGTTGGTGCGCGACACGTCCGCACTATACACCTCAATGTGTATAGAAGTGTACGACGATATGCTCGTGCCAGTCTGGTGTGCGGCGGTGCGGCTGCTGGCGGGCGGAAGTTGCAGGGACCTCGCGCGGTCCGGTAGGTAACTCGTCGTCACGCGCGAGTTCCGCCGGCGACCCTGCCGCCGCGGCGACACGTAACGGATCCCTATGAATAGATCCACCAGTTCGTACGCGCCCCGAGGTTGTCAACGCCTGGATGGACTACGAAGAGGACGACGCCACGCGAGCCGATCACTCAACGGACTTGAATCGGTCTGCGCAGCCTAGCCGCGACACCCCGTTATTCCCGTTACGGGCGCACACCGCCTCTGCCACATGGTTCCCCCTTGCAGGACGACCGCCCGGCTGATTCATAGGCCTGCTTAGTACCCGTTAACGTCGACCCACTCCTCGATGATGTTTCGCAGTAACTTTGACACGCTCACCTTCCGCCCAGCGGCGATCTTCTGCAGCTTGTCGCGTGTGGTTTCTGAAACCCGTGTTTGCACGATCGGCGAGTGCTTGCCGTCACCAGACAAGGACTTACCGCCCGGAATCAAGTTGGCCCCCCGCGCCTTCTTCTCGGCTTGTTCAACCACCTGCGCAGCTCGCGCCTCAGTGATGTTTTCACCGGTGACGGTGTGAAGGTCGGCCGCGTCCAGGTCTATGTCATCGGCCGAGTCGAGTTCGCAGTCTTCGGGATCCATGCCCCACCCGCTCCCTGAGTAGTGTGTCGAAAACAATCACCAGATGGTCGTGCTCACGAGCCTCGCAATCGCCGACGTGCAGCAGACGGCCTTTGGTGTCGCGGCCCATGCAGGAGGCGGCGCAGGTATCGAGCCGGACTGGGCTCGATGCCCACAGCGGCCACAGCGCCAGAGCCGCGAGATCGCCAACCTCATCGCATCCGCCAGAGCAGCAACGTGATTGGCGCTATACAGGGAACCCACCTGATCGGACCGGAATCGAGGAAGTCATCACCGTTCGAGAGGTGATGAGCCCGAGACACATTCACATGCCGGGCTCTCATATGCGGTCCACGATGTTCATGGTCTCGAGGCTGACGGTGGTCACTTTCTTGATGAGGTCGACGATGTAGGTGGGGTCGTCGTGTTCGTCGCACCAGTCGTTGGGGTCGTTGACGATGCCGGAGGCTTTGTCGGTGGTGACCTGGTAGCGGTCGATGATCCAGCCGAGCGCTGAGCGCGATCCGAGCATGTAGCGCTCGGCCTCCTCCGGGATACCTTCGATGGTCACCTTGGAGTTGTAGATGATCGCGGAGTGGTCAGTCTTGCTGCGCCACTTCAGCTTCTGCACGCGCCAGGTCTCACGATCATCCGGGTCTGCGCCCGGTTTCAGTTGCACGTCAAGCGGATACGGTTCGACGGACTCGTAGTTCACGTGCAGATCGGCCAGCTTGCGGCCGGCGTCGGTGAGCTGCTGGAACCGTTCGCGGGTCTGTGGTGTCGGAATGTGCGGCAGCATCTTCTTCAGGTCAGCGGCGTACTTCTGGCGGTACTGCGGATCGTGAAGTTGGCCGTAGACGTAGTAGAAGATGTCGTCCTTGGTGACGTCGCCGATGGCCTCGCGATAGAGCTTGAGAATCCCGTCGGTGATGTTGTCGACGCGTCGGTAGCCGTGCGCGTCGACGTCGGCGGTGCCGAAATTCAAAGTGCCGTCAGCGGGTTCCACCTTCTCGTATGTCCAGCGCGGAAAGAACTGAACACCACTTACGCCAGCGGCCCCAAGGTCGGGAACGCGATCAGTCATCAAGCACATGAACGGCGGAGCGGAGCTGCCTGCATTAGGAACGTAGATTCCGACATTCGGGTGATGCGGCGTCGGGAACATACACGGCAGCTGGTATACGCGATTATTGAGATCTCGGTTGAAGTACACATGTTGCCGGAGGAACGGCCGATAACAGCCGTCCACAACCGACTCGGCGACGAACGAAATTCGCTTGCCTACGGCTGCATCCAGCTTGAGCGTGCCACCCCAGCTGATCTTTGTTGGATCAGTATCGATGAACTCGTCGACGTGGCCCTTAGGGTCGTTAATACCTCGTTCGACGCAGTACGCGGCGTATCCGTCGACCTGGCGATTGTAGAAATCGATCATGCGACGCATGTTCGACTCGAGCGCACGGCGCGAGAAGTTGTAACACCAGGTGTCGCGATTGGTTCCAAGCCCGAGCGAATATCTTGTGAAGACGCAGTGCCCCCCGGACTTGTCTCCGATCACCGGCCATGAGAGGAACTCGTCACTACGTTGACTTACCCAGTCGCCGTGTGCATTTGGTGTGACAGCTTGCCACTCAAGCGACGACAGAGTGTTGTCGGCGATGATGCGCAGCTTCTGTTCCCGGCTCAGGTAGTCACCGATATCGCGATAGAAAATCTGGCACGGGTTCGTGCGCTGAGGAACCTTAATGCCGATGAAGATGGCAACGGTATTGCGGCTGCCGCCGCCGAACACCTTGCCGCCTTCTTTGCGCGACAGCTCACCCGCAGTCCGCTGATTTCCCCGCAAGTTGTAGACGTAGATCACCGAGTAGTCGTCGGCAAGCGATAGCCGCATGCCATCAGCCGTATTTGCGTCGATCCAGCCACCGTTCGAGACGAACGCCACTACCCGCTGTCGCCGATCCGGTCGGTGGCCCACCGAAATGCTCGGATATAGGAGTCGTAAAGCTGGGACTTGCGGCCGCCGGTCGACCGTTTCGCGTACGTCTCCTCGATCCGCTTGTCCAACGTTGGATATTTCACGTTCGCGTTCAGATCGTTTGCGCTCGACTGCCCCACCGAGTACGGCGGGTTCCCGACGATCACATTGATCGGCGTGTTCAGCTGCTTGAG
This sequence comes from Mycobacterium sp. NGS39, assembly GCF_059812765.1. NCBI lineage: Bacteria > Bacillati > Actinomycetota > Actinomycetes > Mycobacteriales > Mycobacteriaceae > Mycobacterium > Mycobacterium sp. NGS39. Next base: position 210,324 of record NZ_JCALDH010000006.1, on the reverse strand, counting down.
AATGCGATCGTTGTTCTGCGGGAACATGATCGCGTCCATCGAGTCGCCGGCCTCGTGAATCTGGAACGTGTCGGCGAGCACCATGCCCTCGAACGGCTCGTACGCATCAGCATCGGCCGTCTTGCCGGTCAGCGCGTGATACGTCGTCTCGATGTTGACCGCCGCGATGTAGTACGCCAGCAGCATGATCTCGTTGGCGTGCAACTCATGTGCATACTTGCGCGCCAAGTCGGCCGCCGTGATCAGACCTGACTGCATCAGTCGAGTGATGAACGTCCCAGTGCCGGCGAAGCCGTCCAGGATGTGCACGCCGTCGTCCGTCAGGCCCTTGCCGAAGTGCTCGCGCATCGCATGGTCGGCGGCCCGCAAGATGAAGTCGACGATTTGCACTGGGGTGTAGACGATTCCGAGTGCCTCGGCCTGCTTCTTGAAGCCGATGCGGAAGAACTTCTCGTACAGCTCCGCGATCACCTGCTGCTTGCCCTCGGCACTGGTGACTTCACCGGCCCGCCGCCGCACGGACGCGTAAAAGCCCTCCAACTTCTGGGTCTCCGCCTCGAGCCCCGCGTCGCCGAGGATGTCGACCATCTTCTGCATCACCTGCGACACCGGGTTGTGCGACGCGAAGTCATGGCCCTCGAACAGCGCGTCGAAAACCGGCTTGGTGATCAGATGCTGGGCCAGCATGCTCACCGCGTCGGCTTCGGTGATCGAATTGTTGAGGTTGTCGCGCAGACCGGCGACGAACTGGTCGAACGCCGAGGCGATTTTCGGATTGGCGCCGCCAAGTAACGCCTCGATCCGCGTGGTGAGCCTACCGGCGATGTCGGCGACGTCCGCGGCCCACTGCTCCCAATACGTCCGGGTGCCGACCTTGTCGACGATCCGGGCGTAGACCGCCTCCTGCCACTTCGACAGCGAGAACAACGCCATCTGGGTGGCGACGCCCTCTCCGTCCTTCTTCGCTTCGCCGGATTCCGACCATGGGTCCTCAGTGGTGGGCCCGATATGTCCGCCGAGCAGCTTGTCGGTACCCAGGCCGCCCTTCTTCGCCGAAGCCGCGTTCAGCGCAATGCTGTTGACCATCGCGTCGAACCGCTCGTCGTGCGAGCGCAGTGCGTTCAGTACCTGCCACACCACTTTGAAGCGCCGGTTGTCGGCGAGCGCCACCGAGGGCTCGACACCTGCCGGCACCGCTACCGGCAGGATCACGTAGCCGTAATCCTTCTCCGGCGACTTTCGCATAACTCGCCCGACCGACTGCACCACGTCCACGATCGAGTTGCGGGGATGCAGAAACAGCACGGCATCCAGCGCCGGCACGTCGACACCCTCGGAAAGACACCGGGCGTTGGTGAGGATCCGGCATTCGTTCTCCGGTACGGGCGCTTTCAGCCACGACAGCTGCGCATTGCGCTCCAGCGCGTTGAAAGTCCCGTCCACGTGACGTGTGACGCACGCGAGATCCCGGTTGGTCGCAGCGACGGGGTGACCTTCGTTCTCTTGCTCGTCCAGCAGATCTTGGTACGCCACAACGACTTTGGGGAAGAGCTCGGCGACCTGCTTCGACGTGGCGATGTCCTTGGCGAACGCGACCGCCCGCCGCATCGGCGGCTCACCGGGATCGAATCCCGTTCCGTCGGGCGATGTTCCGGCTCGCTTCGCCAGACCGTTCCAACAACCGACGATCTTCGAGGCGTCGTCGAGCATGAGTTCGGCGGCGTGGCCCGCCAACTCCTGCTGCAGTCGCGGGGCGATCACCGACTCGTCGATGGTCAGCACCATCACCTTGTAGTCGGTGAGCAGCCCGCGCTCCACGGCCTCACCGAACGTAAGACGATGGAACTCCGGACCGTAGGTGAGCTCGTCGTCCATCGACACCAGCTCGGCGGAGTGCTGGTCGGCCTTGTCCTTGACGCTCTCGTCGAAAATGCGCGGGGTGGCGGTCATGTAGAGACGGCGCGCGGCCTTCAGATAGTCGGCGTCGTGAATCCGCACGAAGTTCGACGGGTCTTCGCCGGCCATCGTGACTCCGGTGGTGCGGTGCGCTTCGTCGCAGACCACCAGGTCGAACTCGTCGACCCCCAAGCCCTGCGCCTGCGCGACCACCGGAAGCGACTGATAGGTACAGAACACGACCGTCAGACCCTGTGCCCGCTTGCGGTGCTGCATCTCGTGCAGCAGCAGCTGCGGATCGGTGGTCACCGGAATCGGCACGTCGTGGACGTTGTAGTCCTCGGCCGAGCGCGACACCTTGGTATCGGAGCAGACGGCGAACGCACGCAGGTCCAGCTCACACTGGGCGGTCCACTCCCGCAGGGTCTGACTCAGCAGAGAGATCGACGGCACCAAGAAGAGGATGCGCGCGCTGCGGCCCCTGCCGTCGGCGATCCGTTCGGCAATCTTCAAAACGGTGAAAGTTTTTCCGGTGCCGCAGGCCATGATGAGCTTGCCGCGCGGGTTGCCGACATCGAAGCCACGCAGCACCGCCTGGATCGCCTGCTCCTGGTGCGGCTTCGGAGTCAGCCGCTTCGCGGGAGCCAGGTCAACGACGAGATCGCCCTGTGGCCACGCGATGTCCCAGTCGATCGGCGACTCCGCAATGTCCGCCAAACCGATGCGGTGAACAGGAATCGTCTGGTCCTCCAGCGCATCCTCTGCGTTCTTCCCCCACCGGTCGGTGGTGGAGATGATCAGCCGGTTCTTGAACGGTGCCTTGCCCGACGCGGTGAAGAACGAGTCGATGTCACCCTTCGACAGGGTGTGCGTCGGCTCGTAGAACTTGCACTGGATCGCGGTGTACTCCCCGGTGTCGCGGTCGCGCGCCACGAGATCGATGCCGGTGTCAGTTTTGCCCTTGCGATCCGGCCAGTCGACCCACCGCCACACGGCGTCGTACTGCTGCGACAGCATGGGGTCCAACTGGAAGTAGCGGACCATGAGCTGCTCGAACTTCGTTCCCCGCTCGGAGTTCGACGGCGCTTTGCGAAACGCCTCGATGACCTCGTGCACGGAACCCATAACGCGTGTTTCCCCTCTTGCTGACGAAAGTGTCATGACCATACTGGCGGCGGATGACACGTCACGGGCAAGTCCGCCGGAAATCTTCGGTCCACTGCACCGCGAATAGAGATTCAGGACACTAGAACCAGCCGATCCCAATTCCTCGAAGAAGGGCCGCACCTCACGAGCCGGTTTCACCCCGAGGAAGAGCTTTAGGTATGGGCGCTTGAGGGCTACGAAAATGAGCACCCCGGCACTCGCTACCTCGTCGAGTTCCCCGACGGAGAGAGTTACGTCTGCGTCTACGACACCGGTTACCAAACCGAGAACGGCGGCGAGCTCGACATCGAAATGGACCACCCGCTCTACGACCAGTTCTATCAAGTCTCGCGGGAAATCATCGACGTGATCTAGAAGGGTCTTCGCCCATACAACCAGTGGTTGAACCTCGACTACCGCGACTTCCCCCCACTGATCAGGGACATCGGCACCGGAACGATCGTCTACCCAGCGGCGAAGTACCCGGCATTGCGCTTGACCATTTCCCGAGCGCGCCGTGTGTGCAGTAACCCCAGTCGGCGGCTGCGGGCGAGCGGGTGGTGGTGATCGCTAAGTCGTTTCGGTTGGTCGGGACACGTGTATCGGGTGTTGCGGGGCGGCTGAGGCCGAGAGGAATGGCGTCGCCTGACTTCGGGTGTCCTAAGCACCGGTTCCCCGGCATTGCGTTTTGTAATACACATATAGTACAGTCTGGTGTGGCGGTCGACTGGAGCAAGCGAGGCGAATACATCGCCAAGCACGGCGTCACCCCGGCGCAGGCCGACGAAGCACTCGCCGACCCGCAAGCAGTCATGTTCGACCCCGACTACAACAGCAAGTCGGGTGACAGCGTGCGCACCATTGGCAACTCGCCTAGCTACGGCGACATCCTGACCGTCATCACCATCGAGCACGAGGGCGTGGTGTACGGGGTGAACGCATGGAAGGCCAACAGCCGTGATCGCCGCTGCTACGCGCAGGAGGTTACTGATGAAGGAAACGCTGGAGGATCGTCTGGCGCGTGTCGGCGAGGAGGCTGAGGCTGCGGAGGCGGATCAGTCGGAGCGGCCGTTGCCGAAGCATGTGAAGGTGTCGCGGCCGAATCTTGCGCGTAGCAGGGTGCTGCAGGTGCGGCTGAATCCGGAGGAGTTCGAGGCGCTCGAGTCGCTCGCTGCGCGACGTGGGTTGCCGGCATCGACGGTGGCGCGTGAGCGGCTGTTGCAGATGATTCAGGAGGAAGCTGCAGTCACCGATGTTGGTGCGCAGCTCGCTGCTGCTGCCGATCACATCAAGGAGCTGGTTGCGCGGATACGTGCTGTACCGGATGCGGAGGTGAGCGGCCGGCGCTAACTCGGGCGCCGACCTGGGGCCTGGCCGTGCAGTCACCGGTGAACGGGTTGCTGCTCTGCGTGGCGCTCAGCATGCATTTTACATGCGCTACGGCAGGCCAGCCCGCCTCATCGGGGGCTTGCCGGGGTAACCGATTTACGTCTCAGACGGTAAAGCCCAAGGCGCGCAATTGTTCTCGGCCCTCGTCGGTGATCTTGTCCGGACCCCACGGCGGGTTCCACACCCAGTTGATCTTGATCTCGTTGACAAGCCCGGCGCCGACGAGAGCCGTGCGCGACTGATCCTCGATGACATCGGTCAGCGGACACGCCGCCGAGGTGAGGGTCATGTCGATCAGCGCCACGGTGCCCTGTTCGCCACGCTCGACGTTCAACCCGTAGACAAGCCCCAGGTCGACGACGTTGATGCCCAGCTCCGGGTCGACGACGTCGTGCATCGCCTCTTCCACGTCGGCCAGCAGTTCGTCATCAGGCACTGCGGTGTCGCTCATCTGACGTCTCCTCATTGGTTGCAGCCAATACTCCGCTCAACGCGCTCGCTTGGGAGAGCGCATCCTTGAAGGCCATCCAGCCCAGTAGCGCGCATTTCACCCGCGCCGGATACTTCGCGACACCGGCGAACGCGATGCCGTCCCCGATCACGTCCTCGTCGCCCTCGACGGCGCCCCGTGACGACACCATCTCGGTAAACGCGGCAACGGTCTTCAGCGCGTCGCCGACGCTCTGGCCGATCACCTGATCGGTGAGCACAGACGTCGACGCCTGGCTGATCGAACAACCCTGCCCGTCGTAGGAAACGTCGACAACCCTCTCGCCGTCGTCGGACAGCGTCACCCGCAGGGTCACCTCGTCCCCGCACGTCGGGTTCACCTGGAACGACTGCGCGTCATAGGGCTCACGGAGGCCGCGGTTGTGCGGGTGCTTGTAGTGATCGAGGATCACTTCCTGATAGATCTGCTCCAAGCGCATCAGGCGAAGAACTCCACAGCGCGGCGCACGCCGGCGACCAGCCGGTCGACCTCGTCGAGCGTGTTGTACAGCGCGAACGACGCACGTGCGGTCGCGGCGATGCCGAAGCGGCGGTGCAGCGGCCATGCGCAGTGGTGCCCGACGCGCACCGCCACGCCGTCGTCGTCGAGCACCTGGCCGACGTCGTGGGCGTGCACGCCGTCGAGGACGAAGCTCACTGGCGAGCCGCGGTTTTCCAGCGTTGGCGGGCCGATGATCCGCACGCCCTTGATGCTCGACAGCCCGTCCAGCGCCGCGGCGACCAGCTCACGCTCGTGCGCCTCGACGTTGTACATTCCGATGGCCCGCAAATACCTTGCAGCCGCGGCCAATCCGACCACCTGCGAGGTCATCGGTGTACCGGCCTCGAACCGCTGCGGCGCGGGCGCATAGGTGGTGGCCTCCATCGTCACGGTTTCGATCATCGACCCGCCAGTGATGAACGGCGGCATCGCGTTCAGCAGCTCGCGGCGGCCGTAGAGCACGCCGATCCCGTTGGGTCCCAACATCTTGTGGCCGGAGAAGGCCGCATAGTCGACGTCGAGCTTGTGGAAGTCGACCGGCTGATGCGGCACCGACTGGCACGCGTCCAGCACCGTCAGCGCCCCGACATCCCGAGCCCGCGAGACCAGCTCGGCGACCGGCGCCAATGCACCGGTCACGTTCGAATGGTGGCTGAACGTCACCACTTTCACGCGTTCGTCGAGCTGGAGAGAATCCGGATCGATGCGGCCGTCGTCCGTGACGCCGTACCAATGCAGGGTCGCACCCGTGCGAAGCGCCAGCTCCTGCCACGGAACCAGGTTCGCGTGGTGCTCGAGCTCGGTGGTGACGATCACGTCGCCCGGCCCGACCGCGCGGTCGAACCGCTTGTCCCCCAACACATATGCGACGAGGTTCAGCGCTTCGGTGGCGTTCTTGGTGAACACCAGCTCATCGGGGTCGGCGCCGACGAACGCCGCGATGTCCGCGCGGCCCTGCTCGTAGGCGTCGGTGGCCTCTTCCATCAACTGGTGGGCACCGCGGTGCACGGCCCCGTTCGACGTCGTCAGGAAGTCGCGTTCGGCGTCGAGCACCTGCACCGGCCGTTGCGACGTCGCGCCGGAATCGAGGTAAGCCAACTGCTTTCCGCCGCGCATCACTCTCTTGAGGATCGGGAAATCGGCCCTGATCGCATCGACATCCAACGACGTCGCCATGGTTATGCCCCCGCGGCGGCTTTCTCGGTGAACCGGACGTAGCCGTTCGCGTCCAGCTCGTCGGCCAGTTCCGGGCCGCCGGACTCGACGATGCGCCCGCCGACGAACACGTGCACGAACTGCGGCTGGATGTAGCGCAGGATCCGGGTGTAGTGGGTGATCAGAAGGATGCCGCCGTGAGTTTTCTCCGCGTAGCGGTTGACCCCTTCGCTGACCACGCGCAGCGCGTCGACGTCGAGACCGGAGTCGGTCTCGTCGAGGATCGCGATCTTGGGTTTCAGCAGGTCGAGCTGCAGGATCTCGTGGCGCTTCTTCTCTCCGCCCGAAAAGCCTTCGTTGACACTGCGTTCGGAGAACGACGGGTCGATATCGAGGTCGGCCATCGCGGCCTTGACCTCCTTGACCCAGTGCCTCAGCTTCGGCGCCTCGCCCCTGACAGCGGTCGCGGCGGTGCGCAGGAAGTTCGACATCGACACGCCCGGCACCTCGACGGGGTACTGCATCGCGAGGAAAAGGCCTGCGCGAGCGCGCTCGTCAACGGTCATCGCCAGCACGTCCTCGCCGTCGAGCGTGATCGATCCTGACGTCACCGTGTACTTCGGATGTCCGGCGATCGCATACGACAGCGTCGATTTTCCGGACCCGTTGGGGCCCATGAGCGCATGCGTTTCGCCCGACTTCACGGTCAGATCGACGCCTTTGAGGATGGGGATTTCCTCGTTCTCATTGGGAGTGACGCTGACGTGCAGGTCTTTGATCTCGAGTGTGGTCATTGCGAGGCTCTCGATTCCGTGATCGCTAGTTCTTTTTCGATGGCTTCCGTGAGTCGCTCACGCACTGCACGCACGGCGATCTTGTTGATGATCTCGTTGAAGAAACCGCGGACGATGAGCCGGCGCGCTTGGTCCTGCGGGATGCCGCGGGCCTGGAGGTAGAACATCTGCTCGTCGTCGAATCGCCCAGTGGCACTTGCGTGCCCGGCGCCCACAATCTCGCCGGTCTCGATCTCGAGGTTAGGCACCGAGTCGGCGCGAGCACCGTCGGTCAGGATCAGATTGCGGTTTGTCTCGAACGTGTCAGTGCCGGTGGCGTTGGCGCGAATCAATACGTCGCCAACCCAGACGGTGTGGGCGTCCGGCTTGTGCGAGTGCGGATCGCCTTGCAGCGCACCCTTGTACAGCACATCGGAGCGGCAGTTCGGCTGAGCGTGGTCGACGAGCAGTCGCGACTCGAAGTGCTGGCCGTCGTCGGCGAAATACGTGCCGAGCAGTTGCGCGTTGCCGCCCGGTGCGCCGAAACGCACGGTGACCGCGGTGCGGACGACGTCGCCGCCGAGCGTCACATTGACGTGCCCCAGCACGGCGTCTTTGCCCAGTCGCGCGTGATGGGCACTGACATGCACCATGTCGTCGGCCCAGTCGGCGATCCAGATCACCCCGAGCGCGGCCGAGTCACCGACGATGATCTCGACGTTGTCGGCGTAGGTTCCGCTGCCGCGCAGGTCGACGACGACGATGGCGCGGGCGAGTTCCTCGACGCGAATCTGCAAGTGCCCGTAGGCCACCGCGTCCTCGCCTGGTCCGGTGACGACGACCTCGATCGGCTTGGCCACCTCGGTGTCGCGCGCGACGGTGAGGATGGTGGCCTCGTCGAACGACGAGAATGCTTGCGCAGCAACCCGATCCGCGGGCACACCGCCCTGGCCGAGGCGTTCGTCGCCGCGCGTGACGCGTTCGACGGTGACACCTGGCTGCTCGCTGACATCGACGGTGGCGGCGCCCGTGGCGGGTGCCGATCCGTCGTGCAGGCCCCTGAGCCGCTTCAGCGGTGTGAACCGCCAGATCTCGTCGCGGCCGCTGGGCACCTCGAACGCGTCGACGTCGAAGGAGGTGTAGACCTCGCCCTTGTTGGCGGCAGCCAACGTTGAACCGGTGTTGGCGGCAGCCAACGTTGAACCGGTGTTGGCGGCAGTGAGGGCCGAACCCTCTACCGCCTCTGTCAGGTTCGTCATCTAGCCGACCGCACCTTCCATCTGCAGCTCGATCAGCCGGTTGAGCTCCAGCGCGTACTCCATGGGCAGCTCCTTGGCGATCGGCTCGACGAAGCCGCGCACCACCATCGCCATCGCCTCGTCCTCGGTGAGGCCGCGGCTCATCAGATAGAACAGCTGATCTTCGCTGACCTTCGAGACGGTGGCCTCATGACCCATCGTGACGTCGTCCTCGCGGATGTCGACGTACGGGTAGGTGTCGCTGCGGCTGACCGTATCGACAAGCAACGCATCGCATTTCACGCTTGACTTGCTGCCGTGCGCGCCCTTGTTGACCTGAACCAGGCCACGGTAGGACGCGCGGCCGCCGCCGCGAGCCACCGACTTGGACACGATGTTGCTCGACGTGTTCGGCGCCAGGTGAAGCATTTTCGCGCCGGTGTCCTGGTGCTGGCCTTCGCCGGCGAAAGCCACTGACAGCACTTCGCCCTTGGCATGCTCGCCGGTCATCCAGACCGCCGGGTACTTCATCGTCACCTTGGAGCCGATGTTGCCGTCGATCCACTCCATCGTCGCACCCGCTTCAGCGCGGGCACGCTTGGTGACCAGGTTGTAGACATTATTCGACCAGTTTTGAATGGTCGTATAACGAACGCGCGCATGCGGTTTGACGATGATCTCGACAACAGCGGAGTGAAGCGAATCCGACTTGTAGATCGGTGCCGTGCAGTTATGCACTGCGAACCCGTAAGCGAGGTAGCTGTCCGGTGCCGCGACATCGAGATTGAACACCGGCTCATGGGCCTCACGGACGGACCGCTTCTTGATCGGAACGAGGAAGTAATCACCGCAGTCCCGCGCCTGTTTCGGGCCGTGGCCACCTTCGGTCCACTGGACCTGATAAATGTCCTTGCGCATGATGTTCCGACCTTGAATGACGCCTGGCCCACCCGGTCGACGCAACTCCACAGTGGCGTAGTGGCCGAGACGAGCAAGGATCGACTGCAGTTGGAACGCCCAAATCCGGGACGTTGTGTGTACGCGCTTCCATGCCGCGCCACCACGCTTGGTGATGTTGCCGTCGCCGTTGACATAGGCGTCGACGAGCTCGCGCAGGAAGATCTCGTCCTGACGCATCAGCAGATCCGACAGTTTCTTGTTCGCAGATCCGACGCCGACGTTGTCCCGCATCGCCGCGTAGCCGGCCTTCGTGTAGACGGTGACGCGCGCGGAGTGCTTGTGTTCCTCAACCAGAACGGAGCCAGCCGTCTCGTAGAGCGACTTGCATGCCTGCCGCACTTCCTCGACGTAGTCGAACTCGTCGCTGTGGAAGGAGAAGATCAGCGACTCGCAGCCGTTGGTGAGAGTGGCGTGTCCCTCGGCGAGGTAATAGCCGGCCAGCCGCGCGAACTCCAGCGGCAGAACCGTCTTGTGCGGCACAGGCTTCGGCTTCGGATAGACCAAGAAGTCACCTTCTGCCACGTCCTTGGCCGCGATCCACCGCGGCTCGGCGCACGTCAACTTCTTCGAGTCGACTTCCGGCTTCCAACCGTTACGCGGCTGACGTTTGACCAGAACCTCACTGCGCGGGACGGCAAGCACCGGATGCTCGGCCGTCACCTCGAAAGCATTCGCAGGCGACATGGGGGTGAACTTGAACAGCTCGCCGTTGAGATCACGCATCTGCACCGCGGTCACACGATGAGCCCGACCGTCGTGGCCGAGAACGTAATCGCCGACCTTGACCTCTTCGATCTTCCGAAGATCACCGTCGGCCGTCGTGATGAGTTCGCCAGCCGGCAGGCATCCCTCCACATAGTGCACATAGGCACCCTCGTCGGCGATGATCAACGTCCGCTCGAACTGGCCCATGTTCTCGGTGTTGATCCGGAAGTAGGCCTGCAACGGGATGTCAACGTGCACGCCTGGCGGCACGTAGATGAACGAACCGCCGGACCATACTGCGGTGTTCAGAGCGGAAAACTTGTTGTCCCCGGCCGGAATCACGGTGCCGAAGTACTGCTTGAAGATGTCTTCGTGTTCCTTCAGACCCGTGTCCGTGTCGAGGAAGATAACGCCTTGCGCCTCGAGGTCTTCGCGGATCTGGTGGTAAACCACCTCCGAGTTGTGCACCACGAGGCCTTCGGCGACGAAGTTGTGCGGACCGTCGACCTCGATGTCGTACACCGGCTCAACCGCGTAGGGCTCGATCGACGTGACCCGCTCGAAACCGAGCCAGTCGTTGCAGTGCGCGCGGATCGTGGTGCCGTGCGCGCCGTTCGAGGAGTGGAAGTAGGCGCGTCGCCCGAAACGTTTGGCTCGCTTGATGTTTCGGCACCCGAGACGTTCGAAGTCGCCGGAAATGCCAAGCCGCCAGGCAGTCCGCATGCGATCCGGGGCATGGCGGTATGGCTGCGTGAACGACCACGGGCCGCTTGCCCTCAGCCCGCAGAGTTCGGCCAACTCCCGCGCTTGACGGATCAACGGCTCGTTGGCACACGTCAGTGCGATCGAACCGCTCTTATCGGGGCCCACGTACCCGTCGGCGTCGACCCAGCCACCCAGGAATGCGAGCCGCTGATCGACCGGCAGCCCGTACACCCAATCCGGAACGTGCTTGGTCAGTGACAGGCCCGCAAAACCGATTTCAGTGATCCACTCCGTCAGCGCCTTCGAGTTCACGACAACGCGATATTCGTCGGCCTCGATGCACCGCAGACCAAACTGATCCTTGAGCACGCGAGCCAGTTCAGCGCGCAACTCGACATCCGTAGCGGGAATCCCGAACTGGACCCGGTACGTCTTCGACGAAAGATGCAGATTGCCGTCGCCGATGTAGAGGCCGAGCAGCCACATGAGATCGACATTGGTGGCGGCCGGAGTTGTGAGTCCCGCAATGGTGGGAAGCGCCGCCTCGACGCCGAATTCCGGAAGCTGCCGCGGCACCGCAATGAAGTCGCCCGGCTTCAACTCGCCCACCGTGACCCAACGCCGGTGATACCGAGCTCGCTGACGCCCCGGCTCACGCTCGTCGCGCAGCACCAGCATGGGGTGGTTGTCCGTGGCACGGACGCTGCGACGGGTGGTCTTGACTTCGTACGTCTGGCGGGTGTCTGTCTGCGCCGCCGCCCTGACCGGCGCAACCACGAAGCGCTCAGCCGCTTCGTCGTAGGCGAAAACCCGGTCACCATAAGCGATGTCCTTGATCGGAACCTCGCCGCGGTTGGCTGTCCACACCAGCGTCTCGCCCGCCAAGCATTCGTACTGAGCCGCTACACCGGCGATCAGTCGCTGCTTTTCCGCCTCCGGGATGCCCAGCCTGTCGTAGGTATTGCGAATGTCCTCGGGCAGATCGTCCCAAGAGGCAGCTTGCTTTTCGGTGGAGCGCACGAAGTACTTGATGTTGTCGAAGTCGATGCCCTCGAGGTTGGACCCCCACGTCGGCATCGGCTTGCGCTGGAAGATCCGCAGGGCCTTCAGCCGCTGCTGCAGCATCCACTCGGGCTCGTTCTTCTTCGCCGAGATGTCGCGCACGACGTCTTCGGACAGCCCACGCCTGGCGCTGGCGCCCGCGACGTCGGTGTCCACCCAGCCGTAGCCGTACCGGCTCAGCGAGGCGATGGCCTCTTCCTGACTGAGCGGTTCGCCCACCTTGTGGGACGAGGTGTCCGGCGTCGCGGTCATATCGAAGCTCCTTCGAGGGTTGTGTGGCTTCGGGGCGGGCAGGCGCCCGCAGCGTCATTCAGTGGTACGTGGGTGGTGCAGGCGCAGTCGCCGTTGACGATCGTGGCGAGCCTTTGGACGTGCCTGCCGAGGATCTCCGCGAACGCGTCGCGCTCGGCCTGGCACAGCTCCGGGAACTCTTCGGCGACATGGGAGACGGGGCAGTGGTGCTGACAGATCTGGATGCCTTCGACCGCGCCGCGCACCCGCGTGGTGGTGGTCGCGTACCCGGCCTTGGTCAATGCCGCGGCGACGCGCTCGGCAGTGGCCTCCACGTCGTCGGGACCATCGCTGACTTCGGCCAGGATGGTGTCGATGCGGCGTCGGGCGAACGTCTGAACCGCCTCTTCCCCGCCGATTTCCCGCAGCTGGCGCATGGCCGCGGCGGCAAGGTCGTCGTACGTGTGGCCCAGCTTGGCCCGGCCGGCCGCGGTCAGCCGGTATCGCTTCGCGGGGCGCCCCCGGCCGTGCTGCTGCCACGACGCCGCCGGGCTGGCCTGCGCCTCCCCCGCTTCCAGCAACGCATCCAAGTGCCTGCGTACGCCCGCGGCGGAGATGCCAAGACGCTCCCCGATCTCACCTGCGGTGATGGGTCCGGACTCCAGCAGCAGCTGGACGATCTCGCCACGCGTGTGACGGTCAATTGCCGGACGGATTTTCACAACACCATTGTGACGGAATTACCCGACACATTCTACGAAGGGCACCCTAACCGCCACGGTGAGATGAGCCACTGACCCAACTCGTTACGCTGCACAGATGGCAGTTCGCCGCCATGGCTCCCTGAGCTCGTCGATTGCCCGCTTGCACGGCGATGAGCGAACTGTCGGCTCGCCGCTCAACGATGCCGAAGTCGTCGCGCTACGGCGCACCCGGCTCTTCGGCGCCACCGGGACCGTCCTGATGGCCATCGGGTCGCTGGGCGCCGGCGCGCGGCCCGTCGTCCAGGATCCGACATTCGGCGTCCGGCTGCTCAACCTGCCGTCACGCATCCAGACCGTCTCGTTGACGATGACCACCACCGGTGCCGTGATGATGGCGCTGGCGTGGCTCATGCTGGGCCGCTTCGCGCTCGGCGACCGCCGGATGTCACGAAGTCAGCTCGACCACACCCTGATGCTGTGGATGCTGCCGTTGCTCATCGCGCCGCCGATGTACAGCAAGGATGTCTACTCCTACCTGGCGCAGAGCCAAATCTCTGCGCTGGGCCTGGACCCCTACAAGGTCGGCCCGGCGCCGGCGCTCGGCCTCGACCACGTTTTCACGCTGTCGGTGCCGAGCCTCTGGCGCGACACTCCAGCGCCCTATGGGCCGCTCTTTCTGTGGATCGGTCGGGGCATCTCGTCGCTCACGGGCGAGAACATCGTCGCTGCCGTGCTGTGCCACCGGCTGGTCGTGCTGATCGGCGTCGGGATGATCGTCTGGGCGACGCCGCGGCTGGCCCGGCGCTGCGGCGTGGCAGAAGTGAGCGCGCTGTGGCTGGGGGCAGCCAACCCGCTGCTGCTCATGCACCTGGTCGCAGGCATCCACAACGAGGCTCTGATGCTGGGCTTGATGCTGACCGGCACGGAGTTCGCGTTGCGCGGCGTCGATTCCGCCGAGCCGCTGACACCTCGGCCGCTGCGCTGGCCCCGCGAGCGCAGCGAATGGGCCCACTGGTCGCCGCTGGCCATGCTCGTGCTGGGCGCGGTCTTGATCACCCTGTCGTCGCAAGTGAAGCTTCCCTCCCTGCTTGCACTGGGTTTCGTGACGATGGCGCTGGCCCGCCGCTGGGGTGCCAACGTTCGCGCGGTGGTCGCCGCGGGTGGACTGCTCGGCATGCTGTCGCTGGCCGTGATGGCGGCGATCGGCTCGGCCAGCGGACTCGGCTTCGGCTGGGTGAACACGCTGGGAACCGCGAACGTGGTGCGCAGCTGGATGTCACCGCCGACGCTGCTGGCGCTGGGCACCGGTCAGGTCGGAATTCTGTTGGGCCTGGGCGACCACACCACCGCAGTGCTGTCGTTGACGCGCGGCATCGGCGTGTTGATCATCGCGGTCATCGTCTCCTGGCTGCTGATCGCCGTGCTGCGCGGACGTTTGCATCCGGTCGGCGGCCTCGGCGTGGCATTGGGCGCGACGGTGCTGCTCTTCCCCGTCGTGCAGCCCTGGTATCTGCTGTGGGCGATCATCCCGTTGGCTGCCTGGGCCACCCGGCCGCGATTCCGGATCGCGACGATCCTGGTCACGCTCGTGGTCGGCATCTTCGGCCCGACCGCCAACGGTGACAGGTTCGCGTTGTTCCAGATCGTCGACGCGACCGTCGCCAGCACCCTGATCGTGCTGATTCTCATCGCGGCCACCTACTCGATGCTGCCCTGGCGCGCCGTGCCGCACCCCGTAGCCAGCAGCGAAGAAGCCAGCGAGCCGGCGCCGCCGCAGGAGCCGGTCCCGCTGGCGCCCGAACCGACCCCCGTGCGCGGCGCATACGCTGAGTCTCCGTGAACCCGACGCCACCGATCCCCGTGCGGATGCGCGGGGTGCGCAAACGGTACGGGTCCCTGACCGCCGTGTCGGACCTCGACCTGGACGTCGAACGCGCCGAAGTGTTCGCGCTGCTCGGCCCTAACGGCGCCGGCAAGACCACCACCGTCGAGATGTGCGAAGGGTTCGTGCGGCCCGACGCCGGCACCATCGAAGTGCTGGGCATGAATCCGGTCACCGACAACGCGCGTGTCCGGGAACGAATCGGCGTGATGCTGCAGGGCGGCGGCGGCTATCCCGCGGCCCGCGCCGCGGAGATGCTCAATCTTGTCGCGGCCTATGCGGCGAATCCGCTCGACCCGAAATGGCTGATGGACACTCTCGGCCTGACCGACGTCGCACGCACGACGTACCGCCGACTCTCCGGCGGGCAGCAACAACGGCTCGCACTCGCGTGCGCGCTCGTCGGGCGTCCGGAGTTGGTGTTCCTCGACGAACCGACCGCCGGCCTGGACGCCCACGCCCGGCTGGTGGTGTGGGAATTGATCGACGCGCTGCGGCGCGACGGGGTGACCGTGGTGTTGACGACGCATCAGCTCGCGGAGGCCGAGCAGTTGGCCGACCGCCTGGTGATCATCGACCACGGCACGGCCGTCGCGGCCGGTACGCCGGCCGAGGTGATGCGCAGCGGCGCCCAGAACCAGCTGCGCTTCACCGCACCACCGATGCTCGATTTGTCGCTGCTGTCGGCCGCGCTGCCGCAGGGATACAGGGCCACCGAGGTGTCCGCGGGCCAGTATCTGGTGGAAGGGACGATCAACCCGCAGGTGGTGGCCACGGTGACGGCGTGGTGCGCGCGGCTCGACGTGCTGGCCACCGACATGCGCGTCGAGCAGCGCAGCCTTGAGGACGTGTTTATGGAGCTCACCGGTAAGGAGGTGCGGCGATGAGCGAATCCCGTTTTGCGCCAGGCACTTTCGCACCCGATCCCCGCCCCAGCGGCATCCAGCGGATGCTCGCCGCGCAATACGGTTTGGAGCTTCGGCTGCTGCTGCGCAACGGCGAGCAACTGCTGCTGACGTTGTTCATTCCGGTGACTCTGCTGGTCGGACTGACGCTGCTGCCGCTGGGTTCGTTCGGCGACAACCGCGCGGCCACCTTCGTGCCGGCGATCATGGCGCTCGCCGTGATCTCGACCGCGTTCACCGGGCAGGCGATCGCGGTGGCGTTCGACCGGCGCTACGGCGCCCTTAAACGACTCGGCGCCACACCGCTTCCGGTCTGGGGCATCATCGCAGGCAA
Source organism: Mycobacterium sp. NGS39 (assembly GCF_059812765.1). Lineage (NCBI taxonomy): Bacteria > Bacillati > Actinomycetota > Actinomycetes > Mycobacteriales > Mycobacteriaceae > Mycobacterium > Mycobacterium sp. NGS39. The sequence continues at coordinate 194,248 of NZ_JCALDH010000006.1, read as the reverse complement.
GTCGCTGGCTGTGGTCACCGTGGTCATCTTGCAGTCAATCCTGTTGGGCGCCATAGGTTTTGGGCTCGGCTGGCGACCGTCGCCTACCGGCCTCGTGCTGGGCGCGGCGGTGATCGCCTTGGGCACCGCCGCGTTCGCAGCACTCGGGCTGCTGCTGGGCGGCACGCTGAAGGCCGAGGTCGTGCTGGCGGTAGCCAACCTGATGTGGTTCGTGTTCGCCGGGTTCGGCGCGCTGACGCTGGGTGGCGGACTGGTGCCGCACGGCGTCGAGTGGGTGGCGCGGCTGACCCCGTCGGGAGCGCTCACCGAGGCGTTGACGCAGGCGATGACGGTGTCGGTGGACTGGTTTGGAGTATGTGTGCTTGCGGTGTGGGGCACGCTGTCCGGGCTGGCAGCGCTGCGGCTGTTTCGGTTCACGTAAAGCCGCGTCTCATGCGGCGCGGAAACTGCCCTACTACAAGCTGTAGTTAAGATTCGGCTATGGGTGTCGGACGGTTCCTGCTGCGGCTGGTCGACCTGTTGCCGATGCCCAGCCTGCGCGTCCAGCGCCTGATCGCCGCCGCAGTGGTGCTGACTCAGGGCGGTATTGCGGTGACCGGCGCAATCGTGCGGGTCACCGCATCCGGACTCGGCTGCCCCACCTGGCCGCAGTGTTTCCCGGGCAGCTTCACGCCGATCGCCGTGTCGGAAGTACCCCGCGTGCACCAGGCGGTGGAGTTCGGCAACCGGATGGTGACATTCCTGGTGGTGCTGACGGCCGCGCTGGCCGTGCTTGCCGTCACCCGCGCGCGCCGTCGTGCAGAGGTGCAGGTGTACGCATGGCTGATGCCGGCGTCGACGGTGGCGCAAGCCGTCATCGGCGGCATCACCGTGCTCACCGGGCTCCTGTGGTGGACGGTCGCGCTGCACCTGCTCGCGTCGATGACCATGGTGTGGCTGGCGGTTTTGCTGTTCATGAAAGTCACCGAGCCCGACGACGGGGTGCCACAGCGGACGGTGCCAAAACCATTGCGCGGCTTGGTGTTCCTGAGCGCCGTCGTACTCGCCGCCGTGCTCGTCACGGGCACTCTGGTGACTGCCGCCGGACCGCACGCCGGCGACACCAGCCCGACACGCACGGTGCCGCGGCTCCAGATCGAGATCACCACACTCGTGCACGTCCATTCGACGCTGCTGATCGGCTACCTCGCATTGCTGGTCGGGCTGGGCTTCGGTCTGCTCGCCGTCGCTGCCCCGCGGGCCGTGCTTGTCCGGCTCGGCGTGCTGACCGTGCTGGTGGTAGCTCAGGGCGCGGTCGGAACGGTGCAGTACTTCACCGGTGTACCCGCCGCGTTGGTGGCCGTTCACGTGGCGGGGGCCGCCGCCGTGACGGGCGGCACCGCGGCGCTATGGGCGGCGATGCGACAGCGGACCAAGGCCGAGCCGCTCCAAGGCTGAACCGACGCATCGCGCGAACTCCCGCTGTTGCAGATCGCGAGTCTGGTCGTCGAGCTGCATCCAACCCAGCGACGGCTCGATGAGCTCCAGTTCGAGCAGTCGGGGATCGTCGATCCCTCCGATGACGTCAACACGCGCGTAAAGGAAGTCCCGGATCGACATGTTGAGCCGGCCTGCGGCGGCGTCGAGCGCCGCGAAGCCCAGGTCCCATATCTCGAAGTCGGGGTCGGCCGACGTCAACGTCTCCACCGCGTACGTCCCGGTGACATCCAGCTCGATGCGCTGACCTTGGGGTGGCAGCATCGCGGCTTTGCTGAACGCGTGCGATTGCTTGCCGCCGAGAAACACCAACGCGGTCTCCCCCGCGTGCTCCACCCGACGGTCATACGGCTGCACCACCACGCTGCGGCCGCGCGCTTGCAAGTCGGCGGCATGCGCGCGTGCCGCCGCAGGGTCCGTAAATCGTTGCGCGGCAAGCGATCCGGCGCCGGTCGACGGCTTGACCACGATTTCGTCGGCACCGGGAAGGCGCACGTCGTCAGCGGCCCCGAAAACCTCCGTCGGCACAATCGGCACTCCTCTTGCCGCGAGGTCGAGCAGATAGCGTTTGTCGGCGTTCCAGGCAACCACCTCGGGTGCGTTGAGCAGATGCGGCACCGAGGTCGTCCACTGCAGGAATTCGTCGAGCCGCTCAGCGTAGTCCCACGTCGCCCGCAGGATCACGACGTCGGCGCGCAGCGTGTCGCGGTCGTCCCATGGGCGCCATTTCGCGTGCAGGCCGCGGCGGCGCAGCGCGTCCACCAGGCCGGCGTCGTCGCCGTCACCGTCTGGCAGCGCCTGGCATCCGGCCAGCACGATCCGCGGATGGAACACGTTCGGCCGCGCGAGCTTCATTGCCGGGGATGATAGTGCGATGCACGCAATCGAAGTCGCCGAACACGGCGGTCCAGAGGTCCTGCGTTACGTCGAAAAGCCACAGCCTTCTCCTGGCCCGGGTCAGGTGCTGATCGAGGCGGAGGCGATCGGCGTCAACTACATCGATACCTACTTCCGCTCGGGCTCCTACCCCCGTGAGCTGCCGTTCATCGTGGGCCAGGAGGTCTGCGGCAGGATCGCAGCGCTGGGCGACGGCGTGGCGGCGCTGCGCGAGGGCGACCGCGTTGTCACGGTCGCAGCCAGCGGCGCGTACGCCGAATACAGCGTCGCCCCAGCCGATTTCGTCGCGTACGTGCCCGACGGGGTGGCACCGGAGGTGGCTGCCTCAGCGCTGCTGAAAGGCATGACGGCCCACTACCTGATCAAGTCGGTCTATCCCGTGCAACAGGGCGACACCGTGCTGGTGCACGCGGGGGCCGGCGGTGTGGGGCTGCTGCTGACACAGTGGTTGACCAGCCTGCCGGCGAAGGTGATCACCACCGTGTCCACACCCGAGAAAGCAGAGCTGTCCCGGCAAGCCGGCGCCGTGGAGGTGCTCGACTACCCCTCGGACCCCAGCGAGTTCGGCGCGCGGATTCGTGACCTGACCGACGGAAACGGGGTGGCCGCGGTTTACGACGGCGTGGGCAAAACCACGTTCGACGCGAGCCTGGCCAGCCTGGCCGTCCGCGGCACGCTGGCGTTGTTCGGGGCCGCGAGCGGTCCGGTGCCGCCGGTGGACCCGCAACGGCTGAATGCGGCCGGGTCGGTGTATTTGACCCGGCCGTCGCTGGTGCACTTCACCCGCACGCCTGACGAATTTTCTTGGCGAGCAGGCGAAGTGCTCGATGCGATCGCCGCCGGGTCGATCACCGTGACGGTCAGTGAGCGCTATCCGCTGGCCGAGGCTGCTCGTGCGCACGCCGACCTGCAGGGCCGCAAGACGACAGGCTCGGTAGTTCTGGTGCCGTGAGCGCGGCGCCCTACAGGAGCGTCGGCAGCGCCAGCACGGAGTCGACGGCCAGCGCACAGAACACGACGGCCAGGTAGTTGTTGGACTGCAGGAAGAGCCGCAGCGGCTTGACCGGCTCGCCGCGGCGCACTCCGGCGTACAGCTGATGTGCCATGGTCAAGAACCACGCACCGGCCAGCACCGCGACCACGGCGTACAACCAGCCCGCAGCCAGCGCAAGCGCCAGCGTCGCAGCCACCGTCAGCCAGGTGTACACCAGGATCTGCTTGGTCACATGGCGTTCACTTGCCACCGCGGGCAGCATCGGCACGCCGGCCGCCCGGTAGTCGTCCTTGTAGCGCATCGCCAAGGCCCAGGTGTGCGGCGGCGTCCAGAAGAAGATGATCGCGAACATCGCCAACGCCGGCCAGCTGATGGTGCCGGTGACCGCGGACCACCCGATCATCACCGGCATACAGCCGGCCGCACCGCCCCACACCACGTTCTGCGACGTCCGCCGCTTGAGCAGCAACGTGTAGACGAAGACGTAGAACCCTATGGTCGCGCCGGCGAGATGCGCCGACAGCAGGTTCGTCGTCCACCACAGCCAGAAGAACGACGCCACCGACAGTGCGACCCCGAATACCAGCGCATGGCTGGTGGGCACCGCCGCGCGGGCAAGCGGCCGGCGCGACGTGCGCTTCATCACCTTGTCAATATCGGCGTCGGCGACACAGTTCAGCGTGTTGGCCCCAGCGGCCGCGAGCATGCCGCCGATCAAGGTGTTGAGCATCAGCAGTGGCGCCACGGTCCCCCGCTGCGCGAGCAGCATGGCGGGAATCGCGGTGACCACCAGCAACTCGATGACCCGGGGCTTGGTGAGAGCCAGATAACCGAGCAGCGTGGTGCGGATGCGGTGGGACCACGACACGTGGACCCGCTCGCGAATGCTCACGCAAGACTCCTCGGCGGGTGGGCTTCTACTACAGGCGATGGTAGACCGCAGGCTCACACGACCCACAGCGCAGGGTCGAACTGCCGGAGCAATCGACCATCCCGGCCCGGCCGCACTAGGGTTGACCTTGTACTTGACCGGCCGGGCTGCCTACCGACCCGAGGAGCACGTTTGTGACCACGCTTGAGGAGATCTCCGTTCTCACCCTCCCAAACCATCCCGACGACTGGACGGAGCTCGACTCGCAAGCCGTCGACACGATCCGGGTGCTCGCGGCGGATGCGGTCCAGAAGGTAGGCAACGGCCATCCCGGCACGGCGATGAGCCTGGCGCCGCTGGCCTACACGCTCTTTCAGCGCACCATGCGCCACGATCCCAGCGACACCCACTGGCTCGGCCGCGATCGGTTCATCCTGTCGGCCGGCCACAGCAGCCTGACCCTGTATCTTCAGCTGTTCCTCGGCGGCTTCGGTTTGGAGCTGTCCGACATCCAGTCGCTGCGCACCTGGGGCTCCAAGACTCCCGGCCACCCCGAGTTCCGCCACACCAAGGGCGTGGAGATCACCACCGGCCCGCTGGGCCAGGGACTCGCCTCCGCGGTCGGTATGGCCATGGCCGCACGCTACGAGCGAGGCCTGTTCGACCCCGACGCCGCGCCCGGCACCAGCCCGTTCGACCACTACATCTACGTGATCGCCTCCGACGGCGACATCGAAGAGGGTGTGACGTCAGAGGCGTCCTCGCTCGCGGGCACTCAGCAGTTGGGCAACCTGATCGTCTTCTACGACAACAACCAGATCTCCATCGAGGACGATACGAAGATCGCGCTGTCCGAGGACACCCCGGCGCGCTATGCCGCCTACGGCTGGCACGTGCAGATCGTCGAGGGCGGCGAGAACGTCGTCGGCATCGAACAGGCGATTGCCGCGGCCAAGGCCGTCACGGACAAGCCGTCGTTCATCGCATTGCGGACCGTGATCGGTTATCCCGCACCGAATTTGATGAACACCGGAAAGGCGCACGGTGCCGCGCTGGGCGACGAGGAAGTCGCGGAGGTCAAGAAGATCCTCGGCTTCGACCCGGACAAGAAGTTCGAGGTCCGCGACGAAGTGCTGGCACACACCCGCAAGCTGGTGGACCGCGGCCGCGAGGCGCACGAGAAGTGGCAGGCCGACTTCGACGCCTGGGCCGAGCGTGAACCCGAGCGCAAGGCGCTGCTGGACCGGCTGATCGCCCAGGAGATGCCCGACGGGTGGGACGACGACCTGCCCTACTGGGAGCCGGGCTCCAAGGCGGTGGCCACCCGGGCGGCCTCCGGCGAGGTCCTCTCGGCGGTGGGGCCCAAGCTGCCCGAGCTGTGGGGCGGGTCGGCCGACTTGGCCGGCAGCAACAACACCACGATCAAGGGCGCGGATTCGTTTGGGCCGCCGTCGATTTCGACCAAGGAGTACACCGCCCACTGGTACGGTCGCACGTTGCACTTCGGTGTTCGCGAGCACGCGATGGGCGCGATCCTGTCCGGCATCGTGCTGCACGGCCCCACCCGCGCGTACGGCGGAACGTTCCTGCAGTTCTCCGACTACATGCGGCCGGCGGTGCGGCTGGCCTCGCTGATGGACATCGACACCATCTACGTCTGGACGCACGACTCGATCGGGCTGGGCGAGGACGGGCCGACCCACCAGCCGATCGAGCACCTCGCCGCACTGCGCGCGATCCCGCAGCTGTCGGTGGTGCGGCCCGCCGACCCGAACGAAACGGCTTACGCCTGGCACACCATCCTGTGTCGCGGCGCCGGCAGCGGTCCGGTCGGGTTGATCCTGACCCGCCAGGGCGTGCCGGTCTTGGAGGGCACCAGCCGCGACGGTGTCGCGCGCGGCGGTTATGTGCTCGGCGGAGGCAACCCGTCCGACGACGCCGACGTGATCATCATCGCCACCGGTTCGGAAGTACAGCTGGCGGTGGAGGCCAGAAAGTTGTTGGCCGAGCGCGACATCAACGCTTACGTCGTCTCGATGCCGTGCGTGGAATGGTTCGAGTCGCAGCCGCAGGAGTACCGCGACAGCGTGCTGCCGCCGGACGTGCCGGCGCGCGTCGCAGTCGAAGCGGGCGTCGCCCAGAGCTGGTACAAGTTCGTCGGCGACACCGGGGAAATCGTGTCGATCGAGCACTACGGCGAGTCGGCCGACTACAAGACGTTGTTCCGCGAGTTCGGTTTCACCGCAGAAGCCGTCGTCGCCGCCGCGGAACGAGCAATCGACAACTGAAGCGAAAGGCTCTGCGATGACCCAGAATCCGAATCTCGCCGCGCTGTCGGCGGCCGGTGTATCGGTGTGGCTGGACGACCTGTCCCGGGACCGGTTGCGGACCGGCAACCTGCAGAACCTCATCGACACCCGATCCGTGGTGGGTGTCACCACCAACCCGACGATCTTCCAGACCGCGTTGTCCAAGGGGCAGGCCTACGACGAGCAGATCGCCGAACTGGCCGAGCGCGGCGCCGACGTGGACGCGGCCATCCGCACCGTGACCACCGACGACGTCCGGGAAGCATGCGACGTGCTGCGCCCGCAGTGGGAGGCCTCCGACGGCGTCGACGGCCGGGTGTCCATCGAGGTGGACCCGCGGCTCGCCCATGACACCGACAAGACGGTCCAGCAGGCGATCGAACTGTGGAAGATCGTCGACCGGCCCAACCTGCTGATCAAGATTCCCGCCACCAAAGCCGGCCTGCCGGCCATCACAAACACTCTGGCCGAAGGCATTTCAGTCAACGTGACGCTGATCTTCTCGGTGGAACGCCACCGCGCCGTGATGGACGCCTACCTCGCCGGACTGGAGGCCGCTAAGAAGGCCGGCCACAACATCTCCAAAATCCATTCCGTCGCATCGTTTTTCGTGTCCCGCGTCGACACGGAGATCGACAAGCGGCTGGAGAAGATCGGCAGCGACGAGGCGCTCGCGCTGCGCGGGCAGGCCGGTGTGGCCAACGCGCGCCTGGCCTACGCCGCATACGAGGAAGTGTTCGTCGGCGGTGACCGCTACGAGGCTCTGAAGGCCGACGGCGCGCGCGTGCAGCGGCCGCTGTGGGCGTCGACGGGCGTGAAGAACCCGGAGTACTCCGACACCCTCTACGTCACCGAGCTCGTCGCCCCCAACACCGTCAACACCATGCCCGAAAAAACCATCGAGGCGGTCGCCGACCACGGTGTCATCACCGGCGACACCGTCACCGGGCGCGCCGGCGAAGCGCAGGAGGTGTTCGACAAACTCGACGCGTTGGGCGTCGACCTGCGCGACGTGTTCCTCGTGCTCGAAAACGAAGGCGTCGAGAAGTTCGAGAAATCCTGGCACGAGCTTCTGGACGCCACGCGGGAACAGCTCGACGCCGCCAAGAAATGACAGAGGCGGAGACCAAATCCGCGGCGACTGCGGCGCAGTGGCGTAATCCGTTGCGCGACAAGCGCGACAAGCGCATGCCGCGCATCGCGGGACCGTGCGGTGTGGTGATCTTCGGTGTCACGGGCGACCTCGCTCGCAAAAAGCTGATGCCCGCGATTTACGACCTGGCCAACCGCGGGCTGCTGCCACCGACGTTTGCGCTCGTCGGATTCGCCCGCCGCGACTGGGCCGACGAGGACTTCGGCAAGGTCGTCTATGACGCGGTCAAGCAGCACGCCCGCACTCCGTTCCGCAAGGAGGTCTGGGACCGGCTCGCTGAGGGATTCCGGTTCGTGCAGGGCACATTCGACGACGACGCCGCGTTCGCGCGGCTGGCCGAAACGCTGGACAAGCTCGACGCTGAGCGCGGCACCGGCGGCAATCACGCGTTCTACCTTGCGATCCCGCCCAAGGCGTTCCCGCTTGTCTGCGAGCAGCTGTCCAAATCGGGGCTGGCACGTCAGCAAGAGGGCAAGTGGAGCCGGGTGGTGATCGAGAAGCCGTTCGGCCATGATCTGCAGAGCGCACGCGAACTGAACGCCGTGGTGAACAGCGTCTTCCCGGAAGACACTGTGTTCCGGATCGACCACTACCTGGGTAAGGAGACGGTGCAGAACATCTTGGCGCTGCGCTTCGCCAACGAACTGTTCGAACCGATCTGGAATAACCACTACGTCGACAGCGTGCAGATCACGATGGCCGAGGACATCGGACTGGGCGGGCGAGCCGGCTACTACGACGGGATCGGCGCCGCCCGCGACGTGATCCAGAACCACCTACTGCAACTGCTCGCGCTGACCGCGATGGAAGAGCCCATCAACTTCCATCCCCGCGAACTGAAAGAGGAGAAGGTCAAGGTCCTTTCGGCGGTACGGCTGGCCCAGCCGTTGTCGGAGACGACCTCGCGGGGGCAGTACACAGCCGGCTGGCAGGGCAGCTCGAAGGTGGTCGGACTGCTCGACGAGGAGGGGTTCTCCAAGGACTCCAAGACCGAAACGTTCGCCGCGATCACGCTCGACATCGACACCCGTCGCTGGGCCGGCGTGCCGTTTTACCTGCGGACCGGAAAGCGGTTGGGCCGCAGGGTGACTGAGATCGCGATGATCTTCAAGCGGGCCCCGCATCTGCCGTTCGACCAGACGATGACCGAGGAGCTCGGCCAGAACGCGCTCGTCATCCGGGTGCAGCCGGACGAGGGCATCACCATGCGGTTCGGCTCCAAAGTTCCGGGCAGCGCCATGGAGGTCCGCGACGTCAACATGGACTTCTCGTACGGCGCGGCTTTCGCCGAAGACTCACCAGAGGCCTACGAGCGGCTGATCCTCGACGTGCTGCTGGGCGAGCCGTCGTTGTTCCCCGTCAACCAGGAAGTCGAACTTTCCTGGGAGATCCTCGATCCCGTCTTGGATTACTGGGCGACGCACGGCCGGCCCGACCCGTACGAGGCCGGCACGTGGGGTCCGGAGTCGTCGTTCGAGATGCTGCGGCGCACGGGCCGGGAATGGCGGCGGCCGTGATCGTCGAGATGCCCGACACCACCACCAACGACATCGCCAAGCGGATCACGGTACTGCGCGAAGAGGGCGGCGCGATCACGCTGGGCCGCGTGCTGACACTTGTGATCGCCTTGGACATCGGCAATCTGAACGAAGACGCCATCGAGGCGGCCACGTCGGCCAGCCGTGAGCACCCTTGCCGGATCATCGCGGTGGTGCCCGACGATCCGTTCGCGGAGAAACCGCGGTTGGACGCTCAGCTTCGCGTCGGCGGTGACGCCGGGGCCGGAGAAGTCGTGGTACTGCGCATCTCCGGTCCGCTGGCTGCGCACGCCCACAGCGTGGTGCTGCCGTTCCTACTGCCGGACACCCCGGTGGTGGCGTGGTGGCCAGGCGTCGCACCAGCCGTTCCGGCCCAGGACCAACTGGGCCGGTTGGCGATTCGGCGGATCACCGATGCGACCGGCGCCGAGGACCCGCTCGAGGCGATCAAGAGCCGGCTGCCCGGGTACATGCCAGGCGACACCGATTTGGCGTGGAGCCGCATCACGTACTGGCGCGCGCTGCTGGCGTCGGCGCTCGATCAGCCGCCGTTCGAGCCGGTGAGCTCCGTGCTTGTTTCCGGGCTGAAGAACGAACCAGCGCTCGACATTCTGGCCGGCTGGCTGGCGTCGCGGATCGACGGTCCGGTGCACCGCGCCGTCGGCGACCTCAAGGTCGAGCTGACGCGGCCGACGGAAACGGTCACGCTCAGTCGTCCACAAACCGGGTCGACGGCGACGCTCAGCCGCACAGCCCGGCCCGACGCTTTACTTCCGTTGGCGCGCAGGACAACTCGTGAATGCCTGGCTGAGGATTTGCGCCGGCTCGACCCCGACCAGATCTACGAAGAAGCGCTCCGCGGAATCGACAAGGTGCAGTACGTATGAGTACTTCGGTTCACACATACCCCGACAGCGCGACATTGGTGGCCGGCGTGGGCGAGCGGCTTGCCGAGGAGATCGCGTCGGTGGTGCGGTTCCGTGGCCGGGCGATGGTCGTGTTGACCGGCGGTGGCACCGGCATCGGGGTGTTGCAGCATCTCGGCGAGCACGGCGGTGGCATCGACTGGTCGCGGGTGCATCTGTTCTGGGGTGACGACCGGTTCGTGCCTGAGGACGACGACGAACGCAACTTCCGGCAGGCCCGCGCCGCGCTGCTGGACAAGATCGACATCCCCACCGAGAACGTGCATCCCATGGCCGCCAGTGACGGCGAATTCGGTGACGACATCGAGGCCGCGGCCCAGGCCTACGAACGCGAACTCGCCGCTCAGGCCGACCCCGGTCAGCCGGCTCCGCAATTCGACGTGCACCTGCTGGGCATGGGTCCGGAAGGCCACGTGAACTCGCTGTTTCCGCACTCGGAGGCGGTGCGCGAAAAGCAGCGCTTGGTAATGAGCGTCGAGAATTCGCCCAAGCCGCCGCCGCGGCGAATCACGTTGACACTGCCGGCAATTCAACGTTCGCGCGAGGTCTGGCTGATCGTCTCGGGTGCGGGCAAGGCGGATGCGGTGGCCGCGGCGCTAGACGGCGCAGATCCGGTGTCGGTGCCCGCGGCCGGCGCCGTCGGGCGAGACGCCACCGTCTGGTTCCTCGACAAGGCGGCAGCGGGAAAGCTCGGCGACGGGTCATAATGACCGGCATGGCAGACAAGGGTGGCGCGCGCACCGGCCGGGAACGTATCAAGACGCTGGCTCAGGCAGCGCTCAATGCCGACCTCACCGTCGAGCAGGTCGACACCGTGCTGAACAACCTGATGAAATCCCTGTCGGCGCTCGACAAGTCGATCGAAGGCCTGGACGGGTCGCTGGTCACCTTCAACAGCAGCTTGGATTACCTCAACGACACGCTCAACCGTCTGGAGGGAATCGTCGACCGCGTCGAACGCATCGTCGGCATCGGTGAGGCTGCGGTCGCTCCGTTTGCAGTGACGGAGACCGCAGTCCGCCAGGTGGTGAAGAAGATTCGCGACCGCACGCACCTGTAAGCGGTTATTCGCCGATCACCGGGGGTGCGACCAGCGGCAGTTCACCGACCAGTTCGTTGGTGTTGCCGGCCGACACCAGATATCGCCGCGAACGGTGCTGCTGGGTGTCGTCGCGCCACAGCCCGCCTGGATAGGCCGTCCCAAGGAACGGTGTGACCGACGACGTCGGCCGTACGGAGTTCGGTGGGGTGCTCTGCCCGACGGTCGGCACACCGGTCGGTGGCGGCGTCGCCGTGGCTGCCGGTTCGAAGTGAGCCGACGGTGCGCCGCTGAGCGATGGCGCCACCGCAGCGTTATTTGGCGGCGAGTGCCACGCCGGCAGCGGATCGGTGACGCCAGCCGGATGCGTGGCACCTCTCACTGGGTCGAAGGGCAGCGCAGGAGCCGGGGCCGGTCCGACATCGGACGGCACCGCTCCGGAAACCGGACCGGTGGGCGAGTTTCCCGACACCGGTATGGCCGGCAGCGGCCTTGTGTCTTCGGTACTGCCCAGCGAGAACGGCTCGGGTGGCGACGGAATATCGGCCACCGCGTTGCCGGCCGCCACGGCGGGCCCGCTGTAGAGTTGGCGAACTTGCGACAGCGCCTCGTCGAGGCGCGATGCCGCCGAATCCCCTTCGCCCGGCGCGGTGATGCACGCCCGCAGATCGCCGGCGGCGCGGGACAACTCCGCCAGGTGCACAGCAAGCGATCTGCATGATGTCAAGCCGTCGAGCGAGCCGGTGATGTAGCGCCGCAACGCCTCTGCAGCTGCGTCGGCTCCTTGGCCTCGCCAACCTTGCTCGAGGCGCCCGGAGACTCCGCGCAACAGAGCGGTCAGTACGTCACGAATTTCGTCGATCGCGGCATGCCAGTCGTCGGCGTGGCGTGACATCCGAACCGGATCGAGCCTGGCCTGCATGTCCATCACCGCGGCGTGCGACCACACGCCGCAAGTCCAGTCGTCCGGCGTTACAGCCACGACTTCCCTATCGCAGCGCGGTCCGTGTCGCCATAACCGCTTGTGCTGCTGTGGAATTGGGCGGCGATGGCGGCGAGGTTCGCGGCATGGGTGTCGAGCAGCCACCGCAGCGAGTTCGCGCCCACCGCTTTGTCCTGCAGCAGCTGCGCCCATCCTCGGCCCTCTTCGCAGTCGCCGAGCCAGCCGTCGTAAACGCCGTCGGCGAGTCGTTGAACCGAGCGGGCTTTCGCGGTGAGCTCTGCGGCGGCCGCGTCACACAGCGCCGCCGCGTCGGGTCCGCCTTCCGGGGTGAGGTAAACGTCGGCCATGTTCCTACGACGTGCGTCCGGGCGCGAACGGTTCCGTCAGCCGCTGTTGCGCAGGGCCGACGCGAGGCCGTTCATCGTGAGAAGGATGCCGCGCTGCACGAGTTCGTCGTCGTCGCCGCCGCGGTACCGGCGAAGCAACTCCACCTGCAAGTGGTTCAGCGGCTCCAGATACGGGAAGCGGTTGAACACCGACCGGGCCAGCGCGGGGTTGTCGGCCAGGAGATCGTCGTGACCCGTGACCAGCTGGTGCATTCTGATCGTGCGCTCGTGTTCGGTGACGATCTTGTCGAACACGCGCCGCCGCAACGCCTCGTCGGGTACCAGTTCCGCATATCGGGCGGCCAACCCCATGTCCGACTTCGCCAGCACCTGAGCCATGTTCGACAGCACGGTGGAGAAAAACGGCCAGCGGCGGTAGAGGTCCTGCAGCACCTCGAGGCCACCGTCGCGGTCGGCGAGCCATTGCTCGATGGCGCTGCCCGTCCCGTACCAGCCGGGCAGCATCACGCGCGACTGGCTCCACGCCAGCACCCACGGGATCGCCCGCAGATCCGAGATCGACGTGGTCTGCTTGCGCGAGGTCGGACGGCTGCCGATATTGAGTGCGCCGATCTCACTGACCGGAGTGGAGGCGGTGAAGTAGTCGACGAAACCCGGTGTGCGGTGGACTAATTCGGCATATGCGCGGTGGGCCAGTTCGGCGAGTTCGTCGAGCACCCGATACGCCTGTTCGGCGTCGTCTCCGAGGCCTTCCGTGTCCAGCAGTGTGGCTTCCAGTGTGGCGGCAACCAACGTTTCGAGGTTGCGCCGGGCGACGCGCGGTTCGGCGTACTTGGCGGCGATCACCTCGCCCTGTTCGGTGAGACGCAGCGACCCCGACACCGCGCCGGGTGGTTGGGCGAGGATCGCGTCGTAGCTCGGACCGCCTCCGCGACCGACGGTGCCGCCGCGACCATGGAACAGCCGCAACCGAATACCGGCCTTGCGCGCGGTCTCGACCAGATCGAGCTCGGCGCGGTACAGCGCCCAGTTCGCGGCCAGGTAACCGCCGTCTTTGTTGGAGTCGGAATACCCGAGCATCACCTCTTGGCTGTCGCCACGCGCGCGCACCAGTGTCCGGTACACCGGAAGGTCAAGTGCCGCTTGCAGAATCGAGGCGCCGCGCTGCAGGTCGTCGATCGTCTCGAACAGCGGGACGATGCCCACGGGCGAGCACGGTTCCTCCCCGGCGGCGTCCAGCAGCCCGCCCTCGCGCAGCAGGATCGCCGCCTCGAGCATGTCCGACACCGAGCGGCACATCGACACGATGTAGGTAGGCACCGCTTCCGGGCCCAACACCCGCACGGCCCTGGCCGCGGCGTTCACGATGTCGACTTCTTTGCGTGCCAGCTCGGACAGTTGGGCGTTCTCGCGAGTCAGCGGGCGGCGAGTGGCCAGCTCCGAAGCCAGCAGCTCGACGCGTTCTGGCTCGGACAGCGACCGGTAGTCGGAATGCACCCCGGCCCAGTCCAGCAGCTCGGCCACCACCTCTTCGTGCACGTCGGAGTTCTGCCGCATATCCAGGCTGGAGAGGTGAAAGCCGAAAACCCGCACAGATTCTCGTAAGTGGGCCAGCCGGTCGTCGGCAAGACGACCGCTGCCGTGGCCGCGTAGCGACGTGTCCACGACGTCGAGATCGGCGAGCAGCTCGTCGGGCGACTGGTAGGGCGCCATGCCCAAGTCGAGTTGCGGGCCGGGCTGGCGGTCCAGCTTCTGCTGCGCGGTGGCGGTGAGCCGCGCCCGAATCACCCGCAACGCACGTCGATACGGCTCGTCGAGCCGGGCCTGTTCCGCGTTGCGGTCAGCCAGCGCCGCGAGCTCGTCGGTGACCGTCACCAGCCGTGCCGACATCGAAAGCTGTTCTTCCAGTGCGGCGAGCCCGCAAAGATAGTGCTGGAACGCGGTGTGGGCAGCGCTGTCGGTTGCGTGCCGCACGACGTCGGCTGTCACGTTGGGATTGCCGTCGCGGTCGCCGCCGATCCACGACCCCGGCCGAAGAATCGGCTCCTCGAGCAAGTGGGCATCGGGCCAGCGCGCGTGCAGCGCGTCGCGAACCTCCGCGTTGACCTCAGGGATCACTTGCAGAAACGAGGCTTGGAAATAGCGCAGGCCGACTTGGATCTCATCTTGAATCTTCAAGCGCTGCAATCTGATCAGCGCGGTTTGCCAGAGCCGCAGCACTTGACGGCGCAGCTCCGTTTCGATGTCGCGCCCGTCGGGCGTCTCGCGGTGGCCGTGTAGCCGCAGCCTCATCAGTTCGGTGATGCGGTGCTGCGTCTCGAACACCGTGCGGCGCCGCGTCTCGGTCGGGTGGGCGGTGATCACCGGAGACACCAGCGCATCCCGGAGTGCTTCGGCGATGGTCGCCGGATCCAATTGAGCCGCATCGAGTTTGCGGTACGTGGCGGCCAGGCTGCTGTCTTGTGGCGGCTCACCCGCCGCGACGTGGATGGCGCGGCGCCGTTCCCGGTGGATGTCCTCGGCGACATTTGCCAGCAGCGCGAAATGGCTGAAGGCGCGGATCACCGGGATCGCCTCGCGGACGTCGATGCCGTCGAACATCCGCGCCAGCTCTGTGCGGTCGATCTCCGAACGGCGGACCCGAAAGGACTCGACGCGGGCGCGTTCGACGAGGTCGAACACTTCCTCGCCGTTCTGCTCGCGGACGGTGTCGCCGAGGATTCCGCCGAGCAGCCGGATGTCTTCGCGCATCGGCTCGGTCGCCTCGCGTCCCAGCTGCGTGCGGTGCACCGCCCCGATGGGCGCCAATGCGTCGGGAACCTCAGCCATGAGCCAAGTATCGGTGGGCTTCAGGCGCCCCGCACGCCGTGGCTGTTGTCAGCTGTATTTGATCATCAGGCCGACGCCGACGATCGAGACCAGCCAGATTCCGACCACGAACAGCGTGACCCGGTCGAGGTTCTTCTCCACCACCGTCGAGCCGGACAGACTCGACTGGACGCCGCCGCCGAACAGCGTCGACAGGCCGCCGCCCTTGGCGCGGTGCAGCAGCACGAGCAACACCACCAAGATGCTGGTGATCACCAGCAGGATCTGCAGCGTCAACTCCATGGCCACTACCCTACCGTCTCTCACCGGGCAGATCGGGCAGCGGGCCGCCGGCGGCGATGGCCGACATGATCGCGAACTGCTCGCCGTCCAGGGATGCACCGCCGACCAGCGCGCCGTCCACATCTTCCTGCGCGACGATGTCGCCGATGTTCTTGGCGTTCACCGACCCGCCGTACAGCACCCGGATCGCTTCGGCGACCTGTGGCGACGTCAGCTTGGCCAGCTCGTCGCGGATCGCCTTACAGACCTCCTGGGCGTCGGCCGCGCTGGCCACCCGACCCGTGCCGATGGCCCACACAGGTTCGTAGGCGATCACCACCTGAGCGACCTGGTCCGCAGACAGCCCGGCGAGCGATCCGCGCAGCTGCTCGACGTTGTGCTCGACGTGGTTGCCGGCCTCGCGGACCTCGAGGTGCTCGCCGATGCAGACGATGGGGATCAGTTGGTGGCGGAAGGCGGCGGCGGCCTTGGCGGCGACGAGCTCGTCGTCCTCGTTGTGGTAGGTGCGGCGCTCGGAGTGCCCGACCACAACGTAAGTGCAGCCCAGCTTGTTGAGGAACGCGCCGCTGATCTCTCCGGTGTAGGCGCCCTGGTCATGCTGCGAGATGTCCTGACCGCCGTAAGTCAGCTTGAGCTTGTCACCGTCGACCAGCGTCTGCACCGAGCGCAAATCGGTGAACGGCGGCAGCACGGCGACGTCGACCTTGTCGAAGTACTTCTCCGGCAGGGAGAACGCGATCTTCTGCACCAGCGCGATCGCTTCGAAGTGGTTGAGGTTCATCTTCCAGTTGCCAGCGATCAGCGGCTTACGGCTCACGATTGAGTACCTCTCACTCTTCTAGAACGGCGAGGCCCGGCAGTGTCTTGCCCTCAAGGTATTCCAGGGAGGCGCCGCCGCCGGTGGAAATGTGGGAGAAGCCGTCCTCGGGCAGGCCGAGCGCTCGCACGGCCGCGGCCGAGTCGCCACCGCCGACCACACTGAAGGCGCCCTTGCTGGTGGCGCCGATGATCGCTTCGGCGACGCCTTTGGTGCCGGCGGCGAACGCCGGGAACTCGAAGACGCCCATCGGACCGTTCCAGAACACGGTCTTGGCGTTCGACAGCAGCGCGGTGAACCGCTTCACCGACTCGGGGCCGATGTCCAAACCCATTTTGTCGTCGGGGATCTGGCCTGCGCTGACGGTCTGCGACGGGGAGTCGGCCTTGAATTCGTCGGCGACGACGATGTCCACCGGCAGATGGATGACGTCGGCGTGGGTTTCCAGAAGTTCCTTGCAGGTGTCGATCATCTCGGGCTGCACCAGCGACTTGCCCACCGAAACCCCATGTGCGGCAAGGAAGGTGAAGCACATGCCGCCGCCGATCACTAGGCTGTCGGCCTTGGTGGCCAACTGTTCGATGACCGCGAGCTTGTCGGAGACCTTGGATCCGCCCAGCACCACCGCGTAGGGCCGCTCGGTGGAACTGGTGAGCTGGTGCAGCACATTGACTTCCGCCTCGACGAGCCTGCCGGCATAGTGCGGCAACAGCGTGGCGACGTCGTACACCGACGCCTGCTTGCGGTGCACCACGCCGAAACCGTCGGACACGAAAGCACCGTCGGGCTCGACGAGTTCGGCGAGCTGACGAGCCAGCGCCATCCGTTCGGTGTCGTTCTTGCTGGTCTCCCGCGGGTCGAACCGGACGTTTTCGAGCAGCAGGACGTCGCCGTCCGTCAGACCCTCGGCACGGGCGAGCGCGTCCGGGCCGACGACGTCCCCGGCCAGTTGGACATGCCGGCCCAGCGCGTCACTGAGCGCCGTGGCAACCGGTTTCAGCGAGAACTTCGGGTCCGGACCGCTTTTGGGACGACCGAGATGCGCGGTGATGACGATTTTCGCGCCGGCGTCGGCCAACGCCTTCAGCGTGGGCACCGACGCGGTGATCCGGCCCGGATCGGTGATACGGCCGTCGTCGTCGAGCGGGACGTTGAGGTCGGAGCGCACCAGCACTCCGCGCCCCGAAACCCCTTGTGCCAGAAGATCTTCGAGAGTTGGCAAGCCGGCCATGTCTACAGAGACTTGCCCACCAGCGCGACGAGGTCGACGAGCCGGTTGCTGTAGCCCCATTCGTTGTCGTACCAGGACACCACCTTGGCCTGGTTCTCGATGACCTTGGTCAACCCGGAGTCGAAGATCGACGAGTGCGGGTCGGTGACGATGTCGCTGGACACAATTGGAGCGTCGTAGTACTTGAGGATGCCCTTGAGTTTGCCCTCGGCGGCGGCCTTGAACGCGGCATTGATGTCCTCGGCGCTGGCCGACTTGGAGATCTCGGCAGTCAGGTCGGTGACCGAACCGGTGGGAATCGGCACGCGCAGTGCGTAGCCGTCGAGCTTGCCGTTCAGCTCGGGAAGCACCAGGCCGATGGCCTTAGCGGCGCCGGTCGACGTCGGCACGATGTTCAGCGCGGCGGCGCGAGCGCGGCGCAGGTCCTTGTGCGGGCCGTCTTGCAGATTCTGGTCCTGGGTGTAGGCGTGGATGGTGGTCATCAGCCCGCGGACGATGCCGAACTCGTCGTGAAGCACTTTGGCAAGCGGCCCAAGGCAATTCGTGGTGCACGACGCGTTGCTGATGATGTTCTGGCTGCCGTCGTACTTGTCGTCGTTGACGCCGAGCACGACGGTGAGGTCTTCGCCCTTGGCGGGCGCGGAGATGATGACCTTCTTCGCGCCTGCCTCGAGGTGACCCTTGGCCTTGGCGGCGTCGGTGAACAAGCCGGTGGATTCGACGACGACGTCGACGCCGAGGTCACCCCACGGCAGCGCGGACGGGCCTTCCTTGAGCTCGAGGGCCTTGATCTTGTTGGAGCCGACGACGATCGTGTCGTCGCCTTCGAGGCTGACGTCCTGCGGCAACCGGCCGAGAATCGAGTCGAATTTCAGCAGATGCGCCAAGGTGGCGTTGTCGGTGAGGTCGTTGACCGCCACGACCTCGAGGTCGGTGCTCTTGCCTTCGGCCTTCTGCGCTTCGAGGGCCCGGTAGAAGTTGCGTCCGATGCGACCGAAGCCGTTGATACCTATCCGGACCGTCACGTCTGTCTCCTTGATCTGATGATTTCTCCCGGCCAGCCTAGTGGGAGGGCCTTTTCGCCGTGCGGCCGGTGGTGACCGCAGTGATCTGGTTAACGTGGTCGACGTGCGCTACGAAGTGACCGACGACGACACCGCCGAGCGGGTCGGTAGCGGCGACGTTCCGGTGCTCGCGACGCCGCGGTTGATCGCATGGCTGGAAGCGGCCACGGTCCTGGCGTCCGCGCCGTTCACGGCGGCCACCCAGACGACGGTCGGGACCGCGGTACGAGTCGAGCACCGGCGCGCGACCAAGGTGGGCGGGATCATCGAGGTCTCCGCCGAGCCGCCTGCCGCGCCTGACGGCCGGAGTCTGACCTTCCGGGTTCGGGCCGTCGACGATTCGGGTCAGGAGGTTGCTGTCGGCGAAATCGACCGGGCGATCGTCGACCGGGAGAAGTTCCTGGCGCGCTGAAGCACCTGCAGCCGCCGCACTGACCGCAGCTGTCGGCATGTTGCCTCAAATCGATCAAACGGAGCTCGTGCCTGACGACGTAGCGGCAGAGCTCGACGAGTCACTCACCCGGTTATGATCTCGAAAACGGCTCTAGCTCAGCCTGATTCAGTTCGATTCGTTCCACATGAACAGTGAGTACTCGATGTCTTCGGGCTTCGTTTCGCCTCCAAGCTGGTCTCTAAGCTGCAACGCCCATGCTGCACATGCTTTGAGGTACGCCACGTATCGGTCGCTCCACCGGTTTGAGTTAGCGGCACGCCGACTGTCCCAGTTGAGGCCACGAAGTCCGCGCCATACGCGACTGTCGAGAATGAGAGGGGTGCAGTCATACCGACCATTGTGTTTCGGCACGACATCATCGTGTCGATCAGTCTTCACCGTCGTGCCGACAACCCATAGCCACTTCGTAAGGAATGCTGGCCCGATGCCTTCCAGCCGGTCTACAGAGTCGTATGCGGCTCCAATCTCGCCGGACTGTAGCCGAATTCGCGCTTCACGCAGGGCCGCGAGGGCTGGTTTTTCCGCACTACTGAGGGCCGCTTCGGTGTATCGCGGACCCCGACCGTTTGTAGTGCCCGATCCCCAGGCCATTGTCATCACGAACAAATGTCGAACCTCATCGTCGCTTTGCCAGTCCGTTTTCGCTGCAAGCTTGGCAAGGTCTGACCGGCGGATTGCTGCGGGTAGCCGCACATCGGACATTGAGGGGTACTTAGACCACACGCCCGGATTGACGGTCGCCGGTGCTTGGGTTTCAGCTGAACGCAGCTTCGCCGGCGGAAACGCGATTCCCAATGTCGGATCGTTCATATTCACGCCACTACGTCTACCCGATTCGT
Organism: Mycobacterium sp. NGS39; assembly: GCF_059812765.1. NCBI lineage: Bacteria > Bacillati > Actinomycetota > Actinomycetes > Mycobacteriales > Mycobacteriaceae > Mycobacterium > Mycobacterium sp. NGS39. The sequence continues at coordinate 174,239 of NZ_JCALDH010000006.1, read as the reverse complement.
CCGACATCTCGGAGCAATATTGCGACGCGTACCGCCCCGTGACCGGCATCGGAGGTCCTGGCAATGGCGCTCATAAGCAATCCGTGCGGAAGCCCTCGGGCTACCAGTTGTCCAAGCAATCCGGGTTCGGTCGCCTCCACCCGATTGGCAGCCGCCCCGACTATCACCAAATGAGCCCCCGGTCTAGACGGGATGCGCCTCGAACCACTCCAGCAGGAGTTCGGCCGCCTTGTCCGGTTCCTGGTCAGGGATCCAATGTGAGACACCACTCAGCACTTCGAAGCGGTAATCACCGCTGACATATCGGGCGGTGTCGCGCGCGGGCTTTTCGGTGAGAGCGATGTCGCCGTCGCTCCAGACGTACAGGGTCGGCACCGAGATCTTCTGATTGGTCGCACGGAAATCGTTAAGCGGTATCGCCCGATACCAGTTCAGCGCCGCCGTAAGCACGCCGGGTTCGGCCATGGCCTTGGCGTCCCGCTCAGCTGCTTCGGGTGTCTGCCCGGCCTGTCGCAAGAACCGCGCCAGCACGGCGGCCTGACGCTTGCGGCCGAGCAGCAATCGCTCCGGCGCCCACGGCAGCTGGAACACGTACATGTACCACGACGCCAGACCCTGGCGACTCGTCACGAATGCCTTCAGGAAGGCGGCCGGATGAGGAACGGAGAAAATCGACAGCGACGCCAGGCGGTCAGGGTGCTCCGCGGCTGTCGCCCACGCTGCGAGAGCACCCCAGTCGTGGCCGACGAGGTGGACCCGGCTAGCGCCCACGGTGTCGATCAGCGCGCGAACGTCCTCGACCAGTTCCGGTGTGCGATAGTCCCGCCGCCGCGGCGGCCGAGCGCCGGGCGAATAGCCACGCTGGTTCGGCGCGATGCACCGGTAGCCGCGCGGTGTCAGCCGCTCGATCACCCCGTTCCAGCTGCTGTTGAACTGGGGGAAGCCGTGCAGCAACACCACCACCGGACCGTCGGCCGGCCCTTCGTCGAGGTAGTCGAACGTCAGCTCGCCGCGGCGGTATTGCTTCACTATGCGTCCTCGAGAAGATCCGGGGTCACCGCCGACTCGGTGTCGGGGATGCCGTCCTGTTTGGCCTTTCTGTCGGCCATCGACAACAACCGCCGAATACGGCCTGCGACAGCGTCTTTCGTCATCGGCGGATCGGCGAGCCGGCCGAGCTCTTCCAACGACGCCTGTCGATGCTCCACTCGCAGCTTGCCCGCCGCAGCCAGATGGTCCGGCACCGTGTCGCCCAGAATCTCCAGCGCCCGTTCTACCCGTGCCGCCGCCGCCACCGCCGCGCGTGCCGACCGCCGCAGGTTCGCGTCGTCGAAGTTGGCCAGCCGATTGGCGGTCGCCCGGACTTCGCGGCGCATGCGCCGCTCCTCCCACGTGAGCCTGCTGTCCTGCGCACCCATCCGCGTCAGCAACGCCCCGATCGCCTCGCCGTCGCGCACCACGACGCGGTCACTGCCCCGCACCTCGCGCGCCTTGGCGCTGATTCCCAGCCGCCGCGCCGCACCGACGAGTGCCAGCGCCGCCTCCGGACCCGGGCAGCTCACCTCCAAGGCCGACGAGCGTCCCGGCTCGGTCAACGAGCCGTGCGCCAAGAAGGCACCGCGCCAGGCGGCCTCCGCGTCGGCGACACTGCCGCCGACCACATGCGCCGGCAGCCCCCGCACCGGCCGGCCGCGCAGATCCAGCAGTCCGGTCTGGCGTGCCAGCGCCTCACCGTCTTTGGCCACTCGCACCACGTAACGGGTGTTCTTACGAATTCCGCTGGCGGACAACACATGTACGACGGCGTTGTAGCCGTACAGGTCGAAGATGTCCTTCCGGAGCCGCCGCGCGATGATGCCGAGATCGACCTCGGCCTCGACGATCACCCGGCCGCCCACGATGTGCAGGCCGCCGGCAAAGCGCAGCAGCGCCGCAACTTCCGCCTTCCGCGCGCTCACCGAATTGACGACCAACCTGCTCAACTCGTCTTTGACCTCGGCGGTCATCGCCACGCGTCGTCACCTCCCGGTCCCTCTAACCGGCCGGCCGCAGGGGTCGGCACCGTGGGTGCCATCGGCATCGCTGATGCGCGGACTCGCACGCTGTCCAACACCGCAGCCAACTTCGCCGGATCGTGCAGGGACGTACCCGGCCGCGCCACGTCAGCAAACTTTACTTCCGCGTTGAGCAGCGTGGCCGTGCGCCGCAATTGGTCCCGCTCGCGGTCGCTGGGGACGCGTTCCGCGTCGACGATGATCTCGTCGACGCGGAAGCCGGGCGCATGCTGTGACAGCACGTGAAGATGCCGTTCCGCAGAAAACCCGGCCGTCTCACCCGGCTCGGCGGCCAGGTTCAGCACCAGCGCCCGACGCGCCGAGGTGGCTTGCAACGCCGCCGCGAGACCAGGGACCAGCACATGCGGAATCACGCTGGTAAACCACGAACCCGGGCCTAGCACAACGAGATCCGCGGCCAGGATCGCATCCACCGCCTGGCGGGTGGCCGGCGGATCGCCGGGCAGCAGCCGAACGCGTCGGACCTTTCCCGGAGTCGTCGCCACGGCGACCTGGCCGCGGATCACCCGGCTCATCCTCGGGTCGGACTCCAGCCCGGCGACGTCGGCCTCGATCTGCAGGGCGATCGGGCACATCGGCAGCACCCGGCCCTTGACACCCAAGATGCGCCCGAGTTCGTCGAGCGCGGCCACCGGGTCGGCCAGCACCTCGTTGAGCCCAGCAAGCAACAGATTGCCGATCGGATGACCGGCGAGCGCGCCGCTGCCACCGAACCGGTGCTGCAGGATCGTGGCCCACAGCCGCCCGTACCGGCTGTCGGAAGCCAGGGCCGCCAACGCCATTCGGAGGTCACCCGGCGGTACGACGTCCAGCTCACTGCGCAGCCGGCCCGACGAACCGCCGTCGTCGGCGACAGTGACCACAGCGGTGACATGCGGGGTCAGCCGGCGCGCGGCGGACAGCGTCGCATACAACCCGTGCCCGCCACCGAGCGCGACGATGCGGTGACTCATTCGCGGCCCAGATCCCGGTGCAGCACGCGCACCGACAGTTCGTCGTGCGGTTGCAACCGTTCGGCCAGCGCCTCAGCCATCGCGACACTCCGGTGTTTGCCGCCAGTGCAGCCGATGGCGACGGTCATGTAACGCTTCCCCTCCCGTCGGTATCCCTCGACGACGAGGGATAGCAGTCGATCGTAGGTGTCGAGAAACTCTTCGGCACCGGGTTGAGCCAACACGTATTCGCGCACCGCCGGGGCTTGCCCGGTTTGGGGGCGCAGTTCGTCGACCCAGTGCGGATTCGGCAGGAAACGGACGTCCATCACCATGTCGGCGTCCATCGGCAGCCCGTACTTGAACCCGAACGACTCAACCGTGACGCTGGTGTGCGCAACGGCCTCCCCACCGAACGCCCGCTCGATGCTCTCACGCAGCCCGCGCACCGACAGCGTAGAGGTGTCGATGATCAGGTCGGCTCCTTCCCGCAGTGGGGCCAGCATCCTGCGTTCGGCGGCGATGCCCTCGGCCAGCGTCTGGTCGCCCTGCAGCGGATGGCTGCGCCGCACCTGCTCGTAGCGGCGGACCAGGATGTCGTCGGACGCCTCCAAGAACAACACCTGGGGCCAGATGCCTCGGGTCGCCAAATCCTTTCGCACCCACTCCAAGTCGCCGGTGAATCCCCGCGAACGCACGTCGAGCACCACCGCGAGCTGGGTGATCCGCGACCCGGCTGCCAGCCCGAGATCGACCATCTGCGCGATCAGCTCCGGCGGCAGGTTGTCCGCGACGTACCACCCCAGATCCTCGAGCACCTTGGCGGCCGTGCCACGCCCTGCACCCGAGAGCCCGGTGACCAGGACGACGTCGATCCCTGACTTCGCCGCAGCCTCGTCGCGGGAGGTGTCTCGCAGCTCTTCGCCTGTGCCCTGGTCTGTCATCCGGATGCCCTGGTTCGATCATCGCCCATCGTGGCGGGCTCCGCGTCGGTTCCCGGCGAATCTGCGATTGCCGTCTCGTTCCTCGCGTCGTCGGCGCCGAGCGCCTCGAGGACGGCACGTGCCGTCGCCACCCCGATGCCGGGCACCGCGGTGATCTCCTCGACCGACGCCTGCTTGAGCCGGGCCACCGAACCGAAGTGGGCCACCAGCGCCTTGCGCCTCGCCTCCCCCAGCCCCCGCACCGAGTCCAGCGCCGATTCCGTCATCCGCTTCGACCGCTTGCTGCGGTGGTAGGCGATCGCGAACCGGTGCGCCTCGTCGCGGACCCGCTGCAGCAGGAACAGCCCCTCGCTGTTGCGGGGCATGATCACCGGATCGGGTTCCGACGGCACCCACACCTCTTCGAGACGCTTGGCCAGACCGATCACGGCAACGTCGGTGATACCCAGTTCGTCGAGCACCGCCTGGGCCGCGTTCACCTGGGCAGCTCCCCCGTCGACGACGAAAAGGTTTGGCGGATAAGCGAACCGGCGCGACGTGTCCGGGACGCGTGCCTCTGACAGATGGCGCCGGAACCGGCGCCGGGTTACCTCGGCAATCGACGCGACGTCGTCGGAGCGCCCGCCGCCGGCCGCCTCCCGGATCGCGAAGTGGCGGTAGTCCGACTTCTTAGGCAGCCCGTCCTCGAACACCACCAGCGAGGCGACCACGTCGGTGCCCTGCACATGGCTCACGTCCACGCACTCGATGCGCAACGGCGCCTCCGCCAGCCCGAGCGCATCCTGAATGCTCTGCAGCGCTTCGGATCTCGCGTTGAAGTCACCGGCCCGCTTCAGCTTGTGCTGGGCGAGCGCCTCCTGCGCATTGCGCGCAACGGTTTCGGCCAGCGCTCGCTTGTCACCGCGCTGCGGCACCCGCAGCGACACCCGCGAACCGCGCAACGCCGACAACCACTCCGCCAGCTCGTCGGCATTGTCCGGCAGCACCGGCACCAGCACCTGGCGCGGCACAGGATTGGTGTATTCGTCTGCCGCGCCGTCTAATTCGGCCTGCTCTCCATAGAACTGCGTGAGAAATTGCTCCACCAGCACCTTGTGTGCCGATTCCTCTGGACCCGACGCCTTCTCGACGATCCAGCCGCGCTGCCCGCGCACCCGGCCACCGCGAACGTGGAACACCTGCACGGCGGCTTGGAGTTCGTCGTCGGCGAACGCGACCACGTCGGCGTCGGTGCCGTCGCCGAACACCACCGCCTGTTTCTCCAGCGCCCGTTTGAGTGCGGAGACGTCGTCACGCAGCCGCGCAGCCCTCTCGAAGTCGAGCGCCGCCGCGGCCTCGTTCATCCGCTGCTCCATGTCGCGGATCATCCGGTCGGTCTTGCCCGACAAGAAGTCGCAGAAGTCCAGCACGATCTTGCGGTGCTCCTCGGCGCTGACCCGATACACGCACGGCGCCGAGCACTTGTCGATGTATCCAAGCAGGCACGGGCGGTCAATCTGCCTGTGCCGCTTGAACACTCCGGCCGAGCAGGTACGGGCCGGGAACACGCGAGTGAGCAGATCGAGCGTTTCGCGGATCGCCCAGGCATGCGAGTACGGGCCGAAGTAGCGAACGCCTTTGCGGCGAGGCCCGCGGTACACCATCAGCCGGGGGTATTCCTCGTTGAGGGTGACCGCGAGCACCGGATAGGACTTGTCGTCGCGGTAGCGGACGTTGAACCGGGGGTCGAACTCCTTGATCCAGTTGTACTCGAGCTGAAGCGCCTCGACCTCGGTGGTGACGACGGTCCACTCGACGCTCGCCGCGGTGGTGACCATCTGCCGGGTCCGCGGCGGCAGGCTGGTGATGTCGGCGAAGTAGGACGTCAGCCTGCTGCGCAGGCTTTTCGCCTTGCCGACGTAGATCACCCGGCCCTGGGTGTCCCGGAAGCGATAGACCCCGGGTTCGACGGGGATCGACCCGGGGGCGGGCCGGTACGTCGAGGGATCAGGCACCTGACCAGGTTAGTACCGGCGCCGAGACTGCCGTGAGCGCGGGAAATGCGAGTAGGGACCGCGTGGAATATCGTTTCGGCGACTACTGCGGGGGCCGGTACTTGGCGACGATCTCGCGCACCGCGTCCATCGCCGCGACCGCGCGCTCCTTATCGACAGCCTGAATCGCCATCAGCGGTATGTACTCGTCGTCGGGCAGGTCGACGCGCGCCCAGCGCGCCCCGGGCGGAAACGACACGTCGACCACATCGGCCCAGCCAATCAGCTTCTCGCCGAGCAGATTTCGCACAGCCAGCCCCGCTTCACCCGCACGCAGCCGCGGCCGCGCGAACAACAGCACGACGGCGGCGATCACCACGCCGAGCCCTGCGATCGCGACCTGGTCGGCGGTTTGGAACACCACCCCGGTGGAACCGATCTTCAACAGCACGCCCACCGCGATGTGCGCCGCCAAGATCACGACCGCCCCGACGTAGGCGAACAACGGGGTCAGGTGCGGCCGCACCTGCAGGTCCCACTTCGCGGTCACGCCGTCATGACCTCAGCGCCGTCACGACCTCAGCTGCCGCAGGGTCAGCGCCGTCGACAGCGCCGCCGCCGTGGCCTGCGCTCCCTTGTCTTCGGCCGAGGACGGCAACCCGGCCCGATCCAGCGCCTGCTCCTCGGTGTCACAGGTCAACACGCCGTTGGCCACCGGCGTGCCCGCGTCCAATGACACCCGGGTCAAGCCCTGCGTGACCGCGTCGCAGACGTAGTCGAAATGCGGTGTCTGCCCACGGATCACCACGCCGAGCGCGACGACGGCGTCGTGATTGCGCGCCAACTCCTGTGCGACGACCGGGATTTCGATAGCACCCAGCACCCTGACCACCGTCGGCTTGCGGACACCGGCGTCCGACGCCATGCGACGTGCGCTGTCCAGCAGCGCATCGCAGATCTTCTGATGCCAGGTGCTCGCGACAATGGCCAGCCGCATACCCGACGCATCGAGCGCCGGCATGTCCGGCACGCCGTGCGCCGGACTCACAAGGCACTCACAGGGCTCCGCCGAATTCGCCTGGCAGCGCGTCGAAATCGTCCAGCCCGGAAAGGTCGTGACCCATCCGGTCGCGCTTGGTGATCAGGTACCGGATGTTCTCCGCGTTGGCCCGCACGGGCAGCGGCACCCGCTCGATGATGTGCAGCCCGTACCCGTCGAGCCCCACCCGCTTGGCGGGGTTGTTGGTGAGCAGCCGCATCGAGCGCACGCCGAGGTCGTAGAGAATCTGGGCACCCAGGCCGTAGTCGCGGGCATCGGCGGGCAGGCCCAACTCGAGGTTCGCGTCCACGGTGTCGGCACCGGCGTCCTGTAACTGGTAGGCCTGCAGCTTGTGCATCAGCCCGATGCCGCGGCCCTCGTGGCCACGCATGTACAACACCACGCCGCGGCCTTCACGTGCGACCATCGCCATCGCCGCGTCCAGTTGCGGGCCGCAGTCGCAGCGGCGCGAGCCGAACACATCGCCGGTCAGGCACTCGGAGTGCACCCGCACCAGCACGTCCTCGCCGTCACCGATGTCCCCGCGCACCAGCGCGACGTGCTCGACGTCGTCGTAGATGCTCGTGTAGCCGACCGCCCGGAATTCGCCGTGCCGGGTGGGAATGCGTGCCTCGGCGATCAGCTCGACGTGCTTCTCGTGCTTGCGCCGCCACTCGATCAGGTCGGCGATCGAAATGAGCGCCAGACCGTGGTCGTCGGCGAACACCCGCAGCTCCTCGGTCTGCGCCATCGCGCCTTCGTCCTTCTGGCTGACGATCTCGCAGATCGCGCCCGCGGGCTGCAGCCCGGCCAGCTTGGCCAGGTCGACTGCGGCCTCTGTGTGCCCGGGCCGCCGCAGCACCCCACCGTCCTTGGCGCGCAACGGCACCACATGCCCGGGGCGGGTGAAATCGCTTGCCACGCTTGACGGATCGGCCAGCAGGCGCATCGTGGTGGCCCGGTCAGATGCCGAGATCCCGGTCCCCACACCGTTTTTGGCATCGACGGTCACGGTGTAGGCGGTGCCATGCTTGTCTTGGTTGACTGCGTACATCGGCAGCAAGCCGAGGCGGTCGCAGATCTCGCCGGCCAACGGCACGCACAGGTAACCGGACGTGTAGCGCACCATGAACGCGACCAGCTCCGGGGTGGCTTTCTCCGCCGCGAAGATCAGATCGCCCTCGTTCTCGCGGTCCTCGTCGTCGACGACGATCACCGCCTTGCCCGCTGCAATGTCCGCGACCGCGCGCTCGATGCTGTCCAACCTGGTCATGGTCGGTAACTCCTTCGGGCGGCGGCGCAGTGCCCCGCGCAGGCGCTGCTGCAGTCGAGTTTAGTGATTGGCGCGGGTCAGTTTCTCGACGTACTTCGCAATGACGTCTGAGCCGGCCATGTACCCTCCCTGTGACTTCCCGCCTGGCGCCGCAGCTATGTATCCTGGAATGAGCTTGACCTGCATAGATAGCAGAAATCGGGTCAGGCCCGTGGGCACTCAAGCCTCGTGGGCTACGTCACACGAAAGAGTTCACATCGGCAACGACCGGTCCTTGCTCAGATGTTCGGCCAATTGTTGGGAACCCACGCCTTCCGGGTTGGGTATCCCGCGTCACCCGTCCGTTGGTAGGCACGACAGCCGTTGACGCAATGCGCACGAAAGAAAACCAGCTTTTGGTCCTGCCCGCTCCCCTCCGTTGTCCTCTCATGTCGCCACTCCACCGAGCCGCCGCAATGGCGGCACTGTTGTTCCCATCCGTTCTCGCCGATTCGGAGGTAGTCCATGGACGCGACGGTAGCGGACTGGGCCGACATCACCAGGGCGGCACCTCGGCTAACCACTGGGGATCGCTGCGGACTCCTGACGGGTATAGGCCGAAGTCCGCCGCGGCGTCATGTAGGCGCGGGCCGACCGCGGGCTAGCACCGCTTCGAGGTCGCGCCGGCAAACTTCCGTGGCACTGGCTGAGATCTGTAAGTAGCCGGAGGCAGATACTCAAGCATCGCTTCTATGGCGCGCCGGTCACGCAAACCGATAGCAGCGGCCGGTCAAGCTCAAGACGGAGGAGTTTGGTCTCCGTACGGGGCATATTGGTGGTTTGGGCAGTAGATGACGGTGCCCGCTGAGGTAATGCTGCTCGCCTCGTCAAATGTGTACCCAGCCTCCGCTTGGAGCGCCTTGAGTGCGGCGTATGACGTTATTCCGTTATCCATGCGCTGACATGCTTGCAGCGCTTGTGCCTTTACGAGCGGGAAGTTCCATACGACCATGGGGTAATCTTGGTCTGGATCAGTCAACAGCCAGTAGAAGCGGGCGTCGGGGCTATTGTCGGCTGGCCGCCCGGGGTTAGGGGCAGTTGCCGACCACTGGGCGGACTGACCTGTGAAATTGCAGGGACACCACTGCCGTACGCCACCGTGGCGTGAGCAAGTACCGCTCCTCGTTTCACTGTGCGAGTTACTGCCGTCTTTGCAGATGGCAGTCACATTGGATGTCGAACTGTCCGGACCTGGGACGCAATCCCCACTAGCCGCCTCGTAGCTACCAGCCGGACACTGCATGAATGGAATCGGCGAGGTTGGCCAGCCACTGTTTGCCACTGACCCGGCGTCAGCATTAGCAGATGAGCAGGTTCCAATGGTTGCCGCTGCGATGGCGGCGGCGGCGACTAGAACTCGAAACATGCCCTCCCCCTGTACAAGCGGGCATCAATCTACTAAGTGGAAAGCATAGCGAGAGGGCACCGCGAATTGGGACTTTTGCCGATAATCTGCGCCAGCCGCACCGCGTCAAAGGTTCGCTCAGACGGCTCGCCGGGCGCGGCCGGACCGTCCCGGACCTATGGCTCAAACGGCAGGCTTACTGCAGTGTGTCCGGACACAGATTGTGTTGGAATGTCACAAGCTGGTGCTTCCATGCATAGATTTGGCCAATGCCAGATGCGTCTGCGGCGGTGTCCGGTGACGCTCCGCTGCGCAGTTGCATGCAAATGGTGTGTAGCCAGCCTGGATGTATCAGGCCGGGACGGCTAGCCCGAGTATGGACACGCCGTCGGCTTGAAGCTCAGCGATGAAGCCATCACTGTCCGAGTGTGCGGAACCGAAACGAATAGGAAGAAGACGCCGGATGCCATAGTGCATTTCGAACGCCTCATGGTGGCGGTGGTCATATAGCTGACAAGCCTCTCATACGAACATCTCCCCGGCACTGTCGCTGTCATCCCCACCGGCCTCAGTGTGCGAGCCGTGGTGGCGACGGTCGCCCTCCCAGTCGCAGCCGCCGCCACCCGCGGACGACATGTCGGGGTCTTCCGTCACTTGGCCTCGGTGGAACGGCGCAACCGCTTGGGGGGTGGCGGGCCGGGTTGGAGGAGGGGAAAATTGCGCCGACGCGACCTGATCGATCCCGGCCTCCGGATATTGCAGCGGAATCCAATCCCAGCCAAATTAAGGCGTCGAGGTCTGCGTGGCCGGGGGGTAGCGGTCAATGTGGACGTTCTGAATCTCGTTCCCTATGACGTTCACGGCAATGAGGACAAAGAGGACGATGCCGAGGCAAGTACCTACCGCGATTGCTGCTACCAGTACTGCCCACCGAAACGAAGCTCTGACCAGGTCGATCAGTCCTTCGAATACTTCCGCTGGTTTCACCTGTTGCTGCGCCATGTTGTCATGTTCGACACAAAATGTTCTTGAAACACCAGAACGAATCAATCTCCCCGCAACCTAGGCACCTAGGCCGCGATTTGACCGCCGTGGCAATCACCCGGTCGATGGTGAGCTCGGGTTTGAGCACGCCTTCCGCGACGATCGCGGGCTGCCGGAAATGCTTGTGTGCTTTATGTATGCGAGCGCTGGCGAATTCCGCTTGAAAAGTTTGCAGCCGGAACAGATAGACGGACTCCATGTTGCGGCCCAAGCACTGTAAGGAACAGCTGACTCGCCAGCAGCGAGTCGGCGGTGTTGAATGCTCGTGCCTCGATTCGGCGGCTCTCGCCCCGGTGAGCTCGGCGTGCACAGATCGCAGCTGCTCGGGGTCGAAGGGCATCGACGCAGCCGTGTTCACTCGGGTAGGGATGTGCCGGGTCTCCAAGTTGTTGTTGTCTGCCGCCATCACGCGACATGCGCGGCAGACGCTGCATCACACGGTTGTCTTCGCCTGAGCCGGCATCTTCCCGCACGTCCCAATGTGTGAATCGAAATCCGCGAGCGTTTCCTCGGTCGCGTCGATCTCTTCGTCAAGCTGGGCAGCGCGTCGAGGCGGCGTCAAGCTGCGCAGCGCGTCGAAGCGGCGCGGAAATGGGCGAGCGTTTTCAGCTGCTCGTCCCTGATGCCGCGCGTTCCCAGGCGCTTGGCGATGCGGGTCATCGCAGCCTTGACCTCTTAGCGTCGCTTATGCGGGCGGCCAAGACGGTGCTGTTGTTCTTCGCGAATGCGCTATAAGTCGATGGCGAATACATCGGCGTGTTTTCGAAAGGAAGTGGCTATTTGTCTCGTAGGAGGCGGTCGACGTACTTCGCAATGACGTCGACTTCCAGATTGACCTCGCCGCCGACCGCGACGCCTCCGAGCGTGGTCTGCGACAGCGTCGTCGGGATCAGCGATACTTCGAACCAGTCCTGACCTGCATCGTTACCCAACCCGGAGACCGTGAGGCTGACGCCGTCGACGGCGATCGACCCTTTCTCCACGACATAGCGGGCAAGCTGGGCGGGCAGCGCGATCCGCACCACTTCCCAGTGCTGGGAAGGAGTGCGCGAAATCACACGGCCGGTGCCGTCGACGTGGCCCTGGACGATGTGACCGCCCAGCCGCTTGTCCACGGTGACAGCCCGCTCGAGGTTCACCTCGGGGCGTTCGCCCACGTGCCGCAAAGTCGATCGGTTCAGGGTCTCGGCCATCACGTCGGTGGTGAACTCGCCGCCGGGCAACACCTGCACCACCGTCAGGCACACGCCGTTGACCGCGATCGAGTCGCCCGGCGAGGCGTCGCTGGTGACGACGGGACCGTGGATTCTGAGCCGGACAGCGTCCGAGAGCTCCGACTTCTCGACGACGCGCCCGACCTCTTCGACGATGCCGGTGAACACCAGCACAGGCTAGTGCGCAAACTCGAGTTGTCTGCGCCACCCTCTACGATGCAAGTCATGCCGTTCGGACGTCGAAGTATCGCAGCCCTGCTCGCCACCGTGGCCGTCACAACCTCACTTGTGGCGGGGTGCTCGAAGGACAAGGACGAAAACTCCGGCGCCCCGTTGCCGGACGCCACCACGCTGCTCAAGCAGTCCGCGCAGACCACCCGCGATCTGAAGAGCGCCCACCTGGAGATCGTGGTCACCGGCAAGATCAAGGGATTGCCCATCAAGTCGCTCAGTGGTGACCTGACCAACTCGCCGGCCGTCGCAGCAAAGGGCAAGACCCGTCTCGTGGTGGCCGACAGCGAGGCCGAGGCCGACTTCGTCGTGTTCGACGGCACGCTCTACGCCGCACTGGACCCGGGCCAATGGAACGATTTCGGCGCCGCCGCGAACACCTACGACGTGTCGTTGATCCTCAATCCGGAAACCGGGCTGGCGAACATCCTGTCGAACTTCAGCGACGCCAAGGCCGAGGGCCGCGAGACGATCAACGGGGTCCAGACCGTCAAGGTGACCGGCAAGGTCAGCCCGGACGCCGTCGACAAGCTCGCGCCGAAGGTCTCGTCGGAGCCGGTGCCGGGCACCGCGTGGATCCGCGAAGACGGCAACCATGACCTGGTCCAGGCGAAGCTGGAGCTGAGCCAGGGCAACAGCATCCAGATGACACTGTCCAAGTGGAACGAGCCGGTCACGGTCGAGAAGCCGCCGGTGTGATGAGCGCCGAAACCCCGAACGCCGAAGTCCCAGACCCGACCACGAACACCTCCACCGCTGCGCCGCGGACCGGACCCCACCGCGCGGTCGCCATCAGTGCGGGCAGCCTCGCGGTGCTGCTCGGCGCGCTCGACACCTACGTCGTCGTCACGATCATGCGCGACATCATGGGCGACGTCGGCATCGGCGTGAACGAGGTGCAGCGGGTCACCCCGATCATCACCTGGTACCTGCTCGGCTACATCGCAGCCATGCCGCTGCTGGGCCGGGCGTCCGACCGGTTCGGGCGCAAGCTGCTGCTGCAGCTCAGCCTGGTCGCCTTCGCGGCCGGATCCGTGGTCACCGCCATGTCCAGCGACCTGACGATGTTGGTGATCGGCCGGGTCATCCAGGGCACGGCCAGCGGTGCGCTGCTGCCGGTCACTTTCGCGCTCGCCGCCGACCTGTGGGCCCAGCGCAGCCGCGCGGCGGTGCTGGGCGGGATCGGCGCCGCGCAGGAACTGGGCAGCGTGCTCGGGCCGCTCTACGGCATCTTCATCGTCTGGCTGCTGAACAGCTGGCGCGACGTGTTCTGGATCAACGTGCCGCTCGTCGCGATCGCGATGGTGCTCATCCACTTCAACCTGCCCTCGCACGAACGCTCCGACGGACCGCCCGAACGTGTCGACGTCGTCGGCGGCGTGCTGCTGGCCATCGCGCTGGGCCTGGCCGTCCTTGGTCTCTACAACCCGCGACCGGACGGCAAGCAGGTGCTGCCCGACTGGGGTCTTCCGGTGCTGTGCGCGGCGCTGGTAGCGGCTCTGGCGTTCGCGATTTGGGAGCGGTTCGCCCGCACCCGGTTGATCGAGCCCGCCGGCGTACAGTTCCGGCCGTTCTTGTTCGCACTCGGCGCCTCGGCATGCGCGGGGGCGGCGTTGATGGTGACGCTGGTGGACGTCGAGCTGTTCGGCCAGGGCGTGCTGTTCATGAGCCAGAACGAGGCCGCCATGCTGCTGCTGCGGTTTTTGATCGCGCTGCCCATCGGCGCGCTGCTGGGCGGGTGGTTGGCCACCCGAATCGGCGACCGGGTGATCGCGTTCGCCGGGCTGCTGATCGCTGCGGGGGCGTACTGGCTGATCTCGTTCTGGAACGTCGACGTGTTGACCAAGCGCCACGACCTCGGGCTGTTCACATTGCCGACGTTCGACACCGACTTGGCGCTGGCTGGTTTGGGCCTTGGCTTGGTCATCGGACCGCTTACCTCGGCGGCGCTGCGCGTGGTGCCGCCGGCCCAGCACGGCATCGCGTCGTCCGCGGTGGTGGTGACCCGGATGATCGGCATGCTGGTGGGTGTCGCAGCGCTGTCGGCGTGGGGGCTTTACCGATTCCAGCAGATCCTGCAAACCAAGCCGCGGTCGCACAGCCGCAACGCGCTGGACGTCGCCAACCAGATCGCCACCAACTACCGGGAGTCCTACGCCCAGGAGTACGGCGAAATCTTCACGGTCACCGCGATCGTCTGTGTGGTCGGCGCGGTGCTCGGGTTGTTCATCGCGGGTCGGGCCGCCCACCCCGACGACGGCGCAGCACCCGCGGAGCATGCCGAACCGCTCGCTTCTCGGCACTGAACCCGCAACATGGGGCATTTGCCTCATGTTGCTGCCGCTGAACCGGAGGAAGCTTCCTGACGTGTACTAAGCGAACCAGGAGGCTCACGTGACCGACTCTGCGAAAACCACCCGCTCCCGCAGCGCGGGAATTCTCGCCCTCACCTACGGCGTCGCGGCATACGTTCTGTTCGTCGTCGTGTTCGTCTACGCGATCGCGTTCGTCGCCGACGCGGGATTCGTGCCCAAGACCATCAACCGTGGCGGACTCGGCGACGGCAGCCTGACCGCGACGGCCGTGCTCGTCGACGCCGCACTGCTGATGCTGTTCGCGGTTCAGCACAGCGGCATGGCCCGCGCCGGCTTCAAGCGGTGGATCACCCGCTTTGTGCCGCCCTCACTCGAGCGGTCGACGTACGTGTGGATGTCCAGCGTGTGCCTTGCAGCGCTGATCGTGTTCTGGTGGCCGATCACCCCGACGCTGTGGGACGTCACCACGCAGCCGTGGCGGGGCATCTTGATCGCAGCGGGTTTGTCGGGCTGGGTGATCGCCTTCACCAGCACCTTCTTGATCAACCACTTCGACCTGTTCGGTCTGCGGCAGGTGTTCATGCGGCTGAAGAACCGGCAACCGCAGCCGTATTCGTTTGTGACACCGGCCTTTTACCGCGTGATCCGCCACCCGTTGTACCTCGGGTTCCTGATCGCATTTTGGGTGACTCCGACGATGACGCTGGGCCACCTCATCTTCGCCATCGCCACCACCGGCTACATCCTGGTGGCCATCCAGTTCGAGGAGCGCGACCTGGTCCGCACGTTCGGCGAGCAGTACGCCGACTACCGCACACGGGTGCCGATGCTCATCCCCGGCCTGCGGCACGGGTGACCGCTTCGATCTGCCGCTGATTGCCGCTGATTGCCTCTACCCGTCATGGGTATCCGATCGTGGAAAAACTTTCGACGACGGGAGGCACATCATGAGTCTTGACGGTAAGAAGGTCGCATTTCTGGTGGCGCCCGAAGGCGTCGAGCAAGTCGAGCTCACGGAGCCGTGGAAGGCAGTCAAAGAAGCCGGCGGCACCCCGGAGCTGGTGTCCACCGAAGTCGGCAAAGTGCAGGCGTTCAACCACCTCGACAAAGCCGACACGTTCGACGCCGAGAAGGCCGCCGCTGACGTCAGCGCCGACGACTACGCCGGTCTGGTGCTACCGGGCGGAGTGGCCAATCCGGACTTCCTGCGCATGAATTCCGCCGCGGTCGAATTCGTCAAAAGCTTCTTCGACGCGGGCAAGCCGGTGGCCGTGATCTGCCACGGCCCGTGGACATTGGTGGAGGCGGACGTCGTGCGGGGCCGGACCATCACCTCTTGGCCGAGCCTGCAGACCGACATCCGCAACGCCGGCGGCAACTGGGTGGACGAGGAAGTGGTGGTTGACGACCGCCGCGGCAACACACTGATCTCCAGCCGCAAACCCGATGACCTGCCTGCGTTCTGCTCGAAATTGGTGGAGGCGTTTTCCCAATAGCAGCGGCGGTGGGTAACGTCGCCACCATGCCGAGGATGGGCGGGGCGACGCCGTGTTGACGGCGGCGCTGCGCGACCTGCAATGGCGCAAGCGACGATTCGTCATCGCGATCGTGGGAACCGGATTGGTGTTCGCGATGACGCTCGTTCTCACCGGACTTGCCAACGGATTTCGGGTCGAGGCGTCCCGCACCGTCGACTCCCTAGGGCTCGACGGCTACCTGATCAAGTCGGGCGCGGCGGGGCCGTTCATCGGTTCGTCGCCGTTTCCGCCGGCGGAATTGCAGCGCGCGGCGCGACTTCCGGGTGTCACGCTGGCGGTGCCGATGGTGTATGGCAGCACGACCGTCGCGGCCGACCGCAGCCCCCGCAACGTCAACGTGTTCGGCGGTGTTCGGCGCGCCGCAGGGCGGCCCCGGGATGCCGGCGGTCTCGGCAGGCCGGACGCCCGCGACGCCCGGTGAGATCGCGGTGTCGTCGACCATGGGTCGAGGTGTGGGCCGGGATCTCGAAATCGGCTCGCGCACAATGCGAATCGTGGGACTGGTCGACGATTCGACGGTGCTGGCAGGCCAGGCCAACGTGTTCCTGACCGTGCAGGGCGCCCAGCAGTTGCTGTTCTCCGGACAGCCGCTGATCTCGTCGATCGGCATCCGCGGCAACGGGATACGGCCGCCCGACGGCTACCGCGTCGTCGACCGCGCCGGAGCCATCGACGATCTGGTACGGCCGCTAAGCGGTGCACGGCGGGCGATGACGCTGATGGCCGGGTTGCTGTGGGTGGTGGCGGCCATGATCGTCGGCTCGATGATCTACGTGTCGGTGCTCGAGCGGATCCGCGACTTCGCGGTGTTCAAGGCCGTCGGAGTGGCGACAAGGTCGATCATCGCGGGGCTCGCGCTGCAGGCGGTGGTGGTCGCGGTGCTGGCGGCACTGCTCGGTGGCGTGCCGTCCGTGCTGCTCGGGCCATTGTTTCCGATGCGAGTGGACATTCCGATCGCGGCGTTCGTGCTGCTGCCGGCGATCGCGGTGGTGATCGGCCTGCTGGCGAGCGTTGCAGGATTGCGGCGCGCCGTGACCGTCGACCCTGCGCTGGCATTCGGGGGGCCGTAACCCATGGCGGATCTGCGGATCAAGGACCTGGTCGTCGAGTACGCCAGCGGCGAATATGCGGTGCGCCCGATCGACGGGCTGAACCTCGAGGTGAGTGCCGGCTCGTTGGCGATTCTGCTGGGGCCCAGCGGCTGCGGGAAGACGACGCTGCTGTCATGCCTCGGCGGCATCCTGAAACCGGCCGCGGGCCGGATCGAGTTCGGCGACATCGACTTGACCAAGATCGACCGGCGCAGGCTGGCCGAGTACCGGCGTAACACCGTGGGCATCGTGTTCCAGGCGTTCAATCTGGTGCCGAGCCTGACCGCGCTGGAAAACGTGATGGTCCCGATGCGCGCAGCCGGCATGTCCCGGCACGCCGCCCGCCAGCGGGCCGAGGAACTGCTCACCCGCGTGGGGCTGTCCGAGCGGATGCGCCACCGGCCCGGCGACATGTCCGGCGGCCAGCAGCAGCGGGTCGCGGTGGCGCGGGCGATCGCGTTGGACCCGCCGCTGCTGCTGGCCGACGAGCCGACCGCCCATCTGGACTTCATCCAGGTGGAGGAGGTGCTGCGGCTGCTGCGGGAATTGGCGTCCGGCGATCGCGTCGTCGTGGTGGCCACCCACGACACCCGCATTCTGCCGCTGGCGGACCAGGTGGTGGAGCTGGTTCCGCACATGCCCCATTCGAACCATGCGCCGCAGACGGTGAAGCTCGAGCCGGGTGACGTGCTGTTCGAGCAGGGCACGATGGGTGACTGCATCTACGTGGTGTCACAGGGCGAGGTCGGAATCCTCCGCGAATTGGCTAGTGGCGGTGAGGAAGTGCTGAAGGTCGCCGGGCCGGGCGACTACTTCGGCGAAATGGGCCCGCTGTTCGGGCTGCCCCGCTCGGCGACGGTCCGCGCCCGCAGTGACGCAGCCGTCATCGGCTACACCGTGCAGCAGTTCCGGGAACGCTTGGGCTCCAACGGCATTCGCGAGATCATCGAGCACAAAGAGCTCGACGATTAGCCGGCGTTACCCCGGCACCAGACTCAGCAGCAGATCAGGGCCGATCCGTTCGACGCCGTCGAACTTCCACCGCAGCGCCTTACCGATGGTCGACACTCCGACGTCGTCGACCACGGTGACCGGCCCACCCAGCAGGATCGGCGCTACGTAGGCAAGGATTCGGTCGACCAGTCCCGCCCGCAGGAACGCCCCGGCCAGCGTCGGGCCGCCTTCCAGGATCACGTCGGTGCGGTCCGCCAGCGCCTTGATCACTTCCCCAGGATCACGCGTACGGATCAGCATCGTCCGCGAGTCGTCGTTGAGAACCCTAGCCTCAGGCGATATTTCGCGTTCGCCTACCACGACGCGCAGCGGCTGGCGGGCGGCCAGGCTGCCGTCGGGCAGCCTGGCCGTGAGCGCCGGGTCGTCGGCGATCACCGTGCCGGTCCCCACCACGATTGCGTCGGCCACCGCGCGGCGGCGATGCACGTCGGCTCGCGCCGCCTCGCTGGTGATCCACTGGCTGGTTCCGTCGGCAGCCGCGCTGCGCCCGTCGACACTGCCCGCGAATTTCCATGTGACATGCGGTGTTCCAGTGCGCTGCTTGTGCAGCCACTCCCGCAGCGTGCCGCGCGCGATCTCGTCGGCGAGAACGCCGCCGACCACTTCGACACCGCTGTCGCGCAGCCGCGCCCCTCCCCCGGCTGCCAGCGGGTTCGGGTCGGCCACGGCGTACACCACCGTCGAAATACCAGCGGCCACAAGCGTATCCACACACGGCGGAGTGCGACCGTGGTGATTGCACGGCTCGAGCGTCACCACGGCGGTGCCGCCCTTCGCGAGCTGACCGGCCCTGCGCAGCGCCACCACCTCAGCGTGCGGACCGCCGGTGGGCTCGGTTCCGCCGACTCCGACCACCTCGCCGCCGGCGTCCAGGATCACCGCACCGACAGGCGGATTCGGGTACGTCGCACCCTTCACCGACGCGGCGTGCTCGATCGCCAGCCGCATCGCGTCGTCGTAAGCCGTCACAGCCTCAGGTGCTGCGACGCGTTGGCAGCCTGGCGGCGTAACGCTTCCACAGCGGCGGCGGGATCGTCGGCGCCGTACACCGCCGAGCCGGCGACAAAGCAGTCGACTCCGGCCAGCGCCGCCTCCTCGATCGTGTCCTCGTTGATGCCGCCGTCTATTTCGACCAGGATGGTCAGCTCTCCGGAGTCGACGAGCCGGCGCGCGGTGCCCACCTTGGCCAGCACCTCGGGAATGAACTGCTGGCCACCGAATCCCGGCTCCACGGACATGATCAGCAGCGTGTCGAACTCGCGAAGGATTTCCAGGTACGGCTCCAGCGGGGTGCCGGGCTTGACGGACAGTCCGGCCTTTGCCCCGGCGGCGCGGATGTCGCGCGCCACGGCGACGGGATTGTCGGTGGCCTCCGCATGGAACGTGACGTTGTAGGCGCCGGCCTCGGCGTACGGCGGAGCCCAGCGTTCGGGGTTCTCGATCATCAGGTGGCAGTCCATCGGGATGTCGGTGACCGCCAGCAGGCTTTCGACGACCGGCAGACCGATGGTCAGGTTGGGCACGAAGTGGTTGTCCATCACGTCCACGTGCAGCCAGTCGGCGCCGGCGACAGCCGCGGCCTCGTCGGCGAGGCGGGCGAAGTCGGCGGCGAGGATCGACGGCGCGATCAGCGGTGCGGCCATGGCCTCAGCCTAATTTGCGCAGTGCAGCGGCGAACATCGCGTCGGTGCCGTGCCGGTGTGGCCACAGCTGCACATGTGGCCCGTCGCCCAGCCGGTCGGCCGGCTCGAATAACGGCCGGCTGTCCAGCGCCGTCACCGGGTGGCGGCGGAGCGCGTGGGCGACGACGCCGACGGTCTCGGCCAGGTGCGGCGAGCAGGTGGCGTAGAGCACCACGCCGCCGGGGCGGGTCAGCTCGATTGCCGAGGCCAACAGATCGCGCTGCAGCTTGGCCAGCTGCGGTACGTCGCCGGGGCCGCGTCGCCACCGGGCTTCGGGCCGCCGCCGCAATGCGCCCAGCCCGGTGCACGGCGCGTCGACGAGTACGCGGTCGAAGCCCGTTGCCAATCCGGTGTTTCGGCCGTCGACACGCAGCACGTCGACGTCGAGGCCGCGAGTGTTCTGTTCGACCAGATCGGCCCGGCGCGGCGCGGGTTCCACCGCGGTGACCCGGGCACCGGATGGCGCGCCGAGGGCCGCCAGCAGCGCCGTCTTGCCGCCGGGTCCTGCGCACAAATCCAGCCAGCGCCCGCCGTCGTCGCCGTCGAGTTCCGCGAGCGCAAGCGCCCGCGCCACCAGCTGGCTGCCTTCGTCCTGCACCAGCGACTGGCCCTCGCGCACCGGTCGCAGCCGACCGGGATCCCCGCCGCTCAGGTACACCGCATACGGCGAGTAGCGGCCGACCGTGCCGCCCACCGCGTCGGCGAGCGCGGCGGCGGTGATGACACCGGGACGCGCCGCCAGGTGCACCGCCGGTCGGGCGTTGTCGCTGGCCAGCAGTGCGTCGAGTTCGCCGGCGTCGCGGCCCAGCGCGTCGGCGAAGGCCTGAGCGATCCAGCGCGGGTGAGCGTGCACGAACGCGATGTGCCCGACCGGGTCGGTAGTGGCGTCCGGAGCCAGCTCGGCCACCCATGTCTGCTCGTCCTTGGCGGCGATGGTGCGCAGCACCGCGTTGACGAAACCCGCTCTGGCCGAATCGAATTCGACGCCCGCCTGCTCGACGGTGGTGGACACCGCGGCGTGGGTGTCGACGCGCGTGTGCAGTAGTTGGTACGCGCCGAGCCGCAGCAGGTCGAGGAGGACGGGGTCGATACGCTCGGGCGGCCGGTCGGCGGCCGCGGCGATGACCGCGTCCAGCAGACCCCGCATGCGGCACGCGCCGTAGGCCAGCTCGGTGGCGAAAGCGGCGTCGCGGCCGGTGATGCCGCGTTCATTCAGAAGCGCGGGCAGCGCGAGGTTCGCGTACGCGTCGCGCTCGGACACCGCCCGCAGAACGTCGAATGCGGCGCGGCGAGCCGGATCCAGCGGTTTGCGGCGCGGCGTCGATGTGCGGGCCCGGCGCGGCGGTTTACGGCGTGGCGCGGTCATGATGCGCGCGCCGAGTCGGGCAGGCGTGCGCCGCGGGCCCAGTCGGCCGCGGGCATCGGCTTCTTGCCGGGCGGCTGCACCTGGCCGAGCAGTACCGGCACCGAGCCGGTGCCGACGCGCACGCCGTGGCGGCTCACCTGCAGCTGTCCCGGTTGCAGCGGATCGGCCTGCTCGTCCACGGTGACCGGGCCGATCTTCAGCCGGATGTCCGCGACGACGGTCCACGCGCCCGGGTTCGGCGTGACCGCGCGTATTTTGCGCTCGACGGCCTGTGCGGGCAGTTCCCACCGCACGCGGGCGTCCTCGACGGTCACCTTGGGGGCGATGCTGACCCCGTCCGAAGGTTGCGGCACGGCGACCAGCGTGCCGTCGGCGATGCCGTCCAGGGTCGACTCCAGCAGCGCCGCTCCGGATACCGAAAGGCGTTGCAGCAGTTCGCCTGCGGTGTCATCAGGCTTGATGGCTTCGGTGACCACGCCGTACACCGGCCCGCTGTCCAGCTCGCGCACGATGCGGAACGTCGTCGCACCGGTCACGGTGTCACCGGCGGCGATCGCGGCCTGCACGGGCGCCGCACCCCGCCACGCCGGCAGCAGCGAGAAATGCAGATTCACCCAGCCGTGCGGGGGGATCGCCAGCAGCGCGTCGCCGAGCAGCGCACCGTACGCCACCACCGGGCAGCAGTCGGGCGCCAATGCGGCCAGCTCTTCGACGAATTCGTCGGAGTTCGGGCGCCGCGGCGTGAGCACCGGGATGCCCTGGTCGCGGGCCAGCCGCGCCACCGGCGATGGGGTGGGCTTGCCGCGCCGGCCGGAGACCGCGTCGGGTCGGGTCAGCACGGCCACCACGTCGTGGCGCGGCGACGCGATCAGCCGACGCAGCGAGGGCAAGGCGGCTTCCGGGGTGCCGGCGAAGACCAGTCGCACTACTGTGAATCCTTCTCTTCGCGCAAGCGGCTCATCGCGAACCCTTCCCTTCGCGCAAGCGGCTCATCGCGCACCGTTCTCTTCGCGCAAGCGGCTCATCGCGGCACCTGGTAGTACTCGCGTTCGCGCACCCCGGCCGCGCCCGCGACGAACATCCAGGGGATCGTGGTCACCAGCCTGTTGTTGGTGGCGACCGCGTCGTTGTAGTACTGACGGGCGAATGCCAGCTTGTCCTCTGTGTCGGCCAGATTCCGTTGCAGATCAAGGAAATTCGCCGACGAATTGAGGTTCGGGTACTTCTGACCCAGCGCGAGCACCTGGCCGACCGCGGAATCCAGCTGCTGCTCGGCCGCGCTGCGCTGTGCTACCGACTTACCGGTGGTGGCACTGGTCAGCGCCGCCTGTGCGGCGGTCACGTTGTCCAGGATCGCGCGCTCGTGGGCCGCGAACGATTGGACGGTATGCACCAGGCTCGGTATCAGCGACGCCCGGCGGGTCAATTGGACGTCGATGCCCCCGAGTGCCTCGTCCACCCGGACGTCGGCGCCGCGAACCTTGTTGTAGCCGACCACGAACACGATCAGCACCGCGACGGCGAGCACCACCAGCAGGATCAGCAACCAGGTCACCAGGAACCGCCTCCTCCTCCACCACCGCCGAAGCCGCCGCCGCCACTGAAACCGCCACTGCTGCTCGACGAAGACGACGACGACTGCGACGCGGAGTACGCGCCGATCGACGACGACAACGTCGACTCGAAGCTGTCGAAATCCGGGCCGCTGGAGCTACCGACCGCGCCGTACACCCACGGCGTGCTGCTGTGATACCAATCCGGTTGCGGCGCAGGCATTCCCGTGGCCGCTTCATACTTCTTCGCCCACAGCGCCGCCGCGCCGGCCGCCACCGCGAACGGGACATAGGCGCTGTACAGATCCCTGCGTGCGCCGAAGTCGAAGCGCGCCTCCGCGGAGTCGGTGGTCAGCACCCGGTGGAATACGCCGATCCGAGACCACAATTCGCGGCCGGCGGCGGTGCGTCGAGTGCCGACGCCGTCGGCCCAGGACCGAGCTGTGGCCAGGAAGAACACCGCGAACGGCAGTCCCCACAGCGTGATGGTGAAGCCCCAGGTGATGAACCCGCACACCGCGAAGACCGCGGAGAGCAGGTTGGCGAAGCGCACCCACTGCTCGGATTTCTTGGTGACGATCAGGCCTTCGCTCGTGGCCCACTTCTTGACGGCTTCGGCCATGTCAGTCTTGGCCGCCGACAACCGCTTTCCGGACGTCGCGGTCTTCTTGGCTTCGAACTCCTCGCCTGCGTCGTCGACTTTCAGGGCTTGCCCCACCGCGCGGCTGACCGGATCGACCGACGCCCATGCGCTCTTTGCGGCGAGGCCGCGGACCGTCCAGTGCCTGTCGCCACGCTGGGTCAGTGACACCAGACCACGCTCGGCCAGATAGAAGAGCGTGGCGGTCAGCCCATTGCGCGGCACCGCTTCGGTGCGGATGTATTCACACTGCACGGGCCCGAGGCCGGGCGGGGGCGCGTACTGCAGTGGAAAGCCGGGCTCGCGCTCGACCGTGGTGCGCCACCACGCATACCCGAGCGCCCCGGCAGCCACCGAGAGGCCGAGGATCGCCAGCACCTTGGTGACCGACCGCCCCAGCATCCGGTCGAAGCGCCACGACCACGGCAGTTCGTCGCGCGGCGGGGTGGCGATGTCGACGCCGGCGCGCACGGTTACCGGAGTGTGCGGCGCCATGTTGTACATCGTCATGTCGATGCGGTTCCCGCCGAGAACCGGGGCGGGGCAAGGGTCGCCCCTGCCGAAGCCCATCGAGCACTGGACGCCTGTCACCGCGGCCGGCAGCGTCACCGACACATCGGCACGGCGGATCGAGTTGTTCCAGCTCTTCACCAGAAACCAATAGAAAACCGAAAGGGCATCAGAAGTTTCGCTTGTTGCGCGCGTCGATGACGCGAACTCGAGGTGGTCTCCGACCTGTGATGGCGCGAGACCGTTCGGGACGACGGAGCGGATGACGAACTCGTGGGCGCCCGTGGACAAGTACCGGCTGGGTTCGCCGATCTTCGCGGTGAGGAACCGGCGGCTGCTGTCCCACAGCAGCTCATACGGTGCGGGCTGGCCGTCGACGGTCACCTCCGTCACGGTCGGGATCATCCGCACGTGCGGATCATGCGGAGCTGCGACGTCCCAGAACTCGAACAGGCCGTGCTTGCCGCCCGGGAACTGGGCGTTGATGGTCTCGGCGACCTCGACGCGACCGTCGGCCGTGACGACGTAGTGAGCCTGGTAATGGGAGAACCACACCGGATCGGACGTGTTCGCGCCTTGCGACAGCCCCGTGAACACCACCGGCCAGAACAATCCGCTGGCAATGAGCACCAACGAAATTCCCAGCGCAGCGACGCGGCGGCCCCAGCCCATCGGCGCCCCTTCCGTCGCTTGCAGCCTGCGTCCGGAGCTCACCCTATGTGTAGCGGATCGATCTGGACGCGAACCGGCTCGTGATCATGGCGGGCCGAGGTCACCGCGACCGCGCGGCGAAGCACCGCGGCCAGCGCCAAGCCGTCGTCGCGGCTCACCCTGACCAGCATCCGCGTGACGGTGTCGCCGTCCGTCACGCTCGCGGGCCGGCGTGCGCCCACCGGTAGCTCGACCGGCCCGAGCAACTCTGCGCCCGACGGCAATTGGGCTTGTTCGAGCAGCGCGGCGACGCCCTGCGGCGACCCGTCGAGTGCGGCGATGTGCACACTCGGCGGCAGACCCACTTCGGTACGGGCCCGCAATTCGGCGTCAGCGTGGCCGACCGGGTCCCACCTGACGAGCGCCTGCACGGTCGGGATCGCCGAATCGGCGACCACCGCGACCACCCCGCCGTCGCCGCGGCTGCGGACCAGAGCCGCCGCCGCCAGCCAGCGTCGCAGAGCGTCCTCGGCGGCCCGCAGATCCTGCCGGCCCAGTAGCGCCCAGCTGTCCAGCAACAGCGCCGCGCCATATCCGCCGCGGGCCAGGGGCTCGGCACCCGGGGTCGCGACGACGAGTGCGGGGCGTCCGTCGACCTCGCGGACCATGCTGTCTCCGCCCGACGTGACCACCGGCGTGCCGGGAAACGCGCGCCCCAGCTCCTCGGCGGTGCGCCGAGCGCCGACGACCACCGCGCGCACTGCGCCGGCGCCGCAGCGCACACATTTGAGCGTCGTGTCGATCCGGCCGCACCAGCGGCACACCGCACCCGCGGCGTCGGCGCCGGGAAGCGACAGCGGGCCGGTGCAGTGCCGGCACCGGGCGATGGTCCGGCACCGCGAGCAGGCCAGCGCAGGCACGTAGCCGCGCCGCGGCACCTGAACCAGTACCGGCGCGCCGGCTTCCAGCGCTGTGCGCGCGGCCCGCAGGGCGATCGACGGCAGCCGCGCGGTGCGCGCGGCCGGGTCGCGGGCGTCCGCGTAGCCGCTGTCGTCGAGCGCGATCACCCTCGGTGCCTGGGAGCGCACGACCGGCCGGGCGGCCACCAGATCGTGCGCCCAGCCGCTGCACACCAGGGCCTGGGCCTCGGCGGTGCGGGCGTAGCCGCCGATCAGTGCCGCGCAGCGCAGCTGATGTGCCCGCAGCATCGCGACTTCCCGGGCGTGCGGATACGGTGCCCGCGGCTCGGCCAGCGTGTCGTCGCCGTCGTCCCAGACGACCACCAAACCGAGGTCGGCCACCGGGGCGAACACGGCGCTTCGGGTGCCGATCACCACGCGGGCGGCGCCGCGCAGCACGGCCAGCCAGCGGCGGTACCGCTCGGCGGGGCCCAATCCTGCCGACAATGCCACCACCGAGCCGGCGTCGAGCAGCCGGACCGTGTGCGCCCACAGAACGTCGACGTCGCGCTGGTCGGGCAGCACGACCAGCACGCCGCGCCCGACGGCGGCCACCACGGCCGCGGCCTCGGCCAGCCGCGCGGCCCACTGTTCGCCGGGCAGCGCCTGCCAGACCGCACGGGCGGCGCGACCCTCCCCCAACGCTGCCAGAAACCGCTCGCCGCGCTGGTAGGCGGCCCAGCCCGCGACGTCGACCGGCTCGAGCGGAACCGGGATGCGGGGCTGCCGCGCTTCCCGCTCGACGCGCGCATGCCGCGGCGGCACCGCCAGCCGCAGCACGTCGGCGCGAGTGCCGGCATAGCGGGCTGCGACCGCGTCGGCGAGCCGGCGCACCTCCGGCGTCAGCACCGGCTCGGGCGACACGACCGAGTCCAGCCAGCCGAGCTCGCCGACATGGTCGGTGTCGGACCGCCGTTCCAGGACGAACGCGTCGACCAGCCTGCCGTGGAACCGCACCCTGGCCCGTACCCCGGGCTGAGCGTCGTCGGACTGCTCGGCGGCTACCAGGTAGTCGAATTCGCGATCCAGGTGCGGCACCGACAGCATCGGCAGCACCCGCGCGATCGGTTCGTGGACGGCGGCCCGGCGGCTGCCGGCCACTTTTCGGCTCGCTATGCGCAGCCCTTGGCCCGGCGCGGGTCGGCGTGGTCCCAACCGCGGGTCAGCGCAGTGTCGATGTTCGTCATGAGGTCTCCTCGACGTGTTCGTCGTGTTCGTCCGGTTGAGCCTCACGGTAAGCGGATGCACCGACAGATCGGCCGAAGAACAAGCCAGCGGTGATGAGCAGTTGCGACATTGCGTACGCCCACCAGATCGGCACCGCCAGCACGTCGGACTGCAAGACGAACCGGTCGATGCCGATCATCGCGTCGGACACCGCGAAACAGATCGCGCCCAGCGCCGTCCACGGCGTCGGCAGCCGGGCCAGCAGCGCCGCGCACACCATTGCGCAGAGCACCGTGATGTAGACGGTCACCGGCAACGTCAGCCGCTGCTGACCCATCATCGGCCAGAACCACACCAGCAGCGCCGTGCACAACGCGATCATCACGACCACTGCGAGCACCCGCCAGCGGGTGACCACCGCCAGCGGCGCCAGCGCACCCACGTAGCACAGATGCGCCAGCAGAAACGCCGCGAGGCCGCCGACGAACGACGGCTCCCACTCGGGCATCGCGAGCAAGAAGTCGCCGACCGCCGACAACACCAGTGCCGGCATCAACCACCGCCGCTCCCGCACGATCGGATGCGCGACCGCGGCCAGCGCCAGCAGCACCGCCATCAAAGCCTTGGCCACGGGTTGTCCGGCGAAGATGCCCGTGAGCGGCTCACCAGGCGCCGAGCGCAACGCGGTCAGCGTCAGGAACACCCCGTAGACCACGCCGGCCCAGCCGGCGGCCACCCATGCTCCGGCCAGCATGCGCGGCGGTGTGACGTCGTCGGCCATCCTGCAGAAGCTACTCGACCGCTAGGTCATGTCTGCTTAAGTGGAGCCATGCCCACTGCAGCGGCACCGGACTATCACACCGTGATCGTCGGCGCAGGATTCTCCGGCATCGGCGCGGCCGTCAAGCTCGACGAGGCGGGGCTGGGTGACTATGTGATCGTCGAAGCCGGCGATGCACCGGGCGGAACGTGGTATTGGAACACGTATCCCGGTGTGGCCGTGGACATCCCGTCGTTCTCCTACCAGTTCTCGTTCGAGCAGACACCGGATTGGAGCCGCACCTACGCGCACGGGCACGAGCTACAGGCCTACGCCGAACGCTGCGCGGACAAGTACGGCATCCGCCCCAAGATCCGGTTCAACACCAAGGTGGTGCGCGCTGCGTTCGACGACGCGTCCAACCTGTGGCGGCTGGATCTGAGCTCCGGAGAGCAGCTCACCGCGCGGTTTCTGGTCAACGCCGCCGGGGTGCTGACCACGCCGAAGCTCCCCGACATCGCTGGAGTGGACAGCTTCGACGGCGTCACGATCCACACCGCGCGCTGGGACCACAGCCAGGACTTGACGGGTAAGCGCGTCGCGATCATCGGCACGGGCGCGTCAGCAGTGCAGGTCATTCCCGAGATCGCGCCGGTCGTCGAGCATCTCACCGTGTACCAGCGCACCCCGATCTGGTGTTTCCCCAAGCTCGACCTGCCGCTGCCCAAGGCGGCCCGCGCCGCGATGCGCCTGCCCGGCGGCATGGCCGTGCAGCGACTGCTGAGCCAGCTGTACGTGGAGTTGACTTTTCCGTTGTCGGCGCAGTATTTCACCGTGTTCCCACTCGCCAAGCGAGCGGAGGCAGCCGGAAAAGCCTTCTTGCGCAAGGAAGTTCGCGACCCAATGGTGCGGGACAAGCTGACACCCCGATACGCGGTCGGCTGTAAGCGGCCCGGCTTCCACAACACCTACCTGTCGACGTACAACCGCGACAACGTCGAGTTGGTCACCGATGCGATCGACAAGATCACGCCCACCGGGGTGGCGACGGTCGAAGGCCACCTGCGGGAGGCCGACGTGCTGATCCTGGCGACCGGGTTCAAGGTGATGGACGTCGACAGCCTCACCTACGACATCGTCGGGCGCGACGGCTTGTCGATGAGCCAGTTCTGGACCGAGAACCGGCTGCAGGCCTACGAAGGCGTCAGCCTGCCGGGCTTCCCAAATTTCTTCACGGTCGCCGGACCGTACGGCTTCAACGGAGCGTCGTTCTTCGCCTACATCGAGACGCAGACCCACCACATCGTGCGGTGTCTGAAACACGCTGCGCGGCAGGGTGCTTCGCGGGTCGAGGTGACCGAAGAAGCCAATGCGCGGTACTTCGCGGAGTGCATGCGCAAACGCCACACGCAGATCTTCTGGCAGGACAGCTGCACGCTGGCCAACAGCTACTACTTTGACAGCCACGGTGATGTGCCGCTGCGCCGGGCCACCACGCTCGGCACGATCTGGCGTAGCCGCCGCTTCCCGCTGTCGGACTACGCGTTCACCCCTTAGCGTTTCAGCCGGGTGCTCGACGTCACCACCTAGCGCGAGCAGACGCGTAATCGCACTACCAGATGCCGCTTTGTGCGATTTGGCGTCTGCTCGGCGGAAGAGTTAGATCGCGGACTTCAGCTCGTCGACCTTGTTGAGCTGCTCCCAGGGCAGTTCGACGTCGGTGCGGCCGAAGTGACCGTAGGCCGCGGTCTGCGCGTAGATCGGCCGCAGCAGATCCAGGTCGCGGATGATCGCGCCCGGGCGCAGGTCGAACACCTCGAGGATCGCCTTTTCGATTTTGGCGGTGTCGACGGTCTCGGTGCCGAACGTCTCGACGAACAGCCCGACGGGCGCGGCCTTGCCGATCGCGTAGGCCACCTGAACCTCCACCCGGTCGGCCAGCCCCGCGGCGACCACGTTCTTTGCCACCCAGCGCATCGCGTACGCGGCTGACCGGTCCACCTTGGACGGATCCTTGCCCGAGAACGCGCCGCCGCCGTGGCGGGCCCATCCGCCGTAGGTGTCGACGATGATCTTGCGGCCGGTCAGCCCCGCGTCGCCCATCGGGCCGCCGAGCACGAACTTGCCGGTCGGGTTCACCAGCAGCCGCACCGACGAGGTGTCCAGCGTCTCTTGGCCGAGGTCGTCGAGCACGGTGTTGAGCACCTTCTCGCGGATCTCCGGGGCAAGGGTGCTGTCGAGATCGATGTCCGGTGCATGCTGTGTGGAGATCACCACGGTGTCCAGGCGCACCGCCCGGTTGCCCTCGTACTCGATGGTGACCTGCGTTTTGCCGTCCGGGCGCAGGTACGGCAGCACGCCACCCTTGCGCACCTCGGTGAGCCGGCGGGCCAGCCGGTGAGCCAGTGCGATCGGCAGCGGCATCAACTCCGGTGTGTGGTTGATCGCGTACCCGAACATCAGGCCCTGGTCGCCGGCGCCCTGCGCGTCCAGCGGGTCTCCCGCGCCCTCGACGCGCGCCTCGTGCGCCGTGTCCACGCCCTGCGCGATATCCGGGGACTGCTTGCCGATCCCGATGTTGACGCCGCATGACGCGCCGTCGAAACCCTTGTCCGAGGAGTCGTAGCCGATCTCCAGGATGCGGTTGCGGACGGTGTCGGTGATGTCCGCGAACGCCTCCTTGGCCGCCGTGGTGACCTCGCCCACGACGTGCACCTGGCCCGTCGTCACCAGTGTTTCCACAGCCACCCGAGAGCGTGGGTCCTGCTCCAGCAGCGCGTCGAGCACCGAGTCGCTGATCGCGTCGCAGATCTTGTCGGGATGACCTTCGGTCACCGACTCACTGGTGAACAGCCGGCCTGATTGGCTCACGGTGATGTCCTTTCCGACGCTTGAAACTTAGTTCATCAATATATCTGGGCGACGCTGCCGAGCCATGTGCACCTAAGCGTGCAGCGGCGGGGCCGCGCAAGTCCGGCGATGCGCCTAACAGGAGCGGCCGTGCAGGAACGTCACGATCGCGTCCACGATACGGCTGGCCATTAACGTCTTGCTGCCGTGCTCGAGCGCGGATTCGGTGCCGTCGGCGGCCAGCAGCCAGCCGTCGTTGCTGTCCACCTCGAACGCGCGGCCTTCGCCGACAGCGTTGACCACCAGCAGGTCACAGCCCTTGCGGCGCAGCTTGGCCCGCGCATGGTCGAGGACCGTGCCGTTGGCGTCGCCGGTTTCGGCGGCGAAGCCGACGATCGCGCGCATGTTCGGCAGCAGACCATCGGCGCGGGCGCGGACGGCTCCCGCGAGCACGTCGTCATTGCGGACCAGATCGATCGTCGGGGCGTCCGCGCTGGCGTCCGGGCCCTTTTTGATCTTGCTGGTTGCAGGGCTGGCGGGACGGAAGTCGGCGACGGCCGCGGCCATCGCCAGCACGTGTGCGTCCGGCGCGTGTTTGGATACCGCGTCGGCCAGTTGCTGGGCGGAGCTGACATGCACGACGTGCACCCCGGCCGGATCGGCCAGCCCTGCGGTGTGCGCGGCGATCAGCGTGACGTCGGCGCCTCGTTGGGCCGCGACGCGGGCCAGCGCATAGCCCTGCTTGCCGGAACTGCGGTTGCCGATGAACCGCACCGGGTCGATCGGCTCGCGGGTGCCGCCGGCCGTCACCAGGACTTTGCAGCCGGCCATGTCGTAGGGCATCGCGTCGCCGCGGGCCAGCAGCAGCTCGGCGAACGTGGTGATCTCCTCCGGCTCGGGAAGCCGGCCTGCGCCGGTGTCGGCGCCAGTGAGCCGGCCGGACGCCGGTTCGAGCACGACGGCCCCGCGCCGCCGAAGCGTGGCGACGTTCTCGACGGTGGCCGGATGCTGCCACATCTCGGTGTGCATGGCAGGCGCGAATAGGACCGGACAGCGCGCGGTCAGCAGCGTCGCGGTCAACAGGTCATCGGCGCGCCCGTGCACCGCGCGGGCGAGCAGGTCGGCGGTCGCCGGCGCGACCACCACGAGGTCGGCCTGCTTGCCGATCTGGACGTGTGGAACCTCGGGGACGGCGTGCCAGACGTCGGTGTGCACCGGTTCACCGGAGAGCGCCTCGAACGTGGCGGCACCGACGAACCGCAACGCGGACTCGGTGGGGATGACGCGTACGCGGTGTCCGGCTTCGGCGAGTTGGCGGACCACCGAACAGGCCTTGTAGGCGGCGATCCCCCCGGAGACGCCGACGATGATCCGCTTGCGGTCCACGCTCAGTCCGTCTGCCGGTCCGGCTACTCGCCCTCGGTGTGCTCGAGCAAGTCGGCGTGGATCTCGCGCAGCGCGATCGACAGCGGCTTTTCGTGTAGGCCGGGCTCGACGAGCGGCCCGACGTACTCGAGGATGCCCTCGCCGAGCTGGTTGTAGTAGTCGTTGATCTGGCGGGCGCGCTTGGCGGCGTAGATCACCAGCGCGTACTTGCTCGACACTCGCTCCAGCAACTCGTCGATGGGCGGGTTGGTGAGGCCCTCCGGCGGGTCGTAGGCGCTGGTCTCCACCACGCGGTCAGGCACCCCGGCCAGCGTCGAGTTGTGCGAAATGGTCACGAAAGACTGTCTCCTGAAAGTGAGAAAACTAGGTTCTGCAGGTCGATCACGCCGTGTCCGGCGCGGTTACCCCAAGTAAGGCTACCAATTCTGCGCACGCCGACTCCAATTCGCTGTTGACCACCACCGCGTCGAAGTCGCTTTGAGCTGCCAATTCCTCCCGAGCCGTGGCCAGCCGGCGAGCCATCGCCTCGGGAGTTTCGGTGCCCCGGCCGGTGAGCCGGGCCTCTAAAGCCTCCCAGCTCGGCGGCGCGAGGAACACCGTGAACGCGTCGGGCATCGCGTGTTTGATCGCCCGGGCGCCGGCCAGATCCACCTCGATCAGCACCGGCCGGCCGGCGCGGGCGGCGTCACGGACCGGCTGGGCCGGCGTCCCCGACCGGTGCAGGCCGCCGTGGATCTCAGCCCACTCGAGCAGCGCTCCCTCGTCGATCAGGCGCTGGAACTCCTCAGGACTGACGAAGTGGTAGTCGACACCGTCGACCTCGCCCGGCCGCGGGGCCCGCGTCGTCGCCGACACGCTGAAGTACAGGTCAGGCACCTGCTCGCGGAGGCAGCGGACGACCGTCGATTTGCCGACGGCCGAGGGACCGGACAACACGAGCACCCGCGCCGGGCGATGTTCTTTTCGCCCGAGAGGGTCGTCGCGCGTGCCCGGCCCCCCGCCGGACGTCACGCCGAGTTGAACTTTTCCAGCAGGGCCTTGCGCTGGCGATCACCCAGGCCGCGCAGCCGGCGGGTAGGTGCGATCTCCAGCTCGGTCATGATTTCCTGCGCCTTGACCTTGCCGACCTTGGGCAGCGCCTCGAGCAGCGCCGAAACCTTCATCTTGCCGAGGACCTCGTCCGTCTCGGCGTCTTTGAGCACCTGCTTGAGGTTGGTGCCGCCTCGCTTGAGCCGATCTTTGAGCTCGGCCCGCGCCCGGCGAGCGGCAGCAGCCTTCTCCAACGCCGCCGCGCGCTGCTCGTCAGTCAACTGGGGAAGGGCCACGATTCCTCCGTCTCATCACCATCGATATTCCTCGCCGCCGGAGTTATCCAGCCAGCGACGACGACCGTACCCACGACATCCGACGATTGCGAACCCCACCCCCCGGTTTTCGACGCAAAATGCCAGCGTGTCGCGTCGCTGGTGCTGACCTCGAGACGTCCGCAGGCCATGGGCTCGGGGTCGGCGGCGACCACGCCCGCAACCCAAACGGATGCTCAGACGGGCAGGTCACGGCGGCTTTCGTGGTAGTCCAGCGACGGCCGGTGGGCCACTGCCCCGGTGGTCGACGGCGCGCAGACTTGTTGCAGCCACAAAAGTGCAGGAAATTGCCAGTTTGTGGCGCGGCTGGGCGTGTCGCGACGGACTAGCGCAGGTAAGCCACCGCGTCGCGCATGCGGTCCGCGGCCGCCCGCAGTGCCCCGACGTCCGGCCCGGCGCGCAGCACCTCGCGCGACACGGCCGGCAGCAGCTGGTCCCGCTGCGCGCCGCCGAAGTTCAGCAGCTGCTCCGCGCGGCCACCTTGGGCCCCGATGCCGGGAACCAGCACAGGGCCGCCCAGCCCACTGAGGTCCGGCAGGAAGGCAGCGGTCGCGCCGGCCACCACCCCGACGGACCCGGGTTCGGGCAGTGCCGCGCGGTTGGCCGCCGCGGCGGCGTCGACAATCGACTGCGCCACGGTGCGGCCGTTCGTCTGGGCGGTCTGCACGTCGGCGCCCTCAGGATTCGAGGTGGCGGCAAGCACGAACACTCCGCGCCCGCGCTCTCGCGCGGTTTGAAGCAGCGGGCACAGCGACCCGAACCCGAGGTACGGCGATGCGGTGACGGCATCGGCGGCCAGAGGCGAATCACCCACCCAGGCCGCGGCGTAGGCGGCCATCGTCGAGCCGATGTCGCCGCGTTTGGCGTCAGCCAGCACCAGCACCCCGGCCGCACGCAAGGCAGCGATGGTGCGCTCCAGCACGGCGTAGCCGGCCGACCCGTACGCCTCGAAGAACGCCACCTGCGGCTTGACCACGGCGAAGTCCGCGAACGCGGCCACGCACGCGTCGCTGAAGCGCGCCAGCCCCTGCGAGTTGCGTGGCAGGCCCCACGCGTCGAGCAATTCCGGATGCGGATCGATACCCAGGCACAGCGGCCCGCGCCGCCGAGTGGCGTCGGCCAACCTGGCGCCGAACCCCGCCACGCTATCCGCCGTTGCTCAGCGTCTGGTGCAATTCCTGCAGCGACACCACGTCGATGTCGCCTCGGATTCCGGCTTCGATGCCCTGCACGGCTGCCGACGCTCCCTGCACCGTGGTGACGCATGGGATGTTCTTTCCCACTGCGGCCGAACGGATCTCGTAGCCGTCGATGCGTGGACCGTAGTTGCCGTAGGGAGTGTTGATCACCATGTCGACCTCCCCGGCCTTGATGGCGTCCACCGCCGACAGCGCGGGTCGGCCTTCACCGGGCGGCTCGAAATGCTTACGCACCTCGTCGCACGGTATTCCGTTGCGGCGCAACATCTCTGCGGTTCCTTCGGTCGCCAGCACGCGGAAGCCCAGATCGGCGAGCCGCTTGACAGGGAACACCAGCGAGCGCTTGTCGCGGTTGGCCACCGACACGAAGACCGTGCCCTGGGCGGGCAGCGAGCCGTACGCGGCGGTCTGGCTCTTGGCGAACGCGCTGCCGAAGTCGCGGTCGATGCCCATCACCTCGCCGGTCGACTTCATCTCCGGCCCCAACAGCGAGTCGATCTGGGCGCCGTCGGCCTTGCGGAACCGGTGGAAAGGCAACACCGCTTCCTTGACCGCGATCGGGGCGTGAGGGGCGACGGTCGCACCATCGCCCGCGCGGGGCAGCATGCCCTCGTCGCGAAGCTCAGAGATACTGGCGCCCAGCATGATTCGCGCGCACGCCTTAGCCAGCGGAACCGCGGTGGCCTTGGACACGAACGGCACGGTGCGGCTGGCGCGCGGATTGGCCTCCAGCACGTAGAGGACGTCGTCTTTGAGCGCGTACTGGACGTTGAGCAGGCCGACCACGCCGATGCCGTGCGCGATCGCCTCGGTGGCGTGGCGGACCTTGTCGACGTCGCTGCGTCCCAACGTCACCGGCGGCAGCGCGCACGCCGAGTCACCGGAATGAATGCCGGCTTCCTCGATGTGTTCCATGATCCCGCCGATGTAGACCTCTGTGCCGTCGCAGAGCGCGTCGACGTCGATCTCGATGGCGTCCTCGAGGAAGCGGTCCACCAGCACCGGGTGCTCGGGTGACAGCTCGGTGGCACGCGTGATGTAGCCGTGCAGTGTCTCTTCGTCGTAGACGATCTCCATGCCGCGGCCACCGAGCACATACGAGGGGCGCACCAGCACCGGATAGCCGATCTCCGCAGCGATCTTGCGGGCATGCTCGAAGCTCGTCGCGGTGCCGAACCGCGGCGCGGGCAGCCCGGCGTCGCTGAGCACTTCGCCGAACACGCCGCGGTCTTCGGCCGAATTGATCGCCCGCGGGCTGGTGCCGACGATCGGCACGCCGGCGTCCTCCAGTCGCTGAGCCAGGCCGAGCGGGGTCTGGCCGCCCAACTGGACGATCACGCCGGTCACACCGGGACCTCCTGCGCCGGACAGTGTTTCGGCGTAGAACACCTCGAGCACGTCTTCGAACGTCAGCGGCTCGAAGTAGAGGCGGTCGGCGGTGTCGTAGTCGGTGGAGACGGTTTCCGGGTTGCAGTTGACCATCACCGTCTCGAAACCCGCCTGGCTCAACGTGGTGGCCGCGTGCACACAGCTGTAGTCGAATTCGATGCCCTGCCCGATCCGGTTGGGCCCCGACCCCAAGATCAGCACCTTGGGCTTGTCGGTCTGCGGCGCGACTTCGGTTTCGGCGGCCGGGTCGAGTTCATAGCTGCTGTAGTGGTACGGGGTCTTGGCCTCGAACTCCGCGGCGCAGGTGTCGACGGTCTTGAACACCGGGTGAATGCCGAGGCGCTGGCGCAATGCGCGGACACCGACCTCGCCGGCCAATTCCGGTCGCAGCGCGGCAATTTGGCGGTCCGACAAGCCGCTGTGCTTGGCCCGGCGCAGCAGCTCGGCGTCGAGCACGGGCGCGTCGATCAGCTCGGCCCGCAGCTCGACCAGGCCGGCGATCTGCTCGACGAACCACGGGTCGACGCCGGAGACCTCCGACACCTTCTCCACCGGCGCGCCCAGCCGCAGCGCGAGTTCGATGTCGTAGAGCCGACCTTCGCTGGGCGTCTTGAGCCGCTCGAGTGCGCCGTCGACGCCGCCGTCGGGATCCGGTCCCGTCCAGAAGCCCGCCCGCGTCGTCTCCAGCGAGCGCATCACCTTGCCGAGCGCTTCGATGAAGTTGCGCCCCAACGACATTGCCTCTCCGACCGACTTCATCGTGGTGGTCAACGTCGGGTCGGCACCTGGGAACTTCTCGAACGCGAACCGCGGCGCCTTGACCACCACGTAGTCCAGCGTGGGCTCGAAGCAGGCCGGGGTCTCCTTGGTGATGTCGTTGAGGATCTCGTCGAGCGTGTAGCCGATGGCGAGCTTCGCGGCGATCTTGGCGATCGGGAAGCCGGTGGCCTTGGACGCCAGCGCGCTGGAGCGGCTGACCCGGGGGTTCATCTCGATCACGATCAGCCGGCCGTCCTGCGGGTTGACGGCGAACTGGATGTTGCAACCGCCGGTGTCGACGCCGACTTCGCGCAGGATCGCGATGCCGAGGTCGCGCATCCGCTGGTATTCGCGGTCGGTGAGGGTCATCGCGGGGGCGACAGTGACCGAGTCCCCGGTGTGCACGCCCATGGGGTCGACGTTCTCGATCGAGCAGACCACGACGACGTTGTCGTTGCCGTCGCGCATCAGCTCGAGCTCGAATTCCTTCCAGCCGTAGATGCTTTCTTCGATCAGCACGTTGGCACTCGGTGACGCGGCGAGCCCGTCGCCGGCCATCCGGCGCACCTCTTCGACGCTGTGCGCCAGTCCGGATCCGAGGCCGCCCATGGTGAAGCTCGGCCGCACCACCACCGGCAGGCCCAGCTCCTCGACGGTCTCGGTGACCTCGTCCATCGTGAAACAGACTCTGCTGCGGGCAGATTCGCCGCCGACCTTGGCGACGATGTCTTTGAACCGCTGACGGTCTTCACCGCGCTGGATGGCGTCGAAGTCCGCGCCGATCAGCTCGACGCCGTACTTCTCGAGCACGCCGTTCTCCGACAGCGCGACCGCGGTGTTCAGTGCGGTCTGACCGCCGAGCGTGGCCAGCAGTCCGTCGATCTTGTTGCCGCGCCGGGCCTGTTGGGCGATCACCTTCTCGACGAACGTCGGGGTGATGGGTTCGACGTACGTGTGGTCGGCGAACTCGGGGTCGGTCATGATCGTCGCCGGGTTCGAGTTGATCAAGGTCACCTGCAGACCCTCGGCCTTGAGTACTCGGCAGGCCTGCGTGCCGGAGTAGTCGAACTCGGCGGCTTGGCCGATGACGATCGGCCCCGAGCCGATCACCAGCACGTGGTTGAGGTCAGTGCGCCGCGGCATAGCTCTCCCGCCCCCACGCCCCGCGAGCGTGCATTGTTGTACGCCCCGACCGGCGTGTCGACGTACAGACACGCACGCTCGCGAGACGACGAAAGGTCACTGCGCCTCCCCTGCCATCAGGTCGATGAATTGGTCGAACAAGTAGTTCGCGTCGTGCGGGCCGGCCGCGGCCTCCGGGTGGTACTGCACCGAGAACGCCCGCCGGTCAACGAGTCTGATGCCTTCGACGACGCCGTCGTTGGCGCAGGTGTGGCTGATCTCGGCCTTGCCGAACGGGGTGTCGAACCGCTCCCCCGCCTCGCCCTCCAGCGCGAAGCCGTGGTTCTGCGCGGTCACCGCGACGCGTCCGGTCGCGTGGTCGATCACCGGGACGTTGATGCCGCGGTGTCCGAACGTCATCTTGTACGTGGAGCGCCCCAGCGCCCGGCCGAGGATCTGGTTGCCGAAACAGATGCCGAACAACGGGATTCCCGCGCCGATCACCTGCTGAGTAACGGCGACGACGTGGTCGGCCGTGGCGGGATCTCCGGGCCCGTTGGACAGGAACACTCCGTCAGGCTTGATGTCGGCGATCTGCTCGAACGTCGCCGACGACGGCAACACATGGCTGCGGATGCCGCGGCGGGCGAAGTTGCGCGGGGTGTTGGTCTTGATGCCGAGATCCAGCGCGACCACCGTAAATCGGTGCGACCCTTCGGGTTCCACGACATAGCCGCTGGGAGTGGTGACTTCTCCGGCGAGGTCGGCGCCGAGCATCGGCGGCTGTTCGCGGACGCGCTGCAGCATGGTGTCGAGGTCGGCGAGCGCATCGCCGGAGAAGATCCCGGCCTTCATCGACCCGCGAGTACGCAGGTGGCGCACCACTGCGCGAGTGTCGATGCCTGCGATCCCGACGATGCCCTGCCGTATCAGCTCCTCTTCGAGCGTGCCGGTCGCGCGCCAGTTCGACGCCCGCGGTGAGGGATCGCGCACCGCGTATCCGGCGACCCAGATCTTGTCGCCGCGGCTCTCGGCGTCTTCGTGGTTCCAGCCGGTGTTGCCGATCTGCGGCGCGGTCGCGACGACGATCTGGCGGTGGTAGCTCGGGTCGGTGAGCGTCTCCTGGTACCCGGACATGCCCGTCGAGAAGACGGCCTCGCCGAGCGTCTGGCCGACGGCGCCGAACGACGTGCCGGTGAACACCCGGCCGTCCTCCAGCACCAAGACCGCTTTACTCACGTCGTTCTCCCGGGTTGTCGTAGCCAGTCCGCATATTTCCGGTGGTCGTCACCGCGAAACGCGGTGTCGAGTTGCGCTCCCGACGGTAGCCGCCACCGGATCGCCAGGATGTCGTCCGCCGCGGCGGCGTTGAGCCGCTGGGTACGAATCTCGACGACCGACTCGTCGGGAATCCAGATAGGCCGCTCACCGCTGCGCTTGAGCATGATGCCCTCCGGGTAGCGGGTCAGCACCGCCTTGGCATGCTCGCCCATTGCCCCGGCTCGCTCTCTGCGACCCGGCATCAGCGTGGTTCCGACGTACTCGCCGGTCAACTCGGGACCGAGCGGTGCTCCGACCGTATCTGGCAGCGGCGGCAGGCCGCCCATGACCGGCAGCTGGCGCTGTGCCCGTCGCAGCCAGTTGCGCATCCTCACCCAGAACACCACGAACGCGGCCACTGCCAAGACCGCGGCGCTCAGCAGCAGGATGGTCGACAACTGATGGCTCACGCGGGGCACTTCCCGTCGCGAGCAGTCACCTTGCCGCGCAACAGCGTTGCGGTCACGGCAGCGGGCAGGGTCATCGACTCGTACGGCGTGTTGTCAGACCGGCTGGCCAGGTCGGCGCCACGCACCGTCCACGTGGCGTCGGGGTCGACGACAGTGAGGTTGGCCGGCTCGCCGACGTCGATCGGGCGGCCCTGGTCGGGCAACCCGACGATGCGCGCGGGGTTCTCGCTCATCACACGAGCCACCTCACGCCAGCTCAGCAGCCCCGGCTGCACCATCGTCTGCACCACCACCGACAGCGCGGTCTGCAGGCCGAGCATCCCGGGGCGCGCATGAGCGAACTCGCAGACCTTCTCGTGCTCGGCGTGCGGCGCATGGTCGGTGGCAACGCAGTCGATCACTCCGTCGGCCAGCGCCTGCCGCAGCGCTTGGGTGTCGGATGCCTCCCGCAGCGGTGGGTTGACCCGGTTGCGGCCGTCGTACGTCGCCAACCGGGAGTCGTCCAACGCCAGGTGATGCGGGGTCACCTCCGCGGTGATCGAAATGCCTTGTGCCTTAGCCCATTTCAGAATCTCGACGGTGCCTGCGGTGGAAGCGTGGCAGATGTGCACGCGGGCGCCGGCGTCGCGGGCCAGCAACGCGTCACGCGCGACGATCGACTCCTCGGCAGCGCGTGGCCATCCCGACAGCCCGAGCAGCGCCGCATTCGGCCCTTCGTGCGCCACCGCGCCGGCCGTCAGGCGCGGCTCTTCGGCATGCTGGGCGATCAGCACACCCAGGCCGGTCGCATACTCGAGGGCGCGGCGCATCACCAGCGGGTCGTGCACGCAGACGCCGTCGTCGGAGAACATCCGCACCTGAGCCGTCCCGGCGGCCATCAGGCCCATCTCGGTGAGCTGCGCGCCGGCCAGTCCGACGGTCACCGCGCCGACGGGATGTACGTCGACGAGTCCCACCTGCTGGCCGCGCGCCCAGACGTGGTCGGTGACGACGGGGCTGTCGGCCACCGGGTTGGTGTTGGCCATCGCGAACACCGCGGTGTAACCACCCAAAGCAGCTGCGGCAGAGCCGGTTTCGATGTCCTCGGCGTATTCGCGGCCCGGCTCCCGCAGATGGGTGTGCAGGTCGACAAAGCCCGGCAGCAGAATCTGGCCGGTCGCGTCGATGACGTCGGCATCGGTTGGGATGTCCAGAGACGGGCCGATCGCCATGATCTGGCCGTCGTCGACGAGCACGTCCACCGGATCGCCTTCCCCGTACGGCCGCACGCCGCGAATCAGCACGCTCATACGCCCACCGCCTGCTGCTGCTCAGCGCCGACAAGCAGGTGGAACAACACCGCCATCCGAACGTGCACGCCGTTCGAAACCTGTTGCAGCACAGCCGATTGCGTCGAGTCGGCAACCGAGAACGAGATCTCCATGCCGCGCAGCATCGGGCCGGGGTGCAGCACGACAGCGTGACCGGGCAGCATCGCTTGGCGCCGCTCCGACAGCCCATAGAGCACCGAGTACTCCCGCGACGAGGGGAAGAAGCCGCCGGTCATCCGCTCGGCCTGCACGCGCAGCATCAGCACCGCGTCGGCCGCCGGCAGCTCGGCATCGAGGTCGTGGGAGACGGTCACCGGCCAGCCATGGACGCCCACCGGCAGCAGCGTCGGCGGCGCGACGAGCACCACTTCGGCGCCAAGCGTGTGCAGGAGAAGCACATTCGACCGCGCCACCCTGCTGTGGAGGATGTCGCCGACGATCACCACGCGCTTGCCCTCGATACCACCGAGCCGCTGCCGGATGGTCAGCGCGTCGAGCAGTGCCTGGGTGGGGTGCTCATGGGTCCCGTCGCCCGCGTTGATCACCGACGGCCCGTGGTGCTCGGTGGCTGTCCACTCGGCGAGCTGCCGGGCTGCCCCCGACGCCGAATGCCGGATGATCAGCGCATCGGCG
This sequence comes from Mycobacterium sp. NGS39, assembly GCF_059812765.1. Classification (NCBI taxonomy): domain Bacteria; kingdom Bacillati; phylum Actinomycetota; class Actinomycetes; order Mycobacteriales; family Mycobacteriaceae; genus Mycobacterium; species Mycobacterium sp. NGS39. The sequence continues at coordinate 133,142 of NZ_JCALDH010000006.1, read as the reverse complement.
CCGGCCGCCCGCAGCGTCAGCGCGGTGTCTCGCAGCGACTCGCCCTTGCCCACCGACGACCCGCTGGCGCTGACGTTGATCACGTCGGCACTCATCCACTTGCCGGCCACCTCGAACGACACCCGGGTGCGGGTGGAGTTCTCATAGAACATCGTGATGATGGTTCGCCCGCGCAGCGTCGGCAGCTTCTTGACATCGCGGCCGATCAGCGCCTGCGCGAAGTGGTCGGCGTCGTCGAGAATCGCCGTCGCCTCGTCACGCGTCAGGTCGGCCGCGGACAGCAGGTGTCTGGTCACTTGCTGATCACCACCCCGTCGCGGCCGTCGTGCTCGGTCAACAGCACGTGCACGCTCTCGCTGCGCGACGTGGGGACGTTCTTACCGACGTAGTCGGCGCGCAGGGGCAGCTCGCGGTGCCCGCGGTCGACCAGCACCGCCAGCTGCACCGCCCGCGGGCGGCCGAGGTCACGCAGCGCGTCGAGAGCCGACCGCACCGACCGCCCGGAATACAGCACGTCGTCGACGAGAATGACCAGGGCGTCGTCGACGCCGCCTTCGGGAATCGACGTGTCTTCAAGGGGCCGTGGGGGTTTCATCATCAAGTCGTCGCGATAGAGCGTGATGTCGAGTGCCCCGTGCGGAACCGCGATGCCGGCGAACTCACTGATCTTCGCCGCCAGCCGCGACGCGAGGATCACCCCTCGGGTAGGAATGCCGAGCAGTACGACGCGCGGCGCGTCCGGGCCGTCCAAGGCGGTCTTTTCGATGATTTGATGGGCGATTCGGGAAATGGTTCGGCCGACGTCCGCGGCGGACATCAATTCCCGGTCGGTGGCTTTGTCGCTAGCCGAGCCCACGTGTGACCTGGACCTCCTTCTCCGCCTCGCTGGACGGATCGTTAAAGGACGTCAAACTGCGGCGAGCCTACCATCGTGGTTTCCGCCGTCCGGACATCAGCACGCAGCGTGCCTGTCACCTCGTGGCCCTGCGCGCGTCGGTAGGCTCGTCCGGTGCTGGACCGCAACGCTGAACCCGTCCGCGAGGTCGTCGACGCAGGGCTGCTGTCGGGCGCGGTGACGCTGGTCTGGCAACGCGGGGACGTGCTGCAAGTCAACGCGCTGGGCCATCGCGACGTCGAAGCCGGTCTGCCGATGCAGCGCGACACGATCTTCCGGATCGCGTCGATGACCAAGCCGGTCACCAGCGCGGTCGCGATGATTCTCGTCGACGAAGGCAAGCTGGCGCTCGACGACCCGATCACCCGGTGGCTGCCCGAGTTCACCTCGATGCGAGTGCTCGACGATTCCACCGGCCCGCTGGAGAACACCAGCCCGGCGCGCCGGCCGATCACCGTGGACGACTTGCTCACCCACCGAAGCGGGCTGGCCTACGAGTTCTCGGTGACAGGGCCGCTGGCCCGCGCCTATCGGGGGTTGCGGGGAATCCACAATCCCGACGCATGGCTGGCGGAATTGGCCGAGTTGCCGCTGGCGCACCAGCCGGGCGAGCGGATGACGTACAGCCACGCGACCGACGTGCTGGGCATGATCGTGTCACGCATCGAGGGCAAGACACTGCAACAAGTCTGCGCTGAGCGGATTTTCGAGCCGTTGGGCATGCGTGACACCGGGTTCTTCGTCACCTCGGAGAACCGGTCGAGGGCGGCGACGATGTACAAGCTCGACGAGCAGGACCGGCTGCGCCACGACGTGATGGGGCCGCCGGCGATCGAGCCGCCGGCCTTTTGTATGGGTGGTGTGGGACTTTGGTCGACCGCCGACGACTATCTCGCGTTCGCCCGGATGCTGCTCGGCGGCGGCGAGGTTGATGGGACACGGGTGATGTCCGCCGAAGCGGTGCGGCTGATGCGCACGAACCGGTTGACCGACGAGCAACGCCGACAGCCGTTCCTGGGTGCGCCGTACTGGGTGGGCCGCGGCTTCGGGCTGGGCCTGTCGGTGGTGACGGACCCTGAGCAGGCCCGGCCGCTCTACGGACCGGGCGGCGCCGGGACGTTCGGGTGGCCGGGCGCGTACGGGACGTGGTGGCAGGCCGACCCGACGCTCGAGTTGATCCTGATCTATCTGGTGCAGAACCATCCGACGCTGTCAGCGGATGCGGCAGCAGCGGTGGGCGGCAACGCGTCACAGCTCAAGCTGATGGCCGCACGGCCGCGGTTCGTGTCGCGGACGTACAAGGCGCTGACCCGTGGACAATAGGCCGGCCTGAGTCAACACGCCCTCGTTTATGGGTCGTCCTCGTCCTCAGGCAAATAGCGCTCGGGGTGAAAGAAGTTGTTGACGCCGGGTTTTCGATTCAGATGCGGAGGCGGCAGCCATTCGACAACGCCGTTCTCGTTGAGACGGGCGCTCCAGCCTTCGTCGTCAAGCTTGTGATCGGTGTGGCAGCCCAAGCCTAAGTTGTCGGGTTCGGTCAGGCCGCCGCGAGCCCATGCTGTCAAGTGCATGACTTCACACTCATAGCCGGGCTTGTCGCAACCGGGCGCCGTGCATCCGCCGTCGCGAGCGTGCAGCACGATGCGCTGGTCCGCGCTGGCAATACGCGTGCGAGCGAGATACAGGGGCCGGTTCGAGTGCTTGTCGAACACGGCGAGATAGTGGTAGGCGGCACTGGCCATCTTGATGACGTCGCGAATGGGCAGCCAGCTGCCTCCGCCGGTGTCGGCTCGGCCCACGCCTGATTCCAACTGCTCCAACGTGGTACGGACGATGATCGTTGCGGGCAGCCCGCGGTGTGCTGACCCAGCTTGCCGGACGCCAGCATCGCGCGGCCCATCGCGGTCAGCGCATCGTGGGCGCGCTGAGCCCGGGTGCGGGTATCACGGCGCACCGCGTCGTCGGGTGGTTCACCGTCCACGGTGGGCGTCGGGTCCTCCGGATTGCACATACCGGGCGCGCCCGGCTTGGCCAACACCGCATCCATCGTGGCGCGCAGCTGCGGGTCCGCGATGAGCGTGCCCTTGGTCATCCCGTCGGGTCCCTGTGGACCCCAGCGGAATCCGCGCTTGCGCGCCCGGTCGGCATCCGAGAACTGACCGTCGGGGTTGATCAGCGCCGCCATCCGCTCGGCGGCCTTCTCCAACTGATCAGGTCGCAAGTCGGCGGCCATCGCGCCCAACATGGCCTCGTCACGGTCACGTGCCTCGGCCGGATACGCGGCCGGCAAGTGGTGGAAGAACTTCCGGACGACCGCCACGTGCTCGTGACCGATCTCCCCGCTGCGCAATTGTGTTGCGACAGTTGGCAGGAGCGGGTCCAGCCGCTCGCCGGTGATCGAGCGGCGGTGCCCCACCTGTCCGGCTTCGGCAATCATCTGCTGGGCAGCGATTGGCCGGATCTTGAGCCGGTCAGCCAGCACACGCGGAAGCGGGCCGCCGATGTCGGACGGTACGGCGCGCTCCACGAGCTGATTCACCAACTCGTACTGGGACGCCGCGCACTTGCGGGCGATGGTCGTCAGCCGCTCCACCACCGCCACGCAATCGAGCTCCGACAACGCATCGAACGACAGCGCTGCGAACGCCTCGGCTCCCGCCTCCAGGCGTTCCAGCGTGGTCCACACGCTGCTCGAACACATGAGCGAATACTATCGCCTACCGCCAACAAGCAGTTGATTCATCCACAGCCCAAAATGCTTGTGGAGAACTGGGATTGGCGAACGGGAACTGTCAGTCCCCTGTGCTAAGCCGCCAACGCGCGACGAGCGTACGCACGCACGTCGGCGTCACTGTCTTCGAGCGCCGCACTCAACGCCTCCCTAGCCGCGTGTTCGGTTGCAGCCCAACGGGTCAGACTCAGTACCGCCGCCTTACGGACGTCGAGATGCGCGTCCTTCAACGCACGAGACAATGCAGCCACCGCGACACCAGCAGGCCCGGCCGCCAACGCCTTGGCCGCGGCTTCACGGATCTGCCAGGCCGACGAGTCCAGCGCCCGCTCGATCGCCGGAACGTCCTCGTCGTCGCAGCCGATCGCGCCCAACGCGGTCAGCGCCGCCGCCTGCACCAGTGGATCCTGGTCGCGCACAAGGCGACGCACAGTGTCACCGCCGGCACGCAGCGTCGCCAAGCCGTTGGCCGCGGCGATTCGCACCTCCCGGTTCTCGTCTCCGGCGGCAGCGGCGACACCGTCGGCATCGTCGATCGACACGAGCGCGCGAACAGCTTCGATTCGCACCCGATGGTCGTTGTCTGACAGCGCCTTGCGGTAATCCCGTCGGTCGCCAACCCGCCGCGCACTCAACACGTACAGCGCGGTCGCCCTCACCACACCGTCACCAGACACCAGATGCTGTCCGATGTCGGCGGGGCGCGACAACACTTCGACCACCTCGCGGAAGCCGTCAGACGCGCATCGGCGCACCTCGGCGTCACGATCTGCCAGCGCGCGCAGCAGCGCATCCTCGTATCCGTCCGGCAGGTTCTCGACGAGCGTGGCGACAGCTGTGCGCCGCACGCCGCTGTCGGCATCGGCGAGGTAACCGGCCAGCTCGGAGAGGCTGGGCGACTCCAGTGCGAGCACCGCGGCGATCCGCGGTGACGGCGGCTGGACCGCGGAATCCATTGGGAGACGGCCTTGTTCACTGCGCGGCGCGCGTCCGCCGGCGAGCGGTGGTTGCTCGACGAGCACCACCCGGTCAGATGACGGCACGTGTTCGAGGCCGGGCACCGGTACGAGGTAAGGCGCAACCGGGCGCTTGAGGAATTCCATCGATCCGTCACTGCGCTTGCGCAGATTCAGGTGATACCGCCACTGCTCGTCGTCACGGGCGGGAAGGTCGCTGCGTTCGTGGTACAACCCCCAGCGCGATTCGGTGCGGGTCAGCGACGCACGTGCCGCCATCTCGGCGCAGTCGAGGATGAAGCTGACCTCGGCCGCGCGCATCAGTTCGTGCGGTGTGCGGGCGCCGATCTCAGCCACCTCGGCCTTCATCCGCTCGAACGTGCGCACTGCGATCGACAGTTTGGTGGCCGTCTTCGGCGGCGCCACATAGTCGTTGACGAACCTGCGCAGCTTGTATTCGACCTGTTGCTGCGGCGGCCCGTCCGGATGGCGCAGCGGCCGGTAAATCAGCTCGTGTGCATCCTCGAGCTGGTCCTCCGGCAGCACATCGGTCAGTGCGACGTCACCAAGCGTCGAGGCGGCATGCTCACCGGCCAGATCGCCGAACACAAACGCGCCGATCATGTAGTTGTGCGGCACGCACGCCATGTCGCCCGCGGCATACAGCCCGGGCACCGTGGTGCGCGCATGCTCGTCGACCCACACGCCTGACGCCGAATGCCCGCTGCACAAACCGATTTCGGAGATGTGCATCTCGATGTCGTGGGTGCGGTAGTCATGCCCACGGTTGGCGTGGAACGTGCCGCGCGTGGGCCGCTCGGTGGTGTGCAGGATGTTCTCCAGCGCGGTCAGCGTCTCGTCAGGCAGGTGCGAAACTTTCAAGTAGATCGGCCCGCGCGCCGATTCGATCTCCCGCTTCACTTCGGCCATCATCTGACCCGACCAATAATCGGAGTCGACGAACCGCTCTCCCAGGGCGTTGACCTGATAGCCACCGAACGGATTGGCGACGTACGCGCACGCGGGGCCGTTGTAGTCCTTGATGAGCGGGTTCACCTGAAAGCATTCGATTCCTGACAACTCCGCCCCGGCGTGGTAGGCCATCGCATAGCCGTCACCCGCGTTCGTCGGGTTCTCGTAGGTACCGTAGAGGTAGCCGGAAGCGGGCAGACCCAGCCGACCGCATGCCCCGGTAGCGAGGATCACCGCTTTGGCCCGAACAGCGACGAATTTGCCTGTGCGCGTGTTGAATCCGGCAGCACCGACCGCTCGGCCACCGCGCGTCAGCACCCGCACCGGCATCACGCGGTTCTCGATGCGAATCTTCTCGCGCATCGCGCGCTGCCGCAGCACCCGGTAGAGCGCCTTCTTGACATCTTGCCCTCGGGCATCGGCAGCACGTAGGAGCCGGATCGATGCACCTGTCGCACCGCGTACTCACCGTGCTCGTCCTTCTCGAATTTCACGCCGTAGCGTTCCAGCCGCTGCACCATCGCGAACCCGCGCGTGGCCGTCTGATAAACGGTGCGCTGGTTGACAATTCCGTCGTTGGCTCGCGTGATCTCCGCGACATAGTCCTCGGGTTTGGCCTTGCCCGGGATCACCGCATTGTTGACGCCGTCCATACCCATCGCCAGCGCACCCGAGTGGCGCACGTGGGCCTTCTCCAGCAACAGCACCTGCGCGCCACGCTCGGCGGCCGTCAGCGCCGCCATAGTGCCTGCGGTGCCGCCCCCGACCACCAGGACGTCACAGTCGAGAGTAGCCCTATCGGCCACGTCAGGTATATGCATCACGAGTATCCAAGCGCTGCAAGGGTTGCCGACTTGAGGACCTCACGGTCTGTGCTCAGGTCGCTTCTGGGCCGGGGCACGTCGATCACCGCAGCAAGGCCACCGCTCTTGTCCATCACTGCAATCCGATCGCCCAGCACTAGCGCCTCGTCCACGTCATGAGTGACGAACACGATCGTCGTCGGATGCGCCCGCCAGGTGTCGATGAGCAGCCGCTGCATCGCCGTTCGGGTCTGGGCGTCCAACGCTCCGAACGGCTCGTCCATCAGCACCGCCCGGGGCGCGCCGGCGAGCCCGCGTGCCAGCTGCACTCGCTGGCGCATCCCACCCGAGAGGCTCTTCGGCAGATAGTCCCCGAACCCGCTCAATCCGACCTCGGCGATCCAGCGGTCCGCGCGCTCTCGCCGGCCCGCCCGCGGTTCGCCGCGCAGTTTCAACGCCAGCTCGATGTTGGACCGGACGCTGCGCCACGGCAACAGGGCGCTGTCCTGGAATACCATTCCGCGGTCCCGCGACGTCGTGACCACCTCCTCACCGTCGGCGAGCACCCGCCCTGCGGTGGGCCGCAGCAACCCCGCGAACGCGCGCAGCACCGTCGACTTGCCGCATCCGGACGGTCCGGTGAGCACCAGGATCTCGCCCGGCTCCACCACGAGATCCAGTCCGTCGACTACGGGAGTTCCGTTGTAGCTCAACCGAACCCGATCGAGCTCCAGACGCATCCCGAGCGTGAGCGTCGTGGTCATCGGTCGTTCTCCTGCGCGCGCGGGAGCCACCGGGTGGCGCGCCGCCCGATCAGCTCCACGGCGGCCGCGGTGGTGAAGCCGAGCACGCCGATCGTGATGATCCCGACGAACACGTCGGGGTAGGCCAGCACCGTGTACGACTGCCAGGTTCGATAACCGACGCCGAGCCGGCCGGAGATCATCTCCGCGGACACCACGCAGATCCACGCCACGCCCATGCCCACCGACAGGCCGCCGAACAGGCCGGGAAGGATGCCGGGCAATACGACGTGGCGCAGTACGTCGAGCCGGCCGCCCCCGAGCGTGCGTACAGAATCCTCCCAGAGCGTCGGCAGCGCGCGCACCGCGTGGCGGGTGCTCACCATGATCGGGAAGTACGCGGCCAAGAAGGTGATGAATACGATGCCTGCCTCGTCGCTCGGGAACAGCAGGATGGCGACCGGCACCAGAGCGATCGCCGGGATGGGGCGTGCCAGCTCGGTGAGCGGTCCGAACGTATCGGCGAAAAGCGTTGAGCGGCCGAGCATGACGCCGGTGGCAAGACCCACGATCGCTGCCAGCACGAACCCGGTGAGGATCCGAATCAGTGACTGCCCCAAGTCCAGCCAGTACGCGTCAGTGCCCAGCCGCTTGACGAACACCCGGGCGATTTCGGCGACCGTGGGCAGCGTGTCGAAGCGAATCCACAACCGGGCGTGGTTGGCCGTCAACGCTTGCCACAGCCCGATGGCGGCGGCAACCGAAACCACCCGCAGGAGTCGGCGCCGCCATGGTGAGGCCGCGCCGTCGCGGACCGCAACCGGTTCGGCTACCGGCGCCGGCAGCACACCGGCGATGCTCGCGTCGACGGCGGTCATACCGCACCCGCCAGTGCCTGCTGATAGTCGACGGTCGCACTGCCGGGATGCGTTGCGACGTAACGCTTTGCCCCGGCCGTCGTCGAGAACGGCAGATAGTTCTGTCCGTCGCGGACCCACGTGACGCGGTCGGCGAACCACCGCGTGCCCAGCTCGGTGTCGGGCACATATGCCGCCCGAACTGTCGCGCCTTTGCTCGTCGCCTCGCGGACGGCGCGCAGTAGGCACGTCGGGTTGGCCGCCGGCTGGGTGGTGTCCGAACCGGTCAGCCACAACTCACTGGCCTGCGCGGGATCGTTGACAGGCTGATTGCACACCGGGTCCGTGCCGCCGATCGCCGACGGATTGGCGGTGGCGGCGCGCGCGCTGTCGTAGTCGAGGTTGCGTGCCTTGAACGCCGCGCGCAGCGGGCCGTCCTGGACGAACTCGTCGATGTTGAAATCGGCGAAGTCACCGATCGACTTCAGGTACGACACATCACCTTTGAACGCATCGACCAGCTGTGGCTTGATCGTGGTATCGAACGACGACGTGCCACCTGGACCGTTGTAGAGGTAGACCACCTCCTGCGGTAGCCCGCTGCCCTGCGCGACGATCTGAGCGGCTTTCAGCGGCTGTTGGTGCACGAAGTCGGTCGCATCGAGCTGCGCCTGCAGGAACGCGTCGAGGACCTCCGGGTGCTGCTGGGCATACACGCGCCGGACCACGACGCCGTGGAACGTCGGCACGCCGAGTTCGGCGCCGTCGTAAAGCAGCCGGGCCTTGTTCTGGAACACCAGCAGGCCGGGCCACGCGACGAACTGCGAAAGGCCCTGCACCTGACCTGATTCCAGCGCAGATCCGCCGACTTGCGGCTGCTGGTTGAGCACCTCGACTCCGGTCGAGGGATTCACCCCGGCCCGTTGCAGGGCTTGCACCAGCATGCCGTGCCCGGCCGAACCTACGCTGGCCGAGACCTTCTGACCGGCAAGGTCGCTCAGCGTGGCTGCCGGCGAGTCGGGTTTGACGACCACGCCGTTCAGGCCACCCTTGAGGTTGTAGCCGGTGATGGAGACCAGCTCGGTCCGGGCCCGCTCGTTCAACTGAGTCTTGGATCCGTTGATGAGCAACGGGTAGTCGCCCATCGAGCCGATGTCGATCTTTTCCGCGACCATCTGCGCGGTGATCGGCGCGCCGGTGTCATAGTCCTGCCACTGGACGTTGTACTTCGTGCCTGTGCGCGCGGTCACGTCGGACAGGCGCCGTTCCAGATAGCCCTGCGCGCGCAGCAGCGCGCCGGCGGTGGCGGTGTTGATGGTCTTGGACTGGTAGCCGACGACGACGTTGACGACGTCCGACGAACTCTGTTGCGAGTCAAGCGAGCAGCCTGCAGCGGTGACCACGACCGCGGCGGCACCGGCGATGAGCCGGATCAGGGAGACTTTCATCGAAGGTCCTTTGGGTACTGCGATCCGTTAGCGGATCAGGTAGGGCATGTTGACGGTGACGGCTCCGGTGGGGCACCGCGCTGCGCACGGGCCGCAGTACCAACATTCGTCGACGTGCATATAGGCCTTGCCGGTGTCGGGGTTGATGGCCAGTGCGTCGAGTGGGCACACTTCAACACACAATGTGCAGCCGTCCACGCACAGCGACTCGTCGATGGTCACGGGAACGTCGACACGTTGATTCACCAGCGTCATGTCTTGTCTTGCTCCTGACGTCCGCGGAACAGGTTGCCGCGTAGAGTGATTCGGTCGCCGCGCATGCGGATGTATTCGAGGTCGACGGGACGGCCGTCGTCGAGGTGGGTGAGCCGCTCGAGCATCAGCAGCGCTGCCCCGTCGGGAACTTGAAGCGTGGCGGCCGAGTGAGCGTCTGCGGCAATGGCTTCCACGGCGAGCGCGGCGGAGCCGAGCCGGTGCCCCGTCACTTCCTCGATCAGCGTGAAGATGTCGTTGGTTTCCAGCGGATGGTGCAGGACATTGGCGCCCACGTCCGGCGCAAGGTAGGTCAAGTCCAGGCTCAGCGGCAGGTCGCCGAGGTAGCGCAACCGCTCGACGAACACCACCCGCTCGCCGGGTGCCAGCGCCAACCGGCGTGCGACCGACGGCGGTGCTGCGATCTCCATCGCGGCGCGCACCTCGTTGCGGACCTCGCCGTACCCCTTGAACGTTTCCTTGAGTCCGAGCAGCGCGTCGAGGCCGTGGTCGTACTTCCGGTGTGCGACGCGGGTGCCCACTTTGGGACCGCGGTCGATCAGCCCCTCGGCCTTGAGCGCGGCCAGGGCGTCGCGAATCGTGTTGCGCGACACGAAGAACTCCGCTGCCAACTGCTCGTCGGACGGCAACCCGTCCTCGTAGGCGCCGGCGTAGATCTGGTGGCGCAGCACGTCGGCGACCTGCCTCGCGCGGTCGGCACGCGGCCGGCGAAGCGGAGTCGGATCGGCAACTGGCACGCTCAAAACGGTAAGGCGGCAGCGCTGAGCGGCCCGTGTCACCGAGCACGGCCGAAAGCGGGCCAGCCCTATTGCGCCGGTGGTTCGAAGTCGCGACCAGCGCAAAGCGATCGGCCGTGGGTTATTGCGCCACTGCACAAGCCGGTTCGAGATTGCAATCGCGTTGATCGAAATGCCTGGTCCCCGAACCCGCGCAGCACTCTCCGCTCGTGGCGAGTCGGGCGGAGGGTTGCGTGTTGACCGGCTCACTGCTTCACTATAAGTAACTACTTACTTACGAGAGGTGGCGGTGGCGCCGAGATCGAGGGAGCGAATCATTGCCGAGGCGCTGCGCCTGTTCGGTGAACGCGGCTTTGCGGCGACAACGATCGCGCAAATCGAGGAAGCCGCCGGGTTGTCTCCCGGTTCGGGAGCCCTTTATCGGCACTTCCGCTCGAAGGACCAACTCCTCGTCGACGCGATCGGCGAAACGCTGGCCGACCGTGCTCAGTGGGCGCCGTTCTACGAAGAGGATTTCTCGGTGCTGGCACTGCTGAACGAAGCGGCGCCCGACGCCGGGCTGGTCGACCGGCTGGTGATGTTGTGCCAAGTTGGCTTAGGCCGTCTCGACCACAACCGCGACGTGACGCGAATCCTTTTGCGCGACAACTCACCTGCCCCCGAGGTGCTGGAAGTGTTCCGCCGAGACGAGTACCTGCTCGTGCTGCGGGTGATCTCGCGCGGGCTGGCCGAGCTCGCCGGGCCAGACCACCGCGACGAGGACTGGGATGCCGCCGCCGTGGTGGTGCTCAGCGCGGTGGCGCACTACTGGCTGATCCGCGACACCTTCGGCGGCGAACACCCCGCGGCTATCGACGAGCAACGGTATCTGCGCTCGACAGCCGAAATGATCGCGGCACGCCTCGAATGGACCGGTGCACAACGTAACCCAACAGAAGGGGAACACCATGGCTAGCCACGTCAACGTGATCGGCGGTGGGCTCGGCGGTCTGACGGCCGCGATCGCCTGCGCAGAGGCCGGCGTGCCCGTGCGACTTTACGAGGCGCACGATCGCCTCGGCGGCCGCGGCAGAGCCACGCCGCCACCCCATGTGGTCCATGAGGGCGCGCACGTGTTCTACGCCGATGGTCCGCACTACAAGTGGCTGAAGAAGCGCGGATTCGTCAAGCCCTTGGGCTTCCCGGGCCCGCTCGACATGGCCACGCTGTTGCATTTCCGCGTCGGCGGCCGGATCCGGGCTGTCCCGCCGCTACGCATGCTGCGCGCGCAGTCGCGCAAATGGCTCAAGGCACCGGTCGACGTCGACTTTCACTGCTGGGCGGCGCAGCGCTGGGGTGAAGCAGCCGCGCAGCAGATGGCCAATGCCATCAGCGTGGTCACCTACGACGCCAATACCGGCAGGCTCTCCGCCGCCTTCGTGTGGCAGCTGTTCTCGCGAGTGCTCGGTCCCAATCCGCCCGCCGTGCGTTGGGTGCGGGGCGGATGGCAGACGGTGATCGACCGGATGGCCGCTCGCGCAACCGAACTGGGCGTGGTCATCAACACCGGAGCGCGCGTCGATGCCATCCCGTCCGGCGGTCCTGTCATCGTGGCCACCGAGCTCGCTGCTGCCCGGAAGTTACTGGGCGACGAGAGCCTCACTTGGACTAGCGGTCACGCCGTCCTGCTCGACATCGCGGTGACGCATGACCGCAAGGACACCAACTTGGTCTTCGATCTCGACGAAGGCGGGTTCCACGAGAGCTACAGCATGCAAGACGACTCGGTGGCGCCCAGCGGTGAATCGCTCTACCAGCTGCAGATGCCGGTGCGCGACGGCGAGTCTTACGCCGACGCACATCAGCGGCTGGCCGGCCTCGCCGACCTTGCAGTGCCGAACTGGCGCGATCGCAACACCTTTCATCGAACCGCAGCCGCCAAAGGCCGCACCGGTGCGCTCGACCTGCCCGGGCAGACCTGGCGCGACCGGCCGGCGATCGAGCGTGGCGGTGACGTCTATCTCGTCGGCGACATGGTGGCCGCCCCTGGCATGCGCGGCGAAATCTCCATCAACAGCGCGCTGGCAGCGGCCGCGGCCGCAACCGCGTCAGTGACCGGCACCCGGACCGCCGCGTCGAGCCGCTAACGGAAGCGGGGCTCGCCGAGTGTGAAGGTGGCTTCGTCGATGACCGCACCGACGTGACGGCCCGGTCGCAACCAGGTGGCGAGCGTGCCGGCGGAGCGGACGTCGACGGTCACGATCGCCGGCCGCACCCGACCGGTGAACGTCAGCAGCGAGTCGCCGACCCGGCCGTCGCTGAATTGCTGACGCGCCGTGCCCCGGTATTTCAGCGGAATCGCCGGGCCGACGACCCGCGGCGTCGCGCTCACCGACCATGCGGTTCCGTCGCGGCCGGTGCCGGTCACGGTCCGGCCGGCGCCCGGCTCGCCGTCGAACTCGGCGAGGGTCTTCGGCATGGCCCAATTCTTCCGTCCGCCAACGAGACTGGACGGTGAATCCACCGACATGAACGCCACATTGGCCCATGGGCGCAGGCCGGTGCGGGACGCGATCATGCCCAGCACCTCGTCGTACGGGCCGACCGGCGTGTCGGTGTAGTGGACGAAGCCGCCGACCGTCGCCAGCGCCGGGCTGCCGGCCAGACGCGGCGGGAGCGCAGCAGCCGCAGCGCGACCACCTCGGCCCAGCCACAGCAGCGCCGAGCATCGGCATTCCCACGGTGCGGGCGCCGCGTCGGCCGGCAAGCTGGCAATCAGCGCTTCACTCAGCACCGTTTCGGGAACCCCTGGCAGACCGGACAATTCGGTGTGCACGTTGGCCTCGCCCATGTCGCTCACATCCTTCCATTCGCGCCCGATAGCCGGCCCGCGACCCGCGTTCGACAAAACGTCTAATTGAGGAACGACTCGAAGTTCGCCGCGTCCGTCACGTCGAAGAAATAGCCCGCCATGCCCACCACCCGGCAAGGATGTCACACCGTACTCTGAGGAGTCGTGGAGCTGCTGGTCGCTGCGAACCCGGACCCACAGTCGCGGCTGCCTTTCCTCATCCGGGTTCCGGTGGGCGACGGTCTGGTATTCGCTACGTCGGGAACCTGGCCGCGCGCCCAGGCGGTGTACTGTCATCCGTTGCCCGCCGACAGCTGGCCCGCCGAGCCCGAGCTCGTCGAGACCGTCGAACTGCGCTCTTGCACCCGTCGAGGCGCTGCCATCGACGTCGTCGCCGCCCGGTCCAGAGAAAGCCGCTCTCAGCTCGTCCAGACCATCGCACGCGGCCGCGACGTCGTGTTCTGGCAGAGCCCGCTTACCCGCAAGCAATCACGACCTCGGGTGCGCACCCCGACCGCGCGGGCCGCCGGCATACCCGAGTTGGTCATTGCCGTCGACTCCCATGAGCGCTACGCGTACAGCTTCAGCGACAAGCCCATCGTCACCACCCGCCAGCCCCTCGCCTGTGGGGACTACGGACTGCACATCGATGGCCGGCTCGTCGCTGCCGTCGAACGGAAGTCGTTGTCCGACTTGAGCTCCGGCCTGCTCAACGGCAAGCTCAAATACCAGCTCATCGAGTTGGCGGCGCTGCCGCGGGCGGCAGTGGTGGTGGAAGACCGGTACTCGGAGATCTACGCGTCGACGTTCGTCAGGCCGGCCACTGTCGCCGACGCACTCGCAGAACTACAAGTCGGCTTTCCGACGGTGCCGATCGTGTTCTGCCAGAACCGCAAGCTCGCGCAGGAGTACACCTACCGCTACCTGGCGGCGGCGCAGCGGTGGTTCACCGAACAAGGCGAATGACCAGCCGGGCCGCGAGGGCGTCAGTCCGGCGTTCCCCGCACGGCCGCGGCCGCTGCCCGGATCTGCGGCGTGACGAGCATGATCTGCCCCAGCACGCCGTTGACGAAGCCCGGCGAATCGTCCGTCGACAACTTCTTCGCCAGCTCCACCGCCTCGTCGACCGCAACCGGCTCGGGAACGTCGTTGGCGTGCAACAACTCCCACACCGCTACTCGCAGCACCGCGCGGTCGACGGCCGGCAGCCGCTCCAGCGTCCAGCCTTGTAGGTGAGCCGAGATCAGGTCGTCGATGTGCTCGCGGTGCGCAGTGACTCCGCGGGCGATCGTGACCGTGTACGGGTTCAGCGCAGACACGTCGGGCTGCTGGTGGGCCAGCGCCGTACGCGCCTCGGCCACCTCGGCGGGGGTCAGCCCACGCGCCTCGGCCTCGAATAGCACGTCCACCGCGCGTTTTCGCGCTTGATGGCGGCCCCGGTCGGCTTTGCGCTCAGGCATTCACCCTTCCTAGGTAGCTGCCGTCGCGGCTGTCGACTTTCAGCTTGTCGCCGGTGTTGATGAACAGCGGCACGTTGATCTGCGCGCCGGTCTCCAGTGTCGCAGGCTTGGTGCCGGCATTGGAGCGGTCACCCTGCAGACCGGGCTCGGTATGGGTGACCTCCAGCTCGACGGTCACCGGTAATTCGATGTAGAGCGGGTTGCCGTTGTGGAACGCCACCTGCACCGGCATGCCTTCGAGCAGAAACCGGGCGGCGTCGCCAACCAGCGACTCGGGCAGATGGTGCTGCTCGTAGTCCTCGCTGTCCATGAACACGTACTCGGTCCCGTCGCGGTACAGGTAGGTGGTGTCGCGGCGGTCGACGGTGGCGGTCTCCACCTTCACACCGGCGTTGTAGGTCTTGTCGACGACCTTGCCCGACAACACGTTCTTGAGCTTGGTCCGCACGAAAGCGGGACCTTTGCCGGGCTTGACGTGCTGGAACTCGATGATTTGCCACAGCTGGCCGTCGATCTGAAGGACGAGCCCGTTCTTGAAGTCGGCAGTCGTTGCCACGGTCGGTTGTTCTCCTCGTTGTCAGTCACAGTCGATGGGGCCATTCGGCGCTCGCCGGATCGGCCTGATCGGCGGCCGGGCCGAAATCTCAGGCCCATTCTCTCATCCGCCGCCCGCCCGGTGGCACGATCACCGCATCGAGCCGACGCCCTCGCGCGGCGTCGTCAAAGGATTGCGAGCTCTTTGGGGAATCGGGTGAGCAGTTCCGGTGCTTCGTCGCCGACGATCAGCGTGTCCTCGATGCGAACCCCGCCTCGGTCGGGAAGGTAGACGCCGGGTTCCACGGTCACCGCCGCGTCCGCATGCAGTGTCGCGGCCGAGGCGCCGCTGATTCCGGGGGCCTCGTGGATCTGCAGTCCGACGCCGTGGCCGAGTCCGTGGCTGAAGTTCTCGGCGTAACCGGCGTCGGCGATCACCTGGCGCGCTGCCGCGTCGACCTCACTGCACGGCTTCCCGGGAGCCAGCGCCTCCCGACCGGCTTTCTGCGCGGCGGCCACCACTTCGTAGATCTCGTGCTGCCACTGGGCCGCTTGGCCCAACACGAACGTCCGGGTCATGTCGGAGTGGTAGCCGGCGACGAGCGCGCCGAAGTCGATCTTGACGAAGTCGCCGAAGGCCAGCTCGGCGTCGGTCGGCCGGTGATGCGGGATCGCAGAGTTCGCACCGGTCGCGACGATCGTCTCGAACGACACCCCGTCGGCACCGTGGTCGAGCATCAGAGCCTCGAGGTCGCGGGCGACCTGCCGTTCGGTGCGGCCAGGCCGCAGGCCTCCGCGCTGGATCAGGTCGGTCAACGCGGCGTCGGCTGCCTCGCACGCCAGCCGCAGCAGTGCTTTCTCGCCGTCGTCTTTGACTTCCCGCAACGCCTCGACGTTGCCGGACGCCCGGACCAGCTCGATGTCGCCGGCCGCCCGCGCCAACTGGTCGTAGCCGTCCACCGTGACGACGTGGCTCTCGAAGCCGAGCCGCCCCACGCCCTGTTCGGCGGCCAGCCGGGCCAGGTGTGGCCCGCAGGAGCGCTCGATCTCCAGCCGCACGTCGGGCGACTGGCGCGCGGCCTGCGTGCGGTAGCGACCGTCGGTCGCCAGCACCGCGGGAACGTCGTCGTCGGCAAACACCAGCAGGGCCGCGTTCGAGCCGGTGAACCCGGCCAGATAACGGACATTCACCAGGTCCGATACCAACATCGCGTCCAGTCCGGCGGCGGCTAGCCGGCGACACAGGTTGCGGCGGCGCTGGGAATATGTCACAGGTCTTGACGCTACCCGCTAGGCTCAGCGCCCATGAGGTCATGGTTGCTGCGCGGATTGGTCTTCGCGTTCCTGCAGACGGTGCTTCGCATCATTCAGACCGCGATGATCAACACGTGGGAGACGCAGGCCCCGATCATCAGCGTGCTGCTGCAGGTGATCTTGGCCGTGATCGCGCTGGCCTGGGGCTTCGTCGACGGCCGCCGTGACGCGAATGCGCAACCGGACCCCGACCGCCGCGCCGACCTCGCGATGACATGGCTGCTGGCGGGTCTTGTCGCCGGTGTGCTCTCCGGCCTGGTGTCGTGGGTCGTGTCGCTGTTCTACAAGGAAATGTATGTGATGGGCCTGGTGAACGAACTCACCGTGTTCGCGGCCTACACCGCATTGTTGACGTTCGTGATGGCGATGCTCGGTGTCGCGGTGGGCCGCTTCCTGGTGGACCGCCGCTATGCCAAAGAGGGCTATCCGTCGTCCCGCCGCGGCGAGGGTGCGGACGGTGACCAAGGTCCCGACACCGATGTGTTCGCCGCGGTCGGCGGCGGCCGCCAGCGCGACGAAGCGCGTGACGAGGCGCCGACGCAAGAAGCGCGCTTGCACGAGCAGCGCACCCAGGAGGGGCCGACGCACCCGGAGCGCAGCGAGCGCACCGAGCGCAGCTAGTCCGGCTGCGCGTTCAGTCGAGGCTCAGCGCGCCAGGGTTTCCGCCAGATAACGCAGCGCCAGTAGATATCCCTGCACACCGAGGCCCGCAATCACGCCGGTGGCGACCGGGCTGATGAATGAGTGGTGCCGGAACTCCTCGCGCGCGTACACATTTGAGATGTGCACTTCCACGAGCGGTGCCCGCAGTTCCGCGCAGGCGTCGCGCAATGCGACCGACGTGTGAGTCAGCCCGCCGGCGTTGAGGATCACCGGCTCGTCCCCGTCGGCCGCCCGGTGAATCAGATCGATCAGCTCGGCCTCGCTGTTGCTTTGGCGCACAAGGACTTTAAGGCCTAGCTCGGCAGCGGTCTTCTCGATCAGTGCGACCACTTCCTGATATGTGGTGGTGCCGTAGACCTGTGGCTCGCGCAGCCCCAGCCGATCGAGATTCGGGCCGTTGAGCACGTTGACCGTTGTCACGCTGCCACCTCCGCGTATGCCGCCGCCAGCAGCGCTGGATCGGGCCCTTCCAACCGGCCGGGCTTGGCCAGGCCATCCAGCACCACGAACCGCAGTACCCCGGCTCGCGTTTTCTTGTCACCGGCCATGATCTCGAGCAGCTGCGGCAGCGCGTCGGCGTCGTAGGTGACCGGCAGACCCAGTGACGTCAGGATGTCCCGATGCCGCCGGGCCGTCGCGTCGTCGAGCCGGCCCGCCAGCCGGGAGAGCTCCGCGACGAACACCAGGCCCACCGACACCGCGGCACCGTGCCGCCACCGGTAGTTCTCCCGGCGCTCGATCGCGTGTCCCAACGTGTGCCCGTAGTTGAGGATCTCGCGCAGCTGCGATTCCTTCTCGTCGGCGGCAACCACCTGGGCCTTGACCGCCACTGCGCGGCGGATCAGTTCGGGCAGCACGTCTGCGCCCGGGTCCAGCGCGGCCCGGTCATCTTTTTCGATCAGGTCCAGGATCGCGGGGTCCGCGATGAACCCGGCCTTCACCACCTCCGCCATTCCCGCCGCGAGCTCGTCGTGCGGCAGTGTCTTGAGCGTGTCCAGGTCGGCCAGCACCGCGCGCGGCTGGTGGAACGCGCCGACCAGGTTCTTGCCGGCGTCGGTGTTGATGCCGGTCTTGCCACCGACCGCCGCGTCCACCATCCCGAGCAATGTGGTGGGCACATGGATGACCGACACGCCGCGCAGCCAGGTGGCAGCGGCGAATCCCGCGACGTCGGTGGCGGCACCGCCGCCGAGGCTGACGATCACATCTTTGCGGCCAACACCTATACGCCCCAACACTTCCCAGATGAAGCCGAGGACCCGCAGCTCCTTGCCGGCCTCTGCGTCCGGGATCTCGATGCGGTGCGCGTCGATTCCGTTGTCGCACAACGAAGTCCGGGTCAGCTCAGCGGTCTCGGCCATGACCGGCTGGTGCAGGATCGCCACTTTGTGCGTGCCCTCCAGCAGCCGCGGCAGCTCGGCGCGGACACCGCTGCCGATGATCACCGGATACGGCGGGTCGACATGGACGTCGACGGTCACAGGCTCAGTCACGGTCCGTCCGTTCGGCATTGCGGGCGGCCAGCGCGGCGGGACTGGGCGGCGCGTGCGAGGTTTCGCTGGGGGTCAACGAGATCGGCGAGCGACGCCATACGTGGCGGCGCTTGCGCTTGGACGGCTGCGGGTTCTCCAAGCGGGTCACGATATGGCGGACGACGGCCCCGGGGTTGCGGCGATTGGTGTTGACACGCATGGTCGCCGCGCGGCGGTACAGCGGCACCCGGTCAGCCATCAGCGCGCGGTACTTCGCGGCGGCGTCGGGGCCGGCCAGCAGCGGCCGCACCGTGCTGCCGCTGGTGCGGCGCACGCCTTCGGCCGCATTGATTTCCAGGTAGACGACGGTGTGGGCGGCCAACGCGTCGCGCACCCCGGGCGTGGTGATCGCGCCGCCGCCCAGCGCCAGGACGCCGTCGTGTTCGGCAAGCGCATCACAGATCACCTCTTCCTCGATGCGCCGGAACTCCTGCTCCCCGTCGGCGGCGAAGATGTCGGCGATGGTGCGGCCGGTCTTGGCTTCGATCGCCGCGTCGGTGTCCAGGAACTCCACGTCGAGCGCCCGGGCCAGGCGCCGCCCGATCGTCGACTTGCCGGACCCGGGCAGACCGATTAGAACGGCCTTCGGCGCCATCACGATCACCCCGACGCCCGAAGGTCGCGGCCGCGAGCGGCGATGCCCTCGAGATACGAGGCGATGTTGTTCTTGGTTTCGTTGATCGAGTCGCCGCCGAACTTCTCCAGCGCGGCGCGGGCCAACACCAGCGCGACCATCGCCTCGGCCACCACCCCGGCCGCCGGCACCGCGCACACGTCGGAACGCTGATGGATTGCCACGGCCTCCGCGCCGGTGGCCATGTCGACCGTGGCCAGCGCGCGCGGCACCGTCGAGATCGGCTTCATGGCCGCGCGCACCCGCAGCGGCTGACCGTTCGTCATGCCGCCCTCCAGGCCACCGGCGCGGTTGGTCGACCGCAACACTCCTGCCGGTGCGGGATACATTTCGTCGTGGGCCACACTGCCGCGGCGGCGGGCCGTCTCGAAGCCGTCGCCGATCTCCACACCCTTGATGGCCTGGATGCCCATGATGGCGGCGGCCAGCTGGCTGTCGAGGCGGTTGTCGCCGCTGGTGAACGAGCCCAGGCCGACGGGCAGGTTCAGCGCCACGACCTCGACGACACCGCCGAGCGTGTCGCCGTCTTTCTTGGCCGCCTCGATCTCGTCGATCATCGACTGCTCGGCGGTCTTGTCGAACGCGCGCACCGGGCTGGCGTCGATCGCGTCGAGGTCGGCCGGCTGCGGGGGCGGGCCGCCGTAGGGCTCGGACGCGCCGATCGAGATGACGTGGCTGAGCACGTCGACGCCCATGGCCTGCTTCAGGAACTGCTTCGCGACGGTTCCCGCGGCGACGCGGGCCGCGGTCTCCCGGGCGCTGGCCCGCTCGAGCACAGGACGGGCGTCGTCGAAGCCGTACTTGAGCATTCCCGCGTAGTCGGCGTGCCCCGGCCGGGGTCTGGTGAGCGGCGCGTTGCGCGCGATGTCGGCGAGCTGCGCGGGGTCGACCGGGTCGGTGGCCATCACGGTCTCCCACTTCGGCCACTCGCTGTTGCCGATCTCGATCGCGATCGGGCCGCCGAGGGTCACCCCGTGGCGCACACCTGCCAGCACGGTGACTTCGTCGGCTTCGAACTTCATCCGAGCGCCGCGGCCGTAGCCGAGGCGCCGCCTGGCCAACTGGGTGCGGATGTCGGCGGACGTGACGTGCACGCCGGCGACCATGCCCTCGAGCATGCTCACCAGCGCGCGGCCGTGCGACTCGCCGGCTGTCGTCCATCGCAACACGCGTCCCATCTTCCCACGCGACCGCCGCTGGGCTTAATCGCGATTGGGCGTCAGAGGAGGGCCAGCG
Source organism: Mycobacterium sp. NGS39 (assembly GCF_059812765.1). Taxonomy (NCBI): domain Bacteria; kingdom Bacillati; phylum Actinomycetota; class Actinomycetes; order Mycobacteriales; family Mycobacteriaceae; genus Mycobacterium; species Mycobacterium sp. NGS39. Next base: position 112,524 of record NZ_JCALDH010000006.1, on the reverse strand, counting down.
TGGCGGCGGCGGCCGTGGCGAAGCACATCGCCGGACCGTGCGGCACCGTGCGTGCGCCGCGGCGCAGCAGCTCCACCGCCGCCCACATCGCGGTCAGCAACGGCGCGGCCAGCGCGGCGAGCAGCCACACGTCCGCTCCGAAGTAGCCGCTCAGCGCGCCGACCCCGAGCGCCAGCTTCACGTCGCCGGCGCCCATCGCCGCCGGCGCGACAGCGTGCACCAGCAGGTACAGCAGGCCGAGGCCGGCGGCCCCGGCCAAGGCGGGCACACCCCGTCCGCAGGCAGTCGCCAATACCAGCACCACGACGGCGCCCGGCAGCGTCAACCAGTTCGGCAATCGGCGCTGCCGCAGGTCATAGCCGCTCAACAACGCCAGCCACACCAGCGCCGCAAGAAATTCCCCCACCCCCACGGATGGAGGCTAACCCCGCTGGAGCGCAGCTCTCATCGCTTCTTTTGGCGCCGGTCGTCCGGTGAACTGCTCGACCTGGGCGAACGCCTGGTTCAGCAGCATCTGCAGCCCGTCGATCACCGCGCCGCCCGCCTCTGAAACCGCCGCGGCCAGCGGCGTGGGCCATGGATCGTAGACGGCGTCCAGCAGTACCGGCGCGCGCCGCAACACCGCCAGATGCGCCGCCGCGGCCTCGGCCGGGATCGTGTTGACGACGGCGCCGGCGCTCGCGACGTCGTCGTCCAGAGCGGGGTCGCTGAAGGCGCGCCACGACGCCGCAAGACCGACATCGTCGGCCAGCGCCAGAAGCGGCTGCGCCTTGGCAGGATCTCGGGCGACCACGATCACGCGGCGGGCATCAAGGTCGGCGGCCGCGACCACCGCGGCGCGGGCGGTGCCGCCCGCGCCGAGCACGACCAGCGCACCGTCGACGCTGCCCAGCGCCCCGACCACGCCGTCGACGTCGGTGTTGTCCGCGCGCCAGCCGTGTCCGATGCGCACCAGCGTGTTCGCGGATCCCACCTGCTGTGCACGTTCGGTGCGCTCGTCGGCGAAGGCCAGCGCGGCGAACTTGTTCGGCATCGTCACCGACAGCCCCACCCAGTCCGCGCCCAGTCCGCTTACCAGGCTGGGCAATTGCTTGGCCGTGCACTCGATGCGCTCATAGGTCCAGTCGGCCAGTCCCAGCGCCCGGTAGGCGGCAAGATGCAGCTGCGGCGACTTCGAATGGGCGACCGGCGAACCCAGGACGCCAGCTCTCATCGCGCGCTGTCGAGGACACCGTTGCGCTTGGCCAGCTCGATGTTGGCCAGATGCTGCTGATAGTCGCGGGTGAACAGCGTGGTGCCCTGCATGTCCACAGTGACGAAGTACAGCCAATCCCCCGGTTCCGGTCGTTCTGCGGCGGCCAGCGCTTGATCCCCCGGCGAGCAGATCGGCGTCTTGGGCAGTCCCTCGCTCATGTAGGTGTTCCACGGGGTGTCGCGGCCGCGGTCGACGTCGGTGGTGGCCACCTCCTGGCGGTCCAGCGGGTAGTTGACGGTGGAGTCGAACTCCAGTCGCTGGTGCGCCTGCAGCCGGTTGTAGATGACGCGGGCGACCTTCGCGAAGTCCGCCGGCTTGGATTCGCGCTGCACCAGCGACGCCACGATCAGCGTCTGATAGGTGGACAGCGACTGCCCGTCCGGCGAGGTGCCCAGCCCACGTTCCGAGTACAGGCCAGCGCTGTCGCCGATCAGCTTCGCCAGGATCTCGTGCGCCGTCCATGCCGGGTTGATGTCCCACGTGCCGGGCGCGATCAGCCCCTCCAGCCGCCGGTGGTCGCCGCCCATCGCAGCTACCTGCTGAACCGCCCAGGACGGCACGTTCAGCGCCGCCGGCGCGTCGGTGCCGGCCACCTCACGCAGCTCGGTGACCGGTACGCAGCGCCGATTACCGTCGAGCTGAACGCATGACGCGCGAGAGATCAACGTCAGAATGCCCTCGGTGACCGCGTTGGTCTTGACGTCAGCCACGTCGTCGAGCTGCCGGCCCTCCGGGATCACCAGCTTGCCGACCCGGTTGTGCGGGTCGGTCAACCGGCGCACCGCGTCGGCGGACGAGATCTCGGTGCGCATCTGGTAGTAGCCCGGCTGGATCGACGACATCTGCGAGTTGCCGTGCGCCGCGTCGACGAAGCCGCGCACCGAGGCGACCACGTTGTTGTCGACGAGCGTCTGTGCGATGGCCGTGGTGGAGTCGCCGTTGTGCACCTGGATCACGACGTCGTTCTTGCCGCCGCCGGAGTAGTCGCTGAACCACGAGTGCCACAGCCGGGATCCCACGAACACCGCCGCGATCACCACCACGACCAGCAGGCCCACAATCGCCATCCGAATGTTGTTACGGCGCCGGCGAATTCGCTCCCGTCGAATCCGCTCGGCGCGTGAACTGCGCCGCGGCGAGTTGACCGCCACGGGCTCCGCCCGGCCCGACGCACGCCCGTCAGCCACCGCCGCCCTTTCCGGCGTGCGCACGTCGCTGATCCAGCCATCCCTGCAGGATCGCGACCGCGGCGGCCTGGTCGATCTTGGACCGCTGGTCTTTCGCCGAGATCCCGGCCTCGCGCAGCGACCGCTGCGCGCTGACCGTGGTCAGCCGCTCGTCGGCCAGCCGCACCGGGACACCTGAGATCCGCTGGGCGAGGGCGTCGGCCATGCTGATCGCGTCCGTGGCAGCGGAGCCGGCGCGGTCGGCGAGCGTGCGCGGCAACCCGACCACCACCTCGACCACGTCGAGCTCAGCCACCAGGGCCGCCAGTCGCTTGAGGTGGCTGCCCGACCTGTTGCGCCGCACGGTTTCCACCGGTGTGGCCAGGATGCCATCGGGGTCGCTGACGGCCACCCCGATACGGACGCTTCCCACGTCGACACCTAGCCGTCGACCACGTCCGGGGTCGTCGAGGCCGGGCCGGTCCGGCACACGGTCCATACCGACAGCCAAGGTCACTAGCTCCGGGCGATCTCGGCTCGTAGCGCGGCGAGCGCCGCGTCGATCCCGGCCGCGTTCTTCCCCGAGCCCTGAGCCAGCTCCGGCTTTCCCCCGCCGCGGCCGTCGACCGCCTCGTTGAACCGCTTGACCAGCTCGTTGGCCCGCAGGCCGAGGTCCACGGCCGCGGGGTTGGCCGCCACCACGTACGGCACCGCACCGTTCTCGCCCTCGGCGATCAGCGCCACCACCGCCGGGTCGCTGCCCAGCCGGCCACGGATGTCTGAAACGAGGTTCCGCAGATCCCCCGCCGTCTCCGCCGCCATTCGCTGAGCCACCACCCGGACCCTACCGATTTGCTCGGCTCCAGCGGCCGCATTCGCGGCGGCCGCCCGGGCAGAGGCCTGGCGCATCCGCTCGAGTTCCTTCTCCGCGGCTTTGAGCCTGTCGACCAGGGTGGCTACCCGGGCGGGCACTTCCTCAGACGGCACCTTCAGCGACGACGCCAGCCCGGCGAGCAGCGCGCGTTCCTTGGCCAGGTGCCGGAACGCGTCGAGTCCCACGTAAGCCTCGACCCGGCGTACACCCGAGGCGATCGACGATTCGCCCAGGATGGTCACCGGGCCGACTTGCGCGGAGTTGTGCACATGCGTGCCGCCGCACAGCTCCAGCGAGAACGGGCCGCCGATCTCCACCACCCGCACCTGCTCCGGATAGCTTTCACCGAACAGCGCGATCGCGCCCATCGCCTTGGCTTTGTCGAGTTCGGTGGTGAACGTATGCACCTCGAAGTCGGCCTCGACGGCCTCGTTGGTGACTTCTTCGATCTGCGTGCGCTGGTGTTCGGAAAGCGGTCCCTGCCAATTGAAGTCGAATCGCAGGTAACCCGGGCGGTTCAACGAACCGGCCTGAACCGCGTTGGGGCCCAAGACTTGTCGCAGTGCGGCGTGCACCAGGTGGGTGCCCGAGTGCCCTTGGGTGGCGCCGTGGCGCCAGCGCGGATCCACAGCGGCGACCACGGTGTCGCCCTCGACGAACTCGCCGGACTCGACGTTGACCCGGTGCGTCCACAGCGTTTTCGCGATCTTCTGCACGTCGGTGACGGCGGCCTTGGCGGTAGCGCCCGCGCCGGTGCCGGTGATGGTGCCCTCGTCGGCGATCTGGCCGCCCGACTCGGCGTAAAGAGGGGTGCGGTCGAGGATCAGCTCGACGCGCTGCGCGGCCTGCGTTTCGGGCGTGTGCGCGACCACCGGTACGCGCTTGCCGTCGACGAAGATGCCGAGAATCTTTGCCTCAGAAACCAATTCGTCGAAGCCGGTGAACTCGGTGGGCCCGGCGTCGACCAGTTCCCGGTACGCCGACAGGTCGGCGTGGGCATGCTTGCGCGCGGCGGCGTCGGCCTTGGCGCGGTCGCGCTGCTCGGCCATCAGGCGCCGGAATCCGGCTTCGTCGACCGTGAGCCCAGCCTCGGCAGCCATCTCCAGGGTCAGATCGATGGGAAATCCGTAGGTGTCGTGCAGCGTGAAGGCATCGTCGCCGGACAGCACTGTCTTGCCCGCCGCTTTGGTGGCGCCGGCGGCCTGCTCGAACAGCCGCGACCCCGAGGCCAGCGTCCGGTTGAATGCCGCCTCTTCGGCTTCGGCGATGCGGCTGATCCGGGCGAAGTCGGTGACCAGTTCGGGATACGACGGCCCCATCGCGTCGCGCACCGTGGCCATGAGTTCACCGACGATCGGCCTGTCGATGTCCAGCAGCTTCGCCGCCCGCACGATGCGGCGCAGCAAGCGGCGCAACACATATCCGCGGCCATCGTTGCCGGGGCTGACCCCGTCGCCGATGAGAATCGCGGCGGTGCGGCTGTGGTCGGCGATGATCCGGTAACGCACGTCGTCGTCATGATCGCCCGCGCCGTAGCCGCGCGGCGCGATCTCGGCGACCTTGTCGATCACCGGCCGCAGCAGGTCGGTTTCGTAGACGTTGTCGACGCCCTGCAGCACGCACGCAATTCGCTCGACGCCCATGCCGGTGTCAATGTTCTTGCGCGGCAATGGCCCCAGGATCTCGAAGTCGGTTTTCGAGGTGCCCTCGCCGCGCAGGTTCTCCATGAACACGAGGTTCCAGATCTCGATGTAGCGGTCCTCGCTCGCGACGGGACCGCCCTCGGGGCCGTAGTGCGGGCCGCGGTCGTAATAGATCTCCGACGACGGGCCGCACGGCCCGGGAATTCCCATGGACCAGTAGTTGTCGGCCATGCCGCGGCGCTGAATCCGTTCTGGCGGCAGACCCGCCACTTCCTGCCACAGCTGCGCAGCCTCGTCGTCGTCCAAATAGACTGTCGACCAGAGTCTTTCAGGGTCCAGCCCGTAACCGCCGTCCTCGACCGGGTTCGTCAGCAAGGTCCACGCCAGCTCGATCGCACGGCGCTTGAAGTAGTCACCGAAGCTGAAGTTGCCGGCCATCTGGAAAAACGTGTTGTGGCGGGTGGTGACACCCACCTCGTCGATGTCAGGAGTGCGGATGCACTTCTGGATGCTGGTGGCCGTGCGGTACGGCGGGGTGCGCTGACCGAGGAAGTACGGCACGAACTGCACCATGCCGGCGTTGACGAACAGCAGATTGGGGTCGTCGAGGATCACCGACGCGCTGGGCACCTCGGTGTGACCCGCCTTCACGAAGTGGTCGGTGAACCGCTTCCTGATGTCGTGAGTTCGCACTTTGCTGTCTGTCTTTTCTGTGAGCCGACGGTCTCGGCGCTCGGACCCGATTACCTTACCGGTCTGCCCTTCGTCAACGATCCGGGCGACGCGCTGGTGCCCGGCGCCGATCAGCCGTCGACGAAGCTCAATCGCACCGACCGCCGGGGGTTGTCGCGGTTGAGATCCACCAGCACGACGCTCTGCCAGGTGCCCAACAGCGGCTTGCCCTTCTCGACCGGCAACGTCACCGACGGCGCCACCAGCGCCGGCAACACGTGGTCGGCGCCGTGCCCGGGCGAACCGTGGGCGTGGCGGTAGCGGTCGTCGCGCGGCAGCAGGCGTTCCAGCGTGTCGACGAGGTCGTCGTCGCTGCCCGCACCGGTCTCGATCACCGCCACTCCGGCGGTGGCGTGCGGCACGAACACGTTGCACAGACCATCGCCGTGTGACGCACAGAACGCACGGACGTCGTCAGTGAGATCGACGATGCGCCGGCGCGCGGTGTCGACGTCGAGAACGGCGCTATCCACATCTCCAGGGTACGGACGGAAGCGCTGCCGCCCATTGCCAGGCCGCGATCAGAGGAGCAAGGTAATCAGCGGACCGGTGGCGCCGCCGGGGCGCCGCCCCGACCCCAAGAGGGGGTGCGCCCATGCTGGCCAGTCACCCAGTCGCACGTACTACCACCATCGACGCGCGTCCAGACGCCATCGACGCCGGAATCGCGCTCGTCCGCGACGAGGTCATGCCGGCACTGGAAGCCATGGACGGCTGCGTCGGCGTGTCGCTGCTGGTCGACCGGGAAACCGGCCGGTGCATCGCGACCAGCGCGTGGGAGTCCGAGGAGGCGATGCACGCCAGCGCCGGAAGGACCGCGCCACTTCGCGAGCGGGTTGCGGCGGCGTTCGGCGGCACCCCTGCGGTGCAGGAGTGGGAGATCGCCGCACTGCACCGTGATCACCGCTCCGGGGCGGGCGCCTGCGTGCGGGCCACGTGGTTCAAGGTGGCGCGAGGCCGGCTCGACGCGGCGATCGATTTCTACCGGGAATCGGTGCTGCCGGACCTGGAAGCCCTCGAAGGGTTCTGCAGCGCAAGCCTGTTAGTCGACCGAACGTCCGGCCGGGCAGTATCGTCGGTCAGCTTCGACAGCAGCGACGCTATGGACCGCAACCGGGAACAGGCCAGGTCGTTGCGCACGGAGCGGCTGCGCGACCTGGGTGCAGACCAACTCGACGTCGGCGAGTTCGATCTCGCTGTCGCCCATCTACGCGTGCCCGAGCTGGCATAGCAGTGCGGGCGGTCGCCACGCCGACCGGTTTCCCCGCGCGTTTATCGGCCTCTGGCGCGGGTATGCCGCCTGAATCTTCATCGTTGGAGGCGACATGACAATTCACAGTGTGCTGGGCGCAATCGTCATCGGTCTGGTGATCGGCGCACTGGCGCGGTTCGTGCTCCCGGGCAAGCAGGCGATTCCGATCTGGCTGACCATCCTCGTAGGGATCGTGTCGGCGTTCATCGGCACCGCGCTGGCCCGGGCGATGGGCATTCCGATCGACACACCCGGCATCGACTGGGGTGAGTTGCTGGTTCAGGTGATCGTGGCCGTGCTGGGCGTCGCTCTGGTGTCCGCGGGCTTGGGCCGCTCGTCGTTCGGGCGCAGCAGGTTCGGGCGGCCGCGTTCCGGCCTGACGCGGCGGTGGTAGCCGTCAGGTCCTGCGACGGATGATCGCCCGCAGCCGGTCGAGCCGCTTGGCGATCTCCCGCTCATGGCCGTGGTCGGTGGGGCGATAGTAGTCTACGCCGACCAGCTCGTCAGGCGGATACTGTTGCGGCACAACGCCATCCGGGTCGTCGTGCGAATACTTGTAGCCGATCGCGTTGCCGAGTGCGGCCGCCCCGGAGTAGTGGCCGTCGCGCAGATGCGCAGGCACTAGCCCGGCTTTGCCGGCTTTGATGTCGTTGGTTGCCGCTCCGATGGCGGCCACCACCGCGTTGGACTTCGGCGCGGTGGCCAGGTGGATGGTGGCGTGCGCGAGTGTGAGCTGCGCTTCCGGCATGCCGATCAGCTGGACGGTCTGGGCGGCGGCGACCGCTAGCGGCAGCGCGGTGGGATCGGCCATGCCGATGTCCTCGCTGGCCAAGATCATCAGCCGCCGCGCCACGAACCGCGGGTCCTCCCCCGCCACCAGCATGCGGGCCAGGTAGTGCAAGGCCGCGTCGACATCCGAGCCGCGCACCGACTTGATGAACGCGCTGATCACGTCATAGTGCTGATCGCCGTCGCGGTCGTAGCGCACCGCCGCTTTGTCCAGCGACTCCTCGATGGCCGCTACCGTCACCGGTCCGCCCTGGTCGGCGACCGTTTCGGCGGCGACCTCCAAGGCCGTCAGCGCCCGGCGCGCGTCGCCGGCGGACAACCGAACCAGCAGCTCGACTGCATCGGGTTCCACGGCCAGTCGCCCACCGAGCCCGCGGGGATCGTCGATCGCCCGTTGGATCAGCGTGCGGATGTCGTCGGCGCTCAGCGGCTTCAGCTGCAGAATCAGCGATCGCGACAGCAGCGGCGCCACCACGGAAAACGACGGGTTCTCGGTGGTGGCCGCCACCAGCAGCACGACCCGGTTCTCGACCGCGGCCAGCAGTGCGTCCTGCTGCGTCTTGGAGAACCGGTGCACCTCGTCGATGAACAGCACGGTCTGCTCGCCGTGCGCGGCGGCGCGGCGCGCAGTGTCGATGACGGCGCGCACCTCCTTCACCCCCGCCGACACGGCCGACAGCGCCTCGAACCGGCGGCCCGTGGCCTGCGAGATCAGCGACGCCAGCGTGGTCTTGCCCGTGCCGGGCTGCCCGTACAGGATCACCGACGCCGCACCGGAGCCTTCGATCAGCCGGCGCAGCGGCGAGCGGGGAGTTAGCAGGTGCGACTGCCCGACGACCTCGTCGAGAGTGGTCGGGCGCATCCGCACCGCCAGCGGCGCGGGCACGGCCTCGCGGCGGCCCTGCCAGTCGGCGGAGTCGCCGGCGCCCGCGAGATCGAAGAGGCCGTCTGACGCCATGGTCCGCTAACTCGGGTGGGTCTTGATGTCGAAGACGACGTCGGCGCCGTCGACCTTCGTGACCGTCATCTCGGCGGTGTAGGGCTTGCCCTCCGGGCCGGTGAAGTGGCACTGGAACTGCTCACCCGCCTTGGCGGGCACGCCGTCCGGGCAGCTGACATCGGTCGGTGTGAAGTGGGCCTTCTGGGACACCAGATCGGCCACCTGTTTCGCAGCGCCTTCGGGTTTGATGGTCTTGCCGCAGGCCGTCAGCTGAAGCATCAGCGCCCCGGTGAGGAGCGTCGCGCCGACCACAGTGGCACAACGTTGGCTCATGCCGCGCGATGGTGCTCGGAAATCTCGAGCCCGTCAAGCGTCATGGTGAGCTGGTCACCTCGTCGACGACCGTGTGGATGAACCGCATCTTGTCGAGCACCGGCACCGGCAGCACGAACGGATACAGGTCGTCGCGGCCCATGGACCGGTTCACCATGTTCAGCCCCCACGACAGCGGCAGCCACATGTCGATGATTGTGTCAAACCCGCTGGGCCCCAAGACTCTTCGGCCGTAGGTGGCGTTAGCCGGGGCGAACCCGAATGCGGCTGCGGTGTCCAGCGTGTCGCGGATGTGAAGGTAGTGGGCGAATGTCTCCGCCCAGTCTTCGGCAGCGTGCATGGTCGCGTAGGACGACACGTAGTCCTCTTCCCAGCCGGCGGGCGGCCCGTCGCTGTAGTGCCGATCCAGCGCCTCTTGATAGTCGGCGTCCGGGTCGCCGAACAGTTCGCGGAACCGCTTGGAGTACTCCGCCGATGGCGCGACGAGGCGGTAGAAGTAGTAGTGGCCGATCTCGTGGCGGAAATGGCCCAGCAGCGTGCGATACGGCTCGTCCATCTCGATACGCAACTGCTCTCGGTGGACGTCGTCGCCTTCGGCCAGATCCAAGGTGATCACACCGTTGTGGTGGCCGGTGAACACCTTCTCCTGCGCGCTGGACAGCAGATCGAACGCCAGCCCGAAGTCGGGGTCCTCGTCGCGGCCGACGATCGGCAGGTTGAGTTCGTGAAGTTCGGCGATCAGCCGCCGCTTGGCCTTCTCGGCGTCGGCGAACGCCGCCAGCGCGGACGTGTCCGCGTCGTTGGGCCGCGTCCGGGTAAGCTGGCACGACAGACACAACCGCCGAACCGGCTCCTTGCGCACCAGCCAGTTGCATTGCGCCAGATGAAGATTCGCACACAACTCGTATTCGTCGGAGTCGACGAAACCCGGCTCGGCACTGTCGGGACTCGGCGCGATCACCAGCAGTGCCATGTCGTCGAGGGAAAACCCGAGGTGGCTCTCGCAGGACAGGCACACCGAATTCTCGAACGTCAGATGTTGTCCGCAGTTGGGGCAGACGAAATCACGCATGAACCACATCCCCCTCGAAAGGCGCCACGTCCACGGACACGTCGATCTCGCTGTGTTCGGAATCGGTGTAGATGATTCCGCGCAGCGGCGGGATGTCCGCGTAGTCGCGGCCCCACCCGACCAGAATGTATCGCTCGTCGACCATCTGGTCGTTGGTCGGGTCGAAACCCAGCCACTGGCCGCCGGGTGTCCAGACCGCCGCCCACGCGTGGGTGGCGTCGATGCCGATCATGCGGTCCTTGCCCGGTGGCGGATCGGTGGCCAGATATCCCGAGACATAGCTTGCCGCAAGACCGTTGGCGCGCAGACAGGCGACGGCCAGGCGGGCGAAATCCTGACACACTCCTGCTCTTGCCGCCACCACGTCGGCGACTGACGTCGACACCGTGGTGTACCCGGAGCGGTACGTGAAGTCCGTATAGATCCTCGAGGAGAGATCGCGCACCGCGTCGACCAGCGGACGACCCGGGGTAAAGCTGGGCGCCGCATACTCGCGGACGGCGTCGGTGATCTCCGGCGGGCTCAGATCGAGGGCGAATTCGACGGCCAACGCACCTTCCGCGCCGGCCGGCCGAGCGTGCTCCCACGCGGCGGTGGCCGGTGCGGCCGAATAGCGTTGCGATGTGATGGGATCCACCTCGACGACGGACGCGCTGGTGACCGACAGCTCGCGGTGCGGCGTCGTGACGTGAAAGTACGTGCTGATGTTGCCGTAGCCGTCGCGGCTGGTGGAGCGGTCTGCCGGTTCGGGCTCGACGCGCAACTCGTGATGCAGGCGGCGCTGGTGCGCCAGGTCGCGCGGAGTGAGAAACCCACGGCCGTACGAACTGGTGACCACGTCGGAATAGCGGTACGCGGTGCGGTGCAGGATCCGGTAGCGGCGGGTCACGGCATCGTCCGCCGCTGGTCTGGTCCCCACAGCGGCTGCATGCCGCCGGGCAACGCGAGTTGGGTGCGGGTGATCACGTCGGACAGCTCCCGAAGCGACACGTGGATGCCGGCGAGCAGCGCGGACAGCTCGACGCGCTTACCGTTCTGGTCGACGTTTTCGAGGTCGTCGGGATCCAGCCGGCGCAGTCTCGTACTGATCTCATCGACCAACCGCTCCGGCCGTGACGATCCCGATGCGCCCGGCAGCGCCCTCAGGTCGGTGCGAATCCGATCCAGCTGGAACACCAGAGAACGCGGGTTGGCCGCGTCCAGCAGCAGCAGCTGCGCCACGGCAGCCACACTGACCTTGCCTGGGTTGCGGCGCCGGTAGATCACCGACGACTCGCACGCCACCAGCGTCGACTCGATGACCGTCTGTTCGGCGCCGGCGCTGCGGGTCTGCGTAATCGTGGCACTCAGCAGTGCGGTCAGCCCGAGCCCACGCTCGATCCGCTTGCCGATGTCCGCCATCGTCCAGCCGACGTCGTGCACCATCGACTCCGCGGCCACGCCCGAGAGGGCCAGCATTCCGGCGAGCGTCTGCTGCTGTGCCGCGGCCAGCAGCGCGTCGCCTTCGGCCAGGGACTCAGGCGGTGAGTCCGATCTCCGCCCTACCGCCCGCTCGACCGCGGCCAGCACACCCCAGGTGTCGGCGGACAACTGGTCGCGCACCGCACGTGCGGCAAGCCCGAGGCCTTCCACCGAATGAGCCAGGGATCCGTGGCGCGCACGATCTACGGTCAGCGACCACAAAGTGGACGGGGCGACCGCGATGATCTCGTGGTCGTCGGCGTCAGCGCCGCTTTCGGTTCCGGTGATTTGCTCTAGTGCCGCGAAAAGTACTGGAACGCATTGACTTTCCTCAGCGCCCTGGCGGCGGCGGAATTCGTGATAACGCTCACGGGTGACGACGAGCAGCCGGGCCAGGGTTTCCGCGCGCTCCGCGTACCGTCCCATCCAGAACAGATCGGACAGCACGCGCGGCGAGCTGACGCCCTGGGCTCCGGCGCCGGTGATCGTCGGCAGGTCCATCGACGGGATCGTTACGGTCTGGGCTCGGCCCCGCTCGGTCGGCCGGACCCAAACATCTTTGGCGGCAACGGTATCCAACCGGTAGGCCGCAATCCCGGGTCCCATCACGTATCCCAGTCCGCCGATCATCGGGGCATATCCGCCACGTTGCGACACCGAGAACAACCGCATGCCGACACTGCCGGAGCTCAGCCCGCTCCCGCGCAATGCGATAGGCGCGGAGGAGAACTGGGGCAGTTCCTGGCCCACCCACTGCCACGGGGCCCTTCTGATTCGGTCGGCCAGCCGGTCCCGTTGCCGCACTGACAACGCCGGTCCGACGATCGTGTCGCCGCCGACCGTGGATCTGACCACGAGCGACGGCAGGCGCGCGACGAGGTGGCTGCATTCCGCGTCGATGCCGCCCCAGAACACCGGCGCGCTGCCGAGCAGTAGCTCGTCGCCGAGCAATCGGCGGGCAAGATCGGGTAAGAACCGATGCAGCCCAGGGTTTTCCAGCACTCCGCTGCCCAGCGTGTTGACCACGGTGACGTTGCCGCGCCGCTGCACCTCAACGAGGCCGACGACGCCCAGCCGCGAATCCGGGCGCAGGTCAAGCGGATCCGCGTAGTCTGCGTCCACGCGGCGCAGCACCACGTCGACGCGTTTGAGCGTGCCCAGCGACCGCATCCACAGCTTGCCGTCGCGCACCACGAGGTCGGCGCTCTCGACGAGCGGGAAGCCGAGCACGGTCGCCAGGTAAGCCTGGTCGAAAGCGGTTTCGGAGTGGCTGCCGGGGCTCAGCACCACCACCGCCGGGTCGTCGGCCGCGTCCGGGGCGGCGTCGATCAGCGCCAGCCGTAACGCTTGGGCGAACGGCGACGTGGGCCGCGGCCCGATCTGCTCGTAGAGGTCGGGCACAGCGTGCGCGACCACCCGCCGGTCGGCCAGCGCGTAGCCGGCGCCCGACGGCGCCTGCGTCCAGTCGGCATTGACCCGAAACGTTGCATCGGCGGCACGGCTCACGTCACAGCCGTGCAGGAACAGCTGATGGCGGCCCGGGATGTCGATGCCGCGCGCCGCGCGGATGTACCCGGGATGGGCGAACACCAGCTCCGGCGGCACCAGGCCGCCGGTGATCAGTCGCTGGGGGCCATACAGATCCGTGAGGACCTCGTCCAGCAGCCGCGACCGCTGCAGCAGACCGGTTTGCAGCGTCTCCCAGTCGGCAGCCGAGATCAGCAGCGGCAGCCCGTCGAGCTGCCACGGCACGGGCGCCGTCCCGTAGGTGATGCCGTCATGGTCGACATGTTCGCCGACGACGGACCGCAGCCGGTCGAGTCCCGCTCGACCGCGCTCGCTGACGGCAGCGGCCAGCTCCGTCCACGCCGGCCGCACCTGGCCTGCCGCGTCGACGAACTCGTCGTAGCCGGCGTCAGGTCCCCCGCGCAGTTCGAACAACGCCTGCTGGGTGCGCGCGCTGCGGTAGCCGGCAAGCAGCCGGTCAGGGTCGCGCGCCGGCGCGGTGGAGGCGCCGCCGGTGAGCGTCATCGTCGCCGCGCCGACCGGTGGTTCGAGCTGACCCGCAGGTACACCGACAGCACCAGCACGGCGGCCACCACGATTCCCGCGAGGTTGACCCCGAGTTGCGCCGCAGATTTGGCGGCTATTGCCCAGTCGCCGACCGTGGCCGCTACCACCGCGAAGCCGGCGGCCGGCACCGTCGTCACCGAGATGAACACGCCCACCAGCGCCGACGACTTCGCGGACACCAGCGAAAGCATTCCTGCAGCACCGGCGAACAGCGCGACGACGAATGACATTGGCCCGACCTGGAAGATGAAGTCGACCTCGCTGAGTTGGGCGGTCGTCGCGAGTTTGACCCACCCCGTGGCCTCCCACACCAGGACACCGATCGCCGTCACGACCATGGCCAGCGGAAAGCCGACCAGCAGTGCCAGTGCCGCGCGCCGCGCGAGATAGCCCCGTCGGCGCACCACAGCTACCGCCAGCGCCGCGAGCGGTCCGAACTCGGGGCCGACGACCATCGCGCCGACGACGGTGACCGGCGAATCGGTCACCACGCCGACCGCGGCGATCAGGCAGGCCAGCGACAAGAACGTCAGGTAGGTGACGTTCAGTGTCGACTCTTCCCGGGTTCGCGCGGCCAGCTCGTCCCAGATGACAGCGTCGGCGGGATCTCCCTCGGCTTCCTTTTCGGCACGGTAGGCAGCCGTGGAGACCACCGTGTCCACCAGATCGAGCGTGATCGCACCGCGCCGTTTCAGGCCGAGGTCTTTCAGGTCGTCGATGACGTCGTTGGCGACCTCGCGGGCGATGTCGGCGGTGATTTCGTCACCGGGCGGGTCGAGTGCGGCGTTCGAATGGACGACAAGGTGCGTCACACCCTTTTCCCGGTGCAGGATGTCGATCACTGAATCGCGCAGCTCCGTCGGCGCAATCACCCGCAAGTGCAACACTCACCGCACACTAGCGGGCAGAACGTCAGTGGTGGCCGCTGTGCTCCGGAGATTCGGCAGACGCGATGCCGGGGTTGGCGTCGTTGACTTCCATCTCGCTGGGCGCACCCATGTTCGGGATGACGGCGGGCGCGCAATTCAACGACGCGTTGCCCGGCTCGGTACTGGTGGTGCACTCGTCGGGCTCGGCGAGGACCGGAGATGCAGCCGCGAGCGGTGCGACGAAGACGGCGGCGGTCACGCCGAGCGTGACGGCAGCGCGGCGTGCTGTGGAACGAATTGATGCCATCGAGCAATGGTACTGCCGCAAGACTGCCGCGAACCCCGATTCGGCGTTCCGGCTACGGTCAGCGGCGAGTGAGCTCGAAGAGCGGAATCACCCGCTCGGTGTTGGCCTGATATTCACCGAATCCCGGTGCGACAGCGACGATTTTCTCCCATGCGGCGTCGCGCTCCTCGCGGGGGAGCTCGCGGGCGACGACGTCATAGGAGTCGGTGCCCACCTCGATGTGCGCTTGCGGGTCGGCGCGCAGGTTGTGCACCCACGCGGGGTCGACGTCGGCGCCGCGGTACGAGCCGATGATCAGCATCTTGCCGTCGATGGTCAGATATGCCAGCGGATTGGTGCGCGGCTGGCCCGACTTGGCGCCCGTCGTGGTCAGCAACAGCAGGTCGGCATTCTCGAACGGGCCGCCCACCTTTCCACCGTTGGCGCGAAACTCCTCGATGATCCTGGCGTTGAAGCCTTTCAGCTCTGAGGTGTCCGGTGTCTCGCTCACTTGTCGTCCTTCCTCGAAACCACTGCGATACCAGCCTCTTTGAGTTGCTGGGCAGTGATGGGCGCAGGTGCATCGGTCAACGGATCAACGCCGCCGCCGGTTTTCGGGAACGCGATCACCTCGCGGATCGAATCCATGCCGGCCAGCAGCGCCGTGATGCGATCCCAGCCGAATGCGATGCCGCCATGCGGCGGGGCACCGAAGGTGAACGCGTTCAACAAGAATCCGAACTTCTCGTCGGCTTCGGCTTTGTCGATGCCCATCACCGCGAAGACCCGTTCTTGAATGTCGCGGCGGTGGATACGGATTGAGCCGCCGCCGATCTCGTGGCCGTTGCAAACGATGTCGTATGCGTCGGCCAGCACAGTGCCGGGGTCCGCCTCGAGAGCGTCCACACATTCGGGTTTGGGGGCGGTAAAAGCGTGGTGCACTGCGGTCCACGCGCCCGAGCCGACGGCGACATCGCCGTGCGCGGTGGCTTCGTCGGCCGGTTCGAACAACGGCGGGTCCACCACCCAGACGAAGGCCCACGCATCGGGGTCGATCAGGTTCTGCCGGCGGGCTATCTCGATGCGTGCGGCGCCCAGCAGCGCGCGCGACGACTTGGGCGGGCCGGCCGAAAAGAACACGCAGTCACCGGGATTCGCGCCGACGTGTGAGGCGAGTCCCGCCCGTTCGGCGTCGGAAAGGTTCTTGGCCACCGGTCCGCTCAGCGTCCCGTCGTCGCCGACGAGCACATAAGCCAGGCCGCGGTGGCCCCGTTGCTTGGCCCACTCCTGCCAGCCGTCGAGCGTGCGGCGCGGCTGCGACGCACCGCCTGGCATCACGACCGCACCGACGTACGGCGCCTGAAAGACACGAAAAGGCGTGTCGCGGAAGAATTCTGTGCACTCCACCAGCTCCAGCCCGAACCGCATGTCGGGTTTGTCGGAGCCGAACCGCCGCATCGCCTCGGCGTAGGTGATGCGCGGCAGCGGCCGCGGCAATTGGTAGCCGACCAGTGCCCACAGCGCCGCCAGGATTTCTTCGGAGATCGCAATGACGTCCTCGGCGTCGACGAAGCTCATCTCCATGTCGAGCTGCGTGAATTCCGGTTGGCGGTCGGCGCGGAAGTCCTCGTCGCGGTAGCAGCGGGCGATCTGGTAGTAGCGTTCCATGCCGGCAACCATGAGCAGCTGCTTGAACAGCTGTGGGCTCTGCGGCAGCGCGTAGAAGGTGCCGGGCTGCAGCCGCGCCGGCACCACGAAGTCACGGGCACCCTCAGGCGTGGACCGGGTCAGCGTCGGGGTCTCGATCTCGACGAAGTCATGGCGGGCCAGCACGTCGCGGGCAGCGGCATTCACCTTGGAGCGCAACCGAATTGCGCCGCCGGGGCCGTCCCGGCGGAGGTCGAGGTAGCGGTATTTCAGCCGCGCCTCCTCTCCCGCGGGCTCGTCGAGCTGGAACGGCAGGGGCGCACTTTCGCCCAGCACGGTCAGCGACGTGGCGTTGAGTTCGACGTCGCCGGTGGGAATGTCGGGGTTCGCGTTGCCTTCCGGGCGGATTTCGACGACGCCCTGCACGGCGATGCAGAATTCGGCGCGCAGCCGGTGCGCCTTGGCGAGCACGTCCCCCTCACGGAACACCACCTGCGTCACGCCGGACGCGTCGCGAAGGTCGATGAAAATCACGCCGCCGTGGTCGCGCCGGCGCGCCACCCATCCGGCCAAGGTCACCTTCTGCCCGGCGTCGGTGGCCCGCAACGAACCCGCGGCGTGAGTGCGCAGCACAAAAGACTCCTGACGTGATCTCGGGATGACAGCCCAGTCTAAAGGCGAGCGTCGCGCCGGTAGCGTGGCGCAGGTGGTCGCGCGCATCGCGGTGGTAGGGCCTGGGGCCATCGGAGCGACAGTGGCGGCGTATCTGCACAACGCCGGATTCGGCGTCACGCTGTGCGGGCGGACGCGACGCGACAGCCTCGAGGTGCGCCCCGACGGCGCGCCCGCCCTTGCGGTGCCGGGCCCGGTGCATACCGACCCAGGCTCCCTGACGGGGCCGGTCGACCTCGTTCTGCTGGCCGTCAAGGCCACTCAGCTGGCGGCGGCTGCGCGCTGGCTTGCGGCGCTGTGCGACTCGCACACCACGGTCTGCGTGATGCAGAACGGCGTCGAGCAGGTTCAGTTGGTGCAGCCGCTGTGCCCGCAGTCCACGGTCGTGCCGGCGATTGTGTGGTTCGGCGCCGAAGTGCAACCCGAGGGATGGGTGCGGCTGCGTGGCGAACCGCGGCTGACCCTTCCAGCGTCCGCCACGCCGGTGATCGACGTGCTGCGTGCTGGCGGTTGCGTGGTGACCGCGGCGGCCGACTTCGCCACCGAGGCGTGGCGCAAGCTGCTGGTCAACGCGCTGGCCGGATTGATGGTGCTCACCGGCCGGCGGTCAGGGATGTTCCGGCGCGACGATGTCGCGGTGCTGGCTCGTGCGTATCTGGGCGAGTGCCTGGCGGTTGCCCGCGCCGAGGGAGCGCATCTGGGTGACGACGTGGTCGACGACATGGTTGCGCTGTTCAGCGAGGCGCCCGAGGATCTCGGCACCTCGATGCTGTTCGACCGCGAGGCACGCCGGCCACTGGAGTGGGACGTCCGCAACGGCGTGGTGTTGCGCCGGGCCCGGGCGCATGGCCTGCCCGCGCCGATAAGCGAGGTGGTCGTGCCGCTGTTGGCGGCGGCCAGTGACGGGCCCGGCTGATTGCCGTGTCCGGCGTCGCCGAGCGTGCAGTTTCGTAGGTGACACGCCGCTGTTGGCGTACGAATCCGCACGCTCGGCGCGGCAAGTCAGTACACCGTCGCCCAGGCCTCGCGCCGCCGCCGATCCGGATCGTCGACCACGACATCGCGTGTGGTCTTGATCAGCCGGGTCGCACGGCTCGGCACTTCGTAGCACGGCCAGTCGCCGTCCAGCTGATTTTCGGCCGCGAAGGCCAGCCACGCGCGCTGCATCCGCCGGCCCACCGACGGCATGACCCGCCGGCCGATCGGATGGATCAGCCGCCCCATGGGCGAGCCGTACGTGTGGTGAACGTGCACGATCTCGCTGCCGTGGGTGGCGCCCAGGCCCACTGCCCGCAGGCCGGCACTCATGTGGTCGAAGCGGTACACGTACGTCGGCGCGACAACGCTGTACGCATCGGCGAATGCCCAGGCGGGTCCGCCGAACATGACGTCGGAGGCGACCGCAATCGCCGCCCGCCTGCGCGGATAGCCGGGGTAGGCGGCGAGCACGCGGTCTCGTGCATCCGGGGCAGACCGGCGAAAGTAGTCGTCGATGCGCGCCGGCGTAAAGGGCAGCATCGGCTGCTTGTCCCACGCGAACATCGTCGCCTCGTGGCGGTTGGTGCCGACGATCAGCGGCACTCGGGCGATCTCGCCGCGCCGGGCCGCCTCGATCGGATGCCGCGGCAGCAGCTCGACGCCGTGGGTGAGTCCGTGGGCGAGCGTGGGCGTGGTCGCCGCGCTGCGCTGCTGCAGCACACCCGCCGCGCGGCGCAGCTGCCGCTGCGGCAGGCCCTTGATCTCAGTGACGTCCACGCCCAGTTCGCGGACGAACTCCCGGGCGAGACGGGCGCGATGTTCTGTGTCGGCGATCAGTGGCAACGCCGGACTCTGCGCGATCGCGCGGCCGAACAACCCGCTCGCGGCGGGACTAGCCAGCAACGCCAATACCGATGTGGCGCCGGCGGATTCACCGAACACCGTGACTCGGTGCGGGTCGCCGCCGAATGCGGCGACGTTGTCGCGTATCCACTGCAGCGCGGCAATCTGATCGCGTAGCGCGAGGTTGTCGTCGAACGCTTTCCCGAGACTCGAAAGATCCAGCCCGCCGAACACCCCGACGCGGTAGGTGACGTTGACGACGACCACGTTGCCGTTGCGGGCCAGCCGCGCGCCGTTGTAGAGGTCGAACTGCCCGGCACCCGTCATGAATCCACCCCCGGGCAGCCACACCATCACCGGCAACGCCGCGGCATTGTCCGGCGACCACACCGTCAGCGTGAGGCAGGCTTCGTCACGCCTCATCGGAACCGCACCACGGCCAGCAGATGACTTGGGCTGCAACGGAATTGGACCGTGCTCGACGGCGTCACGCACCCCCGACCAGGGGACCACCGGCTCGGGCGCCCGAAATCGGCGCTCACCCACCGGCTGCTCGGCGTAGGGCACCCCGCGCCAAACGCGCACGCCGAACTCGGTCGTGCCTCGTAGCGCCCCACACGGCGCATGGACGAGCATCGACACGTCCGCATCGTAGTTGTGGGAAGCTGAGCTATGACCTTCAACGAGGGCATGCAAATCGACACGAGCACCGCGTCGAGCAGCGGCGGCGGTCCGGGACGCGGATTGGCCATCGGCGGCGGCGTCGGCGGACTGGTGATCGTGGTGATCGCGCTGTTGCTCGGCGTGGACCCGGGCTCCGTCACATCGTCGCCGCGGGCCGGCCCACAGCAGCAGGTCGGCGGCTTCGACGTCAGCCAGTGCAAGACCGGCGCCGATGCCAACAGGATTCTGGGCTGCCGGATCATCGCAACGGGTAATTCGGTGGACGCGGTGTGGAGTGAGCAGCTGCGCGGATACACCCGGCCGAAGGTGCACCTGTTCTCCGGCTCGGTGCAGACCGGCTGCGGCGGCGCCACCACCGAAGTGGGTCCGTTCTACTGCCCGGTCGACCGGACCGCATACTTCGACACTGACTTCTTCAAGGTGCTGGAGGACCAATTCGGTTCCAGCGGAGGGCCTTTCGCGCAGGAATATGTGGTCGCCCACGAGTACGGCCACCACGTGCAGAACCTTCTCGGCGATCTGGGCCGCGCACAGCAGTCCGGCGCCACCCAGGGCGCGCAAGGTGAAGGTGTGCGCACCGAGTTGCAGGCCGACTGCTACGCCGGCGTCTGGGCCCACTACGCGTCGACCGTCAAGCAGAAGAACGGCACGCCCTACCTGAACCCGTTGACGGACAAGGACATCAGCGACGCGCTGTCCGCGGCGCGGTCCGTCGGCGACGACTGGATCCAGAAGCAGTCCACCGGCAGGGTCAATCCGGAGTCGTTCACCCACGGCACCTCAGAACAGCGGCAACACTGGTTCACCGTCGGCTACCAACTGGGCGATCCGAAACAGTGCGACACGTTCGACGCGTCCGATCTCGGCTAGCCCACCAAATGTGCCATTGACAAATGGCGACATTAGCCGTTGTATGCAACTGTGGCCAATGACGGCGTGCTGCCCAGTCGAGGCTCCCTGCGTTCTCGTGGCGCCGCAGTCGTCAGTGCGCTGACGTTGCGGCAGGTCAGCCTCCTGCTTCCGCCCGAGCGCGCGTGGGGGCTGTGGGTCTCGCGCCGCATCGTCGCGACGATCATGGATGTGTTCGGGCCGTCACTGGCTGGCACCACCGTCGAGCAGGTCCGCACAGCCACTGCTGACTGGCGTCCGGTCACAGGTGAATGGGTGCGAGGCCGCGGTGTGCGGCGCGCCGACGCGGCGATCTACTTCATCCACGGCAGCGGCTTTGCGCTGTGCTCGCCGCGCACGCACCGGCGCCTGGTGGCGTGGCTGTCGCGGCTGACCGGACTGCCGGTGTTCTCGGTGGACTACCGCCTGGCTCCGCGGCACCGGTTCCCCGGTGCCGCCGAGGATGTCCACGCCGGCTGGGACTGGCTGCTGTCGACTACGGGATTGCCACCGAATCGAGTTGTGGTAGCAGGTGATTCGGCCGGCGGGCACCTGGCCGTCGATCTGATGCTGCACGGCGGTCACACTCCGCGGCAGGCGGCCGCCCTCGTGCTGTTCTCTCCCTTGCTCGATCTGACACTGGCCCTCGCCGCGGCGCAGGAGGCGCGCCGTCGCGATCCTGCGATCAGGTCCGCCGACGCGGCCCGGCTGATCCAGTTGTATTGCCAGGGCATCGATCCGGCCCATCCCCGGCTCGCTCTGGACGTCAGCCGCGGCCCGGCCTTACCGCCTACCTTGATCCAGGCCGGTGGCGCCGAGATGCTGTCGGCGGACGCCAGCCATCTCGCGCGCGACATCCGCGCCGCGGGCGGCTCCTGTCAACTGCAGATCTGGCCGGACCAAGTGCACGTGTTCCAGGCCTTGCCGCGGCTGACGCCCGAAGCGGCCAAAGCGATGCGCCACGTCGCGTCGTTCGTCGCCGACGCGTTGGGCAGCAGCGCTCAGGCCACCATCGAGCGGACGGGATGACGATGTTCGGAAGCTCACGCAAACGCAGCCGCAATGCGCGTGCGGTGGTCACCGGCGCCGGCAGCGGCATCGGTGCCGCGTTCGCGGTCGAGTTGGGCCGCCGCGGTGGCCGGGTGGTGTGCAGCGACGTCGACGAGCTGGCCGCGCAGCGCACTGCTGTCGCCGTGACCGAGAAGGGAGGCGCAGCGATCGCGTTGGGTTGCGACGTGTCGCGCTTCGACGACGTGTCGCGGCTGGCCTCCGACGCGCAGGACTGGTTCGGCAGCGCACCGACACTCGTGGTGAACAACGCAGGAGTGGGCTGCGGCGGTCAGGGCGTGGGCGAGATGTCGCTCGACGACTGGTCGTGGGTGCTCGGCATCAACCTGTGGGGCGCCATTCACGGCTGCCATGTGTTCACGCCGATCCTGCGGGAAGCCGGCTACGGCGGCATCATCAACGTCGCCTCCGCGGCCGCGTTCGGCGCCGCACCGAACATGGCCGCCTACAACGTCAGCAAGGCCGGGGTGCTCTCGCTGTCGGAGACGCTGGCCGCCGAGTTGTCCGGCACCGGCGTCGCCATCACGGTGTTATGCCCCACGTTCGTCAAGACCAACATCGTCGAATCCGGCCGCATCACACCGCAATCCAGCAATCTGGCCAACAACCTGATGAGGTGGACGGGGTTCTCGGCGGACCGGGTCGCGAAGATGTGCCTGGACACCCACGACCGCGGCGGCCTGTACTGCATGCCTCAACCCGACGCCCGAATCGGCTGGGGCATCAAGCGCTTTGCACCGGGCACCTACACGCGAGCGGCCGGGTTGATCGCTCGTCTTCCAACCGTCACACCCTAGGAGGTTGTCATGGCCATCGACATGGACAAGATGCTCGACAAGATCAAGGACCGGCAATGGGCGCTGGCCGACATCGACTGGGATGCGCCGGGAGCCGAGACCATCAGCGACGAGTTCCGGCCGAAGCTCAAGGAGTTCATGGCCGACCTCTGCTGGATCGAGAACATCGGCGCGCGCGGATTCGCCGCACTGGCCAAGAAGGCGCCGACCCCGACGATCGCAGAGATCTACCGGTACTTCCACGCCGAGGAGCAGCGCCACGCCAATGCCGAACTGGCGCTGATGAAACGGTGGGGCATGCTCGACGAGGGCGAGATGCCTGAACCGAACGTCAACATCAGGTTGGCCATCGATTGGCTGGACCGTTACGCCGACGACATGCCATTGTCCGTGCTGGGCACCGTCATTCCGATGCTCGAGGTCGCGCTCGACGGCGCGCTGCTGAAATTCCTGCTGGAAGAGGTGCACGATCCGGTGTGCCACCAGGTGTTCGAGAAGATCAACAACGACGAATCACGGCATCTGGTCGTCGATTTCGAAGTCCTCGACATGATCGGTCACGCCACCGCCCGTCGGCTGGCGATCCAGCTCGTCGGCAATATCGCCACTCCCGGCCTGATCATCGGCCTGCTGATGTACGTCCCGCTACTCAACCGGGTGCGCAACGAAATCGTCGGCATGGGAATGGATCCAGAGCGGCTGTACAACGCGATGCTGCGGTTCAAGCAGCTCGGCGAGCGCAGCGAGCACACCTGGCGGGTGCCGACCTACCAGCTGCTCAAGCGGCACGCGGCGATGGTCGTCAACCCCCGGCATCCGTACCACCTGCTGGCCAACTCGATGGTGTGGCTGTCCGACCGCTACCCCAGGGCGCTGTTGCGACCGATCCCAAGCTGGTTCAAAGAACTCACCTACGAGCCGGCGGCCTGACCATGACAGACCAGGTCTACTCCACGCTGATCGTCGGCGCCGGGTTCAGCGGTCTGGGCGCGGCGATCAAGCTCACCGAGGCCGGCGTCGATGATGTCGTCATCCTCGAACGCGCCGACCGCGTTGGCGGAACATGGCGCGACAACACCTATCCCGGCATCGCCTGCGACATCCCGTCGCTGCTGTACTCGTTCTCGTTCGCCAAGAACCCGAACTGGTCCAGTGCGTATCCGTCCGGCGCTGAAATCTGCCAGCACATCGAGGAGCTGACCGACGACTTCGACTTGCGCCGGCGCATCCGGTTCAACACCGAGGTCACCGGCTTGTCGTTCGACGAAGACGCCGGGCTCTGGGCGGTAACCACCAAGCAGCGCAAGCGCTTTCGCGCGCGCACTGTGGTGTTGGCGTCCGGCCCCCTCGCCGACGCGAGCCTGCCGGACATTCGCGGCATAGACAGCTACCGAGGCCACAAGATCCACAGTGCCCGCTGGGATCACGGCTACGACTTCGCCGGCAAGCGCGTCGGCGTCATCGGCACAGGGGCGAGTGCCATCCAGATCGTGCCGGAGTTGGTCAAACGCGCCGAATTCGTCAAGGTGTTCCAGCGCACGCCCGGCTGGGTGCTCCCCCGTCTGAATCCCCCGATCCCCCCGGCGGTGCAGGCTCTGTTCGAAAAGCTGCCTGCCGCACAGCAATTGGCGCGCGAAGCGCTGTACTGGGGACACGAGGCGAGCGCACTTGCGCTGGTGTGGAATTCGCCGTTGACGTCCGTGGTCAGCCAGTTGGGCAAGCTTCACCTCAGGGCCGCGGTGAAGGATCCGTGGCTGCGTCGTCAGCTCACACCGGGCTTCACGCCCGGCTGTAAGCGGATGCTGATCTCCAGCGACTACTACCCGGCGCTGCAGCGCGACAACTGCAAGCTGATCGACTGGCCGATCGCCACAATCAGCCCCGTCGGAGTGCGCACCAGCGACGGTGTCGAGCACCATTTGGACTGCATCGTGTTCGCCACTGGTTACGACGTGCACCTGACGGGCCCGCCGTTCCCGGTGACCGGGCTCAGCGGCCGCTCACTGGCCGCCGAGTGGGCCGGCGGCGCGCAGGCGTACAAGAGCATCAACGCTCACGGCTACCCCAACCTGTTCTTCATGACCGGCCCGAACTCCGGCCCCGGCCACAACTCGCTGCTGACGTACGTCGAGGGTCAGCTGGACTACGCGGTGGCCGCGATCACCACGATCCTGCGTAAGAACCTGCGGTATCTCGACGTGCGAGAGGAGGTCCAGCGCCGCCACAACGCCGACATTCAGCGGCGGCTGAAGGCCACCACCTGGATGTCGGGTTGCCGCAGCTGGTACCTCACCGAGGATGGGTTCAACGCCGCGATGTATCCGGGGTTCGCGACGCAGTATCTTCGGCAGATGCGCACTTTCCGGCTCGACCACTATCACGTCGTGGGCCGCGAGCTCGCGGCTCAAGCCGTCACCCGGTCGCCCGCCTGACATGGCCACCGACCGCCCTGCTCCCAGTGGCATCACCGCGGTGCTGGCCAACCTGCGCCGCGCGCCGGGGCGGGTGCGGCGGCACTCCCGCGATCTCGTGGAAACCGCGGTGGCACAGCTTTTCGACGCCGCCACCCGGCAGCCGTACGGCAGCAGTTTGTCCGGGGAATACCGCATCGAGGATCTGGCCCGCATTGCGGGAACCACCACCCGCAACATCCGGGTGTATCGCGACCGCGGACTGCTGCCGCCGCCGCTGCGGGTCGGGCGGATCGCGTTGTACAACGACACGCACCTGACGAGGCTTCGGCTGATCACGTCGATGCTGGATCGCGGGTACACGCTGGCCCACGTCCACGAGATGCTCAGCGCATGGGAGCAGGGCAAAGACCTGGGCGACGTGCTGGGGCTGGAGACCGCGCTGGTGGGTACCTGGGCGGCGGAGAAGCCGCAGACCCGCCGGCTCGCCGACGTGAAGCGGCTGATCGGCGACGACGATGCATTCGCCCGGCTGGTCGAGTCGCACCTGATTAAGGTCGACGGCGACAACGCAACAGTGTTGCGTCCCAAGCTGATCGAGGCTTTCAATGAGATCCGCGGCTATGGAATCGGCCTGGACAAGCTGATCGACCTGCACGAGAGGATCGCGCCGCTTGTCGACGAGATCAGCGGCATCCTGGTGCAGACCGGGGCCGAACACGTCGTCGGGTTGATCAAACCCGGCGAGGCCCTGCCGGAGGACACCGAGGTGGCCGAGCTGATCACGATGCTGGTCCGGTTCCGCACTCAGGCGGTGGCGTCGGTCGCCGGTACGTTGGCGTCCTCAATCGAGGCGCGGATCGAGACGCTGGCCGCGCAGCTGCTGGAGGACTACATTCAGGACAACCTCGGGCGCCAGGCGATCTAGACCGCCGCGAGCAGACGCGAAATCGCATGAATTCCGGAGTAATGATGCGATTTGGCGTCTGCTCGCGGGTCCAGAGGTTAGAAGAGTGTCGGCTGGACGGTCGCAGCCACCGGCGCGGGCGTCGGCGTCGTGAATTCTCTTCTGTCTCTTGCCAATCCGTGCTTGGCCACCAGCGGTGCGGCCCTGCGTTGCAGCATCTCGCGGTAATCGGCCGGCAGGTACGCGCCGCGGCGGTACAGGTCGCGGTACCGTGCGACCAGCTCAGGATGCGAGCGGGCCAGCCACGCCATGAACCAGCCGCGCGTCGAGCTTCGCAGGTGCAGGCCGAACACGGTGACCGACGTGGCGCCGGCCTGCGAAATCTGGTGCAGCAGCGCGTCGAGGTGTTCGGTCGAGTCGGTCAGATGCGGCAGCACCGGCGCCACCATCACGTGGCAGTCGAACCCGGCGTCGCGGACCGCGGTGATCAGCCCGAGCCGGGCCTGCGGCGACGGGGTGCCCGGCTCGACCTCGCGATGCAGGTTCGGGTCGGCGACCGCCAGTGAGATCGCCAGACTCACGGGCACCTGCTCAGCTGCCGCGGCGAGCAACGGCAGATCGCGGCGCAACAGCGTTCCCTTCGTCAATATCGAGAACGGTGTAGCCGAATCTGCAAGCGCAGCAATGATTCCCGGCATCAACGCATAGCGGCCTTCGGCACGCTGGTACGGGTCGGTGTTGGTGCCCAGCGCGATCGTCTCACGCTGCCACGACGGCCGGTGCAGCTCGCGGCGGAGCACCTCGGCGACGTTGGTCTTGACGACGATCTGGCTGTCGAAATCCTGGCCGGGGTCGAACTCCAGGTACTCGTGGGTGGGCCGGGCGAAGCAGTAGCGGCAGGCGTGCGAACACCCGCGGTAGCCGTTGACGGTGTACTTGAACGGCAGCATCGCCGAGTCGGGAATCTTGTTGACCGCCGACTTGCACAACACCTCGTGGAACGTGATGCCCTCGAACTGTGGTGTGCGCACGCTGCGCACAAATCCGATACGCGCGAGTCCAGGCAGAGCCCCGTCGTCTACCCGAACGCCTTGGCCGTCCCATCGCACTCTGCCATTCGAACTCTAGTTCGAAAATCTGTCAACTCGCCATGCTGATGCAAGACTCTCCGGCGTGACCGAATTGCTGTTTTCCTATGGCACACTGCGGCTGCGCGAGGTGCAGCTGGCAACGTTCGGCCGCGAGCTCGACGGCCGCGACGACGCAATCGTCGGCTTCGAGCTCGACCACGTCACCATCACCGACCCGCACGTCATCGCCACCAGCGGCAGCGACCGCCATCCGATTCTGCGGCGATCGTCGCATCCCGGTGCGGAAGTGCACGGCACGGTGTTCTCGATCAGCGAAGAGGAGCTGGCCGCCGCCGACGAGTACGAGGTCGACGACTACAAGCGGATTCGAGTGCCCCTGCGCTCCGGCGACGACGCGTGGGTGTACGTATTCGCCGGTTAGCTACCAGGCCTTGAGCGCGCAGGTGGCGGCAGTCTCACCGCTGTTCTGCGCCACCACGCTGCCGTCGACGGAGATTTCGCAGTGCGGGTTGGGCGTCCCGTTGTATCGGGCCGCGCCGCCAGCCATGACATAGGCCCAACTCTGGTCGGTCAACGTCGTTGAGAACGTCCAGGGCGCCCCCGGTGCAACAGTGACGCGCTCGTTGCGCAGATAGGCGCCCGAGTTGGCGTCCAACGCCGCCTTGCTCGGGGGGTCCGACACCAGGTAATTGAGGCTGACAGTCGCCTCCTGGTCCGTGGTGATCGTGTAGACCACCTGATGGCCGCCCGGATCGGCGGTGGCGATGGCAGGAATTGACAGGAGACCGGCGCCCGCGAGCGTCGCTGCGGCGAAACGGATGGCAGCTTTCTGCATGTACATCACATCGCCGGAGGCTACCGGATTGTTACGCGCGGCCGAGTCGGGCGAGAACCTCGCCGACGACTGCATCGGCGGGGACAGCGACCTGCTCCCCCGTGGCAAGGTCCTTCACCTTGACCTCAGGATCGTGGTCTTTGATCAGCGCCACCGACGCCCCGGAACGGTCGGCGGCACGCATCGCGCCCTTGAGCCCGCGGTCGCCGTAGGAGACGTCCACCCGCAGGCCGGCCCGGCGCAGCGCCGCAGCGGTGACCGCGACGTCGAGCTTGGCGTCCTCGCCGATCGGAATGCAGAACACCTCGGCGCGCTTCTCGTCACCGACACTCTTGCCCTCTGCACGAAGTGCCAGGACCGTGCGGTCAACCCCGAGCCCAAACCCGATGCCGGACAAGTCTTTTCCGCCGAGCTGGCGCATCAGCCCGTCGTAGCGGCCGCCTCCGCCGATTCCCGACTGCGCGCCGAGTCCGTCGTGCACGAACTCGAAGGTGGTCTTCGTGTAGTAGTCCAGCCCGCGCACCAGCTTCGGATTGATCGTGTAGGGCACGCCGAGCCGGTCCAGGTGTGCCAGCACGGTTTCGAAGTGCTGTTTGGCGTCATCGGAAAGGTGGTCCAGCATCACCGGGGCCCCGGCCAGTTGCGCACGGACATAGTCCCGTTTGTCGTCGAGTACGCGCAGCGGGTTGATCTGCGCGCGTCGGCGGGTGTCCTCGTCGAGGTCGAGGCTGAGGAGGAACTGCTGAAGCAACTCGCGGTACTGCGGGCGGCAGCTGTCGTCGCCCAGCGAGGTGATCTCCAAGCGAAACCCGTTGAGCCCCAACGATCGGAAGCCCTCGTCGGCGATCGCGATCACTTCGGCGTCCAGTGCGGGATCGTCGACACCGATCGCCTCGATGCCCACCTGCTGCAGCTGGCGGTAGCGGCCGGCTTGAGGGCGCTCGTACCGGAAGAACGGCCCGGCGTAGCACAGCTTGACCGGCAGCGGGCCGCGGTCCAGCCCGTGCTGGATCACCGCGCGGATCACCCCTGCGGTGCCTTCCGGGCGCAGCGTCACCGATCGGTCCCCGCGGTCGGTGAACGTGTACATCTCCTTGCTGACGACGTCAGTCGACTCGCCGACACCACGGGCGAACAACGCGGTGTCCTCGAAGATCGGTAGTTCGATGTCGCCGTAGCCGGCTCGGCGCGCGGCGTCGAGCAGCCCGTCGCGCACGGCGACGAACTGCGCCGACTCCGGCGGCAGATAGTCGGGGACGCCCTTGGGCGCCTGGAATTCGGTCACGAGCTCAGGCCTTTGAGGAAGGGGTTGTGACGGCGTTCGGCGCCGATCGTGGTGGCCTCGCCGTGTCCCGGCAGCACCACGGTGTCGTCGTCGAGCACCAGCAGTTTCGTCACGATCGAGCCCAACAGATCCCGGCCGCTCCCGCCGGGCAGGTCGGTGCGGCCCACGGACTGCTTGAACAGCGTGTCGCCGGAGAACACGATCTCATCCGGGCCGTCTGCGACCCGGAAGCACACCGAGCCTCTCGTGTGTCCCGGGGTGTGGTCGACGGTCACAGTGATGCCGCCGAGATCGATCTTGTCGCCGTCGCGGTCGAGTTCGACCACCTGCCTGGGCTCGTGAAACAGCGCGCCGAACAGTAGCTGGGCGATTCGGGGTCCGAAATCCTTGATCGGATCGGTCAGCATGAATCGGTCTTCGGGGTGGATGTAGGCGGGGCAGCCGTAGGTGTCGGCCACCTTTTGCGCTGACCAGATGTGGTCGATGTGGCCGTGGGTGAGAAGCACCGCCGCAGGCGTGAGCCGGTGTTCGTCGAGGATCCGGCGCAGCGGCGCCATCGCCCGCTGCCCAGGGTCGACGACGATGGCGTCGGACCCCGGTCGTGGGGCCAGCACGTAGCAGTTGCACTGCAACATGCCGGCGGGGAATCCAGTCAGCAACACCAGTCTAGTTTCCCACGCAGGCAGCGTTGGTTTGGCACTGCCGGGCCGGCCGTCGGGCGTTGCATGGCACACTCGATGGCCAGAACCACGACCCCGTAACAGGAGGACTGCGGCGTGCCGACCGAAAAGCAGCGGCGTGCGACGGCCAAGCGCAAACTGGAGCGCCAGCTCGAGCGGCGCGCTCAGCAGGCGCGGCGTCGACGGATCCTGACCATTGCCGGGCTGGCGGCGGTGGTCGTCGTGGTGGCGGGCCTCGCGGTGTGGGGCGTGTTCTTCCGCAAGGGATCGAACGAGACGCCGACCGCGTCGAGCACGACGACGTCGGTGGCACCGACGCAGGACACCGCCGCGCCTCAGGCCGGGGTGCTGCCGCCGTTCAAGCCGCCGGCCGATCTCGGAGCGAACTGCCAGTACCCGGCCAGTCCGGAGCCCGCGGCCAAGAAGGTCGACCCGCCCAAGTCGGGCAAGGTGCCGACCGATCCCGCGCAGATCAGCATGAGCATCGCGACCAACCAGGGGCCAATCGGCGTGCAACTGGACAACGCGAAGGCCCCGTGCACGGTCAACAGCTTCGCCAGCCTGGCCCAGAAGGGCTATTTCAACGACACGCATTGTCACCGGCTGACCACCGGCCCTGATCTCTTCGTGCTGCAATGCGGCGACCCCAAGGGTGACGGCTCTGGCGGTCCTGGCTACCAGTTCGCCGACGAGTATCCGTCGAACCAATATCTGCCCGATGATCCCGCCCGAAACCAGGCGATCGTCTATCCACGCGGCACGTTGGCGATGGCCAACGCAGGGCCGAACACCAACGGCAGCCAGTTCTTCATCGTCTACAAGGATTCGCACCTGCCGCCTAACTACACGGTGTTCGGCAAGGTCGACGAGAAGGACATGGCCGTCTTGGACAAGATCGCCGCGGCGGGCACGGTCGACGGTTCGCAGGACGGCAAGCCCAAGACCGACGTGGTGATCAAGTCGGCTCGGTTGGACTAGGCTCTGGGCCCGTCAGCGCGGCGGACGCAGGAAACGCATCGCGGCCCTCATAACGGGTTGCGGCACACGGTCTTTCATTGCGAGAGCGGTGTCCGCGGCACGGCCGCGGAGCCGAGTGCCCCGGCCGAACACCTTGTTCAGCGGTCCGCCCGAGGGTTCGAGCTCGAAGTGCAGCGGCGGCTTGTCGCCCGCGGCGCCCAGAGCGTTGGAGATCACGATCCGCTGGATCTCGCTGGTGCCCTCGAAGATCGTGTACAGCTTGGCGTCGCGGTACCACTTCTCGACCGGATGGTCGGTGATGTAGCCCCAGCCGCCCATGGTCTGAATCGCGCGTTCAGTGGCCCGGACCGCGACCTCGCTGGCGGCCATCTTGGACATCGAGCCCTCACCGCGGTCGAATGCTATGCCGTTGGCGGCCATCCACGACGCGCGCCAGGTTAGTAGCCGTGCCGCGTCGATCTGTGTGGCGATCTCGGCGATCGGGAAGGCGATGCCTTGATTGTCGATGATCGGGGCGCCGAACGCCTCCCGCTCCTTCGCGTATGCCGTCATGTATTCCAGTGCGGCTCTTGCGATCCCGAGAGCCTGGGCAGCGACCATCGGGCGGGTCTGCTCGAAGGTGCCCAGCGTCGCGGAACCCGAGCGGCGACCGCCCTCGACCGCCTCGCGCGCCTTGGCGAGCTTGTGCTCGAGTTTGTCCTGTCCGCCCAGCAGGTGGTCACCCGGCACGCGGACGCTGTTGAACTTCAATTCCGCGGTGTGTGACGCCCGGCAGCCGAGCTTGTCGAGCTTGCGCACCAACTCCAGTCCTGGTGTGCCGCCAGGCACCACGAACAGCCCCTGACCGCGGTGGCCGAGCTCCTGGTCCACCACCGCGTTGACCACGTGCACGTTGGCGATGCCGCCGTTGCCGATCCACATCTTGTGCCCGTCGATGATCCAGTCGTCGCCGTCACGAGTCGCGGTGGTGCGCAGGTTGCGCACGTCGCTGCCGCCCTCGGGTTCGGAGATCGCGAGCGCGGCGAGCTTGATGTCTCCGGGTGTGCCGAAACATTCAGGCGCCCATTGCAGCATCTGCTCGGGGGTGGCGGCCTGACCGATAGCCGACAGTGCGAGGGCCGGCATCACAATCGCCAGACCGATACCCGCGCAGCCCCAGAAGATCTCTTCCATGAACATCGGCAGCGACAGGCCGGTCGGGTCGCCGATGAGGTCGCGGTAGAAGAGAGGACTGTAGAAGCCTTGTTCGGCGGCTTCCTCCAGAATTGGCCATGGGAATTCCTGGCGCTTGTCGTATTCGGCGGCCACCGGGCGGATACAGTCCTCGGCGAATTTGTGCGCACGTTGGGCCAGGTCGTGTTGCGCCTCGGTGGGCGTGAGGTCGAACGTCACGCTGTTCCGTTACCCGCGGTACCGCAAGCGAAACATCTGTTCACCATCGCCAGTTGACGACGGGCAGAGGGCGTCGACTTGTCGCTATGAGGCGGGCACATCGGTAGTCGGCTGGCTGGGTGGTCTCTGGGGCGGACGTGGCCCATGCGGTCAGACGGTCACGCCGGGAACTCTCCGACCAACACGTGCCCGTGCCCGCCTCATAGCGACAGGCCGACGGTGGCGGCCGCCACGCTGTACGGGAGGCGCCGCTGTTCGCCGAATGCGTAGTCAATCAGAGGGGTGACGAATTGCCGGCTCTCACGCCGCCGACGTGACGCGGTAGACGTCGTACACGCCCTCGACATTGCGCACCACGTTGAGCACATGCCCTAGATGCTTGGGGTCACCCATCTCGAAGGTGAATCGGCTGATCGCCACCCGATCGCCGGACGTGGTCACCGACGCGGAGAGAATGTTCACCTTTTCATCGGCCAGCACCCGTGTCACGTCCGACAGCAGCCGATGACGGTCGAGCGCCTCAACTTGGATGGCCACCAAGAACACCGACGACGGCGACGGCGCCCACTCGACTTCGATGATCCGCTCAGACTGCTGCTGCAACGACGCGGCGTTGGTGCAGTCGGTGCGGTGCACGCTCACCCCGCCGCCACGGGTGACGAAACCCATGATGTTGTCCCCCGGCACCGGCGTGCAGCACTTGGCCAGCTTCGTCAACACGCCCGGCGCCCCCGGTACCGCCACTCCGGTGTCCTCCGTATTGCGTTGGCGCACAGGCATTGTCGCGGGAGTCGAGCGCTCCGCGAGCTCGTCTTCAGCGGCCTCGTCGCCACCCAGCTGCGCCAACAAACGCTGGACCACATGGCGCGCCGAGATGTGCCCCTCGCCCACCGCGGTGTAGAGCGCCGACACGTCCGCGTAACGCAACTCCCGCGCCAGTGAGCTCATGGACTCGGCATTCATCAAGCGCTGCAACGGAAGTCCGCCGCGCCGTACCTCGCGCGCGATCGCGTCCTTACCGGCCTCCAGCGCCTCCTCGCGACGCTCCTTGGCGAACCACTGCCGGATCTTGGCCTTCGCCCGCGGCGACACCACAAATTGCTGCCAGTCGCGTGACGGCCCGGCATTGGGCGCCTTGGAGGTGAAAATCTCGACCACTTCGCCGTTTTCGAGCTTGCGCTCCAGCGCCACCAGCCGGCCGTTCACCCGGGCGCCGATACATCGGTGCCCGACCTCGGTGTGCACCGCATACGCGAAGTCCACCGGCGTGGACCCCGCCGGCAGAGTGATCACATCGCCCTTCGGGGTGAACACGAAAATCTCTTGTGCCGCAAGGTCGTAACGCAGTGACTCCAGGAACTCGCCGGGATCTGCCGCCTCCCGCTGCCAGTCGAGCAGCTGACGCATCCACGCCATGTCGTCGATCTCTGCGGCCGCATGCGGATGCGGAAGGTTGCGCCCCTTGGCCTCCTTGTAGCGCCAGTGCGCGGCAATCCCGTACTCGGCGGTGCGGTGCATGTCGCGAGTGCGGATCTGCACCTCCAGTGGCTTGCCCTCCGGCCCCACCACCGTGGTGTGCAGCGACTGGTATACGCCGAATCGTGGCTGGGCGATGTAGTCCTTGAACCGCCCCGCCATCGGCTGCCACAACGAATGCACAACGCCCACAGCGGCATAGCAGTCGCGGATCTCGTCGCACAGGATGCGTACACCGACGAGGTCATGGATATCGTCGAAGTCGCGGCCCTTGACGATCATCTTCTGGTAGATCGACCAGTAGTGCTTGGGCCGGCCCTCGACCACCGCGTTGATCTTCGCCGAGTCGAGCGCCGCGATGATCTCGCTGCGCACCTTGGCCAGATACGTGTCGCGCGACGGCGCCCGGTCAGCCACCAACCGCACGATCTCCTCGTAGCGCTTGGGGTGCAGGATCGCAAACGACAGGTCTTCGAGCTCCCACTTGACGGTTGCCATCCCGAGCCTATGGGCAAGCGGCGCAATGACTTCCAGCGTTTCGCGGGCTTTGCGGGCCTGCTTCTCCGGCGGCAGGAACCGCATCGTGCGCATGTTGTGCAGCCGGTCGGCGACCTTGATCACCAGCACGCGCGGATCGCGGGCCATCGCGATCACCATCTTGCGGATGGTCTCGCCCTCCGCGGCGGTACCCAGCGCCACCTGGTCCAACTTGGTGACGCCATCCACCAAGTGCGCCACCTCTTCGCCGAAGTCGGCGGTGAGCGCCTCCATCGTGTAGCCGGTGTCTTCGACGGTGTCGTGCAGCAGCGCCGCGACCAGCGTGGTGGTGTCCATGCCGAGCTCGGCCAGGATGTTCGCGACGGCCAGCGGATGCGTGATGTACGGGTCGCCCGAGCGGCGGAACTGCTCGGCATGCCGCTGCTCGGCCACCTCGTAGGCCCGCTGCAGCATGGTCAGGTCGGCCTTGGGATAGATCTCCTTGTGCACCGCGACCAGCGGTTCGAGCACCGGATTGACGGCGCTGCGCTGCGCGGTCATCCGCCGCGCCAGCCGCGCCCGAACCCGCCGCGACGCGCTGGAGGACTTCGGCGTGGGAGCCGGTGCGGTAGCAGGCGTTTCCGGCGCAGGCGGTGTCTGCACGGCCTGGCCTACGCCTTGGTCGTCAGCCGCCATCTGTGCACCTCCCGTACCGAGGATAAACGCTTCAGACCTCGTACAGGCTGGTGACAGGCAGCGGAGCCACCGCCTCGCGCCCGCCGAGCGCGGCAAGCTCCAACACCACCACCGCCCCGGTGACCGCCGCGCCGGCGTCGTCGAGCAACCGGGCCGCGGCCGCCAGCGTGCCGCCGGTGGCCAGCACGTCGTCGACGATCGCCACGCTGCGGCCGGTCAGCTCGACGCCCTCGGCCGGTATCTCCAGCGTGGCCGTCCCGTATTCCAGGGTGTAGGTTTCGCTGTGCACCGGTGGCGGCAGCTTGCCACCCTTGCGGACGGCCAGCACCCCGGTGCCGAGCCGCGTCGCCACTGCCGCGCCGAGCAGAAAGCCGCGGGCGTCGATCCCGGCGATCAACTCCGCACCGGAAGCGGACTCGGCCAGCGCATCGGTGACCGCGGCAAGCCCGTCCGGATCGGCCAGCAGCGGCGTCAAGTCCTTGAACTGAACACCGGGCGTCGGGAAGTCCGGGACATTGCGCATCAGCGAGACGATGACGTCGCGAACGTCGCGACTCATTCCTTCAGCACCCACCGGTCCATGTTCCAGCCGGCGCCCCAGCGGGTCGGGTTGGCCACCACCGATGACATCTTCTTCGACCAGATCAGCGTGCGCTGCTGGCGATACAGCGGCAGCGTCGGCATGTCGTTCCACAGCACCCCGGCGCCGTCGGACAGCAGACCCGCCACCTCCTTCGGATCGGTGGTGGCGGCGAGCTTGTCGATGATCCCGTCTACCTGGGGGTTCGAGTAGCCCGACAGATTATTGCCGTTGCCGGTGTGCAACTGGTACGCGTCGATCGCCGACGATCCGCTCGAGCCGCTGCCCGTCGCTGCGCCGGTGCCGGCCACCAGCACGTCGACCTGGTTCGCCTTCATGGTCTGCGGCCCGGTGTTCTCCGACGACACGTCTTGCACGGTGATGCCAGCCGGCGCACACGCCTTGGTGATCGCGCCGACCGCCGCGTTGAGCCGGGCGTTGGGTGCCTGATAGCCGATCCGCACCGTCAACGGGGTGCCGTTGACGGCTGCCTTGGCAGCGTCGGCATTCGCCGCGACGTAGCGATTGTTGGCCGCGGCGCTTTCTGCGGCGCTGAACGCGTCGTCGCTGGCCGGGTTCAGCCGCGCGTTGGCGATCGGCACCTTCGCCTCGCCGGCGATCGTGTCGCGGGGCGTGCACAGTGCCAGTGCTCGGCGCGCAGCCGGCGCGGCCAGCGGACCCTGGCTGGAGAAGATCAGCTGCTCGATACCGGCCGACGCGCTGTCGGTGCGCTGATAGCCGTCGGGCACAGTCAAGCCGCCGATCGACCCGGTCGCTACGTCGACGACGTCGACGGAGTTGTTCTTCAGGCGCGCCTGGACGTCGGCGCCACGTGGCCACACCGTCACCCGCTGCGTGACAGGCTTGTTGGCCCACCACTTGTCGTTGGCGACGAGCACCACCGAGCCGTCCGATTTCACGGAGTCGAGCTTGTAGGGCCCTGACGACGGGAACCATCGCACGTTGACGCCCGGTTTGAGGTCCCAGATCGTGTTCCACGCGTCGGCAATCCGGGCCACCACCGGCGCGTCGTTGTTCTGAAGTGCGGCGGTGACGTCCACGCCGAGCAGATCGGCCAGCACGTGCGACGGCATCATCGACGTCGCAGTGAATAGCTGCGCGTAGTCGGTGAACGACCGGCCGCCGACGAACGTGACCCGGGCCTTCTTCTGTCCCGGCGTGCAATCGATGGACTCGACGTCGGCGTAGCCGGCGTGGCTGGCGGCGTCGAAACCTGCGAGCCGCCCTGACTGGGCGGCCCAGGCCAGCACCATGTCGTCACACGTCACCGGCTTGCCGTCGGAGTACACCGCGGAGTCGGCGATCTGGTAGTCCAGCACCAGCGGCTCACGGCCGACGACCGACACGGTCCCGAAGTCGTGGTCGGCGATGATCTGGCCGTCGGGGCCGTGGTAGCCGAACCCGGTCAGCACGCGGGCGAACGCCTGAGGCGCGGCCGATGCGGCCCCGGCGACGGTGTTCGGGTTGTAAGTGGGCAGCGGCCCGTCGACGGAGTAGTCGAGCTGCTCGGCGGGGGTGTTCGAGCACGACGTCAACGCCATAGGCGCGACCAGCAGCGCGGCCGCGGCCAGCACAGCCGTCCAGTGCCGCACTAGCGCCGCCGTTTGCCCGACGGCCGGCCGCTGCGGGCGGTCGGCCGGATCGGCCGGGCACCCGGAGCGGGCTTCGCGGCGAGCGCGACGGGCTCCTTGTCCTGCTCCGCGGGTCCTTCTTGCGTGTCGGCCTCCGCGGTGGTTGCCGACGGCTCGGCGCCCTCGGCGGCCTTGCGCCGACGCAGCACCCGGCGGGTGTGTGCGCGCACGAGTTCCGTGCGCTCGCGCAGTGTCACCAGGAGCGGGGTGGCGAAGAAGATCGACGAGTAGGTCCCGACGATGACGCCGACCAGCTGCACCAGCGCCAGATCCTTCAGCGTGCCCACGCCCAGCAGCCACACCGCCACCACCATCAGCGAAGCGATGGGCAGCACCGAGATGAGGCTGGTGTTGATCGACCGCATGAAGGTCTGGTTGACCGCGAGGTTGGCCTGTTCGGCGAACGTGCGACGGGTGGTGTGCTGGAAGCCGTGGGTGTTCTCCTCGACTTTGTCGAACACGATCACGGTGTCGTAGATCGAAAAACCCAGGATGGTCAGCAGCCCGATGACTGTGGCCGGCGTGACCTCGAACCCGACCAGCGAGTACACACCCGCGGTGGTGATGATGTCGAAGAACATGGTGGCCAGCGCCGAGACGGCCATGTAGCGCTCGTAGCGGATCGTGATGTAGAGGCTGACCAGCACCAGGAACACGCCGAGCGCGATCAGCGCCTTCTTGGTGATCTGGCCGCCCCACGTCGACGACACCGCTGAGTCGCTGATCGCGTCCTTGGACGGCTTGCCGTCGACGCCGACCGGGTGGAACTTGTCGAACAGCGCGTCTTTGAGCTTGCCGGCCTGCTCGTTGGACAGCGTCTCAGAGCGGATCTGCACCGTGGCCGACGCGCCGTTGCCGACGACCACCACCTGCTCGGGGTCGGTGCCCAGCGTAGTGCGGAACACGTCTTCGACCTGTTCGACAGTGGCGTCGCCGCGCGGGAACGACACCTTCGTGCCGCCCTCGAAGTCGATACCGAAGTTGAACCAGCGGATCGCGATGCTGGCGACCGCGATCGCGATGATCAGCCCGCTGACCGCGAACCACAGCTTGCGACGGCCGACGACCTCGAACGCGCCGGTGCCGGTGTACAGCCGGACGAAGAACCCATGCCGCTGTGCCGTCGATGTGTCGAGCTTGTCTTCGATCGCGCCCGACTCGAGCGTTTCGGCGGCCGCGTCGTCGAGCTCGACGGCCGAGGTCGTCTCGTCCGAACCTCTCCCAGGAACTTCAGCCATACCTACCTCTGCCCCGCATGCGCTGCCGCGCGGCGTTCACGGGCGATCTGCTGCACGGCGCCCAGCCCGTTGAACGACGGCTTGGCCATCATCGTCGACTTGGACGCCAGGTACACCAGCGGCCAGGTCACCAGGAACACCACCACAACGTCGAGGATCGTCGTCAATCCGAGCGTGAACGCGAAGCCTTTGACCTGCCCGATCGCCAGGAAGTACAGCACGGCGGCGGCCAGGAAGGTGACCGCGTTACCGGACACGATCGTCTTGCGGGCCCGCACCCAACCGCGAGGCACCGCCGAGCGGAACGAACGGCCTTCTCGTATCTCGTCTTTGATCCGTTCGAAGAACACGACGAACGAGTCGGCGGTGGTGCCGATGCCGATGATCAGACCCGCGATGCCGGCAAGGTCGAGCGTGTAGTTGATGTAGCGGCCCAGCAGGATCAGGATCGCGTACACCATCGCGCCGGAGGCCACCAGCGACAGGGCGGTGAGCAGACCCAGCACCCGGTAGTACAGCAGCGAATACAGCAGCACCAGCGCGAAGCCGATGGCGCCCGCGATCAAGCCTGCCTTCAGAGACGTCAAACCCAATGTCGCAGAGACTGTTTCGGCTTCAGAGGACTCGAAGGACAGCGGCAGCGATCCGTACTTGAGCACTGCGGCCAGGTCGCGCGCTTTACCCGCAGTGAAATCGCCGGTGATCTGGGTGTTGCCGCCGGGAATCGCCTCGCGGATCGCCGGCGCGCTGACCACCTGCGAGTCGAGCACGAACGCGGTCTGCGTGCCGACGTGCGCGGCGGTGTAGTCAGCCCAGGTGTTGGCGGCCGCGGACTTGAACTTCAGATTGACCACCCACTGAGGCGGCTGCTGGTTGAACGACGCCGACGCGTTGTCGATCTGATCGCCGCTGATGATCGACTTGTCCAGCAGGTAGATCTGCGTGCGGTCCTGCGAGCAGGTGACCAGGATCTGATTGGGATCGTCGTTACCGGCGAGCGGATCGGGGCCCTGGCAGCGGCGCTGCAACAGCACGCCCAGCGCCACCTGTGACAGCGCCGGGTTCTGGCGCAGCTGCTTCTCGAAATTGATGCTGTCGGCCAGGTCTTTGCGCGGGTCCGGCTGTGGCGGAACAGGATTGGGCGCCGGGGACGCCGGCGCGGGGGCGGGCGTGGGCGGCGGGCTCGGTGGCGGCGGATCCTGCGGGTAAGGCCGGGGCTGAGGAGCGGGCTGACCGGAGGTCGGCTCCGCCGGCGGGGCCGGCTCTGGCCCAGGCGCCGGTTCGGTTCCTGGCCCCGGTGGCGGCGCCTCGGCAGGAAGCGGGCCGGGCGCTGCGCCCGGAGGCGGCTGTGTTCCCGGGGATCCCGGTGTCGTGCCCGGCTGCTGGTTCTCCGGCGGAATCTGAATCGAGTCGATCACGGGGCGGATGAACAGCCGCGCGGTCTGCCCGAGGTTGCGGGCCTGGTTGCCGTCGCTGCCCGGCACCGTGATCACCAGGTTGTCGCCGTCGACCACGACCTCGGAACCGGACACGCCCAGACCGTTGACGCGTGCACTGATGATCTGCTGGGCCTGGTCGAGCGCCTCGCGGGTGGGCCGCGACCCGTCCGGGGTGCGCGCCGTCAGCGTCACCCGGGTGCCGCCCTGCAGGTCGATGCCCAGCTTCGGCTTGGCCTGCTTGTCGCCGGTCAGGAATACCAGCAGGTACACGCCGATCAGAAGAATGAAGAACAGCGACAAATACCGGAAAGGACGCACCGGCGACGACGGCGATGCCACGGTCCGTTGGTCTCCTCAGGTTCGGTTCGTCTGCAGGCCAAAGCGTACGTGCCGCCGACGCGCTTTCGGTCTCTGGTCAGTCTTTGGTGAGTCGGTCCGGCTCGTCGGCGACGTCCGTCTCGGTGATGTCGACGCTGTCGTCGTCCTCGTCGGGCTCGATGCGGTCGCGGATCGCCAGCTTCATCCAGGTGGTGACCACGCCCGGCGCGATCTCCAGGTCGACGGTGTCGTCGGTGATGCCGGCGATGGTGGCCTGCAGGCCCGACGTGGTGTGCACGCGGTCGCCGACGCGCAGCGAGTCGTGCAGGTCGATCGTGGCCTGCAAGGCCTTCCTCTGGCGTCGTGAGGCCATGACCATGAATGCGCCCAGGATGATGAGCAGCGGTAAGAAGACGATCAGCTGTTCCATGAGGGCACGTTCTTTCCTTGAGTGCAGGTCGGTAGGCCCGAACGGGCAGTGCACAGGGCCTCGCAACAGACCAGTGTGCCATCTGCGACGGTCGCGCCCGTCGGCCCGTCGGTCCGTCGCGATTTACAGCCGTGGTTTCACGCTCCGCGCGTCAGCCGGCGGTAGTGGTGGTTTCCCGGCGTCGGTTGAACAGCCCGCCGAAGCGACGACGCCGCGGCTGGTCTGCGGGCACCGGTGCGGTGACACGCTCGCCCTCTGGCGCGGTCGTTGCTGTCGTCTGGTCCGCGGACCCCTCGGCCACGACCGGCGTCGGCTGAGTGATCGGACGCTGCGCGTACTGGACGTCGCGCACCGAGCGAATCGACAAGCGGCCCAGCGCGAGCGCGCCGAGGAACACGATCAGCGCCCCCAGCCCGGTGAAGTAGGTGAGGTCCAGCGCCGCGTACTTCGCGTTGGTCGTCGCCAAAGGCCGGCCCACGTCGCCGATCCTGAACACGTCGGAGAGCGGACGCCCGACGACGAACCAGGCGCCGGCCAGCACGGTGATCCAACCGCCCAGCATTGCGGTGGCGCGGTTGCGCGAGCTCAGCAGCAGCAGGCCACCGAGCACGGTCGCGGCGCCGGGCAGTACCTCGAGCCAGCCGCGAGGCGAGGTCCACGTCCATTCCTGGTTCGTGCCCCACGCGAAATCGAAGTACGGCCCGATGAACGGAATCAGCGCCCCCCACGCGCCCAACAGAATCAGCAGAAATCCGCTTGCCGCGCCGCGGCTGCGCGGGATTCGCATCCTCGCTCCTCGCACCGGAGCGCCGGTGTCCGATTCGTTCATGACGTCTCCTTTGTCGTAATCCGCCATGAGTACCCCGATCTGGGCGGCCCGTAACCGTAACTTCGCAGGTCAGGCGACAGGTGACGACCGCTCTGACACCGGCGCGAAGAGCATCACGAGGCCGATCACAAAAATCCAGACCAGACTGGACACCGCCGCAAACACCGGAATCCACAGATGCAGCAGCGGCAGGATGCCCAACACTCCGAGCCACGCCGCCCACTTCGGCAGCACGGCCGTCTGCCAGATCACCACCGACGTCGCGAAAATCATTGCGACGGCGCCGATTTGGCAGTAGTGGTAAAGCCACGTCGACAACGTCAGAAGCGGCTCGTTGAATTCGGTGATCGTGGCATCCCCGAACCGCACCACCGCCGCCGGATAAGCCACCTCGGCAGCGAACCCGCCCGCGGTCAGCGCAAAGAAGAACGCACCGCCGGCCAGCGCGGTGTACGACGCGGCGCTGGGCCCGGATGCCTGGCGCAGCATCGCCACCAGCACACCCAGGAACGCCAGCCCGAACAAGATGTGCAGCAGCGGCACCACGCCGTTGGCGGCGACGAAGGCCGAACCGCTGTCGTAATAGTCGCGGGCCGCCTGCGGGGTGCGCGGAGCGTCGGGCGATCCGACGATGTAGGCCGGGACCATCGCCAGCGCGCAGATGACGCCGAACGCTCCACCGATCCTGACCGTCGTGCTGTCCACCGTCGCCTCCTCCCGTCAGGCCGGCTAGAGCGCGTC
Organism: Mycobacterium sp. NGS39; assembly: GCF_059812765.1. Classification (NCBI taxonomy): domain Bacteria; kingdom Bacillati; phylum Actinomycetota; class Actinomycetes; order Mycobacteriales; family Mycobacteriaceae; genus Mycobacterium; species Mycobacterium sp. NGS39. Next base: position 70,747 of record NZ_JCALDH010000006.1, on the reverse strand, counting down.
GAACAGCCCGGCCTGTCCCAAACCGTGCACACCGCTGGGCGGGGTCATACCCAGATGCGTCCAGGCCAACGCCGTCGCGACGCGTCCCCGTGGGGTGCGGGCGATCATCCCGGCCCGCACCAGAAATGGCTCGCACACCTCCTCGACCGTCGCCGCTTCCTCACCGACCGCCACGGCCAACGTGGACACCCCGACCGGGCCGCCGCCGAAGCTGCGGATGAGCGCCGCCAGCACCGCGCGGTCGAGCCGGTCCAGGCCGAGTTCGTCGACGTCGTAGACCTCCAGCGCCGCCTTGGCGACGTCGCGGGTGACCACCCCGTCGGCGCGCACCTCGGCGTAGTCGCGGACCCGGCGCAGCAGCCGGTTGGCGATGCGCGGCGTGCCCCGAGATCGCCGGGCGATCTCCGCGCCCGCGTCCGCGTCGAGGCTGATCCCGAGGATGCCCGCCGACCGCGCCAGCACCGCCTCCAGCTCGCGCGGCTCGTAGAAGTCCATGTGCGCGGTGAAGCCGAACCGGTCGCGCAGCGGGCCGGTGAGTGCGCCGGAGCGGGTGGTGGCGCCGACGAGCGTGAACGGCGCGACTTCGAGAGGGATCGACGTGGCGCCGGGTCCCTTGCCGACGACGACGTCGACGCGGAAGTCCTCCATCGCGAGGTACAGCATCTCCTCGGCCGGCCGCGCGATGCGATGGATCTCGTCGATGAACAACACGTCGTGCTCGAGCAGGTTCGACAGCATCGCGGCAAGGTCGCCGGCCCGTTCCAGTGCAGGCCCCGACGTCACCCGCAGCGAGGAGCCCAGCTCGGCGGCGATGATCATGGCCAGCGACGTCTTGCCGAGCCCGGGCGGCCCCGACAGCAGGATGTGATCCGGTGTGCCGCCGCGGTTCTTGGCGCCTTGGATGACCAGCTGAAGCTGCTCGCGGACCCGCGGCTGGCCGATGAACTCGTCGAGCGAGCGGGGCCGCAGGCTGGCGTCGATGTCGCCTTCGCCGACGGTCAGCGCCGCCGAGACCTCGCGCTCGTCGTCGTCGCCCGGCTCGAAGCGGCTCACTTACTTCTTCCTAACAGCGAAAGTGCCGCCCGCAGTGCGCTGGACGTGGTGGCGCCGTCGCCGCCGGCCAGCACCGCATCGGTGGCCTCCTCCGCCTGTTTGGCCGCAAAGCCAAGTCCCACAAGGGCTTCCACCACTGGTGCGCGCACCGCATGACCGTTGGTGACGGGGGCACCGGCCGTCGCGGCGGCACCGACCTTGTCACGCAGTTCGAGCACCATGCGTTCGGCGCTGCGCTTGCCGATGCCGGGCACCCGGGTGAGTGCGGTGACGTCGCCGTCGGCCAGCGCCTGTCGCAGCGCGGGCGCCTCGTGCACGGCCAGCGTTGCCATGGCCAGCCGGGGCCCGACGCCCGACACCGACAGCAGGGTCTGGAAGAGGTCCCGTGAGTCGGTGTCGGCGAACCCGTAGAGCGTCATCGAATCCTCGCGCACGATCATCGCCGTGACGAGCCGGGCCTCGGTGCCGCGCCGCAACGTGGCCAACGTCGACGGTGTGGCGTTCACCCGGTAGCCGGCCCCGCACGCCTCGATGACGGCGTGGTCGAGGGCCACCTCGAGGACTTCCCCGCGGATCGATGCGATCATCTGGCCGCCTTCAGCTTGGCTTCGAAAGTCTTGCGCTGCTCGGCTGCCCGTGCCTGCACCTCGGCCATCCGGGCCAGCATAGGCGCGCGCCAGCAGTGACAGATCGCCAGCGCGAGCGCGTCGGCAGCATCAGCGGGTGTCGGCTTGGTTTGCAGCGCAAGGATTTTCGTGACCATCGCGGTGACCTGCGCCTTGCCCGCACCGCCGCTGCCGGTGACCGCCGCCTTCACCTCGCTGGGCGTGTGGAAGTGCACGTCGATACCGCGGCGGGCGGCGGCCAGGGCGATCACTCCCCCGGCCTGGGCGGTGCCCATGACCGTCGCCACGTTCTGCTGGGAGAACACCCGCTCGACCGCCAGCACGTCCGGGTGGTGAGTGTCCATCCAATATTCCGCGGCGTCGCTGATCGCCAGTAGCCGCTGCGGCAGGGGCATGTCGGTGGGCGTGCGCACCACGTCGACGTCGAGCGCGATCACCTGCTTGCCGCCCGCGCTTTCGATCAGTGACAGCCCGCAGCGCGTCAGCCCCGGATCCACTCCCATGACGCGCACGCGCCGCCCTCCGTCGATGCCGAACAACTGTTCGACGAAACCTTAGCGGGTTGACCCGACAAGTCCGGGCAACGACACGTGTCCGTTCGCGCGGTTCAGATCAGCGGCGCGCTCCAGCGAACCCTGGTTCCGCCGTTCGCCGATGCGCTGATGTGGCAGCTGCCGGAGACCTGTTCGGCGCGCCGCTGCATGTTGTTCAGCCCACTGCGCCGGTCGATTTGGGCGGGTATGCCGTGCCCGTCGTCGGTGATTTCCAGGACGAGTTCGTCGGCCACGGTGATTTCGACCGTGACGCTGGTGGCCCCCGAGTGCCGGACGGTGTTGCTGACCGCCTCGGTGACCACCGCTTCGGCGTGGGCGGCCAGCTGCGGACCGATCGCAATCAACGGACCCACCACCCGCAGTGTGGTCGCCAGGTCGGTGTTCTCGGTCATCTTGGTGAGCGCCGACTGGATGCGCTGGCGCAGATCGCCGCTGATGTCTGCGGACGCCTGGAGGTTGAAGATCGCAGTGCGAATCTCGTCGATCACCGACTGCAGCGTGTCCACCGTACGGTTGAGCCGGGATGCGATCTCCGGTGATCGCGAAATCGCAAGTGTCCCTTGCAAATCCATGCCGGCAGCGAAGAGTCGCTGAATGACGTGGTCGTGTAGGTCGTGTGCGATGCGCTCGCGATCCGCCAAGATCGTGAGCTCGCGGCTGCGCTCGTGGGCCTCGGCCAACGTCAGCGCCATCGCAGCGTGGTCTGCGAAGTCGGCCATGAGCCCCATGTGGACGGCGTCGAACACCGGTTGGTGAGCGTTGCGGGCCACGGCGATGACGCCGGTCACGGTGTTCTGCACACGCAGCGGCATCACGATCGCCGGCCGCTGGCCCACGTCGGTGAAACCCGGAATCGGGTGGCGCAATGAGTCGGTGATCACTGGAGCGCCCGAGCGATAAACCGCACCCGTGGTCGATTCGCTCACCGGGACGCGCTGGCCGATCACCTCAGACGAGTGCACGCCGACGGCCGTCGAGACCACCAGCGTGTCCACTTCGGCGGCAGGCTGATCGGGCGTTTCCGGGACCAGCACGATCGCCTGTTCGGAGTCGGTCAGTTCCCGGGCGTGCTCGGCGACGAGGCGGAGTGCCCGGACGTGAGGGTCGGCTCCGGACAACAGCGCTGTGGTGATCTCGCGGCTGGCCCGCATCCACTTCGCCGACGCCCGTAAGCGTTCGAACAGCCGTGAGTTGTCGATCGCCACCCCGGCTGCCGACGCGAGCGCGCGGGCAGCGATCTCGTCCGATTCTTTGAACACATGGTCCGGCCGGTCGTCTGCCAGGTAAATGCTGCCAAAGATCTTGCCGCGGATGGTGATTGGCACTCCCATGAATGCCCGCATGTGCGGATGATGCTCAGGGAAGCCGACCGCGGCACCATGGTGCGCCACCTCGTCGATACGCACGGTGTCGTTGCGGTACATCGGCAGCCCCAGCAGCCCTTTGCCCACAGGCGGGTGGCCGATTCGCTTCGCCAGTGCGTCGTCGATTCCGGCATGCAGGAACTCCGCTATCTTGCCGTCGGCGCTTCGAATCCCCAGACCTGCGTAGCGGGCACCGGTCAGTCGCTGCGCGGCGGTCATCACCCGGCGCAGCGTGGAATCCAGGTTGAGGTCCGACCCGATTTCGACGACCGCCTCGAGCAGCATGTCCATCTGGTCGCGGGCGTTCTGAAGCTCGTCGAGCTGCTGGCGGATACGGTCGAAGAGGCGATCGCGCGGCCGATCAGAGTCTGACGTAGTCCGCTTGCTCGTCACGACCCCACCTCTCAGGCGCGTCGTCGATCCCGCTTACCTTAACTCACCTTGAACTCACGTAGCAGGCCTTCGACGCCATCGCAGGTTTGCGACCAGGCCGCTACTCCTCGTCGAGTTCGGCCATCACCTCGTCGGGGATATCGGCGTTGGTGTAGACGTCTTGGACGTCGTCGCTGTCTTCGAGCGCGTCGACGAGCTTGAGCAGCTTGCGCGCGCCTTCGGTGTCCAGCGGCACGGTGACCGACGGCTGGAACCCGGCTTCGGCGGACTCGTAGTCGATGCCGGCCTCCTGCAGCGCGGTGCGCACCGCGACGAGATCGGACGGCTCGGTGATGATCTCGAAGCTATCCCCGAGGTCGTTGACGTCCTCAGCGCCGGCGTCGAGTACCGCGGCCAGCACGTCGTCTTCGGTCAATCCGTCCTTAGGCAGCGTCACCACACCTTTGCGGGAGAACAGATAGGACACCGATCCGGGGTCGGCCATGTTGCCGCCGTTGCGGGTCATCGCGACGCGCACCTCGCTGGCGGCGCGGTTGCGGTTGTCGGTCAGGCATTCGATCAGCACGGCGACGCCGTTGGGTCCGTAGCCCTCGTAGGTGATGGTCTGCCAGTCGGCGCCGCCGGCTTCCTCGCCGGCGCCGCGTTTGCGGGCACGCTCGATGTTCTCGTTGGGCACCGAGCTCTTCTTGGCCTTCTGGATCGCGTCGTAGAGCGTCGGGTTGCCGGCCGGGTCACCGCCGCCGACACGGGCGGCCACCTCGATGTTCTTTATCAACCGGGCGAACATCTTGCCGCGGCGTGCGTCGACGACGGCCTTCTTGTGCTTGGTCGTGGCCCACTTCGAATGGCCGCTCATCAGTGATTACCTCCCGTGACAACGGGACGAGTCTACGTGGGCGCGATTCCGGCGCCGCCGCGCTGCCGGTGCTCCGGCAATTGCCCGAGTGAGGAGTTAGGGCGCGGTTTCGGCCCCGGGGCGTGTCACAACCCGACGTTTGGGGCCGATGCGCTGAGTTCCTCGAAACGAGCGAGCGCGGCGTCGAGTCAGCGGAAGACTGTGCCCGCACCCGATGCCTGCCGCGACTGTGCGTTTTCGTACGGCCTGACCGGTGTGTCGCATACGAAACCGCACACTCGGCGCTATGCCCGGCCGGTGACGATGTCGACGAACAGTCGGTGCACCCGCCGGTCCCCGGTGATCTCCGGATGGAACGCAGTGGCCAGCGTCCGGCCCTGTCGCACCGCGACGGGATGACCCGCAGCCGAAGCCAACACCTGCACGCCTGGTCCGACGCGTTCCACCCACGGCGCCCGGATGAACACCGCGTGCACCGGCCCGTCGAGCCCGTCGAACGGAATGTCTTCCTCGAAGGAGTCGACCTGACGCCCAAAAGCATTGCGCCGCACTGTCATATCGATGCCCGACAGCGGCAGAGCGCGGCGGCCGTCGGCGCCCGCGTCCACGATGTCGCTGGCAAGCAGGATCATTCCGGCGCATGACCCGTACACCGGCAGGCCATCCGCCACCCGCTGACGCAGCGGCTCCAGCAGCTCGAACTCCGCGAGTAGGTGACTCATCGTGGTGGACTCCCCGCCCGGGATCACCAGCGCGTCGACCGCGTCCAGTTCAGCCCGGCGGCGCACCGTTGTCGCCTCCGCGCCCGCTTCCCGTAATGCCGCCAGGTGCTCACGCGTATCGCCTTGCAGCGCAAGCACTCCGACGTGTGGATCGCTCACGGCTTGTAGTTGCGCGGGTAGCGGGTCAGTCCTTCCTGCATCACGGCCGCCACCATCTCTCCGTACTGGTTGAAGATCTTGCCCTGGGTCAGCGATCGCCCGCCGCAGGCCGAGGGCGACGACTGGTCGTACAGCAGCCATTCGTCGGCGCGGAACGTACGCATGAACCACATCGCGTGATCCAGCGACGCGACCTGCAGATGCTTGCGCTCGGCGCGGTGGTTGACCTGTGCGGACCCGAGCAGCGTGAGGTCGCTCATGTAGGCCAGAGCACAGATGTGCAGCACCGGGTCGTCCGGCAGCGGATCGCGATGCCGGAACCACACTTGCTGCTGAGATGCCTTGCCCGGCAACGTCTTCAGCTTGGCGCGCGGCACGATCCGCAGATCCCATTCACGGAACTGGGTCCAGCCGTCCGCGTCGATGTAGTCGGTCTCGTGCACCTCGTCGAGCTCGTCGGGTGCCGGCGCCACGGGCATGGCGTCCTGGTGCTCGATGCCGCTCTGGTCGGTCTGAAACGAGGCCGACATCGAGAAGATGGTCTCGCCGTGCTGGATCGCGTTGACCCGCCGGGTGCAGAACGAGCCGCCATCGCGCAGCCGCTCGACCAGAAACACGGTGGGCGCCTTGGGATCTCCGGGTCGAAGAAAGTAGCCGTGCAGCGAGTGCACCAGGAAATGCGGGTCGACGGTGCGCACCGCCGACACCAGCGATTGCCCGGCGACATGGCCGCCGAACGTGCGCGTGGGCACACCGGGCCCGACACCGGCCATGCGGCCGCGATAGATGTTGACCTCGAGCTGCTCCAGATCCAGGATCTCTTCGATCGCCATACCGCTGGGCTACCAGCCCCGCTGGGCGAGTCGGTGCGGCTGCGCGATCTCCTCGACGTTGATGCCGACCATCGGCTCTCCGAGCCCGCGCGACACCCGGGCCAAGACGTCCGGGTCGTCGTAGAACGTGGTCGCTTTGACGATCGCGGCCGCCCGCTGGGCGGGGTCCCCTGACTTGAAGATCCCGGAGCCGACGAACACGCCCTCGGCGCCGAGCTGCATCATCATCGCCGCGTCCGCCGGGGTGGCGATGCCGCCGGCGGTGAATAACGTCACCGGCAGCTTGCCCGCCCGGGCGACCTCGACCACCAGCTCGTAGGGGGCCTGCAGTTCCTTGGCGGCGACGTACAGTTCGTCGTCGGAAAGCGATGCGAGACGGCGGATTTCACCACTGATGGCCCGCATGTGGGTGGTGGCGTTCGAGACGTCGCCGGTGCCGGCTTCACCCTTGGACCGGATCATCGCCGCGCCCTCGTTGATCCGGCGCAGCGCCTCGCCGAGATTGGTCGCGCCACAGACGAACGGCACCGTGAACTTCCACTTGTCGATGTGGTGGGTGTAGTCGGCGGGAGTGAGTACCTCTGACTCGTCGATGTAGTCGACGCCGAGGCTCTGCAGGATCTGCGCCTCGACGAAGTGGCCGATGCGGACCTTGGCCATCACCGGGATGGTGACCGCGGCCATGATGCCTTCGATCATGTCCGGATCGCTCATCCGGGACACACCGCCCTGCGCGCGGATGTCGGCGGGCACGCGCTCCAGCGCCATCACCGCGACGGCGCCGGCACCCTCGGCGATGCGGGCTTGCTCAGGCGTGACGACGTCCATGATCACGCCGCCCTTGAGCATCTCGGCCATGCCGCGCTTGACCCGCGCGGTCCCGGTCTGCCCGTGCTCCACTGCTGCTCTCCCGTCGGTAACCCGTGGTACCGCATCAGTCTAGTGGGTGGGCACCAGCGCTTTTCGCGTCGAGACTGCGTACAGATCGCAGAATCCGCGCGGATCGCGATCTGTACGCAGTGTCAGCGGGCAAAAGTCAGCGGATCGGCTGCGGCTCGCGCGCTTGTGTACCTGTGTCGGCGATGGCGTTGGCCTCGGCCAGCAGTTCGGCGAGCTGCTCGGGGTAGACCGCCTGCCCTGCGGCCACCAAAGCGGCGATGTCAGAAGAGTCACACCACCGATACCCGTGGATGTAGCGCCGCTCGAGCGCAGTGCGGCCGGTGGTCGACGGGTCGAACCGCTTGGTGCGGTACACGAAGAACAACTCGTGACTGCGCACGACGGCATTGTTGAAATCCAGGATCGCGTCGCGCCGCCACACCGGGCCGACCATGTCCGCGGGGTCGGCCCGCAGCCCGGTCTCCTCGAACACCTCGCGTGCCGCCGCAGCGCGCACGTCCTCGCCGGGGCGGATCTGACCTCCGACCGTGAACCACCAGGTGGGTGCGTCGCCGTCGCCGCGGGCCGGGTCCGACCCGCAGAACAGCAGCACGCGCCCGTACTCGTCGAGCAAAACCACTCGCGCCGACGTGCGCACGGTCACCGCGCCGTCGTCGCCGTCGACAACCTGCGCGCGCTCCGCGATCTCGAAATACGTTGGCAGCGGCGCCCTTCCGCCAAGCCGCAGCCACCGCACCGCACGGCGCTCGCGTAGCGCCAAGGTGTCGCGGACTGCGTCGTTGTGGAACCGGCGGGCCAGCAGCACCCGCGCCTCCGCGTCGGCGAGCTCGGCGATCAAGGCCGGCCGCAGTACCGCGGTGTCGACCATCGCCAGCTCGGCGGACAGCTCGTTCTCGGCGGTCTCGCGCGCGGCCCGTGGCGCGCGTTCGGCGGCGTCGGCCAGTGCGGTCAGCCGCCGCCCCCGCTCGCTGTTGCCGTATGCGTCCGCGGCCACCGCCCGCGCGACCACCGCACGGCGCGCCAGTGCGGCGTCCAGCGCCTGCCAGGACAGGTCGTAGCGCACGTGCAGCCGGTCCAGCCGGTTGGCGGTCTGGTACGCCCACACCGCGACGACGACGACCATCACCAGCGCAAGCGCCGCGGCTGCGACGAGCCAGACGGTCAACTGGCCACCTCGACTTTGGCGCCCGTCGCGGCGACGGTCTCGTAGACCCGCATGATCTGCTGGGCCACCACCGACCAGTCGTAGCGGCGCACCGCGACCCGGCCGGCCGCGACGTAGCGCTCCCGCAGCGCGTCGTCGCTGAGCACCTCGATCAAGCCGGCGGCCAGCGCGTCGGCGTCATCCACCGCCACCAGCCGGCCTGCCTCGCCGTCGCGCAGCACCCGGCGGAACGCGTCGAGGTCGCTGGCCACCACGGCCGTGCCGGCGGCCATCGCCTCGACGAGCACGATGCCGAAGCTCTCGCCGCCGGTGTTGGGGGCGCAGTACACGTCGGCGCTGCGCAGCGCGGAGGCCTTCTCCGCATCGTCGACCTGGCCGAGGAACCGCAGATGGTCGGCCAGCGGACCGGCTTCCTCGCAGAGTTCGTCGGCGTCGCCGCGGCCGACGACCAACACCTGCACGTCCGGGAACTTCTCCACCAGCGCAGGCAGCGCACGCAGCAGCACGTCCATGCCTTTGCGGCGCTCGTCGAACCGGCCGAGGAACAGCACAGTCTTGCCTGGGCGTGGATAGCCTTGCAGCAGAGGGGCATTCGCGAACGACGCTACGTCGACGCCGTTGGGGATCTCCACCGCGTCGGAGCCCAGCGCCTCCATCTGCCACCGCCGCGCCAGGTCGGACACCGCGATGCGGCCCACGATCTTCTCGTGATACGGCCGCAGAATCCCTTGGAACACCGACAACGTCAGCGACTTGGTGGTGGACGTGTGGAAGGTCGCGACGATCGGACCTTCGGCGGCCTGCAGCGCCAGCATCGACAGGCTGGGCGCGTTGGGCTCGTGCAGGTGCAGCACGTCGAAGTTGCCCTCGGCCAGCCAGCGCTTGACCTTGCGGTGGGTGGCCGGGCCGAACCGCAACCGCGCGACGGAGCCGTTGTACGGGATCGGCACGGCGCGGCCACCGGAGACGACGTAGTCGGGCAACTTGACGTGTGACGACGACGGCGCCAGCACGCTCACCTCGTGGCCGCGGGCGCGCATCACCTCGGCCAGCTGCAGCACGTGCGACTGCACGCCGCCCGGAACGTCGAACGAGTACGGGCACACCATCCCGATGCGCATCAGGAAGTGTCTCCCGGGGCAGCGAGCAGCGCCCGTCGCTCGTCGGACAGATCCGCGAGCCACAGCGGCTGCATCATGTGCCAGTCCTCGGGGTGTGCAGCGATGTCGACGGCGAACTGGTCGGCCAGCGCCTGCGTGATTGCGCGGACGTCACCAGAGCTCACGTCGATTTCCGGGTTCACGCGGATTCCCCAGCCGTCGCCCTCGAACCAGCAGTGCGCGGGAAACAGTGCGGCGCCCGTTTCGATGGCCAGCCGCGCGGGCCCGGCGGGCATGCGAGTGGGCTCGCCGAAGAACTCCACCGGCACGCCGCTGCGGGTGAGGTCCCGGTCGGCCATCAGGCATACCACGCCGTTGGCGCGAAGTCTGTCGACCAGCACTTCGTAGGGCGGCCGCTGACCACCCGACAGCGGAAGAACTTCGAAGCCCAGCGTTTCGCGGTAGGCGATGAACCGGCGATACAGCGATTCGGGTTGGAGCCGTTCGGCGACCGTGGTGAAGGTGCCGCGGTTCTGCACCAGCCACACGCCGGCCATGTCCCAGTTGCCGCTGTGCGGCAGCGCCGCCACCGCGCCCCGACCGGCGTCCAGCGCCGAGAACAGGTTCTCGATCCCCGGCACGGACAACTCCCGGCCGATCTTCGCGTGGTCCATCGACGGCAGCCGGAACACCTCCCGCCAGTAGCGCGCATACGACGCGAGGGAGGCCCGCATCAGCGCGTCAGGCACCTCCGGCGCGGGCACACCGATCACCCTGGCCAGGTTCTTGCGCAGCTGTTCGGGACCGCCGCCCAGCGAGGCGTAGAACGCACCCGCGTCAAATGTGCTGCGGGCCAACACATCCGGCATCGCCCGGACTACGCGCCAGCCGGCGGCGAAGCCCCAGTCGGTGACCTGCTGGCTCAGCTTGAAGCGCCGGTTGGGGATGAGCCGAGGGGTCGTCGGAATCACGGCTCGCTTTTCTCCCGGTTCTCGATGGTGTCAGTCGCCCCCGAAGACGACCGCACGGTGTGCAGCCGCTGGGCCACGGTGATCAGGCTCGCCGCCGCCAGCACCCACATCGCGATCGGCAGCGCCCACGGCAGCGGGAAGAACGGGAAGTCCGACAGCCCGGCACCCGCCAACACGATGATCAGCCGCTCCGGCCGTTCGATGAGCCCGCCGTCGCCGCGCAGTCCGGTGGCTTCGGCGCGGGCCTTGATGTAGGAGATCACCTGCGAGGTGACCAGGCAGATCAGCGTGGCCACCACCAGCGACGGGCTTTCCAGCCCGAACGCCGCCCACCACAGCAGCCCACAGAACACCGCGCCGTCGGCGATCCGGTCGCAGGTCGCGTCCAGCACCGCCCCGAACCGGGTGCCGCCGCCGCGTACCCGCGCCATTGCGCCGTCGAGCATGTCAGCGAGCACGAACAGCCAGACGGCGACGGCCCCCCACCACAGCTCGCCGATCGGGAAGAGGGTCAGCGCGCCGATCACCGACGCGGCGGTGCCGATGATCGTCACACTGTCGGGGGTCAGCCCAATGCGCAGCGCGGCCCTGGCCACCGGCGTGGAGAGCTTGACGTACGCCGCGCGTGTCATCAGGTAGAAATTGCTCACCGGTCCACCCCCCGTCGCTACGCCTTCTCGGACTGTTTCGCCCATTCGGTGGCCAGCAGCTTGCGGGTGTCGCGCAGCAGCTGCGGAATGGTCTTGGTGCCGCCGATGATCGTGATGAAGTTCGCGTCGCCCACCCAGCGCGGTACGACGTGCATGTGCAGATGCTCGGCCAGCGAGCCGCCCGACACCTTGCCCAGGTTCAGCCCGACGTTGAAACCCATCGGCCGCGACACCGCCTTGATCACGCGGATGGCCTTCTGCGTGAACGCCATCAACTCCGCGCTCTCGGCCTCCGTGAGGTCTTCCAGCTCGGAGACCATCCGGTATGGCACCACCATCAGATGCCCGGGGTTGTACGGGTAGAGGTTGAGCACGGCGTACACGTGCTCGCCGCGGGCCACCACCAGGCCCTCCTCGTCCGACAGCGTCGGGATGTCGGTGAACGGTCGCTCGGCCGCGTTGTCCCGCTTGACCGGCGCTTCGGCGATGTAGTTCATCCGGTACGGGGTCCACAGCCGTTGCAGGTGGTCCGGCTCTCCCGCACCGCGGTCGACGATAGTCTTGTCGCCTTCGGCCGCTTCGCTCACGGCTTCACCAGATCTGCTGTGGGAGAAGCATTCTCACGCCGCTGCACCCAGTCGGCGATCGCGTCGACCGCTTCGGCTGCCGGCACGCCGTTGAGCTGGCTGCGATCGCCGAACCGGAAGCTCACTGCGCCGGCCTCCACGTCGCGATCGCCGGCCAGCAACATGAACGGCACCTTCTGGTTGGTGTGGTGCACGATCTTCTTGGCCATCCGGTCGTCGCTGGTATCCACCTCGGCCCGGATGCCGCGCGACGTCAGCTGCGCCACAACATCTTCCAGGTATGCCACGTGGTCGTCGGCAACCGGGATGGCGACCACCTGCACCGGTGACAGCCATGCGGGAAACGCCCCGGCGTAATGCTCGGTGAGGATGGCGAAGAACCGCTCGATCGACCCGAACAGCGCGCGGTGGATCATCACCGGCCGCTGCCGCGTGCCGTCGGCGGCGGTGTATTCCAGCCCGAAGCGCTCGGGAAAGTTGAAGTCCAGCTGGATCGTCGACATCTGCCAGGACCGGCCCAATGCGTCGCGCGCCTGCACCGAGATCTTCGGGCCGTAGAACGCCGCGCCGCCGGGGTCGGGCACCAGCTCCAGGCCGGACGCGGTGGCGACGTCGGCCAGCGTGGACGTCGCTTCCTCCCATGCCTCGTCGGAGCCGACGAACTTGTCCGGATCCTTGGTGGAGAGCTCCAGATAGAAGTCGGTGAGCCCGTAGTCGCCGAGCAGTTCCAGCACGAACCGCAGCAGTGAGGCCAGCTCGTCGCGCATCTGCTCACGCGTGGTGAAGATGTGCGCGTCGTCCATCGTGAACCCGCGCGCCCGGGTCAGGCCGTGCACCACGCCCGACTTTTCGTAGCGGTAGACCGTGCCGAATTCGAAGAGCCGCAACGGAAGTTCCCGATATGAACGTCCGCGCGCCCGATAAATAAGGCAGTGCATGGGGCAGTTCATGGGCTTGAGGTAGTAGTCCTGGCCCGGTTTGCGCACAGTGCCGTCGTCGTTGAGTTCGGCGTCGAGGTGCATCGGCGGGAACATGCCGTCGGCGTACCAGTCGAGGTGGCCGGACGTATGGAACAGCTGCGCTTTGGTGATGTGCGGGGTGTTGACGAAGTCGTAGCCCGCCTCGATGTGCTTGCACCGCGAATACTCCTCGAGTTCGCGGCGCACGATGCCGCCCTTGGGGTGGAAAACCACCAAGCCCGAACCGATTTCGTCAGGAAAACTGAACAGGTCCAGCTCGGTACCGAGCTTGCGGTGGTCACGCCGCTGCGCCTCTTCGAGCAGCTGCAGGTGCCGCTCGAGCGCCTCCTGCGATTCCCACGCCGTGCCGTAGATGCGTTGCAAACTGGCGTTGTTCTGGTCGCCGCGCCAGTACGCCGCCGAGCTGCGGGTCAACTTGAACGCCGGGATGTAGCGCGTGGTCGGGATGTGCGGGCCACGGCAGAGGTCGCTCCAAACCGCTTGGCGCGTACGGGGATTGAGGTTGTCGTAGGCGGTCAATTCGTCGCCCCCGACCTCCATCACCTCGGGGTCGCCGGACTTGTCGTCGACGAGCTCGAGCTTGTAAGGCTCGTCGGCGAGCTCTCGGCGCGCCTGCTCTTTCGACTCGTACACGCGGCGGGAAAACAGCTGCCCCTCTTTGACGATCTGGCGCATCCGCTTTTCCAGCGCTTCCAGATCCTCGGGGGTGAACGGCTCGGCGACGTCGAAGTCGTAGTAGAAGCCGTCGGTGATCGGCGGCCCGATGCCGAGCTTGGCCTCAGGGAACATGTCCTGCACCGCTTGGGCCAGCACGTGCGCCGCTGAGTGACGGATGACGCTGCGGCCCTCTTCGGTGTCGGCGGCGACGGGCACGACCTCGACGTCGGTGTCGGGTGTCCAGCTCAGATCGCGCAACCGGCCCTCGGCGTCGCGCACCACCACGATCGCGTTCGGCTCGCCGCGGCCGGGCAGGCCCGCGTCGCGCACCGCTGCCCCCGCGCTGGTCCCGGCAGGCACCCGAACCGGGGCTGCAGGGCTGACACGTGGGGCGGCAGTCATCGCGAAATCTCCAGTCTCAACAGTGTTCGATCGCGCACCATGCTATCCGTGGGCGCAGTTACGCCCCCACGCCGATCGGGCTGCGCAACAGCTCCGATTCGATGCCCAGCAGCGCCGCCGCCCAGCCGATTGCGCCGACGAGCCACAGCGTCGCCAGCACCACCGCGGTGGTGACGGCCACGCCGACGGCCTGCACCCACAGTCCTTGCCGGCGGAACCACTCCATCACCGTGTTGTAGCGGTCCCGCGCGAACCTCAGGACACGGCGCGCCCACACGAATTCGGTGGCCAACACGCCGAGACCCAGGAACACGATCGCCCAGCCCGGGCCGGGATAGGGAATCGCAAGCACCCCGACCGCGAGCACTGCCATACCGACGACGGCGACGACGACCCGGTAGAGGAAGTCCGCCGCCGGGCGTTGCCGCAGTCTCTCGCGGCCGCGCGCCAGCTTGTGCTTCATGGTTGCCCCGGTCGCAGCCGTACGAACAGCGCCTCACCATCGGCGAGCACCGTGTCACCGTCGGTCAGCTGCCCCTCGACGAAGATCTTCCGTCCGTCGACCCGCTCGATTCCCGCGTCGACGTGCAGCTGCTTTTCGACGGGCACGATCTGGCGGTAGTTGACGTGCAAGAACGCGGTGCGCTGATACGGGCTGCGGGTGAGCTTGGCGGCGGTGTAGCCCAGCAGCGAATCGAACAGCATCGCGATCGCCCCGCCGTGGGCGGCGCCGTTACGGCCCAGATGGAACCGGCGGAACCGTGCGGTGCCGCGCACGCGTCCGTCGTCGGTCTTCTCGAGTTCGGCCGGGATCTGCAAGATGTTGCCGCGGCTCGGCAGGTCGAGTCGACGGCCCGACGGCGACGCCCATTCGTCGGCCCAATAGGGGGCCAGCAGTGCGTTGACGTTTTCGATCAGCTCGGCCGCGCGGGTGATGACGTCGTCGGGCGCGTCGGCGGCCTTCGCGTGGTCCTGGAGGTCGCGGACGGCGTCGATGAACCGGCCGTAGTCCGGGCCGCCTTTGGTGGTGGGGACCGGCGGGTTGAACCCGCCGCCGGGGTGCTCGTCGACTCCAGTGGCCACCCGGTCACGCTACTATCCGAGCGTCGCAGGGCCCTGTCCGTCCGGGGGCCAGCTGCCCACGCCGTCTTCCAGCGGAACAGCGAGGCTCTGCAGGATCGAGGCGACCATGCGCCATGCCCCGATCGCCGTGACCAGTTCGACGAGCACCGCGGGATCACTGCCGAGCTCGCGTTCGCAGGCCGACCAGCTCTCCGCGCTGACCGCACCGTCGCGTACGACGTCGTCGACTGCGGCGAGCACCGCCCGCTCCACATGCCCAAACCCGTTGTGGGACGACCAGTTTCGTACACCAGCGAGGTCGTCGGCCGAGACGCCGAGCCGCGTGGCGACGCGCCAGTGCTGCGTCCACTCGTAGTCGGACGCGGTAAGCCAGCCGATGCGCATGATCGCCAGCTCGCGCAGCCGCGTGTCGAGGCAGCCGTGCCAGAGCATGGTGGCCAATAAGTCGTTGAGGGTGCGGGCCAGCCGCGGATGGTTCAGCAGCACCTGGAAGATCGACAGCTCGGCCATGTAGTCCGGCACGCCGGCCTCGTCGGCGGCGGCCTTGGCTTCCTCGACCGACAGGCGTGGTACTCGCGATTCGGTCACCGCGTCACGCCGGTCAGTCAGCGAGGCTGCTGAGCGCGTCGAATTCCTCGTCGCTCAACGTGATTCGGGCGGCGGCGACGTTCTCCTCGAGATGCGCGACCTTCGACGTGCCGGGGATGGGCAGCATCACCGGCGACCGTTTCAGCAGCCATGCCAGCGCCAGCTGTGAGGGGGTGGCGTGATGGTCGGCGGCGATGCGCTGCAGCGGCCCGTCGGTGGCGGCCAGCGGACCAGCGGCCAGCGGAAACCACGGGATGAAGCCCATGCCCGCGGCCTCGCACACTTCCAGTACGGGTTCGGCGGTGCGGGCGGTCAGGTTGTACATGTTCTGCACCGACACCACCGTCGCCACTCGCCGCGCCGCGTCGAGCTGCTCGACATCGACCTCGGAGAGGCCGATGTGGCGGACTTTCCCTTCCTGCTGCAGGGCGGCCAGTTCGCCGAGTTGCTCTTCGAGCGGGAACTTCGGATCGATGCGATGCAGCTGGAACAGGTCGATGGTCTCGACGCCCAGCCGGCGCAGGCTCGTCTCGCACTCCTGGCGCAGATACGCGGGGAAGCCGAGCGGACGCCAGTCGTCAGGCCCGGGGCGTACCAGACCCGCTTTGGTGGCGATTACCAAATCGTCGGGATACGGGTGCAACGCCTCGCGGATCAGCTCCTCGGAGACGTAGGGACCGTACGAGTCGGCGGTGTCGATGAAGTTGACGCCGAGCTCGACCGCTCGGCGCAGCACCCGGATGCACTCGTCGCGGTCATCGGGCGGCCCCCACACGCCTTTGCCGGTCAGGCGCATGGCGCCGAAGCCGAGGCGGTTGACGGTCAGGTCGCCGCCGAGAGTGAACGTTCCAGATGCTTGAGCGACAGTGTCTGTGGTCACTTTCTCGACCGTACGCCCCTCGCGAAACGCCAGCGAAACCGATGATGGTAGCCATGAAGTTCGCGCTGCCGCTGCCCCACACGATCGAGCTCAAAGCGCTGACACAGCCGTGGGAATACAGCGTGACGGGCGCGGACCAGGCCGCCGTTGCCAGGCGGGCCGAAGAACTCGGCTACGAGATGATCGTCGTCCCAGAGCATTTCGTGGTACCGCATGCCCATGTCGAACTGTCGGGGCCGCACTACTTCCACTCGACGGTCGCCCAGGCATTCTTCGCCGGTGTCACGAGCCGCATACAGATCGGTTCCGCCGTCACGCTGCTGCCACTGCAACATCCGATCGTCATGGCCAAAGCGCTGGCGACTGCCGACTGGCTCAGCGGCGGCCGGATCAGCGTCGCGTTCGGTGTGGGCTGGGACGCCGAGGAGTTCCGGATGCTCGGGGTGGCGTTCCACGAACGAGGACGCATGGCAGACGAGTACCTCGCCGCGATCATCGAGTTGTGGACCAGCGATTCGCCGAGCTTCGAGGGCGAGTACGTCTCATTCGATGATGTCGCGTTTGCCCCAAAACCGTTGCAGCAGCCGCACATTCCTGTCTGGATCGGCGGTGATGCACCGGCCGCACTGCGCCGGGCAGCCCGCTTCGCCACCGGCTGGTTTCCCTTTCTCACCCCACCCGCGCAGATACCCGCGAAGCTGCACTACCTCAAGTCGCAGCCGACCTTTTCCGGCGGACCGTTCGAGGTGGTGTACGGGCTGGGCACGTCTCTGGTCGGCGAGGGCCACGTCGTCGTCGACGACCCGACCCAGCAACCCGGCATGACCGCACCCGAGATCATCGACCGGCTCGGCTGGTTCGCGAGTTTGGGCGTCACGATGACGAGCGTGCCCATCCCCCCGGTGCGCGACGTCGACGCCTACCTCGACTACGCCCAATGGGTGATCGAGGAGATCAAGCCTAAAGTTCCGTGAATGGACCTGGCCCGGCTGCGCGCGCTGCCGTTCACCTACCCCGATGTCGGCGCCACCCGCGGCCGGATGCCCGACGGCTATCGGCACGTCAGCGAGTCCGCGCGGATAGGCACCGGTCGGCAGCGGTTCGAGGAGGCGGCGGCCAAGGTGATGCGGTGGGGCATGCTGCGCGGCGCCGGGGCGCGCGTGACGCCCAGCACCGAGGTCGCCGACGTCGGTTCGGTGGTGATGGTCCGGCTCGGACCAGTGCGAGCACCGTGCCGGGTGGTGTACGTGCTTGACGACGAGAACCGCCGCGGGTTCGCCTACGGGACGCTGGCCGGGCACCCCGAGTCCGGCGAGGAGCTGTTCGCGGTGCGCTTCGACCCGACCGACGGTGCCGTATACGCCGAGGTCGTAGCGTTCTCCCGGCACGCGACGTGGTGGAGCAAGGCGGCCGGACCGGTCACGTCACTTGTCCAGCGCATCGTCACCAAGCGCTACCTCTCGGCAGTGTGACGCAATGGCCTCCGGTGCTGCATCCCGCCGCGTACGGTTGACGCCGTGAGCGAGCCGCTCGAGGCCCACAGCGCGTACCGCCGCATCGCGGAGATCGTCCGTGCGCTCCACGACCGGCCGGAAGCCGACTCTGACACCGTGATCGCCGAGCTGGCCGAGCACGCGGCGGCAGAGATTCCCGGCGCGAAGTACGCCGGTGTCACCGTCACCACCAACCGCAAGCGGGTGGACACTCCGGCGGCCACCCACCGCTATGCCGTTGTGCTCGACCAGATCCAGCAGCGTCACCAAGAGGGGCCGTGTCTGGCCTCGGCCTGGGAGAAGCAGACGTTCCACATCGCCGATCTGCATGAGGACTTCCGCTGGCCGCGCTACCGCAGGGACGCGCTGGCCGAGACCCCGATCCGGTCGATCATGGCGTTTCAGCTGTTCATCGCCGACCAGTCGATGGGCGCCCTGAACGTCTACGCGGAGGAGCCTCACGCGTTCAACGACGAAAGTGAAGAGGTGGGCCTGATCTTCGCCACACATTCGGCGGTGGCGTGGAACTCGGCCCGCCGCGACGAGCAATTCCGCCAGGCCTTGGCCAGCCGAGACATCATCGGGCAGGCCAAGGGCATGATCATGGAGCGCTATGGGATCGGACCGGTCCAGGCGTTCGAGATGTTGCGCAAGCTGTCGCAGGACTCCAATGTGCCGCTGGCCCGCATCGCCGTCGAACTCGTCGAGAAGTCACGTCCGACGGCAAGTTAGCGTGGATACCCTCGGGCGGTTTCATACGGGGAAAGGCTTTGATGGCACAGGGGCTGGTGGTGCTGTTCGCGCTGCTGGCCGCTATCTGCATGGCGATCGGGATCGTGGTCCGGCAGCGCGCCACGTTGGAGGTGCCCGACGACCAGGGAATCAGCACCACCATGGTCAAGACGCTGCTGCGCAAGCGCTTGTGGTGGATCGGCACCGCGGTGGCGGTGGCCGGCTATCTGTGCCAGGCGGCGGCACTGGCTCACGGTTCGCTTCTGGTGGTTCAGCCGCTGTTGGTGTCGTCGCTGTTGTTCGCGCTGCCGCTATCGGCTCGGCTCGCCGATCGCCGCGTCACCCGGACCGAATGGGCGTGGGCCGTGGTGCTGACGGTGGCGCTGGCGCTGTTCGTGGTGATGGCCCGTCCGCGACCGGGTCTTTACCGCGGTCAGGAGTTGGCGTGGTCGGTGGCCACCGCGGTGATCGCGCCGATCGTCGTGCTGTGTGTGGTGGTGGGAGCGCGCTCGGCCGGGCGGCGACGCGCCGTGCTGCTGGGGGTCGCGGTAGGTGCGCTGTTCGGCGTGATCGCGGTGCTGACCAAGCTGGTGATGTTCGAGCTGGCCGAAGACGGCGCACAGGCCCTGCTGAGATTGCCGTCGTTGTATTTGCTTTTGACCCTTGGTGTTACGGCCATGCTGCTGCAGCAGTCGGCGTTTCACGCCGGTGCGCTGCAGCTGTCGGTGCCGACGATGCTGGTGCTGGAGCCGGTGGTCGCCGTGCTGCTGGGCGCGTTGGTGCTCAACGAGCACCTGAGCGTCTCGGGGTATGAAACCGTGGCGCTGCCGATCGCGGTCGGCGCGATGGCGGCGGCGACGATCGCGCTGGGCCGCGACGAAGGTGCTTACGAAGAGCAGCTGGAGGCCGAGCTGACGCATCGGGCGGGCTCGTCGTCGCGCCCCGCGTCGCGGTAGCGATCTGCCATCATTTGCAGGTGAGCGGCACCGAGGAGTCGCGCGCCGGCACGCAATTCGGCCCGTACCGGCTGATCAGGCTGCTGGGCCGCGGCGGCATGGGTGAGGTGTACGAGGCCGAGGACACCGTTCGCGAACGCCGGGTGGCGTTGAAGCTGATGTCGACGGCGTTCTCCGCTGATCCGGTGTTCCGCAAGCGGATGCAGCGCGAAGCCCGCATCGCGGGCCGGCTGCAGGAGCCGCATGTGGTGCCGATCCACGACTTCGGCGAGATCGACGGGCAGCTGTTCGTCGACATGCGCCTGATCGAGGGCACAGATCTGGGCTCGGTGCTGAGCCGGTTCGGGCCGCTGGCGCCGCCGCGTGCGGTGGCGATCATCCGCCAGGTCGCCTCAGCGCTGGACGCCGCACACTCCGCCGGGGTGATGCATCGTGACGTCAAGCCGGCCAACATCCTGTTGACCGGCGACGATTTCGCGTACCTGGTGGACTTCGGCATTGCCAGTGCAACCACGGACGAGAAGCTCACCCAGCTGGGCGCCACGATCGGCACGTGGCTGTACATGGCACCCGAAAGGTTCACCGCGGCCGACGTGACGCCGCGCGCCGACATCTACGCCCTGGCGTGCCTGCTGTACGAGTCGCTGGTCGGGTCGCCGCCGTATCCCGGCACGGGTCCTGCGCTGATGTCGGCACACCTCACCGCGCCCATCCCCCGCCCAACCGCCGCTCGTCCGGGGATCCCAGCGGGCCTTGACGACGTGATCGCCCGCGGCATGGCCAAGAATCCTGCCGATCGCTACCCCGCCGCAAGCGACCTTGCGTTGGCCGCGCATCACGCTCTGAGTGCACCCGATCAAGAACGCGCGTCCGACATCTTGCAGCGCAGCCAAATCACCACCCTGCCGCAGACCCTCCAAGGCACCGACAGGCTGACACCTCCGCCGCGCGCGTCGACACCTCCCCCGCAGTTCGCCACGCCGCCACCGCAGTTCGCCACGCCGCCACCGCAGTTCGCCACGCCTCCCCCGCCGTATCCGGGCGCACCGCAGTGGCCGGCCCAGCCACCGACGATGTGGGCCGGGCCGAATTCAGCTGTGCCGCAACAGTTTTGGAGCCAGCCCCCAACCCCGCCGCCGAGTCGCAACCACACCAAGTGGGTGCTGGCAGGCGCGGCGGCAGTGATCGGTGTCGTGATACTGGTCGCCGGCCTGGTGCTGTGGCTGACGCGATCGCCCAACCCGCCGGCCAATACCGTCAAGCTGCAAGTGCTCGACGACAGCGTGTCCGTCGGCGCGCCCAACACGCCCAAGACGCTCGACGTCTTCAACGAACCGATCTGCCCCGCCTGCGGCGAGTTCGTCAGGTCGTATGCGAACGACCTGCGGACCGCGATCGACGACAAAAAGGTCACTGTGCACTACCACCTGCTGAACTTTCTCGACGACGCGTCGCCGAGTCGTGACTACTCCACCCGGGCGTTGGCGGCGTCGCTGTGCGTCGCATCGGCGAACGACCCGAAGCTCTACACCGACTTCTACGTCGGGCTGTTCGCCAGCGACTTCCAGCCGAAGGAGAACGGATCCACCGATCCGTCCGACTCGAAGCTCGCGCAGCTGGCCCAATCGCTGGGCGCGTCTGGGAATGTCAGCGATTGCATCACCTCCGGCCAGAACCTCGGTGCGGCAAAAGCCAAGGCGGACAACGCTTACGACACCCTTCAGGGGCTGATGTCAGAGCCGGGTACGCCGCAGGTCTTCGACGGTACGACGCGCCTGGACACCTCCGATTCGTCGTGGCTGGACAGTCTGGGTTAGCCGCTCAGTGCGCCGGGCGTCCTGGCGTGAGCAGCGGCAGGCCCGCCCCGATGGGCAGCGCCGAGTTGACGGTTGCCGGCCAGGCGGTGCCTTCACAGACGAGGTCGTGCGGCATCGCCAGCTGCTGAGGCAACAGCTGCGGGAAGGTCGGCAGGTTCGACAACGTCGACCAGTTGAGCTGCGGCGACGGCATGGCACCGGCCGTGCCCGGGATGGCGGAGGGTGCGGTGGCTGCCGTCGGCAGCAGCAGGCCTGCCACGCCGTTGGCCGGTGGCGCCGCCGCCGCGGCCGGGAACAGCGGAGCAGCGGCCGGGAACAACGGGGCAGCGGCCGCCGCGGGCGGCGCCCCCTCCACCACGCCAGCTTCCGGGGTGATCGCAGCCGCGGGGGCGCCGGGCCCGAGCTCCTGCGCGGCGGTCGCGACGGAGCTGACGGCGGTCCCCGGGATGCTGGCGAGTTGGGGCCCCGAGTCGTGCAGCGTCTGGAGAAGGGTCTCTGCCACGCTGGCCGGCGGCGCCACCGGCACCGCGTTGACCTGCGGTGGAAGGGCGTCCATCACGCTCGGGATCGGTGCCGCCGGAATACCTGCGGCCGCTGGCGGAACGTTCACCGCAGCCGGCGCGGGCGGAACCGCTGCGGCGGCGGGAACCGGCGGAGTGGCCGCAGCCGCGGGCACGGGCGGGACAGCCGCCGCCGCAGGCGGCGTGGCGGCGACCGCACTGGCTGGCGGCACCGCCGCAGCGGCCGGAACCATCGGGGCGGCGACGGCCGCGGGAGCCCCTGGTGCGGCGGCCGACACGGGCGGCGTCCCGGCGACGATCGGGACGGGCGGAGTGCCGGCCACGATCGGGATCGGCGGGGTGGTTATCGACGCGGGCAGACCCGGTGCAGCGGCAGCCGCAGGAGGAGCGGGTGCGACGACGGCTGCCGGCGGAGTGGCGGCGACCGCCGGGACGGGAGGTGTCGCGGCCGCGGCCGGTGCGCCCGGAGCGGCGGCGGTCGCCGGCGGCGCCGGAACAGCCGCGGCGGCCGGAGGTACGGGAACCGCAGCCTCGGCGGAAGGTACGGGTACCGCTGCCGCCGCCGGCGGAGCGGCCACCGGCACCGGCGGCGCCGGAACCGCAGCAGCATCCGGAGAGGCAGGCACGGCGGCAGCACCCGGTGGTGCCGGCAATGCCGCAGCTCCTGGCGGTGCCGGCAACCCTGCCGGAGCCGGTGGAACGGCCGCGGCGGCCGGGGTCAGCGGGGCGGCGGCCGGCGCGGGCGGACCAGCGTCGACGATTCCCGCGGGCGGGGTTGCAGCGGCCCCCTCGGCGGGCGGAGTGGCGGCGGCTGCTGCTCGTGACACCTCTTCACCCGCTGCGGGCGCACCTTGACCGGCAGCACCCGGCGCCGCGCCGACACCCGGGCCACCTGCCGACGGCCCTTCGGTTGGCGCAGAAACCACGTCAGACTGCGGCGACACCGCGGCGGCATCGGCTGGCGGTGTCGCCGCGGCGGCTTCGGCAGGCGGAGCCGCCGCCGCGGTGGGTGCCAGTGGCGCAGCTTCTCCGGCCGGCGGGGCCGGCACGGCGGCCGCAGCCGGTGGCGCCGGGACAGCGGCCTCGGCCGGTGGTGCCGGGACAGCCGCCACGGCGGGCGGAGTAGCCGCGGCGGCTTCACCCGGTGGAATCGCAGCGGCGGCGGGAGGAGCCGGGACCCCGGCGGCAGCCGGCGGTGCGCTCTCGCCGGCGGCCGCGGGTGGCGTGGCGGCAGCGGCCTCACCGGGCGGAACTGCCACGGCGGCCGGGGTCACGGGCGCGGCAGCAGCAGCCGGCGGCGCCGGCACGGCCGCCGCTGCCGGAGGCACGGCGGCAGCGGCCTCGGCGGGCGGAACCGCCGCAGCGGCTGGAACCATCGGCGCGGCGGCGGCCGCAGGAGCGCCCGGAATAGGGATTTCCATCGGCGGAATGGCGCCCACGACACCTGCGGGCGGGACGGCCCCGACGCCTGGGACGCCGGGAGCAGCGGCTGCTGCCGGCGCTCCCGGAACGGCCGCGGCGGCCGGTGGTGCGGCCCCGACAGCTGCCGCGGGCGGTGCGGTGACCGCAGCTTCGGCGGGTGGGGCTACCGCTGCGGCGGGCGGACCCGGCACGGCAGCGGCAGCGGCAGGTGCACTGTCGACGACGGCCGCGGGCGGGGTGCTGACCGCGGCCTCGGCCGGCGGAGTCGCGGCAGCTGCCGGCGGCGCCGGGACGGTGGCCGCCGCCGGCGGTGCCGGAGCGGTGGCCGCCGTCGGCGGGACGTTGTTGACCACCGCGGCCGGCGGTGTCGCGGCGGCAGCTTCGGCCGGCGCACCGGGCACCGCCGCTGCGGCCGGGGGCGTAACAGCGGCGGCTGGTGGCGTTGCCACCGCGGCTTGGCCCGGTGGCACGCCTTCGACGAGGCCCGCTGGCGGCACGGCGGCCGCAGCCGGCGACAGCGGCACGGCCGCCGGGACCGGCGACAAAGGTGCTGCGGCCGGCGGCAGGACGTCGGCGGTGCTCGCCGCAAGAGGCGCGGTCGCAGGCGCGGCGGCTGGTAGCCCCGCAGCCCCCGGCGCGGGCGCCGGGCTGAACACGCCCGGTATGGCCGGCGGCCCATTCTTGACCGCCTGCGGCAGGTTGGCAGGCGAGGCAGCAAGGTCTTGCAGCAGTGCGACGCACGGCACGCCCGGAGTCGTAAACGTCATCGGGCTCGCCGTCGACTGAGGGCACAGGGCCAGGATTGCCCAATAAGCTCCCGTCGTCGCACAGGCGATCATCGCCATGCGATTTGTGGTCCGTGACATGTCTCCCCAGATTCCCTTGTCGCCGTCTTTGTTCGCGGCCGAACGTAACGCGGCGCTGCCCAATTAGCCGGAGCGACAATTGGTTTTATGGAAACGATACGAAGGAGAGGCGCAACGGTGACCGCACGTGTCGGTCGCGCGGCGGCCAGCTAGCGTCGGGCCGTCAGCGTCAGCGACTCCGTCGGCGTGCACCGTGTCAGAAATGCTTGTTGCACAACGGTTTTCAGCGCGCTGGGCCTTCGGGTCACAACCCGTACTGGTCTTCGGTGATCCCCAGCCAGATCTGCGCGGCGTCGATTGCGACCTTTTCACTGATGAACGCATGTTGCGTGCCGGTGTACATGTCGCGGAAGGCGCGTTCGAGGCGGCTGCCCTCGCGGATCGCGGTGGTGCCCGCGGCCAGATGAGCCCATTCGGCACAGGCCCGCGCGGTGTCGGTCGCGTACACGGCGGCGACCCGCATGTCGGCCCGCATCCGAGGCGTGAGCTGGCCACCGGCGGCAACCGCCGCCTCGGCCGCAGTGAACGCGTCCAGAACCAGCAGACGTGCGGCTCGCCACGCCGCGACGTGGTGCGCGAGCCCTTTCTGGAACGTCGGGCGACTGGCCAAGGTGGCCATGTCGCTCATCCGCACCTTGGTGGCCGCGAGTTCCTCGACGTCGTCGAGCATGCTTTTGGCCACGCCCAGCGCCCAGGACGCATGGCCGGCTGCGGTAACGGCCATCAGCCCCATTCGGCTGGCCGGCGAAGAGCCGCGGCACGGCTCGCGCGTGAACAACGGCATCGTCCTGTGCTCGGGAACGAACACGTCGTGGGCGTTGTAGTCGTAGGAGCCGGTGCCTTTGAGGCCTTGGACGTGCCAGCCGTCGGTGAAGGTGATTTCGTCGCGGGGCACGTACGCGACCAGGAGCTCTGGAACGCCGTCGCTGATCCAGCGGGGCTGGCCGTCGTCCATCGGGATGAAACCGGCGGCGATGTACGCCGAGTGCCCGGTGCCAGAGCCGAAGTTCCATGCTCCGCTCACCCGGTAGCCGCCGTCGACGACGGTGCCTTGCCCGTTGGGAAAGAACTGGCCTCCCAGCGCGACGCGGTTGTCGTTGGCGGTGAACACCTCCGCGAAACCGGCGTCGGGAAGGTAGGTGGCGGCGGCGAAAGCGGCAGGTTCGCAATGCCGATCCAGCCGAATGAGCCGTCCTGCCAAGCCATTTCGATCCACGTCTCGATCATCTCGGCGAAGGAAGGCTCGACACCGCCGGCCGGCGCGGGGTTGAAGGCAGTCAGCAGCCCACTGGACCACATCGCGTCGACGATCGCCGGGGACAGCGTGCGCAATCGCTCGGATTCGGCGGCCTCGGAAAGCACCAGCTCGCGCATCCCTCGGGCCAGATCAACCACGCGCACGTCGTGCCCCTTCTTCATCGGTTGCTACGGCATCGGAATCGGGTCGAGCGGATTTCCCGGCGCGATCGACGAACAGTTCTGCGGCGCGGCCACGCCGGCGAAGCGCTGCTTGAGCCAGCCGATCGCTCGTGGCAGCCACACCGGAACGCTCCAGATGTGACTGAGCGCGTCGTACTGCTCGTAGTGCACGGGAGTGCCGGCTGCGCAGTAGTGCGACGCCAGTGTGCGCACGTCGCCGGCGATCATCACACCGTCACCAGGGCCGATGCCGGTTTTGTCGCCCGGTGTGCCCTCGAGATCGCCGTTGGCGCCCTGACCGATGAACAGCGGAATGGTCGGCGTGCCGCCGGTGCCCATGATCAGTTTGTTGGCGTGCTCGACGTAGAGCGCCATGGTTTCCGGGGTCGGGAACTCGTTGCTGACAAGGTCCGCCCAGGTGAGGCCCGGATAGTGGCGCAGGACGTTGACGATCGACGCGGACTTCATCTCGTGGAACACCTTGACGCCGAACGGTGTGAGGTACGGCGTGAAATCGATGCCGAAGGCACGGGCGATGCCGACGAGCGCCATCGGCATGACGCCGGCCCAAAAGCCGGTGCCTTCGACGTAGTGAAGATTGTGGGCCGGGTGGACGAGGACGCCGCCGATGGCGGCGCCGACCAGGCGGGCGTTGACGTCGGGCGCGTACGTCGGGGCCAGCTCGGCGGCCCACTCGGTTGCGATGGCTCCGCCGGAGTAGCCGATCATCCCGACGCGCGCGTCGGCGGGCAGGCCGACGGCCGGTGAGTTGAACGCGGCGCGCAGGGAATCCAGGGTGTTCATGCCGTACTCGGGGCCGGCGGCGAAGTCGGCGCGCTGACCCTCGGTGTCGGGGACGACGACGGTGTAGCCCTCGGCAAGGAGCGGGCCGAACACGGCGGCCTCGACGCCGGGCACGATTCCGCCGAGGGTGAAGCCGCCCGAGATGGCGTATGACGGCTCGTCGTTCTGGTTGAGCGAGTCGTAGGCGGACTGGTAAGAGATCACCCGCGTGTCGCCGAGCTGGATCAGCGGGCGGATGACCGATGTGACGTTGACGGTGGCAGTGCGGGCCTGGCTGGTAGAGCGGTAGAGCAGCTGCGTGGTTTCCAGCAGCGTCGGGAAGCCGAAGATGTGGTACGGGAAGCTGCGGGTTTTCAATACCGTGCCGGGGGCGATGTCCTCGAGCGGCTTGTCGCCCGTGTAGGAGTAGAACGGATCGTCCTTGGGTTGCGGCACGGCCAGGGCCGCTCGCGGAACGCCACTGGGTTGCCACAGTGGTGCAGTCATCGGTCCTATGGTGCACCAAGCAGGGTGGCGTCTTGCTGCGACTGGTGAAAGTGGTTGCAGCTAAGGGCTTTTCGTCGACTGCCGGCGCTCAGGGTTTGACGCGGTGAAGATGGATGACTCGGTGGTCCCGACTGGGATCGAACCAGTGACCTTCCGCGTGTGAGGCGGACGCTCTCCCGCTGAGCTACGAGACCGCGCACCCGGACCATGACCCGGCGAACGACGTCGAACACTAGCACGGGCGGCAGTTTCGGCCAGAATACGCCGAGCAGAGGGCTGGTCTGGAGAGCGGCCGAGGAATTTGTGCGGCCATACTGGGGTGGACTATCGTTTCGGTTCGCACGTGGCGACGTTCTCGTCCGTGGCGCGCGGATGTAGCGCAGTTGGTAGCGCATCACCTTGCCAAGGTGAGGGTCGCGGGTTCGAATCCCGTCATCCGCTCGAAGGTGCAGTCGCATCAAACCCAGCGGTGGAGTGGCCGAGTGGTGAGGCAACGGCCTGCAAAGCCGTGCACACGGGTTCGATTCCCGTCTCCACCTCTACCCAGGCGCGGTTAGCTCAGCGGGAGAGCGCTTCCCTGACACGGAAGAGGTCGCTGGTTCAATCCCAGTACCGCGCACCACGTTCTACCTGCGGTTTCACCCGCAGAATGGGTCCGCGTGACCTAGATATGACCTGAGTCGGCGCGAGAGCCGTCTAATGCGCCATCTCCGCGCGTGCGCTACGCGTCTGGTCGCTGCTCTGGCGTCTGATCGCCACCATCGCGTAAGTGCTCGGCAAGCTGACGTTGCGCGGTCCGACGACGGCGCCGGCTCCGACGAGACTCCGCGGGCGTGACGCGTTCGTTGGCGGTCTTCACCAGCCCGGACACCGCAACGCGCAACTGGTCGGCGCGTTCCCCGAGCCGCGCGACGAACTGCTCAGCCGCGTCTGCGGTCGAAACTTCTGCGCCGTTCGTCCCGTCGTCGAACCGAGAGAACGCGGCAGTCGAACCCACGCCGACGACGTGGACCAGGACCACGACACCGACCGCCGGCCAGCCCCCGGCCGGCGCGCGGGGATCACCAGATGGTGTCAACGTCGCGCTCGAACTGCTGACGCGCCGACAGCCGCGGCGCGGCCGGCGGGAACAGGTCGATCGCGAACGCGCCGCCGGTGTCGTCGGCCGGCCCGACAGAGCTTCTGCAACTGGGCGATCTCCGACGGAAAGAACATGCCCTTCCGGGGCTGCCTGGTGTCGATCGTCTGGCTGTACGACTGCGACGACTGAGAGACGGCCGCGCCGTTGCCGGCCTCATGCCAGCGGAGTACCGCGCCCCGGACGATGGCCTTCGCCGCCGCCCGGTGCGCGAACCCGTCGGCCGTGATGCACGGCGCGACGACCGCAGCCATGGCCAACGCGTCTTCGATCATCGCCGCGGCCTTCGCCGTCGGGATGGTCGCGAAGTTCGCCAGGTCCGCCGGCGTCAGCAGCGGCCCTGTGTCCGGTGTCGGATCGGTCATGGTCGCGGCCTCCCGCTCATGGGTGACGACGGCCAGGATCGCTGGCTACGGCAATCCCGGCCGTCGTCACCGTTGTGATGCCTCCCGGTGAGCGCCGGCGCGGGACTACGTGGAACCCTCAACGCTCACCGGGAGACGGTTCTGGTGGCTACGGCGCCGCGGCGATGGTCAGCTTCGCGACGCGCGCCGCGTGCATGACCTTCCAGCCCAGGCGCCACGTCACACGCACGCCGACCGAATCCGACGAGAAGTAGGCGTCGTCGGAGCGTGCCAGCCGAACCTGGCTCTGAGCCCCGATGATTGCCGCCTGGTCGGCGACCAGCAGCGAGCCGGCAGGCATGGCCGGCGTCACCAGCACCGGCAGCCCGAGCAGCGCCCGAGTAGCGGCCACAGTGCCAGCCCCGACCAGCGACTCATTCGAGTCGGCCGCACGCTTGAGCTTCGACAGCGACGCCCACGCATCCGGCGCCGCGATGATGTGGGTAGCCGCGCCGCCGTCGGCTTCGATGCCGGCCACGGCGTCGACCACCGCGTCCAGGTCGCCAGCGACCGCGCCGCCATCGACGATGCCGGCCGCGTTGAGCAGCCCGACCGGGCCTGGTCCGTCGACCGCGTTGCCCAGGTACGCGGCGTTCGCCTTCGTCACGACCGAGCGCGACAGCGAATCGACGACCATCCGCGCGGCCTCCGGCTGCTGCAACGTCTCGTAGCTGTACCGGCCCAGCGCCGCGACCTTGCCCGTCAGCACTACGACCTCATCGAACTGCTGGTTCGCGTCGGGAATCTCGGCGCCTTCTGCGACGAAACCGACAACGCCATCGTCGGCGACGAACGGGACGCGGATGGCCGGCTCGTCGCCTTCTATGGCGCCGACGACGGTCGCCGTGTTGAGGATCAGCGCGTCGGGAACGACGTCAGCGGGCACGAACGCGGTGACGTCCGGTGCCCACGCCTTCGGCGATGTGGGGGTGGTCTTGGTTGCCATGATGAGCCTTCCAGGAGGACGAGTTCTATCGACTTCCGCTGGCCTGCAAGGCTTTTCGCGGTTGCCCTCCGGGGGCTGCGCTGTGGCCGGATCGTCCCGCAGGGATCACACCCGGCCACAGCACCCCATGCTAGTCGTCGCCGGCGACACCGCGACCCTGGACCACGGCCACCATTGCGTCTTTCCCCGATGGCTTGCTGCCGGGGCGCCCGACGGTATGGCCCTCACCCTTGACGTAGTTGCGCCGCGGCGGCGGGGTCGGGATGCCCAACTGCTCGCGGGCCGCGCTGATCGCCGCGCCCACCCGCGCCGCGTCGACTGTGCCGTCATCGCCCAGAAGGTTCGTCAGCTCGGCGCCCGATGCCCAGAGAGCGGCCGGCTGCATCGACTCGGCGGCGACCAGGCGGTCCACCTCGGCGCGCTGTAGGGATTCGACGGTCCCCCTGAGGGTGTCGCGTTCCTGCTCAGCAGCGCGCAGCCGGCGCCGGTAGCGGGCAGCTTCCTTGTTGCCCTTGCCGCCGTCCTCGTCGTCCTGGTTCTCGTCGACCTCGGCGTCGCCCTGGTCTTCGGCGGCGTCCGTACCGGCCTCAGAGCCGGCTTCCGGCGTTTCCGTGTCGACGGCCGCGGTTCCGGGCGTCTCCGCGGTGCTGGGCTCGACTGCCGTCGTGCCGGTATCGGTCGTGCTGGCGTCGGTACTCATCGGCTGTTCTCCTTCGTGTGGTTGATCGCTGGTCATGCGACGGCCTGGTTCCGGCCGCGGTTGCATGCAGTACAGGACGGGCGGCAGTTGTCGAGCGTGTGCGCCCCGCCGGCGATTACCGGCACCGGATAGTGGTCGAGTTCCTCGAACTCGCCGCCGCAGTGAAAGCAGGCGTCGCCGTAGCGGGCGACCAGATCGGCGCGGGTGAACGACTCGACCACCGGATCGAAACCGAACCGGCGGGCGCGCTTGCGGTAGCTGGCTTCCCACTTCACATGTGGATTGGCCTGCCGGTAGGCGCGGTGCCGCGCCGCGACGGCTTCCCGATTCGCAGCGATGTACGCACGTTCTTGCTCGGCGATGGCCTCACGGTTGGCGGCGCGGTAGCCGCGCTGGTACTCGGCGATCGCTTCGGCGTTGGCCTGCCTGTAGGCGCGAACACGCTCGGCGTTGGCCTGCCGGTAGGTGCGAACACGCTCGGCGACAGCTTCGCGGTTCTCCGCGTAGTACGCGGCCCGGTAGGCGCGACAGCAGGCCTTGCACCGCGACTTCCGACCGTCGCCGCGCCGCTTGTCGCGGTTGAACTCGTCGAGCGGCTTCGATTCGCCGCACTTGGTGCACGTCTTCACGACTCGCTCCGCATCAGGCGCACACCCGGATACTCGCCGGCCTCGACCGCCTCCGTGATGCCGAGCCGGTCCGCGGTCGCCTGGTCGACCACCAGCCAGTTGAACCGGAACAGGTGAACCGATCGGCTCACCGCCAACGGCCGGCCGTCGGCGTCGACCACTATGTCGGCGTCGGTGGTCGTGAACCGGCCAGCCTCCCGGTTCTGCGCCCAGCGGCGCGAGTAGTCCTCGACGTCCGCCAGCGTCATCTGGTGCCGCGGGCCTGACGGGCGCTCGCCCACATCGGCGAACAACTCCCGAGCCGCGGCCCGAAGGTCTTCTCTGTCAGTCACTTCCATTCCCTTTCTTTGCTGGTCAGAGCTAGATACAGCTCTCGTCCCAAGGTTCTGCGGGCATGTTCTTGATCGCCTCCAACCAGTCACCCGACGTGTCCCTCTCGGCAGGTGGCCGGTCAATCTCGGCGATCGCCTCCGACAGCTCGCGAGCCTGCTTGACCAGCGCAGCGAACGCCGGCCCGGTCGTCTTCGGGTCGTCGATCGCCTTCGCGATCCGGTTCTGCAACGCGACGAGCAACTGACGGCGGTCACCCGACCGCGCCGCCGCCGTCACCGATACCGGCGTCACCTTCCGAGGCGCACGCTTCGCCGGCGCCTGCCTGGCCGCGGCTTTCTTGGCTGGTTTCACGCCATCGCCGTCCTTCACGGCCCGCAGCGCCGGCCTCCTTGGCTCCGCCATCTCGTTCCTGCCTTCCTGTTGTTTTCAAAAAGAAAAACGGTTCGGGAAATACGCACTGCCTACGCCAGGGGTGGCGGCGCGGGGGTGCCCCTGGGGGTCACCCGCCCAGGGGTTGGTGGTGGCGGCTGTCGTCGCCGGCGTGGCCGTCCGCGGTGGCCTGGTCGAGCAGCGTGCCGGCTTCGCTGATGAGCGTGCGGGTTGACGCGGGTTGGGCGCCGCCGCGCGGGTAGACCTCGACGTGTTCGACGCGGGCGCCGTGGTCGTCGTCACGCTGCACGCGGACGATGAGCACAGCTTCTACTGGCACGGTGATCTGGTCGGTGTCGCTGCCGCGTGCGATCGCGGATAGCGCGTGGATCGCGTCGTCGAGCAGTGCGAACGCTTCGCGGTCTTCGTGGGCTGTGCTCATGACCGCACCACGCCGGCAGCGTTGACGACCTGGCCGGCGACGACGCCGCGCGGCCGGTGCGCTGCCGGCAGGGCGTCGAGCCACGCGCGGCAGCGCGTCTGGGCCTCGCAGGCGCCGCAGAGCCGTAGCGCCTCGCGGCGGGCTTCGTCGAGGTCTTCGGCTGTGGTTCGGCCGGCGGCGCGGTGCTCGCTGTCGGTCCGCTCGTACAGGTCGGCTCTGCCCTTGCAGCGGGCGCCGTCCAGGACGGGGATGCCGGCGAGTACCGCGCGCATGGTGGCCCAATCAGGCATTGCAGTTCAGTCCTCGGTGTCGTTGGGTTGGTGGATCTTGGCCGGCAGCGCCCGGTTCAGTTGTCCGTACCGCCAGGATCGACGTCAGTGGACCGGACACCGTTGCGCCGATGTCGTCGGTGAACGTGAAGCCGGTCGAAGTGATGTGCGGGCATTGACCGCCGGCGAGATAGACGAACGGGTCGCGGTTGGGTTCAGGACGTTCTTCGACGTATTCGTAGGCGTCGAGGTAGAACGCGGTGATGTTGTGCCACCCGTCTGCCAGTAGGACGGCGGTGACAGCGTTCACGTCAATACCGAGACTCATGTGGTTTTCCCTTCGGTTGTGTTTGCCCGACGCCACGAGGGCACGTCGCCCGGTCGTCGTCGATGCAGTGGTGGAAGTCATTGGTCATGGGCGGGTTCCTGTTCTGGTGTCGACGCTGTGACCTGCGTGTCTACGCATGGCACGCATCTCCGGTATGACGCCAATGCGCGCCCGCGCGTAGGGGAACCTGTAAATGCGTGCCATGCGTAGACATCACTCCTTTTCTTCGGTTGCTCTGAGCGCGATTCCTGTTCGCCAACGCTTGCCGCGGACCGGCTTGTCGGCTGGGTAACCGTGGCGGTCGATGGCCTGCCCGAAGGCCTTCTGCGACAGTGCTTCGGCGCCGTCGCGCACCCGCCATTTCTCGAACGCCTCGAATAGCTGTGAGGTCGTGGCTTTGAGTACCGGGCTTGATACGAGGCATTCCTCGTCGATGAAGCGGCGCACGGCGTCGCTGGCGCTCTGGTAGGCGTCGGTGGCGGCCAGGACCGCGGCCGGCTCGTCGAGTGAGCCGCGGTCGCTGTAGTCGCGCCACCCAGCGACGGCCCACGCGAGGATGCCGTCAGCTTCCAGTTTCAGGCGCTCGCCCAGCTCGCCGTCGCGCTCGTCTTGGGGGATCACCACGTCGAACGGGACGACGCGCAGGCGACGCCATACCGCGGCGTCATCAGCCGACACCTTGGGCAGGTGGTTGGTGATGAGCATCGGCAGGTGGCTCGGATCGAACTGCACGAAGTCCTGGCGCATCCGGCGGGCGCGGATCGGGTCGCCGCCGGTGAGGCGTTTCATGGTGGCTTCTGCCAGCCGGCGGTTGCGTTCGGATTCGGACACGACGATCAGGCGCCGGCCCATCAGGTCCATTTCGCCGGTCGGGTGCGCCCCGTCTCTGTGCATGAACAGGTCGGGTTCGGCGGTGCTGGCGTAGTCGCCGAGCGCGTGCAGCACGGCTTCGTAGAAGGTGCCTTTGCCGTTCGCGCCCGTACCGGTCAGGATCGGCAGAACATGTTCGCGGACTGCCCCGAGCAGGCCGACGCCGATCAGTCGTTGCAGGAACCCGCGCACGTCGTCGTCAGGGAGGACGCGCGCCAGGAACGCTGTCCAGTGCGGTGCCTGGGCGTCGGG
Source organism: Mycobacterium sp. NGS39 (assembly GCF_059812765.1). Classification (NCBI taxonomy): domain Bacteria; kingdom Bacillati; phylum Actinomycetota; class Actinomycetes; order Mycobacteriales; family Mycobacteriaceae; genus Mycobacterium; species Mycobacterium sp. NGS39. Next base: position 37,028 of record NZ_JCALDH010000006.1, on the reverse strand, counting down.
GTCGTATGCGCCGTTGCATATCTTGGTGATCCGGTCGGTCGGCCGGTGCGGCGATACGGTGAGCGTGCGTAGGTCGAGGGTTCCGGTTGCCGTGTTGAGCAGGTAGGGGTCCGCGTCGAGGTCACGCGCGGCGGCGGCGAACGGTATCAGCGCCGCGGCGATGCCGAGCACTCCGTTGATGCCGCTGTCGGATTCGCAGCGCCGCACGTCCTGCTGTAGTTGCTTGTCGCCGAGGGAGTCCGCGAGAGCGGAGCGGAGCACGTCGAGGACGGCGCGCTTGGCGGTGCCGGTGTCGTCGGCGGCCCAGCGGGTGCCGTCCCAGTAGTGCCAGCCGATGCCGTGGACGTGTAGCAGCCGGTCTCGGTAGGCGGCGCGCAGCCGGTAGGCCATGCGGACCTGGCCGGTGTGTTGTTCACCGCCGGCCGGATGGTCGTCGCTCGGCTCAGGTGGGCCGGGGTCGTCGGCGTGGTGCCCGTTGCGCTGGGCTGCCTCACGGCGTTCGTCGTCGGCGATCCACTCGCGCAGTTCGTCGGATCGGTCAATGTCTGTCATGTGACGGCACCGACGGTCATCTTGTGCAACTGCGCGGCGAGCGCCCGGTCCTCGCCGCCGCGTCGCCAGAGTGCTTGTAGCTCTTGTGGTTTGAGGATCGGTGTACGGCCGTGCGCGAGGACGTGGAGCGCGGCGTCGCGGCCGGCGTCGACCAGCTTGTCGGACGGCGCGTGTTCGGCGCAGCGGTGCAGCCAAGGGTCCGGCCCGCAGGCGCAGTCCAGCGGAGGAAGACGTCGGCCGGCGTGCTGTCGCCGCTTCCAGCCGGCCAAGCCGCTATGCTGGTCGGAGTCCATCACCAGGGACTTTGAGGCCGCCGAATCCTGCCCAGGTCGGCGGCTTCTTCGTTCGTAGATCATCAGGCCGCACCGCCGAACGGCTCCATCGCGGCGTCAACCTCGTTCAGGTCGACGCGGATGACGCGCGGGCCGTTGCGGTAGCCGGTGAGGCGGCCGTCGGCGATCATCTGGCGGATGGTGCGGGTGGTGACGCCGAGATACTCGGCGGCTTCGGCGATTTTGGCGTACCGGCGGCGAGGGCCGGCAGATGTGTCTGCCATGACGGGGCCTTTCGGGCATCACTGAGGATGCCGCCCAGCCCGAAGTGTCGGAGACGACGCGCTTTTAGGAGCGCAAGGGAAACGCTACCACTTTCGCGAACCCAGCAGGCCGCACAACACAGCCAACGGAACTACGTACCTGTTCGTCGGTCCCGCCGGGGGCGTGTACATGAGCGCACCAACAAGCTGCGGCCGGCTATCGACGGCGGGCACTTCGATGGAGGCGAGGCGTCCTGCATTGGCTTGTGCCGCAAGGGTATCGGCGATTCCGGCAAGGGAAGAAGTAGACATCTGGGCCTGGTCACGGCATTCCGCGCACCGCACGGTGTGCAGGTCGCCGGCGAATCCGACCGCAGAACCTGACAGGTCCGCGTAGTCGGCGCGCGTCAGTTCGCCCCGACGTTTCGGCGGAATCCACGTCACGCGATCGTGACCGCTGACCGGCCGCACGACGACCCCGACCGTGCTGGGCCGCGTGTCGTCGAAGAACGCAAGGGGTTCGATACTGCCTGTGCAGGAGCAGACGATCACGTAAGCCAGGCCGGCGGTCATCAGACTCCCCCGTTGGCTGCAATCTTCGACAGCAGTGCGGCGATTTCGCGGTCACGCCCCTGGGCGGCGTGCTGGTAGCGCATCGCGGCCTGCGGTGTGGAGTGCCCGAGACGCGCCATCAGTTCCGCCAGGGTGGCGCCGGTCGCGGCGGCGAGGACTGCACCGGAGTGCCGAAGATCGTGCCAGCGCAGATCGCCGCGATTGGCTTTCTCGCGCGCTGTGTAGAACCGCCGGTACAGGGTGGCCGGCGCCAGGTGTCCGCCGCCGACCGCCGGGAACAGCAGCGAGTCGGCCTTGCTTCCCACATGTTCTGACAGGTGGTCTTCGATCGCCGGGAGCAGGTGCGGCGGGATTGCGATGTCCCGGACGCCGGCGTCGGATTTCGGGGTGGTGACCGTGAATCCGTCGTCGGTGCGGACCACGGCGCGGCGCACCCGGACCACTTCGTCGTCGAGGTCGATGTCCTTGCGGCGTAGCTCGGTCAACTCGCCGAAGCGCATCGCCAGCCACGCGGCCAGCAGCACCATGAGCGACCAGCGGTCCGGCATCGCGTCGGCGATTGTGCCGATCTCGCTCACGGTCGCCGGCCGCACCTTGTGCACCCGCTTGGCCGTGCCGGCGCCGCGGATCACGCATGGGTTGGCGGCGATCTTTCCGTCGCTGGCCGCCGACGCCATGATCGTGCGAAGCAGGCTGTAGGCGTGCGCTCGCATCGTCGGCTTGTCGGCCAGCGTGGCGGCGTACCAGTCGCGAACGTCGTCGGCTGTGATCGACGCAATCGGCAGTGCGCCGAACGTGCCGGCGAGGTGGTCGTCGAGAAGCTTCTGGTAGTGCTCGCGGGTGCGGTCCTTCAACGGCCGGCCGGCCACCTGGCGGGTGGCAAGCCATGTCTTGGCGTACTCGGCGAACGTCAGCTTCGGCGCCTGGACGGCCTGCGGCGGCGTCCACTGCTGCGCGACGATCTCGGAATGGCGCTGCGCCAACCAGCCGCGGGCGTCCTTCTTCGTGAGGAACAGCACCGGCGCTTTGTGGCGCCGGCCGTCGGGCCCGAAGTACCGCGCGCGGTAGCCGGTAGCCAGCTTGTCGACACTGCCGAACGTCCCCGGTGCCCGGTCCCTTCGTCCTGCCCCACGCGCCACTGTTCACCTTCCCAGTTCTCAGGTCATGACCTCAACATGACCTGACGAGAGCATACTTGGCTTCCGTGTGCTTCCGCGTCATTCCCGCTACACTGTGTCAGAACATCGCAGGTAGAAGCAAGAAATGCGACGTCACACGGCGTCGACCAGCAAACGCGCTGAGCTAGTTCAATCCCAGTACCGCGCACCAGAGTTTTCGCAGGAGAGAGCGGTTTGAGCCAACTTCTCTCGAGGTGCGGGCCACCCGCGGGCTAACGGTTTCGGCGTTTTGAACCGGTAGCGCTGACCGTGCGCAATCAACACCCAGAACAATTCCTAACGCGGCTCGGGCGCGTATAGCGTGGGATGTGATGAATAGGGCGGGGTCTGGCAATCCTATTCCGTCGGCGCTGGTGATCGTCGGCGCCGCCGCTATGGCTATTGCGACGTTCTTGCCCTTCGCCGAGCCGACGAGCCCGTTCGCCGTTGTTAGGAGCAACACGCTTATCCAGCACGGCGGCTGGTGGTTCCTCGCGCTCGCTGTAGCAATTGCCGTAAGTGGTTATGGTGGCAGCCAGCACAAGCGGAAAAGGTGGGTGGTGCCCATCATTCTCTCCGGCATCGCCGCGATAGCAGCCATCTTCGTAGCCACCAACGAAGGTTTGCGGACCCTTTATCCGGTCGGCCGCAATGGAACTCCTGATACCAGCGCTCCTGGCACGGTCGCACCCTTAGGGATCGCAATCTATGTTGCGGGGGCTGGCGTCGCCGCAGCCTTCATCGGCTCGCTGCTACTTCGGCCAGACCCGAGCGACGACATTCCAGAGGAATGGGCTTTAGAGGAAGCGGGAGAGAAGAAGTGCCCCGACTGCGCGGAGACCGTTCTCGCCGACGCTAAGGTGTGCAGGCACTGCGGGTACCGGTTCGCCCCTTCTGCTCGACCACCCGCAGCGGGACCTGAGCAATCGGCGCCCCCTTCGGCTGGGTCGAACTTGCCACCAAAACCTCGGCCTGTGGGGAAATCAGAGAGACGCGAACGAAAGCCGCCATCGCCAGACAAGATGTAAAGAAAGTTGAAGTGTCGGCCGGCAGGATGAGTCGACGTGCTCGACCAAATACCGTGACTCGCGGCATCCAGGCCTCAGCGATTGCCCTTTCGGCCCTCGAAGGAGCATCCAACTTCTTACCCCACGATGGTGAATAACACTTCCACCGCGGGATGCACAAGCCAGAATGCTCGACCTCGCACGTGTGGCGCATCGATGCATCTATCGAGTCGGCATTCGGTGCCCCTCAATTCATCACTCCCCTGTACGGTGACCACCGCCGGGAGCTGATCGGAGACGAACACGACCCACCACAATGTCCGATGTCGATCTATTAGACGGCGAGGGGAGCTGTGGCATTTTCCGCGGCAGGCATTAGGTCGCCATCGACACTATTGCCAACGGTCCTATGCCGCGCGTACCGGAAGCTTCGAAGGCGGGACCACTTTCGCTTTCGGCACGTTTTGGCGACCTGAAATTAAGCGCCCAGCCCCGGCAACGATCACCCCGAACACCTTCATGGTGCTCGTCAGCAGCGTCGACGACATTGGAAGCAGTCAATATTCAGGGCCGCACACCAACATCCGCTACCGATGCCCAGACGCTCAGCGGCGGATGCACGAGCGGTCGACGACGGCTGTGTGCTCACCCTCCCTCCGATCGCACAGCCGCCACAATCGCGTTTACGTCCGATATGCCGGCTGCCGGATTAATACGGCACCTCCAACTCGAGGAATTCCCCTGCCTCGCCTGGAGTCACGCCGAGGTATTGGCAGATCTCGCCGTCCCCGCCACGGCCTCACCCTCTGCGCTCAGAACCAGGACGTACGGCCGGCTGACGCGGTACAACTTCGGTAGCTTCGCCGCAGCATGGTCCATGGAAAGGACGCCGACATGAAGAAGTGGTCGGGTCTCCAACAACTAACGGCAGCGCGGCTCGCGCATCAGCGGATCTCGCTGAAGCAAAGAACCAAGCTCGCCCTGGCCTTGCTCGCGTCCGGGACACTCGCCGCCACCACCCTGTCTGCAACCGCCGGCGCCGACGACGACTTCTCCAACGACCTCAAGTTCCAGTCACCGTCGGGCGACGTCTGGTGTGTCATGCAACGCAACCACAGCAACTTCGATCCGGCCGACTACGGCAAGGGAGAAGCCACGTGCCAGGTTCAAGACCCCACCTACGCCATGCCGCCGCGCCAATATGTCGGGCCCGACGGACGGCCGAGCACCTGCTTCCTAGGCGGCTGGGGCAGTCAGATCTCGATGTATGAGGGCAGGCCGCCGCACCTCGACTGTGTCGGCGGTGTGCTCGTCGACCCGCCCTTGCCGACACTGAACTACGGCGAAACCATGTCACTCGGCGCCATCACCTGTGCCAGCGAGCCGCCTGCCATGACATGCACCGACACGAGTACGGGGCGCTTTTTCCGGATCTCCCGCGACAACTACGACCTCGGGTGACAAGCGCCCCGATCATGAAGCCGGGATCTGTTCGGTCCTGGCCGCAGGTGGATGATCCGAGTCGAGCCCGCCGACCGCACGAAGGCGCCATTCCGGCACGAGCGGCGGCGCTTAGGCGCGCAAAACCGGCAGGTTTTGGAATCGCCAATCAACGGGAACTGCTCACTCACTTCGAACGACCGACAAAGCGGTTGAGTCCGCGCGGTTGCTCGCCACGGTGAGAGGGGATCAACAATGGCGCAGGTGAACGGGCGCAGGCACACAACAATCAAGAGCTGGCCGCATCTTCTCGCGGTCATGGTGCTGTGCTTCGCAGCTCTCGTCACGGCGCCCCTCCCCCTCGCCTCCGCCCAGCCCTGTCCCGACGTCGAGGTCGTGTTCGCCCGCGGCACCGGCGAGCCTCCCGGCGTCGGCGGCGTCGGCCAAGCGTTCGTCAACTCCGTGACCGAGCAAGCCGGCGGTCGGTCCGTCGCCGTGTATCCGGTCAACTACGAAGCCAGCGGCGACTTCGGTGCGGGCATCCAGTTCGCACGAACCGTCGTCGACGGCATCCGCGACGCCGGCTCCCACATCGAAGCCACGGCCGCCAACTGCCCGAACACCAGGATCGTGCTCGGCGGCTACTCGCAAGGTGCGGCGGTCGCGGGCTTCGTCACTTCAGCCTCCGTCCCGGCGAGCATCCCCCCGGAGTTCCTGTCGTACATCCCCCAGCCGATGCCGCCCCAGATCGCTGATCACGTCGCCGCCGTCGTGCTCTTCGGCAAGCCGTCGGACGCGTGGTTGCAGCAATACGGCGCACCGCCGATCGTCATCGGCCCCTTGTACAAGCCCAAGACCCTCGAACTCTGCAATCCCGACGACACCATCTGCAACGGCACTCCGGGTGGTCAACCCTCCATCGCGCATGCCCTGTACGCGGTGAACGGGATGGTGAACGAAGGCGCAGCGTTCGCCGTGGGACGGCTCTGACCGCCTCGCGACCGCGAAGACCGCTAACGCCTGTACGCGGACACGCCGCGGAATCTAGGCTAAGCGCAAAGCGAGCAACCAGATTCACGCAAAGGGGCGGCCATGAGATTCACGACGGTACTTGCGCTGGCTGCGGGATTCGTCGCGGTGCCGTTGGTGAGCGCAGGCACCGCGTCCGCCTGGCCGTCGTATTGCGACGGCGTGGATTGTGTTCCCGGCGTGGCACACAACGCCGTCGAGGGCCAGCACTGCATCGCCTCTGACCGCTACGCCTTCGGCCTCGGCTCGTCACCTACCGGCACCCTGATCTGCTCCGCCACCAACCGCTGGGTGTCAACAGAGCCTCTCATCGGCGTACGCCCACTGGGTGCGCCCTGCCAAGGCGAGAAGGGCACAGCCCAAAGCCCCGACGGCCTGCCGCTGAGCTGCAACGGCCACGGCTGGGTGCAGGACTTCAACAAGATCTATTACGGCCCTTCGGTTTAACCCGACGGGCCGCCCCACCCGATGGGCCTACGTCAGTTCGCTCGGGTCGCGGTGCTTGGCCAAATTCTCGAGCCGCAACAGGCACTCCCGATTCCGCACGTCCATCGCAATCTGCGCGAGCTGATCTGGCACCAAATTCAAAGCGCCTCGCGCGGGGGTCTCTGACATCTCCACCCGACACCCGTTCGGAATGTCCGAAAGCCGCAGCGTCACCTTCGCCGCACCGACTGGCCCCATCTTGGCCAGCAACACGAGTTCGCGTTCGGGCTCGCACTTTTCGGCGACGGTCTCGTCGTCGATCACCAAAGGCCACACACCGATCGAGTGCTGGATCGTGGAACCCGGCGCGGGCCAGTTCTTGTCGACGGCGCGCATGCGACTGTTGCCGACCACCCACTGCGAGTAAGTCCACCCGTCGGCCAGCACGTCCCACACCCGGTGGCGTGGCGCGTCGATGTCACGCGTGACGGTCATGCACAAATCCTTCCGCCGCAGATGCTGATTTCCGGCCGACTGGTACCCGGCCCACGCGCAGCCGACGCGTGAACCTGATTACAACCGCGGGTTCAGCCTCCGACGGGGAAGCACCAACTCATCGGAACGAACGGCACGGGCGCACCGATGCACATGGTCACCGGAACCGGCGGCGGCGCAGGTGGCGGCGGCGCCGGTACCACGCATGCGTTGGCTCCGGGATCCCAAACCGTCCCTCCGTCGCAGGCCCAGCTGACTGCCGGACTGATGACCGTCGTGGCGGCAAGAGGACCCAACACCAACGCGGCCAGCGACACCATCCACACCGCGACTCGGCGCAACTTTTCATTCATCCGAAGCCTCCTTGACGTCCCCGACCTCGGTTACTCAAATTTACGCTCTAACGCTCTTTGCGATTGCGAAAATTTGCTGTGGGCTTAGAGACATTAGTCCCTTCGCCCGGTGACCAATCGCCTTGGTGCAGCGCGAGCTTCGCGCCGTAGGGTCGATGTGACGTCGGACAAGGTTGGTTGCGTCTGGTCCCCCGTCAGGCGACCTGGATGCAACCGCGGATGTTAAGAAGCCAGCACCGCTCCTACGTCGCCGCTACGGCTACCCCAGCGTGGCCTTGATATCGGGGATCATCGCCTGCAGCTGCGCTCCCCAGTAGGCCCAGTTGTGCGTCCCGTTCGGCGGGAAGTTGAACGTCGCATTGTGCCCACCGGCGGCGGTGTACTTGTCCTGGAACTTGATATTGCTGTCCCGGATGATGCTCTCGAGCACCTTGGCCGGCACGTCTGCGCCGCCGAGTTCGGTCGGCGTGCCGTTCCCGGCGTACACCCACAGCCGCGTGTTGTTGTCGACCAGCCGCGGGATCTGCAGCGTCGGGTCGTTGCGGGCCCAGGCCGGATCGCTGGACGGACCCCACATCGCGTCCGAACTGAAGCCACCGGAGTCGCGCATCGAGATGCCGATCAAAAACGGCCCCATGGCCTGCGACGGGTCCAGCAGAGCCGACAGCGATCCGGCATAGATGAACCTGTCCGGGTGATACGCCGCGAGAATCAGCGCCGACGAACCGGACATCGAAATACCCACAACCGCATTGCCGGTGGGGCTGATGTTCTTGTTGGCGGCCAGCCACGATGGCAGCTCGGACGTCAGGAACGTCTCCCACTTGTACGTCCACGTCCCGCCGTTGCCCACCGCCGGCTGGTACCAGTCGGTGTAGAAGCTCGACATGCCGCCGACGGGCATCACAGTGGCCAGGCCCGAGTTCAGCGTCCACTCGAACGAGGGAAGCTCGATGTCCCAGCCGTTCCAATCGTCGCGGGCTCGCAAGCCGTCGAGCAGATAGATCGCGTGTGAGCCACCGGGCTGGAACTCGACCTTGATGTCACGGCCCATCGACGGCGACGGAACCTGCAGATATTCGACCGGAAGGCCGGGCCGGGAGAATGCTTTGGCGTCCGGTGCGCTCAACACGCTTGCCAAGCCGGGCAGTAGGACCGCGACCACCGCAGCGATCAACAGTCGACGCGCCCGGCGAACCGGCCGCAGCTCGCGTTCACCCATACCAGACCTCCAATGCCGAGTGCCACTCTCGCCGGAACTTACTACCCGCCCGGCGTGACCTCAATCACCAGTCACTTTTTGCGTGGCGCCGACCGTCAACCGAAAGTTGACGCTGCGGCATGGTCAACCTAAAGTTGACGCCATGCCTGCTACGCCGCTGGTCAACGTCCGCCTCGACGACCTCATCGACGCCATCAAAAAAGTGCACCCCGACGCCCTCGACCAGCTGACCGACGCGGTGCTGGTCGCTGAGCATCTAGGCGAGCTCGCCGACCATCTGATCGGCCACTTCGTCGACCAAGCCCGCAGGTCCGGCGCGTCATGGACCGAGATCGGCAAGAGCATGGGCGTGTCCAAGCAGGCCGCGCAGAAAAGGTTCGTGCCCAAACCTGAGACGACGCTGGACCCGGCACAGGGCTTCAGTCGCTTCACCCCGCGCGCCCGCGCGGTGGTCGTGGCGGCGCAGAACCTGGCGCGCGAGGCAAGCAACGCCGAGATGACGCCCGCTCACCTCCTCCATGCGCTGGCCGCCGACGAGAACTCGCTGGCGATGCGCGTCCTCGCTGAGCGGGGCGTCGACGCCGCAGCGCTTCGCAGCGCGGCACCGCTGCCGCCGCGACAAGACGACATCCCGGCCCTGGTGCCCTTCAGCAGCGCATCACGCAAGGTCCTCGAGCTCACGCTCCGCGAGGCGCTGCGGCTCGGCCACTACTACATCGGTACCGAACACATCCTGCTGGCGCTGCTGGAGACAGAGGACGGCGACGGGCCGTTGCACCGCCTCGGCGTAGCCAAAGCCGACGTGGAGGCCGACGTGGTCGCCGCACTGCAGGCGTTCGTCGACGCCGAGGGAGCCTCGCCGGGTGGCGATCCCGCGTAATGTCCGGCTGATGAAGCTCGACGAGCACGCGCGGGCGCTGATCGGATACGGCGCCGACGCCACCCTGGTCACCCTCAACCCCGACGGCAGCCCGCACGTCAGCGTGGTCTGGGTTGCGTTGCGCACCACGCCCGAGGGCGACGACGAGTTGGTGACCGCCCATCTCGGCGAGTACCAGAAGGTGCGAAACATCAGGCGGGACAATCGTGTTGCGCTCACCGTCCTCTCCGAGGACCGCAGCGGACCCATGACGCCCTACCTGTCGATCACGGGCACGGCACGCGTCGAGGAAGGCGGGGCGCCCGAACTGTTGCGCGAGCTCGCCAAGACCATGATCGGCCCGGACGCGAAGTTCCCTCCGATGGACGACCCGCCGCCCGGCTTCGTCACTCACATCGCGATCGCCAAGACCGGTGGCGTCGGCCCCTGGGCTGAGTAACTCATGTTTTCCGGCGCCTTCGTGTGACATCATGCGAGGCAGCTAAGGAGGACATGATGCGCCGCTGGTTCCTCGGACTGTTCGCTGCGATGCTGATGGCCGGCGTGTCCGTCGCACCTGAAACCTCTGCGGGCGTGGCCCCGATCGGTCGCCTCGGCGATACCCTGCGCGTCACGGACGGCACCATCACCGCCGACGTCACGGTGAGCAGCGTGCTGCCGTCCGACATTCCGCCCGGATGGGGCTATCCGCCGCGGTGGCCCCGCTCGGAGGTCTGGCGCGCACAGGTCGCGGTCACCGCGGTCGAGGTGCCCTCGAAGTCCGCGATGGCGCCGAAGTTTTCGTTTCAGGGCGTCACCCCCACCGGCGACGCCTACCTCCCTCGCAGCACCGACGCGCCCGACGCGCTGCAATACGCACTCCTCAACGCACCGCAAGGCTCGACGGTCAGCGGCGGTGTGTATTGGGACTGTTACCGCGACCTGGTGACCAATGTGGTACTGATCGACCCGAAGACCGGTGTTCACTTGGCGCAGTGGAACATCTAGAGATCACCACCGCCTGCCGCGCTGACATCGACGAACTGGCCGCCGTCGCCTCCTGCACATTCCCGCTGGCGTGCCCGCCCGGCGCGACGGCTCAAAACATCACGGCTTTCATCGAGAACCAGTTGTCCGCCGAGCGATTCGCGGAGTACCTCACCGATCCCGATCGGGCCGTTCTCGTCGCCCGCGCCGGCAGCCGAATTCTGGGCTACTGCATGTTGATTCGCGGCGTGCCGGACGACCCGGACGTGCAGCGCTCGGTGACCGCCCGGCCCGCCGTCGAGCTGTCGAAGATGTATGTGCTGCCTGACAGCCACGGCGTCGGCGTCTCGGCCGCGTTGATGACCGCAGCCCTGAAGACAGCCACGGCGATGGGCGCCGAAAGCATCTGGCTGGGCGTCAACCAGGAAAACCAACGGGCACAACGCTTTTACGCAAAACACGGCTTCAAGGTGAACGGCACCAAGACATTTCAGCTGGGCAGTGCTGTCGAACGCGACTACGTGATGGTGCGACGGGTCCGCCCCGCGCCAGATGTGCTGCAATCGGTCCAATGACCGACGACGACGCCGCCGCGCAGTTCACCCGGCTGGACTCACTGACATCCGTCGACGCAGCCGAGCTGCCCGCCCTCTATGCGTACCCCGACGAGCTGAGCTCGTGTTGGGTGCGGGCCAACATGATCGCCAGCGTGGACGGCGGCGCCACCGTCGACGGGCGCGCCGGCGGGCTCGCCGCTGCGGGTGACCGGGTGCTGTTCAAGGTCATGCGCGAGCTCGCCGACGTGATCCTCGTGGGCGCCGGCACTGTGCGCGCGGAGAACTACTCGGGCGCCCAGTTGAGCGTGGCCGCCCGTCAGGCCCGCCAAGCGCGCGGGCAGTCCGAGATCCCACCGATCGCTGTGGTCACCGCCTCGGGCGCCCTCGATCCGGCCAGCCGCCTGTTCACGCTCACCGAGACCCCGCCGCTGATCGTCACCACCGCCGCATCGGCCGAGGCCACCCGCGACCGGCTGCAGGGCAAGGCCGAGGTGCTCGACGCGTCGACCCGCGACCCGATCACCGTCGACCCGGCCGCGGTCCTGGGCATGCTCGCCGAGCGGGGGCTTCGTCGCGTGCTGTGCGAGGGCGGCCCGATGCTGCTGGGCGACATCGTGGCGCTGGACCTGCTCGACGAGCTGGCGCTGACCATCGCGCCGATGCTGGTGGCCGGCGGCGCACCACGCGTGGTGACCGCGCCGGGTCCCGTCGACACCCAACTGCGCACCGCGCAGATCCTCAGCGACGCCGACGGCTACCTGTACTTGCGCTACAACCGGGCGGGGTAGGTCTGCTCGCTAGTCTGGTCAGCATGCCGTTTTCCGGGCCGGGGCGCGCCGCGGCAATCGTCGCGACCGCCGGCGTGCTCGCCGGATGCGCCCCTGGCCTGGCTGCCAACCCGCGGTACGCCACCGACTCGGGTCACGGGTCGCACGCCGGCCCGACGTCCGCGCCCGCCCCGCAGGGCCCGCCGCCGGTCGAGGCACCGAAGAACGACCTCGCGTGGAAAGACTGCAGCTCGCGGTTGTTCTCCGAGCTGGCCGTCGCCCCGCCGGTCGGCGTGACGCTGGACTGCGCCACGTTCGACGCCGACCTCGACCCCATCAACAACGCCAGCGGAACCGTGACCATCGGCGTGGTCCGCGCCCGCTCGGCGCAGACCCCGCCCGACGCCGGGCCGCTGGTGATCACCACCGGATCGGATCTGCCGTCGTCGGTGCAGCTGCCGGCGTGGCTGACGCGCGCAGGCACCGACGTGCTCAAGAGCCGGCCGGTCGTGGCGATCGACCGTCGCGGGATCGGCCTGTCCGGTGCGCTGGACTGCCGCGACTCGTTCGACCGGCAGGAGATGCACGACCAAGCTCAGTTCGAATCCGGCGACGATCCCGTCGCCAAGCTCGGCGAGATCGTCGTGACCGCCACCACCAACTGCACCGACACCATCTCCCCCGGCGACTCCGCCTACGACAACTCGCACGCCGCCGAAGACATCGAGCGACTGCGCACGACGTGGGACGTACCGACGCTGGCACTGCTGGGCATCGGAAACGGCGCGCAGGTGGCGCTGGCCTACGCCGGCCGGCATCCCGACAAGGTGGCCCGGCTGGTCCTGGACTCGCCGATCCCGCCCGCGATCAACGCCGAAGGCGCCGAAGAGCAGCAGGTCAAAGGCGAGCAGGCCGCGCTGGACGCGTTCGCCGCCCAGTGTGCCGCCGCGAACTGCCCGCTGGGGCCGGATCCGAAGGGCGCGGTCGACGCGCTGATCGCGGCCACTCGCGCCGGCCGCGGCCCGGGAGGCGCCTCGACGGCAGCGGTCACGTCGGCGATCAGCACAGCGTTGGCCTTCCCGCGCGGCGACCGGGCGTCGTCGACGAACGCGCTGGCGACCGCGCTGGCGTCGGCACGCTCCGGCGACGTGAACCAGCTCAACAACCTCATCAACCAGGCGCAGTCGACGCGGCAGACCGACGGGCAGTTCGTCAACCAGTGCAGCGACTCCCTGAACCGGCCCACGCCCGACCGGGTCCGCGAACTCGTCGTCGAGTGGGGTAAGGAGTACCCGCAGTTCGGCGCCGTCGGGGCGCTCGATCTGGTCAAGTGCCTCAACTGGCCCAGCGGCACCGCGCCGCCGGACCCGAAGAACCTCAAGGTGAACGTCCTGCTGATGGGCGGCCTGAACGACGCGGTCGCGGGCAGTGACGGAGTGGCGTCGGTGTCGGCGACCGTGCTCAACGCCGGGGTGGCCAGCAAGCGGGTGATGTGGCAGGGCATCGGCCACGGCGTGAGCATCTATTCGCCGTGCGCCGCGCCCCCGCTGGTCGGCTACCTCGACAGCGGAAACCTTCCCGCCACCGACACGTATTGCCCCGCCTGATCTCGACATCGGCGTCGGGTACGGTGCGCTCGTGGCGCTTCCAGACTCTGTACTAGCTGTCTTCCGGCCCCGCACCACCCCGCCTCCTGCCTCCGCGGTGTTGCGCACGATCTTGTGGCCGCTGGCAATTCTGTTCGTGATCCACCGCAGCTACGTGCTGGCCACCAACGGCTACATCACCGACGACTACGGGCCGGTCTATCGCGCCGTATCGAACTTTCGGCGCGGACTCGACATCTACAACGAGCATTTCGACTACGTCGACCCGCACTATCTGTATCCGCCCGGCGGCACACTGCTGATGGCGCCGTTCGGTTTTCTGCCGGTGGACGCCTCGCGCTACTGGTTCATCTTCTTCAACACCGTCGCGATGGTGCTGGCGGCATACCTACTGGTACGGCTGTTCAAGTTTTCCGTCACCTCGGTCGCGTTCCCGGCGTTGCTGGCGGCGATGTTCTGCAGCGAAGCCGTCATCAACACACTGGTTTTCGCGAATATCAACGGAATCATCCTGCTGCTCGAGGTGCTGTTCTTCCGATGGCTGCTGGACGGAAAAGTGAGCCACCAGTGGTGGGCCGGTGTGGCGGTCGGGCTGTCGCTGGTGGTCAAGCCGCTGCTGGCGCCGCTGCTGCTGTTGCCACTGCTCAACCGCCAGTGGCGCGCATTGGTGACCGGGATCGCCGTGCCGCTGGTGTTCAACGTCGCGGCCTTCCCGTTGGTCGCCGACCCGATGAACTTCTACCGCCGCACCCTGCCGTACATCCTGTTCACCACTCGGGACTACTTCAACAGCTCGATTGCGGGCAACGGCATCTACTACGGCTTGCCGTCATGGCTGATTCTGTTGCTGCGGTTGATCTTCGGCGTCTTGGTGGTTGTTTCGCTGTGGCTGCTGTACAAGTACTACCGCACCCGCGATCCGTTGTTCTGGTTCTGCACTTCGTCGGGTGTGCTGCTGATCGCGTCATGGCTGCTGGGTTCGCTTGGTCAGGCCTACTACTCGATGACGCTGTTCCCGTTCTTGATGACGGTGGTGTTGCGCAACTCGGTGATCCGCAATTGGCCGGCATGGCTTGCGGTCTACGGCTTCTTGTCCGCCGACAGGTGGCTGCTTCAGTACTGGCCCAGCACCGGCCGGGCGCTGGAGTATCTGCGCGTCACCTGGGGCTGGTCGCTGATGCTGGTGGTGGTGTTCAGCGTGCTGTACTTCCGCTATCTGGACGCCAAGGCGGAAAACCGGCTGCAGTTCGGAATCGACCCGCCTTGGATGACGGCCGACGAGCGGCGCGCTAGCGTGAACGCATGACGTCTCGCCCGAAACTCGAACTGTCAGACGCGGAATGGCGTGAGCGGCTCACGCCCGAGGAGTTTGAGGTGCTGCGGCGAGCAGGCACCGAGCCGCCGTTCACCGGCGAGTACACCGACACCAAAACCGAGGGTGTCTACGAATGCCGGGCCTGCGGAGCCGAGTTGTTCCGCAGCACCGAGAAGTTCGAATCCCATTGCGGCTGGCCGTCGTTCTTCGACCCAGCCCGATCCGACGCGGTGGTGCTGCGGCCGGACACCTCACTGGGCATGACGCGCACCGAGGTGCTGTGCGCCAACTGCCACAGCCATCTAGGTCACGTGTTCGCCGGTGAGGGCTACCCCACCCCGACCGATCAGCGCTACTGCATCAACTCGATCGCGCTGCGCCTCAAGCCCGCTTCGTGATTTCGGTGCGCTAACGGGCGGTCAGCGCCGGTTAGCGCACCGAAATCGCCTAAGGCAGGCGCTCGACGAGCTGTTCCACCGAGACCCGTGGGCCGGTGAAGAACGGCGTCTCCAGACGCGTATGCCGACGCGCGTCGGTAGCCCGCAGTTCGCGCATCAGGTCGACGATGCGGTGCAACTCCGGCGCCTCGAACGCGAGAATCCACTCGTAGTCGCCCAGCGCGAACGCCGGAACAGTGTTGGCGCGCACGTCTTTGTAGGCCCGCGCCGCCATGCCGTGCTCGGCGAGCATGCGGCGGCGTTCCTCGTCGGGCAGCAGATACCACTCGAGCGAGCGCACGAACGGGTACACGCACACGTACGCCCCGGGTTCCTCGCCGGCCAGGAACGCCGGGATGTGGCTCTTGTTGAACTCGGCCGGCCGGTGCAGCGCCACGCTGCTCCACACCGGGCTGCTGGCCCGGCCCAGCGCCGTGGTGCGCCGGAAGTCGGAATAGGTCGCCTGCAACGCCTCGACCCGGTCGGCGTGGATCCAGAACATGAAGTCCGCATCGGCCCGCATGCCCGCGACGTCGTAGATCCCACGGACCACGACGCCGTTGTCCTCCTGCTGCTTGAGGAACGTGGCGGTTTCGTCGACGACGGACGTGCGGTCGTCACCCAAGGCGCCCGGGCGCACCGCGAACGCGGAGAACATCAGGTAGCGGATGGTGCTGTTGAGTTCGTCGTAGTCGAGCCGGGCCATGGCTCTATCGTGCCACGGACGCCCTGACGAGCCGGTTGGCCGCCGCGGCGCCCGAGGCGATGCATGCGGGGACTCCGATGCCGTCGAGATAGTTGCCCGCCACCGCCAGCGTGTCGGGCAAGCCGGCCCGTATCCGCTCGACCAGACCGCGGTGGCCGGGTCCGTACTGCGGCATCGCGTCCAGCCAGCGCGCCACGTGCGCGTCGACGGGGTCGACCTCGATCCCGAACAACGCCGACAGGTCGTCGAGCGCCCACGACACCAGTTGATCGTCGCTGGCCGTGCGGGCGACGTCGTCGCCGAAGCGCCCGAAGCTCAGCCGCAGCAGCTCGACGTCGCCGGGTCTCCCCCACTTTCGGCTCGACAGCGTTATGGCCTTGGCGTGCAACGGTTCTCCACTGGCCACGAGCACTCCGGAGCGCTGCGGGAGGTCCGTGCCGGCGGGCAGGGCCAACGCGAGCACGACCGATGACGCGACCGGGATGCGGGCAGCGGTCGACGCGGAGTCGGGGGCGACGTCGGCGAGCAGGGCCGCCGCCTGCGGCGCGGGCGCCGCCAGTACCACCGCGTCCGCATGCGCGCCGCCGACGTGCCAGCCGTCGGCGTCCCAGCGCAGCGACGTCACGGCGCTCTGGACCACCCGTGCGCCGCTTCGGCGGCGCAGCTCGTCGACGAGCCGCCGATATCCCCCCTCGACGGCGCGGAAGACGGGGCTCCCCGACGGCGGGGGCAGCGCCGCGCGCGCGGCTGCCGTGAGGCTGGCTGCGCCGTTGTCCAGCGCCGACGCCACCCCAGGCGCGGCCGACCGCAGACCGATGCTCGCCGCCGAGCCGGCATAGACGCCGGCGAGCAGCGGGTCGACCGACCTGGCCACCACCTGCGGGCCGAACCGATCGGCCACCACGTCGGCGACGGAGACGTCGGCGCCGGCTGTCCACCGCCATGGCCGCGACGCCTCGGCCCTGATCTGCGCGACGGTGGCGTCATCGACGAGGCCGGCCATTGACTCCGCCGACGTGGGGATGCCGTTGACGGTGCGTTCCGGTAGCGGGTGCAGGCCGCCGCCGGCGTAGATCAGCGGGCGAACCCCTGTGGTGTCGACCTGTGCGTCGGCCATCCCCAGCTCGGCCAGCAGCGCGGGCACTTCCGGACGCCGCGCGACGAACGCCTCGGCCCCCACGTCGAGCGCGTGGCCCGCGAACGGCACCGTGCGCAGCGTTCCGCCCAGCGCGTCGGCCGGCTCGAACAGCGTGATCTCGGCGTCCTCACCGAGCAGGCGCCGCAGCGTCCACGCCGCGGACAGGCCCGAAATACCGCCTCCCACAACGCAATACGAGACGGTCACAGAGAGTGCACCAGCGTGACCAGTTCGGTGACGACACCCGGATCGGTACCCGGCAGCACCCCGTGGCCGAGGTTGAAGATGTGCCCCGCCGCCCCGGCGTCCACCGCGCGGCGCCCGTCGTCGACCACGCGGCGAGCCTGCGCCTCGACCACCGGCCAGCCGGCCAGCAGCACCACCGGGTCGAGGTTGCCCTGCAGTGCGGTCCCGGGTTGCACACGGGACGCGGCGTCGGTGAGCGACGTGCGCCAGTCCACCCCGATTACCGACGCGCCCGCCGCCGACATCGCACCGAGCAGCTCGGCGGTGCCCACGCCGAAGTGCGTCATCGGAATCCCCGCGGCGGCCAGTGCGCTGAAAACCCTTGTGCTGTGCGGTAATACATACTCGGTGTAGTCGGCCAGCGACAGCGCCCCGACCCAGGAGTCGAACACCTGGATCGCGTCGACGCCCGCGTCGACCTGGACGCGCAGGAACGCGATGGTCAGGTCGGTCAATGCCGCCATCAGCGCATGCCAGCTCTGCGGATCGCCGAGCATCATCGCCTTGGTGCGCTCGTGGTGCCGGCTCGGGCCGCCCTCCACGAGATAGGAGGCCAGCGTGAACGGGGCGCCGGCGAAGCCGATCAGCGGGACGTCACCCAGCGCGTCGACCAACAGCCCCACCGCTCGCGAGACAGACAAAACACGTTCTGGCTCAAGCGGTTTCAGTGCCTTGACATCAGCAGCGGTCCGAACGGGATGTTCGATCACCGGCCCGACGTCGGGCACGATGTCCAATGCGATACCCGCCGCACGCAGCGGCACCACGATGTCGGAGAACAGAATCGCGGCATCCACCCCGTGCCGGCGCACGGGCTGCAGCGTGATCTCGCAGACCAGTTCGGCGTCGAAGCAGGCCTCCAGCATGCTGCGCTTGGCCCGCACTGCACGGTACTCCGGCAGCGACCGGCCCGCCTGGCGCATGAACCACACCGGGATGCGGCTCGGCTTGCGGCCGGTCGCGGCCGCCAGGTACGGCGCCTTGGGCAGGTCACGGCGGGTACTCATCACCACCCATGCTGCCATGGGCAATCCGGCGCGCCTGCCACCCCGCGGCCTGCGATGGACTAGCGTCGAGGGTCATGAGCTCTGCCGAACCGGCTCCGTTCCAGGCGGCGGTCGCGGCGATGAACGCCGCCCAGGTGCGCCGGGAGATCGAGCTCGGCCCCATCCGGCCGCCGCAGCGGCTCGCACCGTTCAGCTACGCCCTGGGCGCGGAGGTCCGGCATCCGGAGACCGACATCGTGCCGGAGCGGTCCGAAGGTGACGCGTTCGGGCGGCTGATCCTGCTCTACGACCCCGAGGGCGCGGAAGCGTGGGACGGCACCATGCGCCTAGTGGCCTACATCCAGGCCGATTTGGACTCCAGCGAAGCCGTCGACCCCCTGTTACCAGAGGTCGCATGGAGTTGGCTGGTGGATGCGCTGGAGGCGCGGGCCGGAGCCTCCACCGCGCTGGGCGGCACGGTCACCGCCACGACGTCGGTGCGCTACGGCGACATCTCGGGTCCTCCGCGGGCACACCAGCTGGAGCTGCGAGCCTCGTGGACGGCCATCACGCCGGAGCTCGACGTGCATGTGCAGGCGTTCTGTGAGGTGCTCGAGCATGCGGCGGGGCTGCCGCCGGTGGGCGTCACCGACCTGGGGTCGCGTTCGCGGGCGTGAGTGTCGCGGAACCCGAGCGGGTGGGCTCGGACATCGAAGAGCCCGAACCGACGCCATTGCTTCACCCATCGGACGGCGTGCCGACGCTGTCCGCGTCTGCCGACGAAATCGCCTCTGCCGCCGAGCTTTTGGCGTCTGGGCATGGCCCATTCGCCGTCGACGCAGAACGTGCGTCGGGATTCCGCTACAGCAACCGCGCCTATCTGATCCAGATTCGGCGCGCTGGTGCGGGCACAGTGCTTTTGGATCCGGTCGCAGCCGACGGCGACCCCACCGAAAATCTGCGCCCAATCGCGGAGGTGCTGAGCACCGACACCTGGGTCCTGCACGCCGCAGATCAGGACCTGCCCTGTCTGGCCGAGCTGGGCATGCGGCCCCCCGCCCTCTACGACACCGAGCTGGCGGGCCGGCTCGCCGGATACGACCGGGTGAACCTTGCCGCCATGGTGAGCCGACTGCTGGGGCTCGGGCTGGCGAAAGGCCACGGCGCCGCCGACTGGTCCAAACGGCCGCTCCCGCCGGCGCTGCTGAACTACGCGGCCCTGGACGTCGAGGTGCTGCTGGACCTGAAGAACGCCGTCGAGCAGGTGCTGGCCGAGCAAGACAAGACGCAGTGGGCGCAGCAGGAATTCGAGTACCTGCTGACGATGGAGCCTGCCCCGCCGCGGCGGGACCGGTGGCGCCGGACATCGGGCATCCACAAGGTGCGGGATGCGAGGGCGCTGACGGCGGTTCGAGAGCTGTGGACCGTGCGCGACGAGATCGCCCGTCGCCGAGACATCGCCCCCGGCCGGATCCTGCCCGACTCGGCGATCATCGAGGCCGCGGTCGCCGACCCGAAGACCGTCGCGGAGCTGACTTCGCTGCCGGTCTTCCGCGGCCCGCGTCAACGGCGCAACGCATCGGTGTGGCTCGCGGCGCTGGCCCGGGCCCGCGAAAACCCAGAGCAGCTGACGAATTCCGAACCGCCGAACGGCCCTCCCCCGGTATCTCGCTGGCATCGCCGCAAGCCGGAAGCGGCGGCCCGGCTGCAGGCGGCACGCGAAGGCCTGACCGCCCTGTCCGAGCGGGTCGGTGTGCCGACCGAGAACCTGCTGTCGCCTGATCTGCTGAAGCGGCTGTGCTGGGACTGGCCCGGCGGCACCGCGGCCGATATCGACACGTTTTTGCGCGACGGCGGTGCGCGGCCATGGCAGCGAGAGCTCGTCGGCCCGGTGCTCGCGGCCGCGTTGACCTGACCTCAACGAAATAGATACCTACGTTGTGCCAACCGCGGTAATCGCAGCGCTGGGCTTCTTCAATTTCGGCCCTTCAGCTCCGGAGGAATCGTGAGCCGGTATGGCTGGCGGCCCGCTATTGCCTACGCGGTTCACCACCCAACGCGGTCAGGCAGAAGCGCCAAAATTGTTCAACCACATCTCCTTCCATCTTGCCGACGTATGCGTAGTGGTAGAACACCGATCCGATCAGTGCGGCGATAAACCACGTGTCCCGTTCAAGGTCAGGTGGCCGGATGAGTCCGGCCTTCGCCGCCGCGTTCACCTCTGTCAGCAACAGGTCGACGAATGGCTTCTCCGCCTGCGCAAGCTCTTTCGGGAAAATTCGATGTAGCCGCCAGCGCGTGGCGACGATGAACCGTGCGGTGGTGTTTTCGTGACCGTCCTCCGCAAGCAGCGATAGAACCGTCGTGATGTAAAAGTGCAGGCGATCCAACGGGCCGGGCATCTCCGCGGCCGCCCCAGCCCAGCGGGCACATGCCTCTCGCACCGCACCTGCGACCACCGCCAGCAGCAATTCATCCTTGCTGGCGAAATAGCGGTAAAAGGTTTGCAGGGCGACGCCGGCTTCTTTCACCAGGTCCTGGGTGGTGAACTCGTCACCCTTGGCCGCGATGAGGCGGCGCGCCGCGTCCAGCATCGACCTGACTTGACCGGCGATGCGGTCGCGGGAGTTTTGCACGGCGCCTGAGCGCTCGACAGCTTTTCCCTCGGCCCCAGACATCGTTGAAATGGTAATGCCACTCAGGCAAGCCCACTTGACGACTGCCCCGCCGCCGAAGACGTGGCAGGACCTCTTGCCGCACTGACCGCTGGACATCACCTGACCGTGGCGAGATCCCTACTCGAACTTGTCTGCACCACTGCGGTTTTCGGCGCGCTCGACGTCGCTCGCCCCCAGCGCGGCCACCCAGCCGGTGATCTGCCGGGCGATGTCCTGATCGGTGAGCCCCACCTCGGCGAGCACCTCCTTGCGCGAGGCGTGCGCCAGGAACTGTTGCGGCACACCGACATCGCGGCACGGCACGTCGACCTCGGCGCGCCGCAGCGCCGCCGACACCGCGGAGCCGACACCACCGGACACGCCGTGGTCTTCGATCGTGACCACGAGCTTGTGACCGACCGCCAGCTCGCGGATCGCGTCGGGTACCGGCAGGACCCATCGCGGGTCCACCACCGTGACGCCGATGCCCTGGTTGCGCAGCCGCTCGGCCACCGACAGCGCCGTCGGGGCGAACGCGCCGACCGCCACCAGCAGCACGTCCGCGGACAACCCAGCCGCGGGCTCGGCGAGCACATCGACGCCGCCGACCCGACGTAGCGCTGGAATGTCCTCTCCCACATCGCCTTTGGGGAAGCGCAGTGCGGTGGGACCGTCGTCGACGTCCAACGCCTCACCGAGCTCCTCGCGCAGCCGCGCGGCGTCACGGGGCGCGGCCACACGCATGCCGGGGACAATGCCCAGAATCGACAGATCCCAGGTGCCGTTGTGGCTGGCGCCGTCGTTGCCGGTGATGCCGGCCCGGTCGAGCACCATGGTCACAGGCAGCTTGTGCAGCGCGACGTCCATCATGATCTGGTCGAACGCCCGGTTGAGGAATGTGGAGTAAACGGCCACCACGGGATGCAGGCCGCCCATCGCCAGCCCCGCGGCGGAGGTCAGGGCGTGTTGCTCGGCGATCCCGACGTCGAACAGCCGGTCCGGGAAGCGCTCGCCGAACTTGGACAATCCGGTGGGTCCGGGCATCGCGGCGGTGATCGCGACGATGTCGCGGCGCTGGGCGCCGTAGGCCACCAGCGCGTCGGCGAACGTCGACGTCCAGCCCGGCGCGGCCACCGCGGTGGACAGTCCCGTGTGCACGTCGATGACCCCGCAGGAGTGCATTTGCTCGGCTTCGTCATTCTCGGCCGGCGCGTATCCCATGCCCTTGCGGGTGACCACGTGCACGATCACCGGCCCGCCGTAGCCGCGGGCGCTGCGCAACGCGGTCTCGACGGCGTGTTCGTCGTGCCCGTCGACCGGCCCGACGTACTTCAGCCCGAGGTCGGTGAACATCACTTGCGGAGCCAGCGCGTCCTTGATGCCCACCTTCATGCTGTGCAGCGCCTGGTAGCAAAGTTCGCCGATCACCGGCATGCCGCGCACAGCGCGCCGGCCGCCTTCGAGCATCCGCTCGTAGCCGGGTTGCAGTCGCAGCCGCGCCAGGTGCTCGGCGAACCCGCCGATCGTCGGGGCGTAGCTGCGCCCGTTGTCGTTGACCACGATCACGATCGGGCGCCCGCCCGCCGCAATGTTGTTCAACGCCTCCCAGCACATGCCGCCGGTCAGTGCGCCATCCCCGACCACGGCGACCACATGGCGGTTGCGGTGGCCGGTCAGCTGAAAGGCCTTGGCCAGCCCGTCGGCGTACGACAGCGCCGCCGACGCGTGGCTGGATTCCACCCAGTCGTGGTCGCTTTCGGCCCGGCTCGGATAGCCCGACAGGCCGTCCTTCTTGCGCAGGGTGTCGAACCGGTGTGCGCGACCGGTCAGCATCTTGTGGACGTACGCCTGGTGGCCGGTGTCGAAGATGATCGGGTCGTGCGGCGAATCGAAGACGCGGTGCAGGGCCAGCGTCAGCTCCACCACCCCGAGGTTCGGCCCCAGGTGCCCGCCGGTGGCAGCGACTTTGTGGATCAAAAACTGCCGGATTTCGTCGGCAAGGTCGGTGAGCTGCTTTTGCGAGAGACGTTGCAGATCTGCAGGACCGCGGATCTGTTCCAGCATTCCGCCAGTGTACGCACGGACGCTGGCCGCAAGTCTGCTATGACGAGGCGGCCGTAAGGATTGCGACGCATTCCACATGGTGGGTCAGCGGGAACGAGTCGAACACCCGCAGCTGCTCCACAGCAAACCCGTGCTGACGGTAAAGGCCGACGTCGCGGGCGAACGAGGCGACCTCACAGCCGAAGTGAATCACCCGCGGCACCCCGGCGTCGGCCAGCAGCTTGATCACCTCCTTGGCGGCCCCGGCGCGCGGTGGGTCGAGCACTGCGACGTCGGGCCGCTCACGCAGTCCGGACAGCACCTTGCGCACCGACCCGTTGACCACCTGCACCTGCGGCAGGTCGGCCAGCGCCCGGGCAGCTGCCGACGACGCCGAGCGCGACATGTCGACGGACAGCACCTGGCCGATCTCGCCGACACCGTCGGCAAGCACCGCCGCGAACAGCCCGACGCCGCCGTACAGATCCCATGCCGTCATCCCCGCAGCCAGGTCGGCCCAGTCGGCGAGCAGTTCGCTGTACACCCGCGCCGCGTCGCGGTGGGCCTGCCAAAAGCCGGTCACCGGAACAAGCCAGGTCCGTTCGCCCACCCGCTGCACCGATTCGCGGCTGCCCTGCACCACGCGGAAGTCGGGTCGCGGAGACCCCCGGCCGCGCGGCCCCCGCCCTTTCCACGGACCTGCGCTGACCACGTGCCGCTGCCCGTCGTCGTCGAGCACCACGTGCACCTCGGCGCGCGGCTCGAACGTGCGGTCGACGACGCCGTCGAGCATGCCCGGCGGCAATTGTCCGCAATCGGGCGCGGTCACCAGGTCATTGGAGTGGTAGCGGTGATAGCCGACCCGGCCGTGCATGCCGACGGCCAGCCGCGCGCGGGTGCGCCAGCCCGTCGCCTCGCCGATCCCCACGCGCTCGGCGACGAGCTGGCCGGGGTCGAAGCCGGCGAGGTGCTCGAGCTGGTTCGCCACCACCTGACCCTTGAGGACGCGGGCAGCGTCGGGATCGGCGAACGCCAGGTCGCAGCACCCGGCACCCTGCGGCCCGGCAACCGGGCACAGCGACTCGATCCGGTGCGGCGACGGGTCCACGATCTCGACGGCCTCGGCGTGCCAGTACGCGTCCTTGTCGGCGGTGACCCGCACCCGCACGGTCTCGCCGGGCAGCGCGTAGCGGACGAACACCACGCGGCCCTCGTGGCGGGCCACGCAGCTGCCGCCGTTGGCGGGCGCGCCGACAGTGAGCGTGAGTTCGGTCAATCGAGGATTCCGCGGCGGGCGTCACCGGGCGCGCTGTGCGGCTGCAGCGTCTTGAGGCGCTCGGAGGAGCTGAGCTGCCACGGCACCGATGTCACCATGACGCCCGGTTCGAACAGCAACCGGCCTTTCAGCCGCAGCGCGCTCTGGTTGTGCAGCACGTGTTCCCACCAGTGGCCCACGACGTACTCGGGAATGAACACGGTCACCACCGTGCGCGGCGACTCCTGCCTGAGCCGCTTGACGTATTCGATCACCGGCCGGGTGATCTCGCGGTACGGCGACGCAATCACCTTGAGCGGCACCGTGATATCGCTTTCTTCCCACTTGTGCACCAGGTCGCGGGTCTCGTCGTCGTCGACGTTGACCGTGATGGCCTCCAGCGTGTCGGGCCGGGTGGCCCGCGCGTAGGCCAGCGCACGCAGCGTCGGCAAGTGCAGATTCGACACCAGCACCACCGCATGGTTGCGGCTGGGCAGCACCACGTCGCCCTGCTGCTCCAACTGATCGGCCAGTTCGCGACTCACCGAGTCGTAATGGCGGTGAATCATCTTCATCAGTACGAACAGTCCCGACATCGCAAGGATCGCGATCCACGCGCCCGCCACGAACTTCGTCAGCACCACGATGATCAAAACCGTGCCCGTGCACAAGAACCCGATGGTGTTGATCACCCGGGAGCGCTGCATCCGCCGGCGCTCGGCGGCGTCCTCTTCCGCGCGCAACAGGCGGGTCCAATGCAACACCATCCCGATCTGGCTCAGCGTGAACGAAACGAACACCCCGACGATGTAGAGCTGGATCAGCGCGGTCACCTCGGCGCGGAACGCGACGACGAACGCGATCGCGGCGAACGCCAGAAACAGGATGCCGTTGGAGAACGCCAGGCGGTCGCCGCGGGTGTGCAGTTGGCGCGGAAGGAAGCGGTCCTGCGCCAGAATCGAACCCAGCACCGGGAAACCGTTGAACGCGGTGTTGGCGGCCAGGACCAAAATCAGTGCGGTGACGCCGGCGATCAAGAACAGTCCTGGCGGGAAGTCGCGGAACACCGACTCCGCGAGCTGGGCGATCAGTGTCTTTTGGTGGTAGTCGGCCGGCGCGCCGATCAGCTGTTCGTGCGGCCGCTCGGCGATCTTGGCGCCGGTGGCCTTGGCCAGCAGGATGATCCCCAAGAACAAAGTGACCGCGATCAGCCCGAGCATCAGTAGCGTAGTTGCGGCGTTGCGGGACTTGGGTTTTCGGAACGCCGGCACGCCGTTGCTGATCGCCTCCACACCGGTCAGCGCGGCGCAGCCGGACGAAAACGCCCTTGCCACAAGGAACGTCAATGCAAAGCCCATGATGTCGGTGTGTTCGGCGTGCAGCTCGAAGCCGGCCGACTCGGCACGCAGCGGCGTCTGCAAGACGTACAGCTGGAAGAAGCCCCAGCCCAGCATCAGGTACATGCCGATCATGAACGCGTAGGTGGGGATCGCGAACGCCGTGCCGGATTCCCGTATTCCGCGGAGGTTCGCCGAGGCCAGGATCAGGATCGCGGCCACGGCGAACGCTGTCTTGTGCTGCGCGACGAACGGCAGCGCCGAGCCGATGTTGCTCATCGCCGACGACATCGACACCGCGACGGTCAGCACGTAGTCGACTAGCAGTGCACTCGCGACGGTCAAGCCCGCGGTGCGCCCGAGGTTGGTGGTCACCACCTCGTAGTCACCGCCGCCGGACGGGTAGGCGTGCACATTCTGGCGGTAGCTGGCGATCACCACGAGCATCACCGCGGCGACGGCCACACCGATCCACGGAGCCATCGAGTAGGCGGCCAGCCCGGCCACCGACAGCACCAAAAAGATTTCCTCCGGCGCGTACGCCACCGACGACAACGCGTCGGAAGCGAACACCGGCAGCGCGATCCGCTTGGGCAGCAGCGTGTGCGCCAGTTTGTCACTGCGGAACGGCCGTCCCAGAACCAGCCGCCGGGCCGCGGTCGAAAGCTTGGACACGAGGACCAACACTATTCGCACCGGGCAGGTGGCTGTAGCGTTGTGCCCACAGTTGTGCGCGCCGCGGGAGGGGCTCCCAGCCACCGGAAAGGACGGAAGTTGCGCGTCGTGGTGATGGGATGCGGCCGCGTCGGCGCCTCGCTGGCCGACGGGTTGGCCAGGATCGGCCACGACGTCGCGATCATCGACCGCGACAGCACGGCGTTCCACCGGCTGTCGCCGGAATTCCCCGGCGAGCGGGTACTGGGCATGGGGTTCGACCGCGACGTGTTGCTGCGGTCCGGCATCGAAGAGGCCGGCGCGTTTGCGGCGGTGTCCTCCGGCGACAACTCGAACATCATCTCGGCACGGGTGGCGCGCGAAACCTTCGGCGTGCAGCGGGTGGTCGCCCGCATCTACGACGCCAAGCGTGCCGCGGTGTACGAGCGGCTGGGCATTCCCACGGTGGCGACGGTGCCGTGGACCACCGACCGGCTGCTGAATGTGCTCACCCGCGAGACCGAAACCACCAAGTGGCGCGACCCGTCGGGCAACGTCGGCGTGGCCGAGATTGCGCTGCACGAGGACTGGGTGGGCCACCGCGTCACCGACCTGGAGGCGGCGACGGGCGCGCGGGTGGCGTTCATGATCCGGTTCGGCGGCGGTCTGCTGCCCGAGCCGAAAACCGTGATCCAGGCCGGCGATCAGGTGTACATCGCGGCGATCGCAGGACGCATCGCCGAGGCGATGGCCATCGCGGCGCTTCCTCCCAGTGAGGATGTGCGCGGGTGAGAAGGGGTGGAAGGGATTAGAGTCCCATGAAAGTCGCCATCGCCGGGGCCGGCGCGGTCGGGCGCTCGATCGCTCGCGAGCTCATCGAAAACGACCACGAGATCATGCTGCTGGAGCGCAATCCCGAGCACATCGACGTCGACGCAATCCCGGCGGCCCGCTGGCATCTCGGAGACGCCTGCGAATTGTCGCTGCTGGAGTCGGTGCACTTGGAGGAGTACGACGTCGTCGTCGCTGCGACCGGTGACGACAAGGCCAACGTGGTGGTGAGCCTGCTGGCCAAGACCGAGTTCGCGGTGCCGCGAGTTGTCGCGCGGGTCAACGATCCCCGCAACGAGTGGCTGTTCGACGACGCGTGGGGCGTCGACGTCGCGGTGTCCACGCCGCGAATGCTGGCCTCCCTCGTCGAGGAAGCGGTTGCGGTCGGAGATCTGGTGCGGCTCATGGAGTTCCGGCAGGGCCAAGCCAACCTGGTGGAGATCACACTGCCCGACAACACCCCGTGGGGCGGCAGGCCGGTGCGCAAGCTGGAGCTGCCTCGCGACGCCGCGCTGGTGACCATCCTGCGCGGTCCGCGGGTGATCGTGCCCGAGGCCGACGAGCCGCTGGAAGGCGGTGACGAGCTGCTGTTCGTGGCGACGACAGAGGTCGAAGACGAACTGCGCAAGCTGCTGCTGCCAGAGGTGTAGTCGTCGAGAGCGACGTTTTGCTTGTTGCTACTCGACCTTTTCCTGCACAACGTCACTCTCGCGCAACTCGGCGTCGTGCACCGCGCGCTGGGCGATCCGGATCGGGAAGTACATCGACAGCGCGGCGAGGATCGTCAGCGGCCACCCCATCGCGATCCGCGCTACGCCGAGCCAGTTGGTCTGGCCCAAGTCGTACAGGTAATGCTGCACCAGGAACCGCGACAAGAACACGCCCACCCAGATCAGTGTCGCAATGTCGTAGGCCCACACCGCTTTTCGCACCTGGCGCCAGCTGGAGTCATGCTCCTTGATGACGCTCCAGATGTAACCCACGATCGGCCGGCGCACCACGACCGAAACCGCGAACACCGCCGCCCAGAACAACGAGCTCCAAATGCCCAGCAGGAAATAGCTTTTGCTCTCCCCCATCACATAGGCGATCACCGCGCAGATGGCTACGCCGAGGAACCCTTGCACCGCGGGCTGCACGCTTTCCCGCCGGTACAGCCTCCACACCAGGATCAACGCCGCAACCGCAAGCGCGGAGATGATCGCCGGCATCAGGCCGAACGCCGTTGACACCGGGACGAAAACCACCACCGGCAGCGAGGAGTAGACGAGCCCGCTGACGCCGCCCATCTGGGCGAGCAGCTGCCGCGGAACGTCGCGCTTTTCTTCCACGCGGCTTTCGCGGTCGAGGTCGCTCAACGCTGGATTTCGTAGTGCGGGTTGTAAATGGCCTTGGATCCGTTCTCGAGCTTGCCCAGCCGACCGTGCACTCGCAGAGTGCGCCCGGGTTCGATGCCCGCGATCCGCCGCTGACCCAGCCACACCAGCGTCACCACGTCGGTGCCGTCGAACAGCTCGGCTTTGACCCCGCTGGCGCAGCCCTTCGCATTGGTTTCCACGCTGCGCAGCGTGCCGACCATGGTGACTTCCTGACCGCGCTGACAGTCGATCGCCCGCTGGGCGCCGGTACTCGCCGCTTCGTCGGTGAGCTCTTCGGCGTCGAGTTGCTCGGGGTCTTCGGTCAGCCGACGAGTGAGCCGCCGCAGTAACCCGTCGGCCCTGCCATCGGCCACAGCCATGACCCGCTCCTGACACGTCTGTGTGTTTGCATCCTGCCCCCGCAACGGTAGACCTCTTGGAGTCGATCTGCCATGTGACCCAGGAGTTGCTGTGCGTGTCGCGCAGCAAGGCAGGCAGGATCGAACGGTGGCGGTCGACCTGCGCGGAGTGAGCACGGTGTTACTGCCCGGCACTGGTTCCGACGACGACTACGTCTACCGGGCCTTTTCCCCGTCGTTGCACCAGGCCGGCGCACGGGTCGTGCCGGTGGCACCGCGGCCGGGCGGCCTGGTCGCCGGCTACCTCGCCGCACTCGATGACGCGGCGGGCGACGGTCCGATAGCCGTGGGCGGCGTGTCGATCGGCGCAGCGGTCGCGGTGGCGTGGGCGCTTGCCCACCCGCAGCGCGCGGTGGCCGTGATGGCTGCCTTACCGGCGTGGACCGGCTCGCCGGCGACCGCGCCCGCCGCCCTGGCCGCCCGTCAATCCGCACTGGTGCTGCGACGTGAAGGCCTGGCCGCCGCGACAGCTCAGATGCGCGCGTCGAGCCCACGATGGCTTGCCGACGAACTCGCCCGCTCCTGGGCAGCGCAGTGGCCGGCACTGCCCGACGCGATGGAGGAGGCGGCCGGCTACGTGGCACCCACCCGCGCGCAGCTCGAAGCGCTGACTGTCCCGTTGGGTGTCGTCGGCGCCGTCGACGACCCGGTGCATCCGGTGGACGTGGCTGTCGAGTGGGCGACTGCGGCGCCGCG
Organism: Mycobacterium sp. NGS39; assembly: GCF_059812765.1. Classification (NCBI taxonomy): domain Bacteria; kingdom Bacillati; phylum Actinomycetota; class Actinomycetes; order Mycobacteriales; family Mycobacteriaceae; genus Mycobacterium; species Mycobacterium sp. NGS39. Next base: position 7,384 of record NZ_JCALDH010000006.1, on the reverse strand, counting down.
GGGAGCCCTGCGCACAGTGACCCTGGACCAATTCGGTGCCGACCCCTCAGCCCTCGGCGCGGCCTGCGTGGCCGCGCTCGACGAGGCCTCAGCGCGCTAAGCGCCGCCCATCGAGGTACGCAGCTGCTGCATCGCCGAGCCGGGCGCGGTGCGGCGCGCCGTGGGCTGCGGCGGTTCGCCTTGCTGATGCTGAGGTTGCTGCTGAGCATGCTGGGCGGCGGCCTGTTGCTCGGCCGCGGCACGCAATTGAGCTGCCATCGCCTCGGGCAACTGCACCGGCAGCGGCGTGCGCACCGGCAGCGGAGTGTCGCCTCGGCGAACCACCGTGTCGGCCAAGGCATTGCGGGCCTCGGCCGCAAGCGCGTCGATGGTCTGGTCCGGTCCGTTGACCACGCAGCGGACCATCCACCGGTAGCCGTCCACCCCGATGAACCGCACGGTGCCGTTTCCGACGCCTACCACTTCGCGGCCCCACGGGCCGGACTCGATCGACACTTTCGCGCCGTCTTTGCGCAGCGCCTCAGCCAGCTCCCTGGCGACCTCACGCCACAACCCGGTGCTCTTCGGCGCGGCGTAGGCCGCGATCGTGAACCGCCCGTTGGGCGTGACCACCCACACCGCGCTCGGCACGCCCATTTCGGTGACGTCGACTTGAAGCTGGCCCGTTTCAGGCACCGGTATCAGAACCGAGCCCAGGTCCAGCCGGGCGACTTCGGCCTGCGCGGGGTCGTCGAAGTCTTCGATGTCGAACGGCCCGTCGACGTCAGGGTCGATGGATTGGTTGCCTTCTGCCATCACAAACTCGCATGTCCTCCGGAGGAGCCGTGTCCGCCTTCACCGCGCGTCGTCTGCGCCAGGCCGGCTTCGTCGAACGACGACACCTCGATCAATTCCGGCAGTTCGACCCGCTGCACCAGCAGCTGGGCGATCCGGTCACCGCGGTGCACGACGATCGGCGTGTGGGGATCGAGGTTGATCAGCGCCACCTTGATCTCGCCGCGATAGCCGGCGTCGATGGTGCCGGGACTGTTGACAATCGAAAGTCCAACGCGGGCAGCCAATCCCGAGCGGGGATGCACCAGCCCCACCATCCCGTACGGGATGGCCACCGCGATGCCGGTGGACACCAGCGCCCGCTCGCCGGGACCGAGCTCGACGTCTTGTGCGCTGTAGAGGTCGACACCGGCGTCGCCGTCGTGGGCTCGGTTGGGCATCGGCAAGTCGCGGTCCAAGCGCACGACCGCCAGACGGGTGGACACGACCCCAAAGACTACCCTTGGCCGCGTGTCGGCAAGCCCCGCAACGTCGCAATCGGTGCGCTATCGCGAGCGGTTGACGGTGCCGTGGTGGTGGTGGCCGCCGGCGTTCGGGCTGGCTGCGCTGGTGGCGTTGGAAGTCAACCAGGCGGCGCGCCAGCTTCCCGGCTGGGTGTCGTTCGCATTTCTCGGCGCCGTCGCCGCGGGCGTGTTGATCTGGTTCGGCCGCGTGGAGATTCGCGTGGTCGACGGAGCCGAGGGCCCCGAGCTGTGGGCCGGTCCGGCACATCTGCCGGCCGCAGTGGTCAGCCGCTTCGCAGAGGTTCCGAAATCGGCGAAATCGGCGGCGCTGGGTCGCCAACTCGATCCTGCGGCCTACGTCCTGCATCGACCGTGGGTCGGACCCATGGTGTTGCTCGTTCTCGACGATCCCGATGACCCGACGCCCTACTGGCTGGTGAGCAGTCGCCGCCCGGAGCGCGTGTTGACTGCGCTACAGAAGTCGCCTGCGCCTTGAGCGCTCTAGGCCGCGCAGTCGGTACAGATCATCCGGCCGTCCTTCTCACTGGCCAGCCGGCTGCGATGGTGCACCAAAAAACAACTGGAACACGTGAACTCGTCGGCTTGCTTCGGAATGACGCGTACCGACAGCTCTTCCCCCGACAGATCCGCACCGGGCAGCTCGAAGGACTCGGCCGACTCCGACTCGTCGACGTCAACCACCGCCGACTGCGCCTCGTTGCGGCGCGCCTTGAGCTCCTCGAGTGAGTCCTCCGACACGTCGTCGGTCTCGGTACGCCGCGGGGCGTCGTAGTCCGTGGCCATCCCCTTGCCCCCTTATCTACTTATTGCAGCAGAGCTTTGTACCAGCCTCGAACGCATCCGCCAAACGATTCGTGCCCGGATTCCGAACTGTTCAACTGTGATTTACATCACACTCTTCGCGGGAGTGTTGCGGATCACGTCGACGCCTGCCTCTACAGTGCAGGGGTGGTCGCGCTCATCACCGAAGGAACCGCGTACGACCGGCACGGACGGCCGTTTCGGCGACGAAACTACACGCCGGCCATCATCGTCGGGGTGGTACTGCTGATCGCCACCACCGTCATCTGGGCGATCGCCCTGACCCGTCCCTCCGATGTGCATCAGGCCACCGCCTGCAATCCCCCACCGGGCCCGAGCGACCCGTCGCAGCCGACGCTGGGCGAGGAAGTCTCGCGCGCCAATATGACCGACGTGGCGCCGGCCAAGCTGGCCGACGTGAAAGTCAGGGTGCTTAACGCCAGCGGGCAGGGCGGACAGGCCGCTACGGTGGCCGACGGCCTTCGCGATCTGGGGTTCGGTCAGCCCAGCGCCGACAACGACGCCGTCTACGCCAACACCAGGCTGGTGTGTCAAGGCCAGATCAGATTCGGCAAGGCCGGTCAGGCGGCCGCGGCGGCGGTCTGGCTGGTCGCGCCGTGCGTCGAGCTGTATCAGGACCAACGGCCCGACGACACGGTTGATTTGGCGCTGGGCACGGAATTCAAGGCGCTGAGCCACAGCGACGACATCGACGCGATGCTGGCCAGCCTGCGACCTGAAGCCGCCGCACCGCCGGATCTTTCGCTGTTGCCGAAGATTCACGACAACTCGTGCTAGCCGTCGGGCAGCCGATCGTGAGCGCCTAGGCGCTCGAGCAGTTCGTGAAGTTCGGCAGCGATACCGGGTGCCGCCACCAGCGTCAGGTCGGGCCCGTCGGCTTGCGGTAGCTGAACGTGAGCGCCGGCTTCGGCGGCGATCAGTGCAGCGGCTGCCCAATCCCAGCGGTTGAGCCCATGCTCGTAGTGGCCGTCCAGCAGACCGCTGGCCACCATGCACAGATCCAACGCGGCCGAGCCTGCCCGGCGAATGTCGCGTACGCGGGGCAGCACGCCGGTCAGCACCTGGGCCTGAGCGGCGCGCCGATGCGGTGAATACCCGAAGCCGGTGCCGACCAGTGCCATCGACAAGTCGTGAATATCGTTGCAGTGCAGAGCCTTTGACTGTCCGCGTCCGTCGACCATGCGAGCCCCCAGCCCCTTGGCCGCGGAGTACAGCTGGTAGCGCGTCACGTCGGCAACCGCGCCTGCCACCGACACCCCGCCGCGCTGGGCCGCCACAGACACCGCATAGGCGGGTATCCCGTACACGAAGTTGACCGTGCCGTCGATCGGGTCGAGCACCCAGGTGACCGCGTCGCCGTCGGCGTCGACGCCCGATCCGCCGCCTTCTTCCCCGAGCACCGGTTCGCCGGGACGCAGCCGGGCCAACCGGTCGCGTAGCCGCCGTTCAGTCTCGGTGTCCACCACGGTCACCGGATCGGTGCGCGTGCTCTTCGACTGCACCACGTCGTCGCAATCTTCCCGGCCGCCGCCGAAGACGTCGGCGCGACGAGCGCGCACGTACTCGGCCGCCTCCGCCGCCAGTTTCTCAGCCACCGAGCGCAGTTCGGCCGCGTCGTCGTCGCGTACGGTCACCGCAACATCGCAGCACGCGAATCCCGACTCGCGCCAGCGGCAGCCAGTAGGGTTGGGGTCGCGTCGACTGCCGCCGCCTCGCCCAGGAGTGCCCATGACCGCCACCGACACCCCGATCACCGAAAACGCAAGCCGCGCCGGCGTGCGTCGTCGCGGATTCGGCGTGGACGTCGGCGGAAGCGGCATCAAAGGCGGAATCGTGGACCTGCAGACCGGCCAGTTGATCGGCGACCGGTTCAAGCTGCCGACACCGCAGCCGGCCACCCCCGAGGCGGTGGCCAAGACGATCGCGGCCGTCGTCAGGGAGTTCGGCTGGACCGAGCCGCTGGGTGTGACGTATCCCGGCGTGGTCACCAACGGGGTGATCCGCACGGCTGCCAATGTCGACAAGGCGTGGATCGGCACCGAGGCCACCAAAGTGATCGGCGCGGCGCTAGACGGGCAGCCGGTGACCGTGCTCAACGACGCCGACGCGGCGGGCCTGGCCGAAGAAAGGTTCGGGGCGGGCAAGGATCAGACCGGCGTCATCGTGCTGCTGACGTTCGGTACCGGTATCGGCTCGGCGGTGATCCACAACGGCGTGCTGCTGCCCAACACCGAATTCGGCCACATCGAAGTGGGCGGAATGGAAGCCGAGCACCGGGCTGCGTCGTCGGTGAAGGAAAAGCACGGCTGGAGCTACAAGCGCTGGGCGCCCGAAGTGACCAAGGTGCTGGTGGCGATCGAGAACGCGATATGGCCGGATCTGTTCATCGCCGGCGGCGGTATCAGCCGCAAAGCCGACAAATGGGTCCCGTTGCTCAAGTGCCGCACCCCGGTGGTTGCAGCAGCGCTGCAGAACACCGCGGGAATCGTCGGCGCGGCAATGGCCGCAGAGGTCGATGTGACCAGCACAATCAGCCCGCTCAGCGGGGTTTGAGCGGGCGCTGTCGTTACAATGGTCGTCGGCGGCCGCAAATCGAAGACAGCGGCGAAAATCCAAGACTGAAACAACACGCCGACATTCGACACAGCGCAAGGCAGCCGCAACTGGGCCGCTCCAGGTGAGGCCCCTGCGCAACGCTGGCGATGTCGGCAGACGCGAAAGGGAGTACGTGGCAGCGACGAAGGCAAGCCAGGCCACCGAAGAGCCGGCGAAGCGCACCGCTACCAAGACCCCCGCCAAGCGGACAGCGGCCAAGGCGTCCGCGCCGGCCAAGCGCGCGACGAAGGCGACGAAGACGGCTCAATCGAAGTCGACGACGGCCAAGGCGCCCGACAAGGCAGCCGCGAAGACAACCACCAAGCCGCGGACTGCCCGCGAAGAGGCGGTTGAGGCCCAAGCGGCCAAAGCTCCGTCGCGCAGCCGGTCGAAGAAGGCGACGTCGCCGGAGTCCGTCGACACCAAGGGCGCCGGCGTCGAAGAAGCCGCCGAAGAACTCGACACCGATCTCGAACTCGAGGAGCCGGTCGACGACATCGTCGTCGACGATGCGGATCTGGAACTCGACGACCTCGAAGAGGAAGCGGACGAGGACGTCGAGGACGCGGTCGAGGTGGCCGAGGGCGAGAGCGAGACCGCCGAGGCGAGCGAGGAGCTGCCGGCGGCCGAAGACGACGAGATCGCCGAACCGAGCGAGAAGGACAAGGCGTCGGGCGACTTCGTCTGGGACGAAGAGGAATCCGAAGCTCTGCGCCAGGCACGCAAGGACGCCGAACTTACCGCATCGGCCGACTCGGTACGTGCCTACCTCAAGCAGATCGGCAAGGTAGCGCTGCTCAACGCCGAGGAGGAAGTGGAGCTGGCGAAGCGGATCGAGGCCGGCCTGTACGCCACGCAGCTGATGGCCGAGATGGCCGAGCGCGGCGAGAAGCTGCCCCCCGCTCAACGTCGCGACATGATGTGGATCTGCCGTGACGGCGACCGCGCGAAAAACCATCTCCTCGAAGCGAATCTGCGACTCGTGGTGTCGCTGGCCAAGCGTTACACCGGCCGCGGCATGGCGTTCTTGGACCTCATCCAAGAGGGCAACCTCGGTTTGATCCGCGCAGTCGAGAAGTTCGACTACACAAAGGGTTACAAGTTCTCGACCTACGCCACCTGGTGGATTCGCCAAGCGATCACCCGCGCGATGGCCGATCAGGCGCGCACGATCCGTATTCCGGTGCACATGGTCGAGGTGATCAACAAGCTCGGCCGCATTCAGCGCGAACTGTTGCAGGACTTGGGCCGCGAGCCGACGCCCGAAGAGCTGGCCAAGGAAATGGACATCACGCCCGAGAAGGTGCTGGAGATTCAGCAGTACGCGCGTGAACCGATCAGCCTGGATCAGACCATCGGCGACGAAGGCGACTCGCAGCTGGGCGATTTCATCGAAGACTCCGAGGCCGTGGTGGCCGTCGACGCGGTGAGCTTCACGCTGTTGCAGGATCAGCTCCAGTCGGTGCTGGAGACGCTGTCGGAGCGCGAGGCCGGCGTGGTGCGGCTGCGGTTCGGACTCACCGACGGACAGCCGCGCACGCTCGACGAGATCGGTCAGGTCTACGGCGTTACGCGCGAGCGCATACGCCAGATCGAGTCGAAGACGATGTCAAAGTTGCGCCATCCCAGCCGTTCTCAGGTATTGCGCGACTACCTGGACTGAGCGACACTACGAGCAGTTACTAACCTGCATATTTGTCGCTCGTCTCAGAAATATCGGCGAAGCACAGCGCATTGAGTCAAGATATCGAGCATGCCTCGACGTATTTCGCAATAAGGTGTTTCGCTCTGTTTGCACTCGACTAGCACGCTGCACGAAACGTACCGATCGATCGGTCGTGCGAGCTCCGCTCATCATTATCAAGCTTTGCTAGCGGCGATCATCGCCGCGCCAATCTCGTCGACGCCAACTGCGGTGTACCGATCGAGGGATACCCGCTGGCATAGTTCTGTCTATGTCACGAGGGTTCTTGCTGGTACTGCCGGTAATCGTCGCAGTGATACTCGCCGCTTGCAGCAGTACGACTTCGAGAAGGCTGGATGAATCGTCAAATGCGATCAAGTCGCCACCTCAGTCAGTGCTCGCACCGTCGACCGTTCGGCAGGCGTGCGAGATGCAGAAGTGGCCACGGCCCGTCCCCGAAGTTGTTGGTCTGATCGCCGCTGACGCGGTCGGTGGCTCGCTTGCATGCTGGGACAACATCAAAGCGATAGCGCCTGACGGACACGACATAAACAATGAACCCGCCGATAATGACAAGAACACCGAATACCGCATAGCCGAAATTTCCCCGCCACAAGGCACACCGACTAGCCGCAACGACTGGCTGACGATTCGAGTTGTGCCCGTTGATCTCCAAGCAACCCCTCCGGCGTACCACCCATGCGATTGGGTTACCAAGGAAGAGGCCGAGAGATTCCTCGGTGACACCTCAGCAACACTCATGCCCGCAGGAGATGAGCCGGGCGCCACCGCACCTTTCTGTACGTACGACACCGGCCCTCATTTCGTCACATCCCAGCTGAACCTTCCCGCCAGCTTCCCAATAGACGCAGCAACGGCGTTCAACATGCGAGCCGCTTATGGACAGGCAGTCGTCATCGACGGATTACCGGGCGCAGCGCGCTGCACCACGGACCCCCGCGACAAGGGTGCTCTTTACACGCTC